>NZ_JAKRNI010000051.1 GCF_022346945.1 Microbacterium sp. ACRRU | reverse complement strand
CCCCCGCCCCCACGTCGCGCCCTGCCCCGCGCTGACGTACAGCAAGATGACGCTCCGTTTCCGAGATGACGCGCCATTCGGGCGAATGGGGGGCCATGTGGTGAGACAGGGGTCATCTCGGCGGCGGCGCCACCGGTCCTCCACGCATGGGTGCCACGCCGAACGCCTCGAGCCGGGCCGCGAGTACCTCGGGGGTCGCGATGTCGGAGAAGCCGCCGCGGCACACGCGCCATTGCGTGCGCCCTCGGATCCAGTCCTCGCGCTTCTTCTCGTCGAGGAGCACCTGCTCTATCGACCGGTCTCCGCGCAGGGAAGGGTCGCGGTACTTCACCTCCCCGTCGAACTCCCAGAACGTTCGAGCCTCGGGCAAGGCGATGTCGACGAAGTAGTCGGCGCCGCGGGGCCCGGGCACCGCCACCTGGAGGTCGAACTCGACGAACCCGAGACGGAACAGCTGCACCCGGCTCACGCTCTCCCCCGGCAGTTCCGCGCGTCCGTCGGCGAACTCGATCACCCAGCGAGCTCGCCGGATGCCGCGTGCTCCCGCTTTCCGCGCAGCCCTCTCGCGCATCCGTTCGCGCCAGTCCTCCTGCGCGTGGGGGTCGAACCGGCGTCCGACCACCGCTTCACGCCGCAGTGCGGCGTCCGCGCAGGTCACCGCGACCTCGAGGGGCATCGTGCGCATGACGTCGAACACCGTGCGATCGAGGGTCGTGCAGGCGATGCCCGCGACCGTCGTGAGGTCGCCCGTGTCGATGGCGTCGAGATGTCGCCGCAGCCCTCTGCGACTGGTCGCTCCGACGTCGGCGGCGACCGTCACGTCGACGGGCCGATCCCTGAACCGGTACTGCGGCAGGTCATGGAGCACGCTCGCCGAGAGGTGAGAGACGACGGCGGAACCACCGCGCGTCTGCTCCATGGCGGCGCAGACGGCAAGCCGATGCTGCTCGACGGGCCGGAGCGCGAGGTACGCCGCGCGCTCGACGTAGACACCCGCTTGCAGCCGCAGGAACACGCCCCCGGCCGCCGCGCGTGACAGCTCGGTGGGAGTGACATCCCGTGCGAGCAGGTCCGCGCGGGTGAACAAGGGCACCCCCCGGATGCCGATACCCACCGTCCTGTGCATCCCCCCGATCGTGCCGCCACCACCCGTTCGCGCGATCCCCCACCCCCGGCATCCGTGGACATCTCGGCCGCCCACCGGCCTGGGGAGGAGCGCCTGGCGTCTTGCCCCGGCCGACCCCTCGCGCGATCACCCCCGTTCACCGAGACGACCCGCGATCCCGCGCCGTCCGGGGTCATTTCGCGAACGGTGGGTCATCTCGGCGCGGCGCGGCCGCGGCCCGCGACGCGCCGCCACGCAGGAACGCGCCAGACGCGCGACCGGGTTAGGGTCGAACGTATGTCCCCCGAGCTCGTCGCCTCCCGCAGCGCCGACCTCGAGTCGCGGATCGTCGCGGACTCGCGCGACCGGGTCGCGTGGATCCGGGCGCGCTCGCGCGGCATCACGGCGACCGACGTCGCCACTCTCACCAGCGCCAACGCGATCACGCGAGCGGCGGATGCCAAGCTCCTCGGCTCGAGCTTCTCGGGTAACGCCTACACGGCGCACGGTCGTCGGCGCGAACCCGAGATCGCGGCATGGGTCGCCGCGACGCATGGCATCCAGCCCTCGTCCGCGCTGTATCACGCGGTCGTCGAGAAACGTCACCTCGCGACCCCGGACGGTGTCGTGGTGGATGCCGAGGGGCGCATCGTCCTGGCCGAGATCAAGACGACGAACAAGGCGTGGCGCTCCATCCCCCGCACGTATCTGCGTCAGGTGTGGTGGCAGCAGCACGTCCTCGGCGCCGAGCGCACGCTGGTCGCGTGGGAGCAGCATGACGGCTTCGTGCCGGTGGGCGACGAGCCCCGCTGCCAGTGGGTGGACCGCGACGAGAAGGAGATCGCGTCGCTCGTGCGGCTGGCGACCTCGCTCATCGACGAGCTCTACCGGCGGACGACCGCGGGCCGGGTGCCGGTGCGGCGCCCGGAACCGACGGAGAGGTACCGCGCTCTCGCGCTCCTCGACGGATAGTTGACCGAAATCAAACAATCGGCGTATAGTTGATCTTCGTCAACTAACGCGCCGTCGTCGTCGCGGCATCCTTCTTCCTCCCCTGGAGAGTCCCGCATGACCTCATCCGTCCCCGAGACCGCGGCACCGCGCCGCGTCCTCCCCGCCCTCATCGGGCTGCTGCTCGGCATGTTCGTGTCGATGCTGGCCTCGACCGTCGTCTCGACGTCGCTGCCGGTGATCGTCCACGACCTCTCGGGCGACCAGAACGCTTACACCTGGGTGGTCACGGCGACCCTGCTCACCACCGCGATCTCGACACCCATCTGGGGCAAGCTCGCCGACCTGTTCAACCGCAAGGTGCTGATCCAGGTCGCCATCGGCATCTTCGTCCTGGCCACCGCCGCGGCCGGGTTCTCGCAGAACACCGACATGCTCATCGCCTTCCGCGCGGTGCAGGGTCTGGGCGCGGGCGGTCTCGCCGCACTCAGCCAGGTGATCATGGCGGACATCATCAGCCCGCGCGAGCGCGGTCGCTACATGGGCCTGTTCGGTGCCGTCATGGCCGTCGCCACCGTCGGTGGCCCGCTGCTCGGCGGCGTCATCACGGATGCCTTCGGCTGGCGGTTCAACTTCTTCGTCGCCCTGCCCTTCGCCGTCGCCGCGCTCGTCATCCAGCAGCGCACGCTGCACCTGCCCGCGCGCGCACCGCGCAAGGTCAAGATCGACTACCTCGGCATCGTGCTGCTCTCGACCGCCGTGTCGCTGCTGCTGATCTGGATCACCAACGCCGGGCGCACGTTCGAGTGGGCCAGCACCGAGACGCTCCTCATGGTCGGCGGCGCCGTCCTCGCGGCGATCCTGTTCGTCCTGGTCGAGCTGCGCTCGTCCGAGCCGCTCGTCCCGCTGACGCTGTTCCGCGACGCCACCTTCACCCTCGCCACGATCGCGTCGATCGCGACCGGCCTGGCGATGTTCGGCACGTCGGTGTTCCTCAGCCAGTACATGCAGATGGCCCGCGGCGCCACGCCCACCGAGGCCGGCGTCATGACGATTCCGATGATCGCGGGGCTCCTGCTGGCATCCATCGTCGTCGGCGCCCTCATCACGCGCTTCGGACACTGGAAGCCGTTCCTCATCGCCGGTGGAGTGCTGCTCATCGCGGGCACGTACCTGCTGTCGACCATCCACTACGACACGAACTTCGCGCTGGTCTCGCTGTACATGTTCCTGCTCGGCGCGGGCGTCGGCATGACGATGCAGAACCTCGTGCTGATCGTGCAGAACACCGCCGACCCGGCCCGGATGGGTGCGGCCAGCTCCGGCGTGACGTTCTTCCGCAGCCTCGGCGGCACGATCGGCGTGTCGGTCATGGGCGCGGTTCTCGCCGACACGGCCACGCGCCTGTTCACCGACCGGGCCACCGACCTGCAGACCGCGATCGTCGGTCTCGGCGCGGCCGGCGCTCCCGTTGCCGAGGCCCTGCAGTCCGACACGATCCCCCAGGTGTCGACCCTGCCCGAGGTCGTGCGCGTCATCGTCGAGGACATCTACGCCCAGTCCATCGCGCACGCGTTCCTCATTGCGGTGCCGGTGGCCGTCGTCAGCCTCATCGCGATCGTGTTCCTGCCGAACCGTCCGCTCACCCGCATGACGACGTCCGAGCGCGTCGCGGCGAGCGAGGCGGACCTGGCCACCGTGTCGGTTCCCGCCGGTATGGCGACCCTGTCGACGACGGGGACGGTTCCGACGGTGGATGCCGAGACCCGCCGCCGTCCCCGCTCCGACGCTCCCGTGGGGGAGGATGGGTGACGTGACCCGCGAACCCGACGCCGAGCGACAGGCCGCCGTGCACGCGCTCGAGTCGTCGTTCTCGGAACTGATGACCGTGTTCCGCCGCTTCGTCTCAGAGGCGGCGGAACGGGTCAGCCCCGGCATGCTGCCGGCGACGTTCAAGACCCTGTCGGTCGTGAGCCGTTTCGGCCCCCTGACGCTGTCCGCCCTCGCCGAACGGCTCTCTGCCGATAAAGGCTTCCTCAGCCGTGCCATCAGCGACCTCGAGGGCATGGGACTGGTCACCCGGACGCCCGACCCGAACGATCGCCGCTCCCGGCTGATCGCGGTGACCGATCTCGGCCGTGATCGTCTGAGCGAGGCGCGCGCCCCGCACGAGAGCCGACTCCACGAGGCTCTCGCGGACTGGTCCGTGGACGAGATCGAGCACCTTTCGACGATGCTGCACGCCCTGGCAGTCGGCGAGGTCCCCGGACGCCGCTGAGGCTCCTGCACTCCGGGCGACGCGACACGGTGACCGAGGTGTAACACCGTCGAGACAATCGCGCGCTTGACTGAAGGGGTCGCGGCGGAGTCGCCGTCGATGTGACCCCCGAGGAGGAACGCCCGATGAGATTCCGATCGACGCGTCCCGAAGCCACAGCCGACTCGCCGGGGGTCGTCATCCCCGAGACCATGCGCGCCGTGGTGTTCGACGCCCCGGGCGACGCCGACGCCCTGCGCGTGGCATCCGTCTCGACACCCGACCCCATCCTCAGTGAGGTGCTCGTCCGCGTGGTCGCGGCGGGGATCAACCCGATCGACGCCAAGACACGCGCGGGCCGGGGTGCGGCCGGTGCCATCACCGGGTGGCCGGCCACGCTGGGGTACGACTTCAGCGGCGTCGTGGTCGCCGCTCCCTACGAATCTCACCCGTTCCCGCCCGGGACCGAGGTGTTCGGGATGACGCCGACCCCGCGGACGCCGGGAACCTACGCCGAGTACACGGTGGTCCCGTCCCTCTCTCTCGCGCGCAAGCCCGCGTCGCTGTCGCACGTCGAGGCGGCCGGTGTGCCCCTGGCCGCCCTCACCGCGTGGGGCGTCGTGGTCGAGACGGCGCTCGCGCACGCCGGTCAGCGCATCCTGATTCACGCCGGCAGCGGCGGGGTGGGCCACTTCGCGGTGCAGTTCGCCGCGTACTTCGGCGCGCACGTCATCGCGACGGGGTCCTCGCGCAATCTCGACTGGCTCCGTGAGCTCGGCGCCGCCGAGGTCGTCGACCACACGACGGCGAGGTTCGAGGACGTCGTCGCCGACGTGGATGTCGTGGTCGACCTCATCGGCAACGTCGCCGACGACACCGGGACCCGTTCCCTCGAGGTCGTGCGGCCGGGGGGCCTGTTGATCGAGGTTCCCACCGGCGCCTGGCCGGGCTTCCGCGACGCGGCGGCGGCGCGCGGCATCCGTTCGACCGGCTACAAGGTCGTCCCCGACGGCGGCGCGCTCGCCACCATCGCGCGCCTGCTCGATTCCGGGGCGGTGCGCGTGTTCGTGGACCGCGTGTTCGATCTGGAACAGGCGGCAGCGGCGCACCGCGAGCTGGAGAAGGCGCACACGCGCGGGAAGATCGTCCTGCGCGTCAGCGACGATTGACCGGCCGCGGCGACAGCACGCGGCGCCCCTCGCCCACGACCTCGTCGGCCACCTCGTCCAGCAGCGGCGAGGTGAGGTTCCATTGCTGCCAGAAGAGCGGAACGTCCACCGGTGCGCCACCGAGCCGGACGAGCGCACCGGAGGCGAGTCCCTCCGCGGACTGGAACTCGGGCAGCAGCCCCCATCCGAGCCCCAGCGCCACCGCCGTCGCGAAGTCCTGGGAAGCCGGGACGCGGTGCCGCGGTGGAGCTCCCACGGGCACGTCGAACCCGGCGAGCCACCGGGTCTGCAGGTCGTCGCGACGATCGAAGTCGACGACGGGCGCCGAGGTCAACACTCCCGCATGAACCCCGTCGGAGAACCATCGGGCCGCGAACCCGGCGGAAGCCACCGCTTCGTAGCGCAGCACCCCGAGGCTCCGCACGCGGCATCCGGCCACGGGGGTCTCCCGGGAGGTGACCGCCGCCATCACGACACCGGTCTCCAACAGTCCGGCGGTGAAGTCCTGATCGTCGCGATGCAGGTCGAACACCACCGCCCTCCGCTCGGCGACACGGGCCAGCGGGGCGAGGAACCACGTCGCGAGGGAGTCGGCGTTCACGGCGAGGGGCACGGATGCCACGGCTCCGCTCTCCGCACCGATCGCTGCCAGCGCGTCGTGCTCGAGCAGGGCCAGCTGGCGGGCCAGACGCACCACCGCGTCTCCCGCGGGTGTCGCCCGCACCGGTTTCGACCGGACGAGGACGACACGGCCGAGCTGATCCTCGAGAGCGCGCACTCGTTGGCTGACGGCGGACGACGTGATGTGCAGCCGCCGGGCAGCGGCATCCAGCGTTCCTTCTTCGATGACGGTCGCCAGGGTGCGGGCGAGCTCGAACGGAATCGTCATGAAGCGATGCTAATGGTGCTGCAGAATCCTGAACTGTACTGAAGGAGGACGCCCGCCTACCCTCGACACCGTGCTCTCCTCCCTCGCTGCCGGTTTCGGGCTCGGCCTCTCGCTCATCGTCGCCATCGGCGCTCAGAACCTCTTCGTGCTGCGGCAGGGCGTGCGTCGCGAGCACGTCCTGTCCGTCGTCGCCGTGTGCGCCGTGTCCGACGCTGTGCTCATCGCGCTCGGCGTCTCGGGAATCGGCGCCGTCGTCACCGCGGTGCCGTGGCTTCTCGACGTCGTGAGATGGGCCGGGGCCGCCTTCCTCGTGGGTTATGGGATGCTCGCCGCCCGCCGAGCCCTGCGTCCGACGGGGGCCGCGTTGCGCGTCGAGACGGAGGCCCCGCCCGCAGAACGCGGCGGGCGGACGATGGTGGCGACGACTACCCGCACGGCAGCGGTCCTGACGTGCCTCGCGCTCACCTGGCTCAATCCCCACGTCTATCTCGACACCGTCTTCCTGCTCGGCTCCGTCGCCGCGACGCACGGGGCGGAACGCGGAGTGTTCGGCGTCGGCGCGGCCGCGGCCAGCCTGGTGTGGTTCGCCGCCCTCGGCTACGGCGCACGCTTCCTCGGGCGATGGCTCGACTCCCCCGGGGCCTGGCGCGTCCTCGACGGGGTCATCGCGCTCGTCATGTGGGGGCTGGCGTTCTCTCTCGTCCTCCCCGTGTTCACCGGGTGAGGTCACAATGAACAGATGCGCAGCGTCGAATTGAGCATCCGTGGACACGTGCAGGGCGTCGGCTTCCGCTGGGCGATGCGCGCCGAAGCCGAACGCCTCGGTGTCACCGGCTGGGTGCGGAACCGGCGCGACGGCACCGTGGAGGCCCGCGTCACCGGCACCTCGGCCGCGGTCGACGCGATCGTGTCCTGGGCGAGCCAGGGGCCCCCGCTGGCCCGGGTCGAGCGCGTCGAGGCGCGGGAGACCGACACGGATGCCACGAACGACACCGCGTTCGAGATCCGCGCGTCCGCCTAGTCCCGCTCGCCAGGAAGCCCCGCGCGCAGTTCGACGAGCACGTCCGCGGCCTCGTCGAACCGGGTGAGTCCCGCCGCCTGCCCCGCCCACAACGACAGCAGCTCGCCCTCCCCTGCCGCGGCGGCCGCCGCGCGGAACACGCCGGTGAGCCAGTTCTGCGCGGGAAAGGGCGCGATCGCCTGGGCCGCTTCGATCTCGCGGACCGCGCGGTTCGGGATGCCGCGCGCCCACCGTCCACTCATCGCCCGCGTGAGCACGGTGTCGGTGTCGCCGGCCGCAGCGATCGCCTCACGGTGCGCGGCCGTCGCGCCGGACTGTCGCGTGCGCAAGAACGCCGTGCCGACCTGCACCCCCTCCGCTCCGAGCGCGAACGCGGCGGCGACACCCCGACGATCCGCGATGCCGCCGGCCGCGATCACCGGCACCGAGACCGCATCGACCACCTGCGGGATGAGAGCGAACGTTCCCACGAGCGACGACGCCGGGTCGCGGAGGAACGACACGCGATGCCCCGCGGCCTCCATCCCCGTCGCCACCACCGCGTCGACGCCGGCTGTCTCGAGAGCGACGGCCTCAGCGACCGACGTGGCCGTGCCGATCACGCGGATGCCGCGCTCTCGAGCGCGCGCGACGGTCTCGGCATCCGGTACGCCGTAGACAAGGCTCAGGACGTCGGGCACTGCGGCGAAGACAGCGTCGAGCTGATCCGCGAGATCGGGCAAGAACACCTCCGGCACGTCGGGCACCGCGACGCCCGCGGCCGCGAACAGCCCGGCCATGGCATCCCGGATGGAGGAGAGATCGACGTCCGCGGGGGTGACCTCGTCGCCCCGTGACCACCACAGGTTCACCGCGACCGGCCGGTCGGTGGAGCTCCTCAGCATCCGCACGGTCTCGACGATGCGGTCCGGCGCATAGCCGTAGAGGCCGAACGAGCCGAGACCGCCGCCGGCGCTGACCGCCGCCGTGAGCTCCACCGAAGACAGGCCGCCGAACGGTCCGAGGACGATCGGAACATCGATGCCGAAGAGCTCGCACACCCGCGACATGGTCACTCCAACGGACGCAGAATGCGATCGAGGAACCGGCGCGTGCGTTCCTTCTCGGGGCGGGTGAAGAGCGTCGCGGGTGCGCCGCGCTCCACGATCACGCCCTCGTCGAAGAACAGGACCTCGTCGGCGACTTCGCGAGCGAAGGCGAGCTCGTGAGTGACGATGATCATCGTCCATCCCTCATCGGCGAGCCCGCGCAGCACCTTGAGGACTTCGCCCACGAGCTCGGGATCGAGCGCGCTGGTGGGCTCGTCGAAGAGGAGGAGGTCAGGGCGCAGAGCCAGCGCGCGGACGATGCCCACGCGCTGCTGCTGGCCGCCCGACAGCTCGAAGGGATACGCGTCGCGCTTCTCGGCGAGACCGACGCGTTCCAGGAGCGCCTCCGCGCGCGCGGTGGCGTCGGCTCGGGAAACGCCGTGCGCCTGCACGGGTCCCTCGATGACGTTCTGCAGCACGGTGAGATGCGGGAAGAGGTTGTGATGCTGGAACACCATCGCCGATCGGTCCCGCATCGCGGCTCGATCCGCCTTGGACACGCGGCCGGCGAGGTCGATCGAGGGCCCGCCGTCGTACTCGATGCGGCCGGCGTCGGCGGTCTCGAGACCGTTCAGACACCTCAGCACCGTGGTCTTGCCCGACCCCGAGGGACCGATCAGCACGAGCACCTCGCCGCGCCGGACCTCGAGGTCCACGCCATCGAGCACGCGGTTCGCGCCGAAGCTCTTCTGCAGGCCCTGCACCCGCAGCAGCGGCGCGCCCGTCGGGCCCGCCGGCGGGGTCACGGCATCGTCAGCGTGCGACATGGCGATCCAGCCTCCTCTCGAGAACGCCCTGCCCCGCCGAGAGCACGAGGCAGAACAGCCAGTAGATCAGGGCCGCTTCGAGGTAGATCGCCATGAACTCGTACGAGAACGCGGCGATGTTCTGCGCCTGGCGGAACAGCTCCGACACCAAAATCAGGGATGCCAGCGAGCTGTCCTTCACGAGCGAGATGAACGTGTTCGACAGCGGCGGCACGGAGACGCGCGCCGCCTGCGGCAGGATGATCCGCGTCAGGGTCTTGCGCGGTGAAAGACCCACGACGTGCGCCGCCTCCCACTGGCCGCGGGGCACGGAGAGGATCGCGGCGCGGATGACCTCGGCGGCGTACCCGCCGACGTTGAGCGAGAACGCGATCACGGCCGCCGGGAACGGGTCGATGACGACCCCGACCGCGGGCAGACCGTAGAAGATGACGAAGAGCTGCACCAGCAGCGGCGTCCCCCGGATGACCGAGATGTAGAACCGCGCGACGCCGCGCAGCACGACGTTGCGCGAGAGACGCAGCAGAGCCATGCCGAGGGCGATCACCAGCCCGATCGCGAACGACGCCAGCGACAGCGGGATGGTCCCCCGCAGCCCGGCCAGCACCATGGGCCAGAACGAATCGAGCAACAGCGTCCAGATGTCGTTCACGCGCCCTCCTTCCTGTCGCGAACGCGGCACGCCCGCGCCCCCCACGCTAGGCGGGAGTCGCGGGCGTGCGCCGGGGGTTTACTTCGTGACGTCGGCGCCGAAGTACTTCTGGCTGATCTCGGCGAGGGTGCCGTCGGCCTCGAGCTCCTCGAGCGCTCCGTCGATGGCATCCGCGAGAGCCTGCTTGTCCTTGGTCGTCGCGAACGCGCTCTCCGAGGTGTCCTCGGTCTCGGCGGCGATCTTCAGACCCGTCGGGCTGTTGGTCTTCTCGTAGTCGAGGTAGGTCAGCTGGTCGTTCACGGTGGCGTCGACGCGGCCCTGCTGCAGCAGGGCGACGGCCTGCGCCCAGCCCTCGACGGCCTCGACCTGGGCGCCGCTCTCGGTGGCCAGCTCGTACCAGTTGCTCGTGAGCGACTGGGCGGTGGTCTTGCCCGAGAGGTCGGCGAAGCTGGAGATCGAGGAGTCGTCCTCCGTGGTCACCACGACGCCGCGCGAGACGGTGTACGGCGTGCTGAAGAGGTACTTCTCCTCGCGCTCGGGGTTGATCGACACCTGGTTGGCGATGACGTCGAAGCGACCCGCGTCGAGGCCGGCGAAGATGGCATCCCACTGGGTCTCCTGGAAGCGGACCTCCAGCCCGAGCTTCTCGGCGACGGCCTCGGCGATCTCGACGTCGAAACCGGTGAGGTCTCCCGACTCGTCGTGGAACGAGAACGGACGGTACGTGCCCTCTGTGGCGACGGTCAGGGTGCCCCCGGAGACCAGACCGAGGTCGTCGCCCTGCTCGGCCGAGCCGGATGTGGATCCGCCGCTGCACGCGGTGAGCGCGAGAGCGAGCGTGCCGAGAGCGGCGGCGAGGACGGGGAGGCGACGGGGCATAGGTGTTCCTTGCAAGTGATGCGGGTGGGGT
>NZ_JAKRNI010000050.1 GCF_022346945.1 Microbacterium sp. ACRRU | reverse complement strand
CACGCCCACCCCGAGCCCCACTCCGGCCGCGGCAGCGCCCGCCGTTGCGTTCGGAGGACAGTGCTCGAGAATGCTCGACGACTTCGAGGCGCGCAATTTCGTCTCCGACGCGGCGCCCTGGACATGGGGCGATGGGATCGAAGCCACTCCTCCGAGCTCTCCCGACATTCACGCCTTGCTCGGTGGCCTGTCCTGCTGGTGGGGAGGCGAGCAGGAGAGCTTCGGGGTGACTGTGTTGCCCCGCTCCGTCGTTCCCACCTCGATCATCGAGACGTGGCAGTCGACGCTGAGATGCGACCTGGGCATCGTGTGCCTCGCCGAACAGACGGTGGGAGATTTGTGGGTCGGCGTCCAGTGGTACGAGCCGGGGTGGCCTCAAGAGCAAACGTTCTCGGAATCGTCGGAGATCGACCGTGTGCGAGCGAGTGCACAAGCGGTGCTCGCGATGGTTCTGCCACGTGCACAGGTGGCAAGCGGCGCTCCGCAACCGGACCTTGCGTTGTCCCCGTTGCCCGAGTGCGCGAGCTTCGACGATGTTGTTGCGCAATGGGCGGGGGCCGAACTCGAAGCCGGATACCCGACCGACTGGGTTCCATCCGGTCCGATCTGGGACATCACCGTCGCCGCCGGGGCGAATCGCTACTGCGGGTGGCACCTCAATCCGGCCGAATCAATGCAGTCGCCGCTTGCGGTCGAGTTCTACATTCAGCCCCTGCTGGGTGCGCCGCGCGCCGAGGATCTCCGATCCACCGGCATGGCGTACCGCGACATACCCGGTACATCCTCGGCATGGCTGAAAGAGAGCGTGGAGAATCCCGGTTCCGTGCGCATGATCGTGGATGTGGGAGGGACGAGAGTGACGGTAGCGGGCGGTGGGCGGAGCACGGCGGAATGGAACGACCTCGTCTCTCGGCTGGCGGATGCGGTATCCGCCCCCGGTGACCGCGGCTGAGGCCACGGCATCCCCCGCTCTAGACTCGATTCCGTGGTCACCCGTCTGTCGAACTACTTCCTCCGCACGCTTCGCGAAGACCCCTCGGATGCCGAGGTCACGAGCCACCGTCTGCTCGTGCGCGCCGGATACATCCGTCGCAACGCCCCCGGCATCTTCGCGTGGTTGCCGCTGGGCTTGAAGGTCAAGGCCAAGATCGAGACCGTCGTTCGCGAGGAGATGGCGAACGCCGGGGCGTTCGAGGTGCACTTCCCGGCGCTGCTGCCCCGCGAGCCGTACGAGGTCACGGGCCGCTGGGAGGAGTACGGCGACGCGCTGTTCCGCCTGCAGGACCGCAAGGGCGCCGACTACCTCCTCGCCCCCACGCACGAGGAGATGTTCACGCTCCTGGTGAAGGACCTGTACTCGTCGTACAAGGACCTCCCGCTGACCATCTATCAGATCCAGGACAAGTACCGCGACGAGGCCCGCCCCCGCGCCGGCCTCCTGCGGGGCCGCGAGTTCACGATGAAGGACGCGTATTCCTTCGATGCGACGGATGCGGGACTGGATGCCTCATACCAGGCGCAGCGCGACGCATACGAGCGCATCTTCCAGCGCCTCGGGCTCGAATACGTCATCGTCGCGGCCGACGCCGGCGCCATGGGCGGCTCGAAGTCGGAGGAGTTCCTTCACCCGACGCCCATCGGTGAGGACACCTTCGTGCGTTCGGCCGGCGGGTACGCGGCGAACGTCGAGGCGTTCACGACCGTCGCGCCCGACGCCCTTCCCCTCGAGGGGCTGCCCGAGCCGGTGATCTTCGATTCGCCGAACACCCCCACGATCGCGACGCTCGTCGACCACTCCAACGCGCATCTCGACGCCCCGGCCCCCGGTATCGCGGGTCCCGCCACCGCGGATTCCGCCGAGTGGACGGCGGCGCACACGCTCAAGAACGTGGTCTTGGCGCTCACGCACCTCGACGGCACGCGCGAGATCGTCGTCGTCGGCATCCCCGGCGACCGCGACATCGACGACAAGCGCGTCGAGGTGGCCTTCGCGCCCGCCGAGGTGGAGGCGGCGACGGAGACCGACTTCGAGAACAACCCGCTGCTGGTGAAGGGATACATCGGTCCGTGGTCGCCCACCGGCCCCGTGCTCGGCGAGGAGTCGGCGACCGGCATCCGGTACCTGCTCGACCCGCGCGTCGTGGACGGGACGGCCTGGATCACCGGCGCCAACATCGACCAGAAGCACGTGCACTCGCTCGTCGCGGGCCGCGACTTCACGGGCGACGGCTTCGTCGAGGCCGCCACGGTGCGAGCGGGTGACCCCGCGCCCGACGGCTCGGGCCCCGTGGAGCTGGCGCGCGGCATGGAGATCGGTCACGTGTTCCAGCTCGGCCGCAAGTACGCCGAGGCGCTGGGCTTGAAGGTGCTCGACGAGAACGGCAAGCTCGCGACCGTCACGATGGGGTCGTACGGCATCGGCGTGACGCGCATCCTCGCGATCATCGCCGAGCTCAACAACGACGAGAAGGGCCTCGTCTGGCCCGCGTCGGTGGCGCCGTTCGACGTGCACGTCGTGGCGACGGGACGGGATGCCGTGGCCTTCGACCTCGCCGCCTCGGTGTCCGCGCAGCTGGAGGAGGCCGGGCTCGACGTGCTGTACGACGACCGCCCCAAGGTCTCGCCCGGCGTGAAGTTCGGCGACGCCGAACTCGTCGGCATCCCGCGCATCCTCATCGTCGGCCGCGGTGCCGCCGATGGCGAAGTGGAGCTGTGGGACCGCCGCACCGGGGAGCGCGAGACCCTGCCGGTCGCCGAGGCCCTGGCCCGGCTGCAGGCTTGAGCCGTCTCGAGGGAACCTGCCGGGTGGGACGCCGATAGCGTGGATGCCATGATCGCCGCGCCCCGTGTGCCCCTGTCCGACGGTTCCTCGATCCCGCAGCTGGGCGTCGGAACCTACAAGGTGCCCGCCGAGGTGACGGCGGACCTCGTCGCGGGTGCGCTCGCCGCGGGGTATCGGCACGTCGACACGGCGGCGCTGTACGGCAACGAGCGCGAGGTCGGGGAGGGTGTCCGCGCCTCGGGACTCGCGCGTGACGAGGTCTTCGTGACCACGAAGGTGTGGAACGACGACCAGGGTTATGACGAGACGCTCCGCGCCTTCGATCAGAGCGCGGCGAGGCTCGGTCTCGACCGCGTCGACCTGTACCTGATCCACTGGCCCATCCCGAGTGCCGACCGCTACGTCGACACGTGGCGAGCGCTCATGCGGCTGCAGGAGGAGGGGCGGGTCACGTCCATCGGCGTGAGCAACTTCTCGCCGACCCACATCGAACGTCTGCGCGACGAGACCGGTGTCCTCCCGGTCATCGACCAGGTCGAGTTGCACCCGCGTTTCCCGCAGCGCGACCTCGTCGACTGGAACACCGCGCACGGCATCGTCACAGAGTCGTGGGCGCCGCTGGCGCGCGGCGGTCTGCTCGATGAGCCGGTGCTGGCCGGCATCGCGGCGCGCTACGGCAAGACCCCGGCGCAGGTCGTCGTGCGGTGGCACCTCGATCGGGGGCTCGTCGTCTTCCCGAAGTCGGTGTCGCTCGACCGTCTGCGCGAGAACGGCGACGTCTTCGACTTCGTACTGGATGCCGACGATCACGACGCGATCGCGACGCTGGAGACGGGGGAGCGCACCGGGCGTGACCCCGACCTCGACTGACCGATCCCGCGCTTCCGCCTACGCTCCCAGCCGGGCGTATTTGGCCCGGAAGATCGTGAACACCCCGTAGGCGAGGAACCCGGCGCCGACGATGCACGCGAGCAGGGGCCCGGCGGGGAGTGCCACGAGAGCCGCTACCGCGCCGTCCAGTCCGCCCGCGGTGTCGGGTTCGACACGGATCGCCGCGATGATCAGGAGCACGCCCACGATGGCCAGGGCCACGCCCTTGGCGAGGAATCCCGAGACGCCGAGCAGCGTCAGCGCACCCCCGCCGCGTCCGTCCGGGAGGCGCACCTTGTCGCGGAACGAGCGGCGCACGCCCATCCCGCAGAACCCGACCCCGACCGCCGCGACGGCAACGCCGACGGTCCCGAGCACGAAGCCGCCGATGGGCAGGGTCAGAACGCCCTGACTGACGTCTTCGGCCGCCTGCTCCGCGCGGGGGCGAGCCCCCAGCGCGACCGAGGCGGACACGACCCCGATGACGAGGAAGACGATGCCCTGCGGCGCTTCGGTGGCGATCCGCGCGATCCGGCGGGGGACGGAAAGCCCGCGAGGCACGAAAGCCTGCAGCAGGTGCCACGCGCCGAGGGCCACCAGACCCACCGCGAGAGCCCAGAGGGCGACGGCACCCAGGGGCGCGGCGGCCACGGCCCGGAAGGCGCCTGTCTGATCGCTGTCCTCGGCAGCCCCGAGACCGACCGCGATGACCAGCGCTCCGATCACGAGGTGGAGGATGCCGTTGGCGGCATAGCCCGCTCGGGCGGCGACGCGGAACGCGGGGTTCGCCTCGGCCTCGCGGGCGGCGGAGCGGGCGTGCGAGGGCATTCCGGAACCGTACGCTGTGTCACGCCCGAGCGACAAACGCGGACGCCGGGTGGCCGCCCCTCGCCCGATCACCCGGTCACCCGTGCCTATAGTGGCCTGATGCCCGCGCCCCGCCGACCGTTGCCGCGCCGGTGGAACGCGCTTCCCGCGCTTGTGCGGAATGCGCCCCCGCGGGTGCTGCTCGTGGTCGGCGCCGTCGTCGTCGTCCTCGGCATCCTGATCGTCACGCGACCCCTGACTTCTCTCGTTCTGCTGGGTGTGTACGTGGGGTTGAGCGCCGTCGTGATGGGCGTGCTCGAGCTCGTCGGTCGACCGGCCGGCTGGTGGGCGCGGGCGGTGTCGGCGGCCTGGATCCTCGCGGGCGTCGCCGTCCTGGTGTGGCTCGGGCGCAGCCTCGAACTGCTGCCGTCGGTGCTGGCCGTTCTGCTGGTGATCGGTGGCCTCGCCTCGGTCGGACGCGCCGTCACGAGGGGGACGGCGAGCTCGCGAGTGCTCTCCCTGGCCTGGGGCGTCGCACAGATCGCGCTCGGGCTGCTGTCGTTCACGTGGCCCGACGTCACGGTGCTCGTCCTTTCGGTCGTGTTCGGTGTCCGCACCATCGTCTTCGGTGTCGGTGTCTTCGCGCGGGGGGTCGTCGGCATCCGGCGTCCGCGTCCGCGCACGACGCCGTTCGACGCGCAACGCGCGGTCCGTCGCCGCCGCGCGCGTACCCGGTGGGCCGCCGCGGGCCGGTACGCCCTGTCGCTCGTCCTGGTCGCCACGGCCGCCGGCGGATGGTGGCTCAATGACTGGCTCAACGACGGCGCTCCCGTGGTCGACGCGTTCTACGACCCGCCCGCGGAGGTGCCGGGCGGGCATGGGCGACTCATCCGCTCCGACGCCTATCTGGGGCGCCTGCCCGAGAACGGCGACGTCACCCGGATCCTCTACACGACCCGGGATGCCGTGAGCCGGCCCGCCGTCGCCAGCGCACTGGTCATCGTGCCGAAGGATCTGCCGCCCGGGCCCCGGCCCGTCATCGTGTGGAACCACGGCACCACGGGGGTCGCGCAGGGGTGCGCCCCCAGCCTCCGCGACGCCTCGGCGACGCGGTGGTCGATCCCCGCGCTCGAGCAGGCGCTCAAGGCCGGGTGGGTGGTCGTCGCGTCGGACTTTTCGGGACAGGGCGCGCCGGGCGATTACCCCTACCTCATCGGTAAGGGGGAGGCCCGCTCCTCGCTGGATGCCGTGCTGGCCACGAGCGAACTGCGCAGCGACCTGACCCTGTCGCCGGACACGGTCGTCTGGGGGCATTCGCAGGGCGGGCACGCCGCGCTGTGGACCACCGCCATCGCCTCCGAGTACGCGCCCGGGATCGACGTCCTCGGGACCGCGGTCGTCGCCCCCGTCGCCGACCCGCCCGCGCTCGCGCGCGAGCTGCTCTCGGGGCCGCCGAACGCCCTGCTGTCCGTCCTCACCTCGTGGGTGCTCGTTCCCTACTCGCGCACCTACGCCGACGTGCACCTCGACGACTACATCGCCGAAGGGTCGCGCTCGATCGTCCTCGAGATGACGCAGCGCTGCCCGACCGAGCCGGGCGTCGTCGTCTCGGTGCTGACCGCCCTCGGCGTCTCGGAGGATCGGCCGCTGTACAGCGCCGACCTCACCGACGGCGCGCTCGGCCGACGTCTCGCCGAGAACGCGATGACCGAACCGCTCGGGAGCCCCTTGCTGGTCGCGTGGGGCGCGGAGGACGAGGTCATCCCGCCGAAGCTGCAGCGCGACTACGTCGAGGGGCTCTGCGCGCAGGGGCAGCCGGTGCGGTGGGCGACCTACGCCGGGTACGACCACCTGCGGCCGATCCTGCCGAAGTCGCGCTTCCTGCCCGTGCTGTACGACTGGACGAAGAACCTCATCGAGCGGCGGACGCAGGTCGTCGACGGGTGCGGCCTGCGCTGACGCGCACGCGCGTCGTCCGTGCGGCGGCGCGGTGAAGATCCTGTGTCGATCGCGTTCCCTCTTGGCGCTCGCCGTGGGTTCTGATTACGGTCGAACCGTGCCCGAGAACACTCCCTCCGCGTCTGAGCTCCGCCCGACCCACCCGCTCGCGCTGGCCCCCGTCGCCGCTCCGCCGGCCTCGGTCGACGGTTTCGTCCGGCGGTTCCTGCAGAACCTCAACTTCGACCAGGGTGTCGCCCTGTCGACATCCGATGACAACGACCGTTATCTGGCCCTGGCGGGGACGGTCCGCGACTACCTCATGGCGCGCTGGCTCGACGATCAGGCTCAGCAGAGTCGGCAGCAGTCCAAGACGGTGTGCTACCTGTCGGCGGAGTATCTGCTCGGACGGCAGCTCGACAACAACCTCTTGGCCGCTCGGCTGACCGAGATCGCCACCGAGGCCCTGGCGCAGTGCGGCATCGACATCGATGACCTCCGCGCGCTCGAGATCGAGCCGGGCCTCGGCAACGGCGGCCTCGGCCGGCTCGCGGCATGCTTCATCGACTCCCTCGCGACGATGAGCATCCCGACGATCGGGTACGGCATCCGCTACGAGTACGGCATCTTCCGGCAGGCCTTCGCCGACGGCCAGCAGGTCGAGCAGCCCGACGCGTGGCTGCGGCTGGGCTCGCCGTGGGATTTCCCGCACCCCGAGGCGGCGCAGACCATCTCGTTCGGCGGTCGCACCGAGACGTACGACGACGACGGCGTCGAGCGCACGCGCTGGGTGCCGGAGTGGAACGTCCTCGCCGTGCCGTACAACATGATGGTCCCCGGCTATCACAACGGCCGCGTCAACACCCTGCGGCTGTGGCGCGCGGTGGCCACGAACGCTTTCGACCTGCACACGTTCAACTCCGGCGAATACGTCGCGTCGGTGCGCGCGCAGACCTTCGCCGAGAACATCTCCAAGGTGCTCTACCCCGAGGACTCCACGCCCCAGGGGAAGGAGCTGCGGCTGCAGCAGCAGTACTTCTTCGTCGCGGCATCCATCGCCGATTTCGTCGAGCACGTCCTGCCCGACGGGTTCGACCTGACGAAGCTGCCCGAGCGTGTCATCTTCCAGCTCAACGACACTCACCCCGTGATCGGGGTGCCCGAGCTCATGCGGGTGCTCGTCGATGAGAAGGGCATGGAATGGGATGCCGCGTGGGCCATCACGCAGAAGTGCTTCGCCTACACCTGCCACACGCTGCTGCCCGAGGCGCTCGAAGTGTGGTCGGTCGACCTCCTGGGGCGTCTGCTGCCGCGCCACCTCGAGATCATCTACCGCATCAACGATGCCTTCCTGCTCGAGGTGCGGGAGCGTTTCGGTGACGACGAGATGCTCATCCGCGACATGTCGATCATCGGAGAGCACCCGTTCCGCTCCGTGCGCATGGCCTACCTCGCCACGGTCGCGGGGTCGAAGGTCAACGGCGTGGCCGAGCTGCACTCGCAGCTGCTGCGCGACAACGTGCTCAAGGACTTCGCGCGCATGTGGCCCGAGAAGTTCACCAATGTCACCAACGGGGTCACGCCGCGCCGCTTTCTGCGCCTGGCCAACCCCGAGCTGTCGACGCTCATCACCGAGACGCTCGGCGCGGGCTGGACGGTGGACCTCGAACGGCTCCGAGGGCTCGAGGCCTACGCCGACGACCCCGAGTTCCGTGAGCGTTTCGCGGCGGTCAAGGCCGCCAACAAACGTCGACTGAGTCGCGTTCTCGCCGCCCGCGACGGCACCACGATCGACGACGGCCATCTGCTCGACGTCATGATCAAGCGGCTGCACGAGTACAAGCGCCAGACGCTCAAAGTCCTGCACATCGTCAGCGCGTACGACGAGATCGTCTCCGGCCGCGTGCCCGTCGAAAAGGTCCAGCCCCGCACGTTCCTGTTCGGGGCGAAGGCCGCGCCGGGATACGCGATGGCGAAGCACATCATCCACCTCATCAACGCCGTCGGCGAGGTCGTCAACGCCGACCCCCGCGTCGAGGGGCGTCTGAAGGTGCTGTACCCGTCCAACTACAACGTGACCCTCGCCGAGAGCATCATCCCCGCCGCCGACCTGTCGGAGCAGATCTCGCTCGCGGGCAAGGAAGCCTCGGGAACGGGGAACATGAAGCTCGCCCTCAACGGAGCCCTCACGATCGGCACCGACGACGGCGCCAACGTCGAGATCCGCCAGCTCGTCGGCGACGACAACTTCTTCCTCTTCGGCATGAGCGAGCCCGAGGTCGAGGCGCTGTGGGCCGAGGGCTACCGCCCCGCCGACTTCTACCACGAGGACGAACGCCTGCGCCGGGCGATCGACCTCATCGCCGCGGGGGCGTTCTCGGGCGGTGACCGGTCGGTGTTCGAGCCCCTCATCTCGAACCTCCTGTACGACGACCGCTTCATGGCGCTGGCCGATTTCGGCTCCTACCTCGACGCCCAGGAACGAGTGGATGCAGCGTACGCCGACCAGGACGCCTGGGTGCGGTCGGCCATCCTGAACGTCGCGCGCAGCGGTTTCTTCTCCTCCGACCGGGCGATGCGCGACTACCTCGACCGCATCTGGCACGCCACGCCGGTGCACTGAGCGTCGGATGCCACGGCTCGCGGGCCGTGGCATCCGTCGTTCCCGCGGCGATTGGCGGGAAGGCGGCGAGAGCTGACCGTTCGTAGCGGGCGCGAGGTGCGTATCCCGGGGAGAGTGGGAACACACCCCAGGAGGAACCATGCGTCTGTCCGAGTTTTCCGTCCCCGACACGCTCGCCGCTCGCGGCGCCCTCGCGCTCGCGGAGCAGTACCAATCGGAGGCGATCACCGCGCACGCCCTGCGCTCCTGGGTGTGGGCCGAAGCCTTCGCGCTCGTCGACGGCATCACCGGCATCGACCACGAGCTCCTGTATGTCGCCGCGGTGCTGCATGACATCGGCACCGTCACGGAGTTCGACAACCACACGCTGTCGTACGAGCATGCGGGAGGTCACGTCGCGACAGCCCTCGCGGCGGGCGCCGGCTGGGAGAGCGAGCGTCGCGAGCGCGCGCTCGAGGTGATCGTGCGGCACAACTGGCCGCGCGTCGACCCGGCGATGGATGCCGAGGGCTACCTGCTCGAGATCGCGACCGGACTCGACATCTCGGGGGCGCGGCCCGACGCGCTGCCGCGGGAGTTCGTGCGCGACGTCCTCGACGCGTACCCGCGGGGCGCCCTCGCGGCGGAGTTCGGCGCGTGCGTGGTGGATCAGGCCGAACGCAAGCCCGATACCGCCGCGCGTCGCCTGGTCGACGGGGGAGTGCTCGAGAAGCTCGCAGCGAATCCGCTGGAAGCCCGGTGACCAGCCGGGATCAGGCGACGAGCTCGACGTCGATGCCGAGGACGTCGTAGGTCGCGCGAGCGCGAGCGTCGCGCGTGGCGAGACGCGGTCCGTGTTCCCGGGCCGCGAGAGCGACCAGCCCGTCGTACACGGCGCCGCCCGCGACACCGACGCGGGGGCCACTCTCAGCGCCGCCCCGCGTCCCATGCCTCTCCGGTGAGGGTCGCGGGTGAGCCGGCATCCGGGTATCGTAGGAGGGTTGTCGGCGCCGTTCCGCGTCGACGAGAGCTGAATACGGAGGGTCTTGTGGACATCGATCTGGCACTTCTGAAGACGATCGAACGCGAGAAGGAGATCCCCTTCGACGAACTCGCGCGCATCATCGAACAGGCGATCCTCACCGCCTACGCCAAGCACATCTCGCCCAGCGGTGAGATCCCGGCGGGTGCGCGCGCCGAGCTCGACCGCAAGAGCGGTCACGTGGGCATCTACACGCCCGTCCTCGACGAGGAGGGCGTCGTGATCGGCGAGGAGGAGCAGGCGCCCGACGACTTCGGTCGCATCGCCGCCTTCGCCGCCAAGCAGGTCATCAGCCAGCGTCTGCGCGACATCGCCGATGACGCCGTGCTGGGGGAGTTCCGTGGCAAGGAGGGCGACATCGTCGCCGGCGTCGTCCAGCAGGGCCCCAACCCCCGCATGGTGCACGTCGACCTCGGCACCGTCGAGGCGATCCTGCCTCCCGAGGAGCAGGTGCCGGGTGAGACCTACCCGCACGGTTCACGCCTGCGCGTGTACGTCACGTCGGTCGCGAAGGGCAACAAGGGCCCCCAGATCACGGTGTCGCGCACGCACCCCGGGCTGGTCCGCAAGCTCTTCGCCCTCGAAGTGCCCGAGATCGCCGCGGGCCTGGTCGAGATCGTCTCGCTCGCCCGCGAGGCCGGACACCGCACCAAGATCGCCGTCAAGGCGAACGACCCGACGATCAACGCCAAGGGTGCCTGCATCGGCGAGCTCGGCCGACGCGTGCGCGCCGTCACCGAGGAACTGGCCGGCGAGAAGATCGACATCATCGACTACGACGCCGAGCTGCCGAAGTTCGTGGCCAACGCGCTGTCTCCGGCCAAGGTCACCTCGAGCTTCGTGCTCGACGCGTCGACCAAGGCCGTGCGGGCGCTCGTGCCCGACTATCAGCTGTCGCTCGCGATCGGCAAGGAGGGCCAGAACGCTCGCCTCGCCGCCAAACTGACCGGCGCCAAGATCGACATCCAGCCCGACAGCATCCTCGAAGACAACTGAGCGTCCGTCGTCCGGACGACGGCGAGGTGTACGATGGAACCTGTACGAACGTGCGTCGGATGCCGCGCACGTGCCCCCCGATCATCGCTTCTGCGTGTGGTCGCGGACGGGTCGGTCCTCGTCAGAGACGAGCGGGCGATCCTCCCGGGACGGGGCGCGTGGGTGCACGAGACGGACGCGTGCGTCGGGAAAGCTCTCGCACGCCGCGCCTTCGTACGAGCATTGCGTGTGTCAGGCCCGCTTGACACGCAGACCTTCGAATCAACCCTCCAGCGAAACGGCTGAACGGCTATGGACACGAAGTGAACGGCTCGAAATGAGACCCGTCCGCAACTAACGGTCTGCCCTGTCCGGGGTGGGCCCTCAGACAGGAGAATTGTGGCAAAACCACGCGTGCACGAGATCGCTTCCGAGCTCGGCGTCGACAGCAAGGTCGCGCTTGCGAAGCTGAAGGAGCTCGGCGAGTTCGTCAAGAGCCCCTCATCCACCATCGAGCCCCCGGTGGCCCGTAAGCTCCGCGCCGCCCTCGCGGCCGAGGGCTCGTCGGGATCGACGGATGCCAAGCCCGCCGCCGGTGCGGCGCGCCCCGGCGCCCGTCCCGGCCCGGCTCGCCCGGCCGCCACCCCCGGCAC
>NZ_JAKRNI010000004.1 GCF_022346945.1 Microbacterium sp. ACRRU | reverse complement strand
CTGCCGACCAACCTCGCCCTCGCGGTGGGACCCGGCATCCGGTATGCCGTCGTCGAGGGAGGCCCGCGCGGTGCCGCCGACGTGCACCGGGCGCCCGACGGCACCCCCGACGAGGCGATCGAGGCGACCGCGCACCGCTACCTGCTCGCGGAAGACCTGCTGCCGAACTACGCGAAGGATCTCGGCTACGAGAGCGCGGATGCCGCCCGTGAGGCCGTGCAGACCACCGTTCTGGGTTCGGACCTCGAGGGCGTGTCGTACGACCGGCTCTTCGACTACTACGCCGACGCCGAGACGTGGGGCACGGGCAACGCGTGGAATATCCTCGTCGACGACTACGTCACCGTCAGCGACGGCACCGGTATTGTGCACCAGGCCCCCGCCTACGGTGAGGACGACAAGCGCCTCGCCGACGCCGCGGGCCTGCCCACGATCATCTCGCTCGACGATGGCGGCCGGTTCCTGTCCGCCGTGACCGACGTCGCGGGGGAACTGTGGTTCGAGGCCAACCGTCCCCTGATCCGTCTGCTCACGCAGGGCGGCCGACTGCTGCGCGAGGCCTCGTACGAGCACTCGTACCCGCACTGCTGGCGCTGCCGGAACCCCCTGATCTACAAGGCCGTGTCGAGCTGGTTCGTGCGCGTCACCGACGTCAAGGACCGTCTGCTCGAGAACAACCAGCAGATCACCTGGGTGCCCGAGAACGTCAAGGAGGGCCAGTTCGGCAAGTGGCTCGAGGGCGCTCGCGACTGGTCGATCAGCCGCAACCGCTACTGGGGTTCGCCGATCCCCGTGTGGAAGAGCGACGACCCGAACTACCCGCGCGTCGACGTGTACGGTTCGCTCGCCGAGATGGAGGCCGACTTCGGTCGCCTGCCGCGCAACGCCGACGGCGACGTCGATCTGCACCGTCCCTACATCGACGATCTGACCCGGCCGAACCCCGACGACCCCACCGGACGGTCGACGATGCGCCGCATCGAGGACGTGCTCGACGTGTGGTTCGACTCCGGATCGATGCCCTTCGCGCAGGTGCACTACCCGTTCGAGAACCACGAGTGGTTCGACGAGCACTCGCCGGCGGACTTCATCGTGGAGTACATCGGTCAGACCCGCGGCTGGTTCTACGTCATGCACGTGCTGTCGACGGCTCTGTTCGACCGCCCCGCGTTCACCGGGGTGTCCTGCCACGGCATCGTCCTGGGCAACGACGGGCAGAAGATGTCGAAGTCGCTGCGCAACTACCCCGACGTGCGCGAGGTGTTCGATCGCGACGGCTCGGATGCCATGCGCTGGTTCCTCATGTCGTCGAGCGTGCTGCGCGGCGGCAACCTCGTCGTCACCGAGGAAGGCATCCGCTCGGGTGTCCGCGAGTTCCTGCTGCCGCTGTGGAACGCGTGGTACTTCTTCGCGACCTACGCCAACGCATCGGGGCCGAACGGCTACGAGGCGCAGTGGCGCACCGACTCCACGGACGTGCTCGACCGCTACATCCTCGCGCTCACCGGCGACCTCGTGCGGGACGTGGCATCCGATCTCGAGGGGCTCGATTCCACCACTGCCGCGGAGCGCCTGCGCGACTTCGCCGAAGTGCTCACGAACTGGTACATCCGCCGCTCGCGCGACCGGTTCTGGGTGGGCGTGACCGACGACCCGTCCAGCCGCGAGGCGTTCGACACGCTGTACACGGTGCTCGAAACGCTCACGCGCGTGGCTGCCCCGCTGCTCCCGCTCGTCACCGAGCGCGTGTGGCAGGGCCTCACCGGCGGCCGGAGCGTGCACCTCGAGGACTGGCCGGATGCCTCGGCGTTCCCCGCCGCCGCCGACATCCGCACCGCGATGGACACGGTCCGCGAGGTCTCGAGCGTCGCGAACGCCCTCCGCAAGCGCGAGGGCAAGCGCGTGCGCCTGCCGCTGCCGCGCCTGACGGTGGTGACCCCGGATGCCGAGGGCCTGGCGCAGTTCGACGACATCCTCCGCGACGAGCTCAACGTCAAGGCGGTCGAGCAGGTCGCCCTCCGAGACGACACGGCCGCGGCGTACGGCATCACTCACCGCCTGTCCGTGAACGCCCGGGCTGCGGGACCGCGACTGGGCAAGCAGGTGCAGCAGGCGATCCAGGCCGCCCGCGCGGGGGACTGGAGCGAGGTCGACGGTCGCGTCGTCGCCGGCGGCATCCCGCTCGAGCCCAGCGAGTACGACCTCGTCGTCGAAACGGCGGGTCGCCCCGAGGGCGAAGCTCTCGCGGTGCTGTCGTCGGGCGGCTTCGTCCTGCTCGACACCGTCACTACGCCGGAGCTGGAGGCCGAAGGCCTGGCGCGCGACATGATCCGCGGCATCCAGGACACCCGCAAGGCCGCCGGCTTCGACGTGAGCGACCGCATCGCGCTGACGCTCACCTTCGACGACGCCGCGGATGCCGCGGCGGTGGCGCAGGCCTTCGACCTCGCGGGCGTGGCATCCGAGACGCTTGCCGAGGGCGTCGTCCTCGCCTCGCGCACCGAGCGCCTGATCGAGCGCGGTGAGACGCGTGCGCCGGAGTTCGAGAACGTCCTCGCCGCGAAGACCTACGCGAACACCGGCGACGTGGCCGTATCCGTGGCGCGGATCGGAGTCCCCGCATGAGCGACCGTTCCCGTGCCGACGCCGTCTACGCCGCTCTCCTGCAGAGGCAGGGCGAGCAGTGGGTGCAGCCGCGCGTCGAGCGCACGCGTCGCGTGCTCGAGCTGCTCGACGACCCGCAGCGCACGTACCGCGTCATCCACGTCACCGGCACCAACGGCAAGACCTCGACCAGCCGCATCATCGAGAGCCTGCTGCGGGCGCTCGGACTGCGCACGGGACTGTTCACCAGCCCGCACCTCGAGCGCTTCACCGAACGCATCCTCATCGACGGGGAACCCGTCGCGGATGCCGCGATCGCCGACGCCTGGGACGAGATCGAGCCGTTCGTCCAGATCGTGGATGCCGAGCTCGAGGCCGCGGGCGATGCGCCCCTGACGTTCTTCGAACTGCTGACCGTGCTCGCCTTCGTGGCCTGCGCGGACGCCCCGATCGACGTCCTCGTGCTCGAAGTCGGCATGGGCGGCGCGTGGGACTCGACCAACACCGCCGACGGTGACGTCGCGGTGTTCACGCCCATCGACATCGACCACGCCGACCGGCTCGGGAGCACCATCGCCGAGATCGCCACGGTCAAGGCGGGGATCATCAAGGAGGGCGCGGCGGTGGTCTCCGCTGCTCAGCCCGAGGAAGCCCGGCGGGCCATCCTCGCCCGCGCCGAGAAGATGCATGCGTCGGTCGCCTTCGCCGGCGACGGGTTCACCCTCGAGACGCAGACCCTTGCGGTGGGCGGACAGCTGCTCACGGTGCGCGGCGTCGCCGGCAGCTACCCCGAGCTTTATCTCCCGCTCTACGGCGCCCACCAGGGGCAGAACGCCGCCCTCGCGATCGCCGCCGTCGAGTCGCTGATCGGCGGGGGAGCGCAGCCCCTCAACCCCGAGGTGGTCAGTGACGGGCTCGGAGCGACGACATCGCCCGGTCGTCTGCAGCTCCTCGGCACGGCGCCCACGGTCCTCGTCGACGCCGCCCACAACCCGCACGGTGCGCGCGCGCTCGTCGCAGCCCTCGACGAAGCATTCGACATCGACGAGTGGGGGGCGGTCGTCGGCATCCTCTCCGGGAAGGACACCGCGGGGATCGTGTCGACGCTCGCACCCGCGGTCGCCCGTGTCTTCGCCACCGCCCCCGACAGTGACCGCGCGGCAGACCCCGACGCGATCGCCGATGTCGCCGAAGCGGCCGATGTGCCGGTGACCGTCCACCCCACGCTGGAGGACGCCGCCGATGCCGCGAGGGCGTGGGCCGCGGAGTCGGATCGACGCGCCGTCGTCATCACGGGGTCGGTCGTGCTCGCCGGCGAGGCCATCCGGTTGTCCGAGCTGGAGGACTGGAAGGCCGGGTGGCAAGGGTGAGCCCGCGCGAGCCGCGTCCCCGCCGGGCCCGCGGCGCACAGGAATCCCTCGGCGCGGTCGTCCTCGGGTTCGAGTCGATCGTCGTCTTTCTCGGCGGTCTCGTCGTCTACGGGCTCAACGCGCTGCCCGCGGGCATCGCACCGTGGTGGGGCATCGTCGGCGGCGTCGTCCTGGCCGTGGCGATGGTCGCCGTCTCCGGGCTCCTACGCCACCGCTGGGCGATCATCGTCGGATGGGTGCTCCAGGTGATCCTGGCGCTCGGCGGCATCCTGGTCCCGGCGCTCGCTGTCGTCGCGCTCATTTTCGGCGGGATGTGGGCGTATGCGACCATCAAGGGAGCGGCGCTGGACCGGCAGAACGCCCGACGCGCCGCCGACCCCGACCTCTCGAACGGAGAATGACCCATGGCCACCGAAGAGACCCTCGTCCTGGTCAAGCCCGATGGCGTCGCCCGCGGCCTGACCGGCGCGATCCTCGCCCGCATCGAGGCGAAGGGCTACGCCCTCGTCGACATCCGCCTGGTTGAGCCCGACCGTGAGCGGCTCGCCCAGCACTACGCCGAGCATGAGGGGAAGCCCTTCTACGAGCCGCTGCTGGAGTTCATGCTCTCCGGACCGTCCGTGGCGATCCGCCTGGCCGGCAACCGCGTCATCGAGGGATTCCGTTCCCTCGCCGGCACCACCGACCCCACGACCGCGGCGCCCGGAACGATCCGCGGCGACTTCGGCCGCGACTGGGGCCTGAAGGTGCAGCAGAACCTGGTGCACGGCAGCGACAGCCCCGAGTCGGCGGCGCGCGAGCTCTCCATCTGGTTCGACTGATCCCGGATGCCATGACGGCCGTCGTCCCGCGGGGCGGCGGCCGTCGTCGTTCACCGGGCCGCGCGGCCGAACCTCAGCGATTCGCACGAGCTCCGTGGCATCCGCTGGTTCGGACTGCGGTCGTGCAGATCGGTGAGGTTCTGCGGAGGCGCGGCGCGACCGACTAGAGCTGCGAGAGGACGTCCAGGCGCAGCTGGGCCAGGACGGCGACGACGACGTAGGCGCCGAGCGTCATGAGCGGGACCCACGCCATCAGGGAATTCGCGGCATCCCTCGTCTTCGCCCCCGCCGGGACGATGCCCTCGCGCAGGAGATGCAGCGTGACGACGAAGAAGGTGGGGATCGTCACCGACCACGTCACCATGCACCATGGGCAGAGGGTGCCGAGCACGAAGATGCTCTGAGAGATCAGCCAGATGACGAATGTCATCGCCCCGGCAATGCCGACCCAGAACAGGATCCAGAACCAGCGGGCGAAACGGGCGCCCGCGAGAATCGCGACGCCGACGACGATCGGGGCGATCCAGGCCGCAAGGCCGATGATCGGGTTGGGGAAGCCGAACAGGCTGCCCTGCCACGACTGGAGGTTCGCGCTGCACTGCACCAGCACGCTGAAGTCGCAGGATGCCGCGGCCCCGCCGTCCATCAGTTGATGGAAGCGCTCCATCGTCAAGGAGAAGGCCGCCCACCATCCGATCGCTCCCGCGACGATCAGCCACACCGCGAAGACGGGCCGACGCGGAGTGAGGGTTTCGCTCATGATCGCGATTCTTGCACCGTCGTTCGATGTGTCGCCTGTGCGATGCCTCGCCGTCGAGACGCCGGCGGGCGCCGCCGCAGGTGCGCGTCTGCCGATAAACACGATCGGCGGACGGAAACGCTCTCTCCGCGCGTTTCCGTCCGCCGATCGCGTTTATGCGGAGGCAAGAGTCACCGTGCCTGCGAGCGAAACCGATCGACCGTGCGATAATGGAGCTTCGATGAGCCGCGGCCGCGCCGCAGGCGAATCACCAGAAGACTTCGGGCGATGACCGCCCTTCGCAGCACGAGCCGCCGGCCTGCTGCAGACCGAGTGAGTTCGCGGCCCCGCCGGGTGCGGCGCCGCACGAGATTTCGCCGGGCGACGCGCGGTGTCGCCCGCCAGGGAGTACGACCGAATGGCCGACGCAACCGACGATCAGACCCCCGCCGAGACCCCGGCGACCGAGACCCCGACCACGGAGAGTGCCGCCGACGCTGATCTGCTCGGCGACGAGAGCACTCCGACGACGGAAGCGGATGCCGACGACGAGGCCGCCGTGAAGGACGCCGAGACCGCCGCCGCGGCCGATTCGGGCGAACCGGCCGTCCTGGAGTCCGAGGCTGCGGAGGCTCTCGCAGCCACGGCGACGGATGTCGAAGAGCCCAAGGCCACGGTTGCCGCGGAGCCCGAGGCCATGCAAGCCGATGCCACGGCGACGGATGCCGCGGAGCCCGAGGCCACAGAAGCCGGTGCCGTCGAGAGCGAGCCGGCACCGCCCGTCGACGCCGACGCACCCGTCGGCGACGGGGGAGAAGCTGCAAAATCCGCGGCCGCCGGTGAAGAGACCGCGGCAGGAAGCGACACCGCGGACGTGGCCGCCCCGCCGGCAGAGCCGGAGAAGCCCGCCATCCCGACCGCCGTCTCGCTGGGACTCCTGCCCGAGGTGTTCGTGTCGGCCGTGTCGACGCAGCTCCACTTCTACGCGCCCGAGCTGCCGCCGCTTCCTGCGCGCGACGAGGTCGATGAGCGCGACGACGAGGTGGCGAGCGAGCGCGTGTCGTCCAACGCCCGCCGCCGCAACCGCCGCCGTGGCGGAGGTTCCACCGCAGCCGAGGAGCAGACCGAAGCCCCCGCCGCCCCCGCCCGTCAGCGTGCCGTCGAACTCATCACCGAGCCGCAGCGCATCAAGGGCTCCACGCGTCTCGAGGCAAAGAAGCAGCGCCGTCGCGATGGTCGCGAGGCGGGACGTCGTCGTCCCGTCGTGACCGAGGCCGAGTTCCTCGCGCGTCGCGAGGCGGTCGATCGCGTCATGGTCGTGCGCTCCAAGGCGGGGCGGATCCAGATCGCGGTACTCGAAGACAACGTGCTCGTCGAGCACTACGTCGCCCGCAATCAGGATGCCTCGCTCATCGGCAACGTCTACCTCGGCCGCGTGCAGAACGTGCTGCCCAGCATGGAGGCGGCGTTCGTCGACATCGGCCGCGGCCGTAACGCGGTGCTGTACTCCGGCGAGGTCGATTGGGACGGCGTCGAGACCGGCAACCAGCCGCGTCGCATCGAGCTGGCGCTGAAGTCCGGCGATCGCGTGCTCGTCCAGGTCACGAAAGACCCGGTGGGCCACAAGGGTGCGCGCCTCACGAGCCAGATCTCCCTGCCCGGCCGTTACCTCGTGTACGTGCCCGGTGGTGCGATGAACGGCATCTCGCGCAAGCTCCCCGACACCGAGCGCGCACGTCTGAAGAAAATCCTGAAGGAGGTTCTCCCCGAGTCGTCGGGCGTCATCGTCCGTACCGCCGCGGAGGGCGCCACCGAGGATCAGCTGACGCGCGACGTGCAGCGACTGACCTCCCAGTGGGAGCACATCAGCTCGCAGGTCAAGACGATTCAGGCTCCGGCCCTGCTGCACTCCGAGCCCGACCTGCTGGTGAAGATCGTGCGCGATGTCTTCAACGAGGACTTCACGCGCATGCTCATCCAGGGTGACGAGGCGCTGTCGACGATCTCGAGCTACCTGCAGGGCGTCGCGCCCGATCTGCTCGAGCGCGTCGAGAAGTACGAGGGCGATCAGGACCCCTTCGACGCCTTCCGCATCACCGAGCAGATCGAGAAGGCGCTCGACCGCAAGGTGTGGCTGCCCTCGGGCGGCTCGCTGGTCATCGACCGCACCGAGGCGATGACCGTCGTCGACGTCAACACCGGGAAGTTCGTCGGATCGGGCGGCAACCTCGAAGAGACCGTCACCAAGAACAACCTCGAGGCCGCAGAGGAGATCGTCCGTCAGCTGCGGCTGCGCGACATCGGCGGGATCATCGTCGTCGACTTCATCGACATGGTGCTCGAGTCCAACCGCGACCTCGTGCTGCGCCGTCTCATCGAGTGCTTGAGCCGCGACCGCACGAAGCACCAGGTCGCCGAGGTCACCTCGCTCGGCCTCGTGCAGATGACGCGCAAGAAGCTGGGCCTGGGTCTGCTGGAGACCTTCAGCGAGGCGTGCGAGGTCTGCGCCGGGCGCGGTGTCATCGTGCACCACGATCCCGTCGTGAAGCACCGCACGGCGGCCACGACGAACGGCAACGGGGGCGGCAACAACCGCCGCGGCCGTGGCGGGAACGGCTCCTCCAATAGCAACGGCTCCGGCCCCGGCAACGGGAACGGCGCGGGCGCGGCCTCCGCTCCCGCCGGTGGCACACACGTCATCACCGAGGGCGTGAAGTCTGCGCTCGCGCAGATCGCGGCATCCACGATCCATCCGACGGTCGACGACCCCGCCGTGGTCGAGGCGGCCGTCGTGGCGTCGGTCGAGGCGGTCATGGATGCCAAGACCGAGCCGCCGGCGCGCGAGAAGCGCCCGCGCAAGAAGCGCGAGCCCAAGACGCCGCGCACCGAGAAGGACGCGCTGCTCGAGTCCGTGCTCGAGGCTCTCCCGGAGCCGAAGGCGCCGGGTCAGGGCCGCTCGCGCCGCCGTGTGACCACGGCGGCCCTCACCGGCACTCCGGTGAACGCCCAGCCGACCGACGGCTCCTGAGCCGCGTGAGGTGCCAAGAATTGTCGCCCGACCGAGGTCGGAAGCGACAATTCTTGGCACCTCACGCTTTGGGGGCGCGGCGCTCGCGGGCGGTGATGCGCAGCCCCGAGGCCCGGAGACGACGAACGAGCTCGCGTCCACCGACGTGCTCTGCGCCGGCGGCGACCAAGTCGGCGTGCCGCTCGTCGGGCACGTCGTAGTGGTCGAGGTCGAACGCTCGGCGGGGGATACCGGCAGCCGCGGCGAAGGCGTGCAGCTCGGCGAGGTTCGAGTCGCTCACGAGGTGCGCCCACAGACGGCCGTGCGCGGGCCACTGCGGGTCGTCGATGAGAATGGCCACGCCGCGATCCTACGGCCGACACGCGGCCCCGATGCTTTTGCCGGATGTCTCTCGGTGAGCTAAACTCGTCCTTTGGTGCGTCGTGTCCGCGCGATTGACGCGAGACCCCGTCGGCTCAGGCCGGCTGGATCGCACCGAGACTCAGGGCGTTCCGCCCTCCCGACGTCATCAGACAACCGGAGCCGTGCGCTCCCGAACGAAACAGGTGTGAAGTGGTTTACGCAGTTGTGCGCGCCGGCGGCCGGCAGGAGAAGGTCGAGGTCGGCACGATCGTCGTGCTCGATCGCCAGGCGGCGAAGGTCGGCGAGAGCATCCAGCTGCCCGCCGTTCTGTTCGTCGACGGCGAGACCGTCACGACCGACGCCGACAAGCTCGCGAAGGTCTCGGTCACGGCCGAGGTCCTCGGTGAGGAGCGCGGTCCGAAGATCGTGATCCAGAAGTTCAAGAACAAGACCGGCTACAAGAAGCGCCAGGGCCACCGTCAGGACCTCACGCGCGTCAAGATCACCGGCATCAAGTAAGAGCCAGGAGACGCAGAGATGGCACACAAAAAGGGCGCAAGCTCCACCCGTAACGGTCGTGACTCCAACGCACAGCGCCTCGGCGTGAAGCGCTTCGGCGGCCAGGCCGTCAACGCCGGCGAGATCCTCGTCCGCCAGCGCGGTACGCACTTCCACCCCGGCGCCAACGTCGGCCGCGGTGGCGATGACACGCTGTTCGCTCTCGCCGCCGGCGCGGTCGAGTTCGGCCAGAAGGGCGGCCGCAAGGTCGTCAACATCGTCGCTGCCGCCGCGGAGTAATCCGCAGCACACGTCGTTCCCGAGGGGGTGGGCACTGCCCGCCCCCTCGTCGTTTTTCTCCGCCGGTATCGCCGGCCCATCCCGGGAGGACCCTCATGGTCACCTTCGTCGACCGCGTCACCCTGCATCTGCGTGCGGGAAAGGGCGGCAACGGCTGCGTGTCGGTGCGCCGCGAGAAGTTCAAGCCGCTGGCGGGCCCGGACGGGGGCAACGGCGGGCACGGCGGCGACGTGGTGCTCGTCGCCGACCCGCAGGTGACCACGCTGCTGTCGTACCACCACTCGCCACACCGCTCCGCCGGCAACGGAGGCTTCGGCATGGGTGATCACCGCTCCGGCGCCGCCGGCGAGATGACCGAGTTGCCGGTTCCGCTCGGAACGGTCGTGAAGGATCCCGACGGCACCGTGCTCGTTGACATGCTCACGCCGGGCATGCGCTTCGTCGTCGCCCCCGGCGGGCTCGGGGGACTCGGCAACGCCGCTTTGGCCTCGCCCAAGCGCAAGGCTCCCGGCTTCGCGCTGCTGGGGACCCCCGGGTGGGAGGGCGATGTCGTCCTCGAGCTCAAGACCGTGGCGGATGTGGCGCTGGTGGGCTTCCCCTCTGCCGGGAAGTCGAGCCTGATCGCCGCCGTGTCGGCCGCGCGGCCGAAGATCGCCGACTACCCGTTCACGACGCTGCACCCCAACCTCGGCGTCGTGCAGGCCGGCGACGTGCGCTTCACGGTCGCCGACGTCCCGGGCCTCATCGAGGGGGCGAGCGAAGGCCGCGGCCTCGGCTTGGAGTTCCTCCGCCACGTCGAGCGCTGCACGGCTCTGGTTCACGTGCTGGACTGCGCGACGCTCGACCCGGGCCGCGACCCGTTGACCGACCTGGATGTCATTCTGGCCGAGCTGGCCGCGTACCCGGTGCCCGAGGGCCAGATCCCGCTGCTCGAGCGCCCGCAGATCGTCGCACTGAACAAGGTGGACGTGCCCGAGGCCCGTGACCTCGCCGACCTCGTGCGCCCCGACCTCGAATCGCGCGGGTTCCGCGTGTTCGAGATCTCCACGGTCAGCCGTGCGGGTCTGCGCGAGCTCACGTTCGCCCTCGCCGAGATCGTCGAAGAGCACCGGGTCGCGACGATCGACGATCTTCCCGCCGAGCGGATTGTCATCCGGCCGCACGGGTCCGAGAAGGACTTCACGATCAAAGTCGAGGGCGGCACGTACGGTCCGGTCTACCGGATCCTCGGCGACAAGCCCGTCAAGTGGGTGCAGCAGACCGACTTCCAAAACGAAGAGGCCGTCGGCTACCTCGCGGACCGCTTGGCCCGTCTCGGCGTCGAGGACGAGCTGTTCCGCGCCGGTGCGGTCGCCGGTGCCACGGTCGTGATCGGCCCCGGTGACGGGATTGTCTTCGATTGGGAACCCACGCTCTCCTCGGCGGCCGAGCTGATGACGGCGCCGCGCGGAACCGATCCGCGCCTGGTGCAGAACTCTCGTCGCACCACGTCCGAGCGACGTGAGCGCTACCACGAGCGGATGGATGCCAAGGCCGACGCTCGCGCCGAGCTGGAGGCGGAGCGCCTCGCGGCTCGGGCATCCGACGACGAGGAGGATCGATGACCGCGCGCGTCCGCACCGATCTGCCCGCCGCGACGCGCGTCGTGGTCAAGGTCGGATCGTCCTCGATCAGCGGCGACGGGGCCTTCCGCATCGATCTCATCGTCGATGCTCTCGCCCACGCTCGCGAGGCCGGGGTCGAGGTGGTCCTCGTCTCCTCGGGCGCGATCGCGACGGCCCTTCCCTTGCTCGATCTGCGCGGGCGGCCGAACGACCTGGCGACCCAGCAGGCGGCGGCTGCCGTCGGACAGAACGTGCTGATGTGGCGCTACCAGACCTCCCTCGACCGATTCGGGCTGCTCGGGGGACAGGTGCTGTTGACCGCGGGCGACCTGGAGAACGCCACGCACCGCTCGAACGCGCGCCGGGCGATGGAGCGACTTCTGGGGCTCGGCATCCTGCCCATCGTCAACGAGAACGACACCGTGGCCACGCACGAGATCCGCTTCGGTGACAACGACCGGCTGGCGGCCCTCGTCGCTCAGCTGATCGGTGCCGACGCGCTCGTGCTGCTCAGCGACATCGAGTGCCTGTACACCGCTCCGCCGAGCGAGCCCGGTGCTCGCCCGATCACCGACGTGGAGTGGGGCGACGACCTCTCGGAGTACACGTTCGGGTCGGTCACGGTCAATGGTGTCGGCACCGGCGGGGCCGCCACCAAGGCGTCGGCGGCGAAGCTCGCGTCGTCTGCCGGAGTGGGTGTCCTCGTGACCAGCGCCGATCTCGTCGCGGAGGCCCTCGCGGGCGCCGCCGTGGGCACCTGGTTCGCCCCGCACCCCGATCCGGTCACCCTCGCCACGGGCCCCGTGGGCGCGGTAGCCGCGGCGCTAGACTGACGCGATGACCCTCACCGCTGTCTCGGTCGACGAACGCCTGCGCCTGGCGAAGGATGCTGCGCGCCAGGTGGGCCTTCTCGACTCCGCGGCGAAGACGGGGATGCTGCGCGCGATCGCCGACGCCATCGACTCGGCGACCGACACGATCGTCGCGGCCAACGCCGACGATCTGGAGCGCGGGCGCAGCGCCGAGATCGGCGACGCTCTGCTCGACCGTCTTCGGTTGGATGCCACCCGTGTGGCGGCGCTCGCCACGGCGGTCCGCGAGGTCGCCGAGCTGCCCGACCCCGTCGGCCGGGTCCTCGATCGACGTACGCTTCCCAACGGTCTGGAACTGCAGAAGGTGGCGGTGCCGTTCGGAGTCGTCGGCTCCATCTACGAAGCCCGCCCCAACGTGACGGTCGACATCGCCGCTCTGGCCCTGCGCGCCGGCAACGCGGTGGTGTTGCGTGGCGGTTCCGCCGCGCAGAGTTCGAACTCGGCGCTCGTCGAGGTGATGCGTCAGGCTCTGGCGAGCCAGCGCGTCTCTCCGGAGGCCATTCAGACGGTCGACGACTTCGGGAGGGACGGCGCGCGCGCACTGATGAACGCCCGCGGCCTGGTCGATGTGCTCGTCCCGCGCGGTAGCGCGAGCCTCATCGAGACGGTCGTGACGGAGTCGACCGTCCCCGTGATCGAGACCGGGGCCGGCGTGGTCCACGTCTACCTGGATGCCACGGCACGCGACGAGTGGGCGCGGGAGATCGTGCTGAACGCCAAGACCCAGCGCCCGAGCGTCTGCAATGCCGTCGAGACGGTTCTCGTGCACCGCGACGCCGCCGATCGGCTGCTGCCTGACCTCCTCGGTGAGTTGGCGGGCGCCGGTGTGCGCGTGCACGGTGACGACACCACCGCCGGGTACGACCCGCGCGTCGTCGCGGCCACGGACGCAGACTGGGCGACCGAGTACCTGAGCCTCGATCTCGCCGTGCGCGTGGTCGACGATCTCGACGCCGCGCTCGACCACATCCGTCGCTACTCCACCCACCACACCGAGTCGATCATCACCGAGGACGAGGCTGCCGCCACCCGCTTCCTGGCGGAGGTCGATTCGGCCGTCGTGCTGGTGAACGCGTCGACCCGGTTCACCGATGGCGGCGAGTTCGGCTTCGGTGCCGAGGTCGGCATCTCGACCCAGAAACTCCACGCCCGAGGGCCGATGGGTCTCGCCGAGCTCACCAGCACGAAGTGGCTCGGGCGCGGCGACGGCCAGGTCCGAACCTGAACGCATAAAATGAACTCGCGCCTTGCGCAGAATTCTCGAACGGAGCACTGATGACTTTCGCCACGCTGATCGCCCACGCCGCTGAAGAGGGCGCACATCACGGCGGCAACGTGCAGGCCGAGACCTTCTGGTACGGCGCTGTGGCCTTCGTCGTCTTCATCGCGCTGAGCCTGGTCACACTGTCGTACCGCAACGTGTCGAACCGTCACGCGCACAAGGCCGCGGCGTACACCCAGAAGCACGGGACGCCCACCCCCGAGGCCCACGGCCACTGAGGCCCACCGTATGTCGGTGACGCGCGCCCCTCGGATCGGGGTCATGGGTGGGACGTTCGATCCCATCCATCACGGTCACCTGGTCGCGGCCAGCGAAGTCGCGCAGTCCTTCGATCTCGATGAGGTCGTCTTCGTCCCCACCGGCCGTCCCTGGCAGAAGGACGACGTCACCGAGAGCGAACACCGCTACCTCATGACGGTGATCGCGACGGCATCCAATCCGCAGTTCACCGTGAGCCGCGTCGACATCGACCGCGCCGGCCCGACGTACACCATCGACACTCTGCGCGACCTCCAGCGCGAGCGCCCCGGTGCCGAGTTGTTCTTCATCACCGGGGCCGACGCCGTGGCGCAGATCCTCGGCTGGCGCAATCACCAGGAGCTGTGGGATCTGGCCCATTTCGTGGCGGTCTCCCGGCCTGGACATGTCCTGACCACGGAGGGCCTGCCCACCGAAGACGTCAGCCAGCTGGAGATCCCCGCACTGAGCATCTCGTCCACCGACTGCCGCGCCCGCGTGCGCCGAGGCCACCCCGTGTGGTACCTCGTGCCCGACGGCGTCGTGCAGTACATCGCGAAGCACCACCTCTACCGGAGCCCTGCATGAGCACATCCGAGACCCCCGAGAACCCGCCGCTGACGCGGCGTCAGCTGCGCGAACTCCGCAACACCGGCGCGACGCCGATCATCACGCCGCAGCCTGACGCCGCGCCCGAGAACGCCACCGCGCCGGCCGCCGAGCCGCAGACGGCTCACGATGCCCCTCCCGCGGAGGCACCGGATGCCGCGATCGCCGATGTGGCTGCGGATGCCGCGGATGCCGCGAGCGAGGGCGAGTCCGTGGCTCCCGCCACCGACCGCGACGAGCCCGTCGCCGAGAGCGATGCGGGCGCGGACCCGGAGACGGTGTCTGAACCCCCCGCCAAGAAGGGCGGCGTGCTGGGCGGTCTGTTCGGCCGCAACAAGGCCGACAAGGCCGCTGCCGAGCCGGTGAGCGAGCCCGCCCCCGCCGACGACGCACCCGCGTCTGGTGAGACTGAGGCGGATGCCGTGACGGCACCGGACACCGCGCCCGAGCCGCCCCTCGTCCCGGCCACGTTCCCGCCCTCCTCGGGCCCCGATCTCGGCGTGACCGGCCTCACCCGGCGGCAGGTCCGCGCACAGGAGCGCATCCGCACGGCATCCGTGCCGATCATCTCGCCCGATCTCGAACCCGGCGTCCCGACGACGCGCGACGAAACGGCCGAGCGGGTCTCCGAGTCCGCCATCCCGTCTGCGGAGTCGGCGACCTCCCACGACGCGGACACCGACGCCGTGGCGTCCGCGACGAACGAGGCCGAGACGGCGGCGCGGGACGACTCCGCCGGGCTGCAGGCGATCTTCCGCCCCGCCGCACCCGAGGAGGCGGAGGCGACCGACGAAACCGCGACCGACGACCCGGCGCCGGTGTCGACCGTGAACCCCGCGCTGGGGTCCGACCTCTTGAAGGGCCAGACGCCCGAGATCTCGCTGCCGCCGTCTTTCGATCAGCTGATCTCTCGCAGCGCCGCGGCGACGGGCTCGGTCTCGACACCGAACGCGCTGATCCTCTCGCAGACCCCGGCGGGCGTGCCGCTCGTCGGCCCGGTCACCTCGACTGGTGAGGTGCTCATCACGGGAACGTTCGAGCTGCCCGAGGGTCTCGGGTCGGCGGGTCACGCGCCGGGCACCACCGACGGGCGCGAGGTGGATGCCGTCCTTCTCGACGGCGAGCTGCCCCCGGCATCGTCCCCGACCCCGATCGCGGCCAGCGCCGCCATCAGCACCGTCAAGCAACCCGGTGAGATCATCCGCCCCCCGGCACCCGAGAAGGGCAGCAAGCTCGTCATCGGTCTCATCATCACCACAGGCGCTCTCGCCGTCGCGGTCGCCGTCGCGCTGGTCCTCGCCTTCACGACAGGAGTCTTCGGATGACAGCCAGCGCCAACGGAATCGAGATGGCGCGGATCGCCGCGATCGCCGCCGATTCGAAATCCGGGGAAGACCTCGTCGCCCTCGACGTGTCCGAGCCTCTTCCGCTCGTCGACATCTTCCTGCTCGTGACGGGTCGCAATGAGCGCAACGTCGCGGCCATCGCCGACGAGGTCGAAGAGAAGCTGCTGGAGGGCGGGCACAAGCGCCTACGCCGCGAGGGCCGCCAGGAGTCGCGGTGGGTCTTGCTTGACTTCGGCGATCTCGTCGTGCATGTCTTCCACGAGCAGGAGCGCGTCTACTACGGGCTCGAGCGACTGTGGAAGGACTGCCCGGTCGTGCCGCTGGAGCTGCCGGCACCGGCTCCCGCGGACTGACCTGCACGAAGGGCCGCCCCACAGAGGGGCGGCCCTTCGGCGTTCACGGGTCAGACGAGAGCGCCGGTGAGCTCCTCCCGAAGAAGAGCGGCACCCGCGCTGAGCGCGCTGAGCTTGGCCAGGGCGACGTCGCGCGGCAGAGGCGCCATTCCGCAATTCGAGCTGGCGATGAGTTTGTCGGCATCCACGAACTCCAGCGCCCGGCGCAGGGTGTGCGCCACCTCTTCGGGACGTTCGATGTCATGCGAGGCCACATCGACGGCGCCGAGCATGACCTTCTTGCCTCGAATCAGTTCGATCACCTCGATCGGGATGCGGGAGTTGTGCGACTCGAGCGAGACGATGTCGATGCTCGACTGCTGAAGCAGAGGGAACGACTCCTCGTACTGCCGCCACTCCGGGCCGAGCGTGGCCTTCCAATCGGTGTTCGCCTTGATGCCGTAGCCGTAGCAGATGTGGACGGCGGTCTCGGCGCGAAGGCCCTCGACGGCGCGCTCGAGCGCGGCCATACCCCAGTCCCGCACCTCGTCGAAGAAGACGTTGAAGGCGGGTTCGTCGAACTGGATGATGTCGACGCCGGCGGCTTCGAGCTCCTTCGCCTCTTGGTTCAGGATGCCGGCGAACTCCCACGCGAGCTTCTCGCGGCTGTTGTAGTAGCGGTCCGCGAGGGTGTCGATCATCGTCATCGGTCCGGGCAGCGCCCACTTGATCGGCTGATCGGTCTGTTGGCGGAGGAAGGCGGCATCCTGAACGAAGACCGGCTTGACGCGCTCCACGGCCCCGACGACGGTCGGCACGCTGGCGTCGTACCGGTTGCGGATGCGGACGGTCTCACGGTTCTCGAAGTCCACCCCGCGAAGGTGCTCGATGAAGGTGGTGACGAAGTGCTGGCGGGTCTGCTCGCCGTCGCTGATGATGTCGATGCCGCGCCGGCGCTGTTCGTGCACGGCGGCGCGGAGGGCGTCTTGCTTGCCCTCGACCAGCGCGTCTGCGTCGAGGGCCCAGGGGGACCAGAGCTTCTCGGGCTCGGCGAGCCACGAGGGCTTCGGGAGACTGCCGACAGCGGCGGTGGGGAGAAGGGTGTTCACGGGTGTGCTCCGGCGGATCAGTGGACGAGGGCGGGGGAGAGGCCTGCCCAGCGGGCCAGTGCGTCCCCGTGCGGTGTGACGAAGTGCTCCTCTGCCCACTTGCCCTGGGTGAGCGCGAGGCGCGAGCGCTCGTCGCGGTCGTAGTCCACGCGTGTCCGCGAGAAGTCGCTGCTGTCGAGGGTGGGGCGGAAGACGCCGGCGGCGGCGGAGTTGGCGTTGTAGATCTCGGGGCGGTAGATCTTCTGGAACGTCTCCATCGTGCTGATCGTGCCGATGAGCTGCAGGTTCGTGTAGTCGTTCAGCAGGTCACCGCGGAAGTAGAACGCCAGCGGGGCGGAGCTCCCCTCGGGGAGGAAGTAGCGAACACGGAGGCCCATCTTCCCGAAGTACTCGTCGGTGAGCGAGTACTCGTCCTGCACGTACTCGACGCCGAGCACGGGGTGGCGGTTGTCGGTGCGGCGGTAGGTCTTGCTCGTGGAGACGCTGATGCAGATGACCGGCGACACGGTGAAGCGCTCACGGTACTCGGGGGAGTCCAGGAACGCCTCGAACAGCTTGCCGTGCAGGACGCCGAAGTCCTCGGGCACCGTGAAGCCGCCAGCGGCGGCGCTCGCGGCGGGCAGAAGAACGCTGAAGTCGAAGTCCCGCAGGTAGGACGAGAAGTTGTTGCCCACGATCCCGTGGTGGCGTGCACCGGTCTGTCGGTCGACGATCACCAGATCGAGCACCTCCAGCAGGGGGAATCGTTGGTCGTCTCCGGATGCCGCGAACTCCAGGTCGACGGACACGATGTCGATCTCGAGCGTGTAGCGGTCGCCCTCCGGGTTGTCCCAGCGAGCGAGGTCGTTGAACCGGCGGTCGATCATCGTCAGCGCGTTGCGCAGGTTCTCCTGACGATCCGCGCCGCGGGCGAGGTTGGCGAAGTTCGTCGTCGCACGCGAGCTCTCCGACGGGGAGTAGTCCTCGTCGAAGCCCGTGGTCGAGATCCGGAACGTGAAGTCGTTCGACATGTCCAGACACTCCAGTCGTTCGGCGGCTCGTGCCGCACAGTCATCGGTGTTCCCATGGTGCGTGTCTAGGGCTGCCATCGGGTAATCCGGTTCAGCTATCCAGGCCTATAGGCTGTGCCTATGGCCCGGCGAACGAGCGGCGTGACGCTCCAGCAGCTCCAGTCCTTCATCGAGGTCGCCGCAGAGGGCTCGATCTCTGCCGCCGCCGATCTGCTGTACGTGTCGCAACCGACGATGTCGGCAGCGATGAAAGACCTCGAAGCCCGCGTGGGGCGCTCACTGATGGTCCGCTCGGCGCGAGGCATCACCCTGACATCGGACGGCGTGGAGTTCCTCGGCTACGCCCGACAGGTCGTCGAGCAGGTGGCCCTCCTCGAGCAGCGCTACCTCGATCGACCACCGTCGCGCCGCCTCCTGGGTGTTTCGACGCAGCACTACTCTTTCGCCGTCGACGCGTTCGTCCGGATGGTGAAGGCCAGTGCGGCGCCGGAGTACGAGTTCTCGCTGCGAGAGACGCGGACGTGGGACATCATCGAGGATGTGCGGACGCTGCGCAGCGAGCTCGGCATCCTGTATCGCAACGACTTCAACGGCAACGTGATCGACAAGCTGCTGCGCGACTCGGGACTGTCGTTTCATCCGCTGTTCCTGGCCGACCCGCACATCTTTGTCTCGCGCAAGAATCCTCTGGCGGCCCGCGCGCGCGTGACCCTCGACGATCTCGCCGGGCTCCCACGCCTCACGTTCGACCAGGGCACCAACAACTCGTTCTACTTCGCCGAGGAGATCCTGTCGACGTTGTCGAGCGCGCAAGAGATTCGCGTCTCCGACCGGGCGACGATCTTCAACCTCATGATCGGCCTCGGCGGGTACACGATCTCCACGGGGATCATCAGCGACGACCTCGACCCCGAGATCGTCGCGGTGCCGCTCGACGTCGACGAGCGGATCGAGATCGGATGGATCGCGCACACGACCATTCCGCTGACCGAGCAGGCTCGGCGGTACCTCGACGAGGTGCGGGCGGTCGTGCGGGAGTTCGACGTGAAGGTGCTCGGCTAGAGACCCCGTCGATGGCAGTGCCGGAAATGACGAATGCCCCGAACCTACGTCGCGGGACATTCATTTCGGTGGACCTGAGGGGACTCGAACCCCTGACCCCCTGCATGCCATGCAGGTGCGCTACCAGCTGCGCCACAGGCCCGTTTTCTGTTTTCCGCCCCTTTCGAGGCAACTCCATGAGCTTACTACACGGAATCAGGACGCAGGAAATCGGCGCGACCGGGCGTGTCGCCGGCCTCGGTTACCGCGGCGAGCAGAGCGGTCCGCAGCTTCTGGGAACGCTCGCTCAGCGCGCGCTGACGAGCGACGTACTGAGCCTTTCCCTCGGGCGTCTCGATCGCGACGGGGGAGTAGCCCCAGTCCGCGAGGTCGTACGGCGACGCCTCCATGTCGAGCGTGCGGATATCGCGCGCGAGCTCGAACGCATCGAGCAGAAGGTGCCCGGGAACCAGAGGCCCGAGCTTCACCGCCCACTTGTAGACGTCCATTCCGGCGTGCAGGCACCCGGGTTGCTCGACGGTGACCTGCGTCTCGCGCGACAGGTGCGCGCGATTCCGGGGCACCGCATCGGGGGTGAAGAACCGGAACGCGTCGTAGTGCGTGCACTTCAGGTCGTGCGCCTCGACCACGGCGTCGGTGCCATCCGTGCCCAGTCGCAACGGCACAGCGTGTCGCACGTCCGCCGTGCGGTAGGCCATCGCCCACTCGTGCAGACCGAAGCAGCCGAACTGCGCCGGGCGCGCGGCGGTGGCGCGGAGCAGACCGACGACGCCGCGGTACAGCGAGCCACGGTCGCGGCGGAAGGCCGCGGCATCCACCGCCACGCCCTCGGCCGTGGACCGGTACCAGCGCCAGGTGGTGCGCTCGTCGGCGTCGGCGAGCACGACGTCGGGACCGGGATGCCAGCGGCGCAGGATCGCGGGCTTGTAGGAGTAGTAGGTGAAGAGGAAGTCCTCGACGGGATGCTTCTCGCCGCGCGCGGCACGCGTGCGATGGGCCGCTGTGAGGGAGTCGGCTCGCTCGGCGTGAGCCGCGGCGCGCGTGCTCCACTCCGCGCGGGGAATCACCGGTACGTCGAGGACGAGACTCATTCGACCGGCTCGATGAGGTCGGGGGTGTCGTTGCGGACGTTGCCGACCGCCGAGGACACCACGTGGTCGTCGAGCGTCTCGGCCACGTCGGGGGCGGCGTCGATCGCGGCATCCAGGATGTCGCCGACGTTCTCGGTGGTCGGGTCGAGCCACGCGTCGGCGAAGTCGGGGTCCATGAACAGCGGCATCCGGTCGTGGATCGACCCGAGCCGGCCGATCGAGTCTCGCGTGAGGATCGTGCAGCTCAGCACCCATCGAGCAGGGTCGTCTTCGGCCCTGGCCGGGTCTTTCCACCACTCGTAGAGGCCCGCGAAGAACAGCGGCGAGCCGTCGGCAGGGTGGATGTAGTGCGGCGTCTTGCCGGCCTCGGTGGTCTTCCACTCGTAGTACCCCGATGCGGGAATCACCGCGCGGCGCTTGATGAGGGCGTTGCGGAACATCGGCTTGTCTTCGATCTCTTCCGACCGGGCGTTGAACGCCCGGGCCCCGATCTTGACGTCTTTGGCCCACCCCGGCACGAGTCCCCACCGCGCGACCTCGAGGCGGCGCACCGGCGGCTCGGTCTTGACCGAGTCGAGGACGATGGCAACGGATGCCGTGGGCGCGATGTTGTAGGACGGCGGTGGCAGCTCATCGGCTTCGACGTCGACGCGCAGCACCCCCACGAGCTCGGATGCCACGTTGGCCACGACGAATCGACCGCACATGCCTCTACGGTACGCGGCCCCTCCGACACCGGCGCCCTCGGGCATCGTGGCATCCGCGAAACCGCATCGCGCCGACACATCCACCGCGGCGTGCGCAGGCGCGATGACGTCTCGGCGACCCTGGGAGCCGAAGGAACGCCGAAACGGCGCGGTCAGCGGTCGCGGGAGATGACGCCGACCTCTTCGAGACGCTCGAGCAGGCCCGCCCCGTCGGATTCCGTGACCCAGGGGACGTCGGCGGCCGAGTGATCGTCGACGACCGTGCGACCACCGGCGAGAACGGCCTCGGCGGGCAGCAGACGCCGGATGGCGACGGCCGCGACGCTCTCGGGGTGCTCGATCGCGAACCCCGTGTAGATCGCGTCGTCGTGCTGGCCGTCGTCGCCGACGAGCAGCCACTTCACGTTCGGGAACTCCTCGGCGATCCGGCGCAGGCTCACCTCTTTGTGGTCGCGCCCGCTGCGGAACCAGCGGTCGTGCGTGGGACCCCAGTCGGTAAGCAGGAACGACCCCGCCGGGAACAGATGGCGTCGGAGGAACCGGGTCAGAGTGGGCGCAACGTTCCACGCGCCGGTCGAAAGGTAGATGACCGGGGTTCCGGGGTGCTCGCGCGAGAGCCGCTCGAGCATCACCGCCATACCGGGCACGGGCTGGCGCGCGTGCTCGTCGACGACGAACGAGTTCCACGCCGCCAGCAACGGCCGGGGGAGCGCGGTGACCATGACGGTGTCGTCGACGTCGCTCACGACGCCGAACCGCACGTCGGACCCCACGATGAACACGCGCGTCTCGCTGGGCTCACTGCCCTCGACGCTCATCGTCACCGTCTGCCATCCCGGGGACAGGGTCGCGGGGAGTTTCGCGTCGATGACGCCGCCGCGATCGGCGACGACCTCGTGCGAGACGCCCTCGATCGTGACCGTCACCTGCGCGTACCCCACGGGCACGGCGGCGAAACTGCGCCAGCCGCGCAGGCTCGCGAACTCGCCGTTCGACGTGCGCTTGATCGGCGGCGCGATGAGCACCCGGCCCAGCACCCGCACCCATTCCTCGGTCCCGTAGCCGGGGAACCCCGTCACGGCGGGGCGCAGACCGCGGGCGCGTGCGCGACGTTCGCGCCAGGCGTGGAAGCGGTACTCGAGGCGGGCGAACCAGAGCACTTTGGCGCGAGAGGAGCGAGGCATCCCGCTCAGTCTTTCACGTCGTCGCCCACCGGTTCGAGAGGATCAGGATCGTCGGCGAGGTGACGACGCTCGATGCGCTCCAGCACCTTCTTCCCCGCGTACACCAGGAGGAGGAAGACGACGATGATGCCGACGAAGAGGTAGCCGGCGTAATGGATGCGGTCGGCCAGCTCGCGGTAGGTGCCGGCCGCCGACGCGGCAACGGTGATGTAGAGCGCCGCCCACAGCACGCACGCCGGCGCGGTCCAGGCGAGGAACCGACGGTAGGGGTACCCGCTCATTCCGACCGTCAGGGGGACGAGCGAGTGCAGCACCGGGAGGAAGCGGGAGAGGAAGATCGCGGGTCCGCCGCGGCGCCGCAGGTATCGGTCGGCCCGGTCCCAGTTGTTGTCTCCGAGCTTCTGCCCGAGCCGTGACGCCCGGATACGCGGGCCGAAGTAGCGCCCGAGCCAGAATCCGATGCTTTCTCCGAGGAGCGAACCGATCACCACGGTGGCACCGAGGATGACGCCCTCGACGGGCGAGGCGATGGCGGTGCCGGCGACGATGACGACGGTGTCGCCGGGGACGACGAGACCGACCAGCACGCTCGTTTCGAGCATGATCGCGAGTCCGGCGACGAGCGTGCGCACCACGGGATCGACGTTCTGCACGACGTCGAGGAGCCACGTGAGGATCTCGTTCACCTCGCTCAGCCTACGGGCCGTGGGTTCGTCCTAGCCTGGGAGCGTGCCGCGTTCTGTCTCGATGGTTGCCCTGCCCCGGTGGCGCGACCCCGAAGACGTGTTCTCGTCTGTTTTAGCGTCGTCTCGTCACGCGTTCTGGCTCGACGCGGGTCGCGACGCCGGAGCCGGGTGGAGCTACCTCGGAACGGGGCAGCCCGACGCGTCCGCTGCGCCGTTCCAGACGGATGCCGCGTCCCACGCCTTCCGCGATGCCGAGGGCCCGCGCTTCCGCGGCGGATGGGTGGGGTGGATCTCGTACGAGGGCGTCCCGTCGTGGCTCCGTGCCGACGAGCTGCTGGCTTTCGATCACGCCTCTCGGCGGGTGTGGGCGATCTCATCCACCGGGTCCGTCGCGGACCTCGCCGCGGCGGCGTCGGCGAGCCCGAACGCCCCGACGGTCGCCGAGGCTGAGCACCGGGGTGCGGCATCCGCTCGTCATTCACCCGGGCGGTACGCCGAGCTCATCGAGGCGTGCCGCGACCGGATCGCCGATGGCGACGCGTATCAGCTCTGCCTCACGACACGTTTCACCATTCCCGGCACCGTCGATGCCCTCGCCGCCTTCCGCCGCCTGCGCGCCACCGCCTCGTCGCACCACGGCGCTCTCGTCCGCATCGGTGACACGTCTCTCGTGAGCGCTTCGCCCGAGCGCTTCCTCGAGGTGCGCGGTGGCCGTGTCCACACGCACCCCATCAAGGGCACCCGCCCCCGGCATCCCGATCCCGTGCGCGACGCAGCCCTCGCCGAGGACCTGCGGTCGGATGCCAAGGAGCGCGCCGAGAACGTCATGATCGTCGACCTCATGCGCAACGACCTCTCGCGGGTGTGCGTTCCGTCGTCGGTGGGGGTGGACCGGCTCCTCGAGGTCGAGACCTATCCGACGGTGCATCAGCTCGTCAGCGAGGTCTCGGGTCGGCTCCGGCCCGGAACACGCATGGGCGACGTGGTGGATGCCGCCTTCCCGGCGGGGAGCATGACCGGCGCCCCCAAGGCCTCGGCCATGGAGATCCTCGCCGAACTCGAGGGGGCGCCGCGCGGCATCTACTCGGGCACCTTCGGGTGGATCGGCGACGATGGGGCTGCGGATCTCGCGATGGTCATCCGCAGCATCGTCGTCGAGCCGGATGCCGCCTGGGTCGGGGCCGGCGGCGGGATCACGTGGCGGTCGGTCGCGGCATCCGAGGTCGCCGAGGTCGGCATCAAGGCGCGAGCGCCCCTCGCGGCCGTCGGGGCCACCGTTCCCCCCGGATGGTGACGGCCCCCGCGAGCCGGAAGCGCCCGCGCGCGGTCCGGTAGCCTGGACGCCGGCCCTCGCGGCCTCCCGACTTTCACGATTGGTCTCACCCGTGTCTCAGAACCCCTCTTCCGCGCCGTCCGCCGACGGAGGCTTCGACCCCCACGAGATCCAGGCGAAGTGGCAGAAGGCGTGGGCGGAGAAAGACCCGTTCCGCGCCGGCGGCGACGCCGACACGCGTCCGCGCAAGTACGTGCTCGCGATGTTCCCGTACCCCTCGGGCGACCTGCACATGGGTCACGCCGAGAACTACCTGTACTCCGACATCGTGGCGCGCTTCTGGCGCCACCGCGGCTACAACGTCCTCAACCCCATCGGTTGGGACTCGTTCGGGCTGCCCGCCGAGAACGCCGCGATCAAGCGCGGGGCCGACCCCGTGGAGTGGACCTACGCGAACATCGCGCAGCAGAAGGAGAGCCTGAAGGACTACGGCGTCTCGTTCGACTGGAGCCGCGTGTTGCACACGAGCGACCCCGAGTACTACCGCTGGAACCAGTGGCTGTTCCAGAAGCTGTACGAGAAGGGTCTCGCGTACCGCAAGGACGCCCTCGTCAACTGGGATCCGGTCGACCAGACCGTGCTCGCCAACGAGCAGGTCCTGCCCGACGGAACGAGCGAACGCAGCGGCGCGGTCGTCGTCAAGAAGAAGCTGACGCAGTGGTTCCTGCGCATCACCGACTACGCCGACCGTCTGCTCGACGACCTCAACCAGCTCGAGGGCTTCTGGCCGCAGAAGGTCATCCAGATGCAGCGCAACTGGATCGGCCGCTCGGTCGGCGCCGACATCGCGTTCGAGATCGAGGGCCGCGCCGAGAAGATCACGGTGTTCTCGACCCGCCCCGACACCCTGCACGGGGCGACGTTCTTCGTCGTGGCGCCCGAGTCCGACCTGGCGGCCGAGCTCGCGGCATCCGCCGACATCGAGGTGCGGCAGAAGTTCCAGGCCTACCTCGAAGAGGTCCAGCGCGCGACCGACATCGAGCGCCAGGCGACCGACCGGCCGAAGACCGGCGTGTTCCTGGGTCACTACGCGATCAACCCGATCAACGGCGAGAAGCTCCCCATCTGGGCGGCCGACTACGTCCTGGCCGACTACGGCCACGGCGCGGTCATGGCCGTGCCCGCGCACGACCAGCGCGACCTCGACTTCGCACGCGCCTTCGACCTGCCGGTCAAGGTCGTCGTCGACACGAACGCCCCGGTGACCGGCGCGATCCCGGTGATCGAGGTGGACGAGGACGGCGTGCCGATCGACCCGCTCGGCGAGGTCGACGACCTCGATCCGGTCAAGACCGGAGTGGCCCTGACCGGTGACGGCCGCATGATCAACTCCGGCTCGCTCAACGGCCTGTCCAAGCGCAACGCGATCACTCGCATGATCGAGGAGCTCGAGGCGAAGGGCTTCGGCCGCGCCGCGAAGACTTACCGTCTGCGCGACTGGCTGATCTCCCGTCAGCGGTACTGGGGGACGCCCATCCCGATGCTGCACGGCGAGGACGGGTCGATCGTCCCGGTGCCCGAGGACCAGCTGCCCGTCGTGCTGCCCTCCGTCGAGGGGCTCGACCTCAAGCCGAAGGGTTCCTCGCCGCTGGGCGCGGCGACCGACTGGGTGCAGGTCACCGACCCCGAGACCGGGCAGACCATGCGGCGCGACCCCGACACGATGGACACGTTCGTCGACAGCTCGTGGTACTTCCTGCGCTTCCTGTCGCCGACCGACCCCAACGAGGCGTTCTCGATGCACGAGGCACGCAAGTGGGGCCCCGTCGACTTCTACATCGGCGGTGTCGAGCACGCGATCCTGCACCTGCTGTACGCGCGCTTCATCACCAAGGCCCTGTTCGATATGGGCCTGGTGGAGTTCACTGAGCCTTTCTCGAGCCTCATCAACCAGGGCATGGTCATCCTCGACGGCGCGAAGATGTCGAAGAGCAAGGGCAACCTCGTGCTCTTCCAGGAGGAGCTCGACGCCCACGGTGCTGACGCGCTGCGCGTGGCCCTGGCCTTCGCCGGGCCGGTAGAGGACGACAAGGACTGGAACGACGTCTCGACCACGGGGGCGGCGAAGTTCCTCGCGCGGGCGCTCCGCCTCGCGCACGACGTCGACAGCGAGACCGACGTGGTGTGGGCCGAGGGTGACCAGGCGCTCCGCCGCGTCACGCACCGCCTGCTGGCCGAGGCGCCGAACCTCGTCGAGCAGACGAAGTTCAACGTCGTCGTCGCCCGCCTCATGGAGCTCGTGAACGCCACCCGGAAGGCGATCGATGGGAAGGCCGGCGCGAGCGACCCCGCGGTCCGCGAGGCCGCCGAGGTCATCGCGATGACCCTCGACCTGTTCGCCCCGCACACCGCCGAAGAGATGTGGCAGACGCTCGGGTACGACGGCTTCGTCGGCCTCGTCACGTGGCGCCAGGCCGACCCGACGCTGCTCGTGGAAGACACCGTGACGGCGGTCGTGCAGATCGACGGCAAGGTGCGCGGCACGCTTGAGGTGTCCGCCAAGATCGGCGCCGACGAGCTCGAGGCCGCCGCCCGCGCCGACGAGAAGGTACGTCGCGCGCTGGGAGAGCGCGAGATCGTGCGTGCGGTCGTGCGGCCGCCCAAGGTGGTCAGCTTCTCGACGAAGTAGCGGTCTTCGTCTGGATGCCACGCCTCGGCGCTCCGCGGAGCGCGGGGGCGTGGCATCCGTCGTTTCCGACTGTGAACGCGTCCTCCCCACGAAGTGGATCTGGAGGCCCGTCCACCGTCCTCCCTCCGGGGCCCGCCAGAGCGCGCTGCTTCTTCGTAACGTTCCCGAGTGGCCACCGTCCTCGATACCGACTCTCCGGCTCCCCGTCTCGATCCGCGTCGCCGGCTCGGGGTGGGAGCGGTGATCGTCCTGGTGCTGCTCGGCTTCGCGGTGACCGTCGGAATCGGGATCTTTCGCGGAGCGACGGGAACCGAGACGGTGACGACGGCGCCGACGTCGACCGGTGACGTCAGCCCCCTACCCGGCGCCGGCGTGTATGTGCACGTCGCGGGCGCCGTCCGTGAAGCCGGCCTGTATCGACTCGCGGTGGGGGACCGGGTGGCGGATGCCATCGCCCGTGCCGGCGGATTCGCCGACGACGCGGCGCGCGACGGGGTGAACCTTGCGAGGACCGTGACGGACGGAGAGCAGATCGTCGTGCCGGTCGTGGGAGCCGTCCCTCCCGCTGTCGGCGGAGGCGAGGGCGCGACGTCCGGCCCGCTCGACCTGAACACCGCGACGCGAGAGCAACTCGATGCGCTGCCTCGGATCGGTCCGGCGCTCGCGGACCGCATTCTGGCGTGGCGTGACGAGAACGGACGCTTCACGAGCGTCGACGAGCTCGGCTCCGTACCCGGGATCGGCGAGAAGATGCTCGCGAGCCTCCGCGACCTGGTGCGTGTGTGAGCGAGCGGCAGGCGCTTCGGCGGAGGGCGTGGCGCCCCGTGAGCGTCGCGGGGTTCACCTGGACCGGAGCCGCCGTCGCGACGGCGATACCGACGGCCGGGATGCTGACGATCGTGCTGCTAATCGCCGTCGCGGTTGCGGCGGCATCCTTCTTTCGGTTCCGGCATCCCGCGGCGCTGGTTGCGGCGGTGGCTCTGGCGTGCGCCGCGTCCGCCGCAGGTTCGGTGGCCGCCATGGCGCCGATACGCCAGGCCATCGCCCATCTCGAGGCCGACGGGGGCCGCCATCTGCGCGTGGTGGCCACGGTGACGGGCCACGTCTCGGGGAGCGCTGACGGTGGAGCGTGGTTCGACGCGACGGCGTCCGCGGTGACCGCGGGAGAGACGACCGTGCGCGGCGTATTTCCCGCCCGCATCGGGCTGGACGCCGAGGGTCGGGAACACCTCTCCGCCGTGGGGCAGGGAAGCGAGATCGTCGTCACCGGCCGAGCGATCCCCACTGACCCCGCGGAGAGAGCAGTGCTGGTGCTGCGCGTTACCGAGGTAAAGCGCGCACCGCCACCCCACGGCGGGTGGGCGGTGTTTGAAAGCCTCCGTGACGGTCTCACCGCCTCGAGCCACGGGCTGCCGCAGCCCGGGGCCGGGCTGATCCCGGGGCTGGCCGTCGGCGACACGTCGAGTCTCGAGGCGCGGACCGAGGCCGCGATGAAGGTCTCCTCGCTGTCACATCTGACCGCCGTATCGGGAGCGAACTGCGCGCTGGTGGTCGGTGCGGCGTTCATGCTTCTCGCCGGGTGCGGGGCACGCCGGTGGGTTCGCGTGGTCGGAGCCCTCACGGTCCTGGCGGGGTTCGTCGTGCTCGTGACCCCCGAGCCGAGCGTCGTCCGGGCCGCGGCCATGAGCGCGATCGGCATCCTGGCGCTCGGGTTCGGTCGACCCACGGTCGGGATCGCCGTGCTCGCCGCGGCGGTCTCCCTGTTGCTGATTGTCGACCCGTGGTTGTGCCGCTCGCTCGGATTCGCACTGTCGGCGGCGGCCACCGCGGCGCTTCTCGTCCTCGCGCGACCGCTCGCCGACGGACTGGCACGCGGTATGCCGAGACCGCTCGCGCTCGCGTTGGCGGTCCCGGCGTCGGCGCAGATCGTGTGCGGTCCGCTCGTCGTGCTCATCGACCCGCACGTCCCACTGCTGGGCGTTGCCGCGAACATGCTCGCCGAGCCCGCGGCGGCACCGGCGACGATCGCCGGGGTGCTCGCTTGCATCGCACCGTTCCCGTGGCTGCGTGACGGGCTGACCGCGCTCGCGTGGATCCCCGCCGCGTGGATCGCTGGCGTCGCCCACACGACGGCATCCCTTCCTGTTCAGAACCTCCCGTGGCCCGACGGTCCGTTCGGTGCGGCACTCCTGGCCGTGGTGGGCGGCGCGATCGTGCTGGCAGTCGCGCGTCCGCGCCGTGTGCCGCGACTCACCGCCCTGGCGACGGTGGTGGTCGCGGTTCTGATCGGGTCGGCCGGGGGGACGAGCGCCATCCGAACGGTTGGCGGTTCGCTCACCGTTCCGGCCGATTGGCAGGTGACGATGTGCGATGTCGGTCAGGGGGATGCCACCCTGTGGCGGTCGGGCTCGCAGGTGGCGCTCGTTGACACAGGGCCCGAGCCCGAGCCGCTCGCCGACTGCCTCCAGACGCTCGGAATCGGCCACCTCGACCTGGTCGTGCTCACACACTTCGACAAAGACCATGTCGGTGGTTCGGCCGCGATCCTCGGGCGAGCGGACGTCGTCATCCACGGCCCTCCGGGGGAGCCGGCCGACCAGAGGCTGCTCGACCGGTACGCCGCCGGTGGCGCGCGGCTGATCGCCGCCGTGATGGGGATGACGGGAGAGGTCGGCACCACCCGGTGGCAGGCGCTCGGTCCGCTCCCGGGGATGGAACCGGGCAATGACGCCAGCGTCGCGATCGACGTCGCCGGTCCGGGATTTCCCCGTACCGTGATGCTCGGCGACCTCGGTGCCGAGCCGCAGGCGAGCCTCCTGCGCCGCATCGACGTGCCGCGCGCGGAGATCGTGAAGGTCTCCCATCACGGCAGCGCGGATCAAGACGCCGAGCTGTATCGCCGGCTCGACGCGACCGTCGGCCTCATCGGTGTCGGTGCCGACAACACGTACGGGCATCCGACCTCCGCGCTGCTCGACATCCTGCGGCAGTGCGGAACCGTCGCCGCCCGCACCGACACGGATGGCATCGTCGCGGTCTGGCGCGACGGGCACGGGCGGCTGGCGCTGTGGCGGCAAGGGGGGCCGTGAGACTCTCCGGCGAGGCGTGCCCCGTGGCGCCTGCGGCGTGGTCCCGGCCGACGACCGTCGCGCCGGCGACCAACCGGCACCCGTGTCCGACCCGGTCGGTAGGCTGGGGGAGTGACTCCGGCCCTCCGACGCTCCGCCCCCGCGAAGGCGAAGTCGGCGATCCCGCAGATCGGCTGGCGCACTCCGCAGCCCGCGCCGATCGTGCTCGTGTCCGGTCCCGAAGAGGTGTGCGCCGAACGCGCGATCGCGGGCGTCCGCGACTACCTCAAGAGCGAGGATCCGAGCCTCGAGGTCACCGACGTCCGCGCCGACGACTACGCGGCCGGTACCCTGCTGGCTGTAACCTCCCCGTCGCTGTTCGGTGAGCCGCGGCTCGTCCGCGTCGGCGGCGTCGAGAAGTGCTCCGACACCTTCCTCACCGAGGCGCTCTCGTACCTCGCGCACCCGCAGGATGGGGCGACGGTCGTCCTACGCCACACCGGAGCGAGCGTGCGCGGCAAGAAGCTCTTGGATGCCATCCGGGCCGGCCAGGGGAACGGCATCGAGATCGCGTGCCCGGCGATCAAGCGCGACTCCGACCGCTTCGACTTCGCCGTCGGCGAGTTCAAGGCCGCGCAGAAGAGGATCGCGCCGGTCGCCCTCCGCTCCCTCGTCTCCGCGTTCGCCGATGACCTCACCGAGCTGGCGGCCGCGTGCCAGCAGCTGATCGCCGACGTCCCCGGCGACATCGACGAGCGCACGGTCGAGCGCTATTACGGTGGCCGGGTCGAGACATCCGCCTTCACCGTGGCCGACACGGCGATCGCGGGCCACTACGGCCAGGCCCTTCTCGCGCTGCGGCACGCCCTGGCATCCGGAGCCGACCCGGTTCCGCTCGTCGCCGCCGTCGCGATGAAGCTGCGGACGATGGCGCGCGTCGCCGGCAACCGCGAATCGTCGTCGGCACTGGCCCATCGCCTCGGCATGAAGGACTGGCAGGTCGACCGCGCCCGCCGCGACCTCGTCGGCTGGACCGCCGCGAGCCTCGGCATGGCCATCCACGCCACCGCCCGCGCCGACGCCGAAGTCAAGGGCGCCTCCCGCGACGCGGTGTTCGCGCTCGAGCGCATGATCACGATCATCGCGACCCGCCAGCCCTACGGCCGCTGACCGGGCTCTTCGCCTACCGGGGCGCACTGTGTGCACTGGGGCGGTCGATGCGCGCCCCAATGCACGAACGACGCCCCGCAGCCTCACGACCGTACCCACAGGAACACGGGGGCGCGATGCGGGCGCTGCACCGCAATGTGCGCGCTGCGCCGCGATGTGGGCGCTGCGCCGCGATGTGGGCGCTGCGCCGCGATGTGGGTGCTGGGGCGCGATGTGGGCGCAGAGCCGCACGCTACGCACCGGGGTGCACTGTGTGCATTGGGGCGGTCGGTGCGCGCCCCAATGCATCAATGACGACCCGCAGCCTCACGACCGTACCCGCCTGTGTCTACAGCGACGCGGGGGCGCGATGCGGTCGCTGGGCCGCGATGGGGCACCGGGGTGCACTGTGTGCATTGGGGCGGTCGATGCGCGCCCCAATGCATCAACGACGCCCCGCAGCCTGACGACCGTACCCGCCTGTGTCTGCAGCGACGCGGGGGCGCGATGCGGTCGCTGGGCCGCGATGGGGCACCGGGGCGCACTGTGTGCATTGGGGCGGTCGATGCGCGCCCCAATGCACGAACCACACCCCGCAGCCCACGACCGCACCCGCGTGCGCGCACAGGAATACGGCAACACCGAACGGCGCTGCGATGCACCTGTGAACGACGAAGCCCGCCCCGCGATGCGGGACGGGCTGTCGAAAGGATGCGGCTCAGAGAGCGGCGACCTGCTTCGCGATGGCCGACTTGCGGTTCGCGGCCTGGTTCTGGTGGATGACACCCTTGCTCACGGCCTTGTCGAGCTTCTTGCCGGCGAGGACGAGCGCCTTCTCGGCGGCTTCCTTGTCACCGGCGAGGACGGCCTCGCGCGTGCGGCGCACGTGCGTCTTGAGCTCGCTCTTGACGGCCTTGTTGCGCTCGCGCGCCTTCTCGTTGGTCTTGTTGCGCTTGATCTGCGACTTGATGTTCGCCACGTCGACGGTCTTTCGTTTGAGTGAGTGTTGGAAGTGCCGGGCGAGCGGTAGAGGGACGCTGCACCGGCGGTCGTGGAGGTCGGGAAAAACCCCACACGCAAGCCAAGCGTCGAGTCTATCAGGTCGAGGCCTCGACCGTGGTGAGCGCCACGTCCAGCACGGCGTTGAAGACGCGTGGCCGCATCGCCGTCACGAGGTGCGTCGTGCGCGGAACGACGATGAGCTCCGCGTCGCGCGCCACCGACAGGAACAGCTTCTCGTTGACCCGCAGCTGGTCCCACTGCCCGTTCACGAACCACAGCGGCACGTCGATGCGCCGGAGCGCCGCGAGCAGATCGAGCACGGAGAGGCTGCGCAGGGCCGTGTCCTGCACGTCGAACGCGTACCCGCCGGCGCCGAAGTCCTCCCGCGTCTCCGGCGGCAGCGTGCGTTCGAGCACGTAGTTGGTCACGCGCATCCCCCGGTCGGGGAAGGCGTCCAGCCGCCGGGCGAAGAAGCGGTAGGCGGCGAGCCCGACCCCGCGGGGGATGGACGTGCAGGATGCCGCGACGAAGGCCGCGACCGGTGGCTTCTCCTCGCTGCCGACGTACTCGATCGACAGCAGTCCCCCCATCGAGTGCCCCACCAGCAGCACGGGGCCCCGCGTGGCGGCTTCCCGGACGGCGCGATCGATCGTCGCGAACGCCTCATCGAGCGTGAAGGTCTCGCCGCGGCGGGTTCCGTGGCCGGGCAGGTCCACCGCGGTCACCGGGTTGCCGCGACCGCGCAGGTGCTCCACCTGCGCTCGCCACATGCTCGCCGACGTGCGGATGCCGTGCACGAGCACGACCTGGACCGTCATGGCATCCAGCGTACGAAAGCTCCGGATGCCGGGACCCCGGCGCGGCGAAGTCGGCGCGCGCCCGTAGAATCGACGGAACATGTCACCGCGCGCCCTGAAGCCCCTCGAGCCGTCCGCCACCCCGCCGGCGCAGATCCGCAACTTCTGCATCATCGCCCACATCGACCACGGCAAGTCGACGTTGGCCGACCGCATGCTGCAGATCACCGGCGTGGTCGCCGACCGTGACATGCGCGCGCAGTACCTCGACCGTATGGACATCGAGCGCGAGCGCGGCATCACGATCAAGTCGCAGGCCGTGCGCATGCCGTGGGCGGCCTCGGGCGAGACGTTCGCGCTCAACATGATCGACACGCCCGGTCACGTCGACTTCACGTACGAGGTCAGCCGTTCCCTCGCCGCATGCGAGGGCGCCATCCTGCTCGTCGACGCGGCGCAGGGCATCGAGGCCCAGACGCTGGCGAACCTGTACCTTGCGCTCGAGAACGATCTGCAAATCATCCCGGTGCTGAACAAGATCGACCTGCCCGCGGCCGACCCCGACAAGTACGCGGCCGAGCTCGCCGGTCTCATCGGCGGGAAGCCCGAAGACGTGCTGCGCGTGAGCGGCAAGACGGGCATGGGCGTCGAAGCCCTGCTCGACCGCATCGTCGAGCAGATCCCCGCGCCCGTCGGACAGGCCGACGCGCCGGCGCGCGCCATGATCTTCGACTCGGTGTACGACGCCTACCGCGGCGTGGTGACCTACGTCCGCATGGTCGACGGTGCGCTCTCGCCGCGCGAGCGCATCCAGATGATGTCGACTACCGCGACGCACGAGCTGCTCGAGATCGGTGTGTCGAGCCCCGAACCCGTGCCGACCAAGGGTCTCGGCGTCGGCGAGGTCGGCTACCTCATCACCGGCGTGAAGGACGTGCGGCAGTCCAAGGTCGGCGACACGATCACGAACCACCGCAAGCCCGCGAGCGAGGCCCTGGCGGGGTACACCGACCCGAAGCCGATGGTCTTCTCGGGCATCTACCCGATCGACGGCAGCGACTACGCCGAGCTGCGCGAAGCGCTCGACAAGCTGAAGCTCTCGGATGCCTCGCTGCAGTACGAGCCCGAGACCTCGGTGGCGCTGGGCTTCGGCTTCCGCTGCGGGTTCCTCGGCCTGCTGCACCTCGAGATCATCACCGAGCGCCTGTCGCGCGAGTTCGGTCTCGACCTCATCACCACCGCGCCGTCGGTGACCTACGAGGTCACGACCGACACCGGTGAGACCGTCTCGGTCACTAACCCGAGCGAATACCCCGACGGCCGGGTCGCCGAAGTGTCCGAGCCCATCGTCAAGGTCGGCATCCTGCTTCCGAAGGATTACGTCGGCACCGTCATGGAGCTGTGCCAGTCGCGCCGCGGCACGCTGCTCGGCATGGACTACCTCAGCGAAGATCGGGTCGAACTGCGCTACAACATGCCGCTCGGCGAGATCGTGTTCGACTTCTTCGACCACCTCAAGAGCCGCACGCAGGGGTACGCGAGCCTCGACTACGAACCGGCCGGTCAGCAGACCGCCGACCTGGTGAAGGTCGACATCCTGCTCCAGGGCGAGAAGGTGGATGCCTTCAGCTCGATTGTCCACCGCGAGAAGGCGTACAGCTACGGCACGATGATGACCGAGCGACTGCGCAAGCTCATCCCGCGTCAGCAGTTCGAGGTTCCCATCCAGGCGGCGATCGGCGCGCGGATCATCGCGCGCGAGAACATCCGCGCGATCCGCAAGGACGTCCTGGCCAAGTGCTACGGCGGTGATATCACGCGTAAGCGCAAGCTCCTCGAGAAGCAGAAAGAGGGCAAGAAGCGCATGAAGATGGTCGGCCGCGTCGAGGTGCCGCAGGAGGCGTTCATCGCCGCCCTGTCCGGCGACGTCGAGGGCAAGAAGTAACCACGCCCACCGTCCTCTCATCCTCGACCTAGGAGACTGGAGATCATGCGCCGGCAGAACTTCACCGACGACACGGTCGACTACGCCGCGGTCGGCGCCACCCAGGCGCACGACCTCATGCAGTACCCGCCCGAGCACTCGCTTCCCGCCGAGGACTCCTGGCGCATCGGCAGCGGCGAGGAGCGCTTCGCGGCGGCGAGCGAACTGCTGCTGTCGTGGGCGCCGTTGCGGTCGGAAGAACTGAGCATCACGGACGTGCGGCCGGCCACCGACGGCGGGTACTCCGGTGTGGCGTTCGACGCCGAGGGCGCCCCGATCGCACCGAGCCGCGTCGAGTCCGAGCAGCGCTTCGCCACCGACGGCACACCGTTCGTCAGCCCCGGCACGAGCGTGCGGCTGCACGGCAAGGTCGACGGCCATCGCGCGGACGCCCATCTGCGGGTCATCTCGGTCTTCGAGGAGCCGCGGCGGGTGGGATACATCCTCGGCACGGTCGGTCACTCGATCGTGAGCGGCGAGGAGCTCTTCGCTCTCGAATGGCGCGACAACGATGAGGTCTGGTTCGTCGTCCGCGCCTTCGACCGCCCGACCGCGCCGTCGTACCGCGTGTTCGCCAGTCGCGTTCGCCGGCGCCGACGCGCTCTGTTCCAGCGGTATCTGCGCGCGATCTCGCCGCTGTACACGTCCTGATGGGCGGGCCACTTCCGCTCGGCGACCCGGCCCCGCCCGACGGGCGGCTGCCCGACGATCTCCCGCTCGACCCGACGGCCGACTTCGGCGTGTACCTGCACGTGCCGTTCTGCCGAGTCCGCTGCGGCTACTGCGACTTCAACACGTACACCTCGAGCGAGTTGCGGGGTGCGCGACAGGAGGACTTCGCCGACACGCTCGCCGCCGAGGTGCGCCTGGCGAGCGGGGTCATGGATGCCGCGGGCACCCGGCGCGCGGCATCCACGGTGTTCTTCGGCGGAGGCACCCCGACGCTGCTGCCTCCGGGCGACCTCGCGCGCATGCTCGACGCGGTGCGCGGGGAGTTCGGGATCGCCGAGGGAGCCGAGGTCACCGTGGAGGCGAACCCCGACACCGTCGACGACCGTGTCGCCGAGACTCTGGCGGAGGCCGGCGTCACGCGGCTGTCGATCGGCATGCAGTCCGCGCAGCCGCACGTGCTCGCCGTGCTCGACCGCACCCACGATCCGCGCAACGTGGCCACCGCGGTGGCCGCTGCGCGCCGGGCGGGGCTCGACGTCTCGCTCGACCTCATCTACGGCGCCCCGGGGGAGTCGCTCGACGACTGGCGCGCCTCGCTCGAGACGGCGACCGCCCTGCGGCCCGACCACGTCTCCGCCTACGCGCTCATCGTCGAGGACGGCACGAAGCTCGCGCGCCAGATCCGCTCGGGGAGCGTGGCGATGCCGGACGACGACCTGCAGGCCGACATGTACGAGCTGGCCGACGACCTGCTGAGCGGCGCGGGGTACGACTGGTACGAAGTGTCGAACTGGGCCACGGACACGGCGCACCGGTCCCGGCACAACCTCGCCTACTGGCGGGGGACGGACTGGTGGGGATTCGGTCCCGGAGCACACAGCCACGTCGCCGGACTCCGGTGGTGGAACGTGAAGCACCCGGCCGCCTACGCGCAGCGGCTGGCGGCGGGGGAGTCGCCCGCCGCCGCACGGGAGCGACCCGACGACACCGCGCGACGTCTGGAGTCCGTGCTGTTGCGCAGCCGCATTCGCGAAGGCCTGCCGGTGTCGGAGCTCCTCGGCGAGGGCCGCAAGGCCGTCGCCTCTCTCATCGCGGATGGACTCGTCGAAGGACCGGATGCCGTTCGCGGACGCATCGTGCTGACGCGTCGGGGCCGGTTGCTCGCCGATGCCGTCGTGCGGGCACTCACGGTCTGAGCGCCGTTCCGGCTCCGTTTCGGGCGCGTGCCCTAGAATTGGCACTCAGGTGATTGGAGTGCCAGAAGGAGGGAGCCGGCCATGGTGTCCGAACGCGGCTTGCAGGTGCTCCGCGCGATCGTGCAGGACTACGTCGACACGCGTGAGCCCGTCGGCAGCAAGGCGATCGTCGAGCGGCACGCCTTCGGTGTCTCGGCGGCGACCATCCGCAACGACATGGCCCAGCTCGAGGACGAAGACCTCATCGTCGCGCCGCACACGTCGTCCGGACGCGTTCCCACTGACAAGGGGTACCGCGTTTTCGTCGACCACCTCGCCGAGCTCCGTCCTCTGTCGACCGCGCAGCGCAGCGCGATCACGTCGTTCCTCGACGAAGCCGGCGACCTCGACGACCTCCTCGCCCGTACCGTCCGCGCGCTCACGCAGCTGACCGGCCAGGTCGCGATCGTCCAGTACCCCTCCTTCTCCCGCGCGAACCTCTCGCACGTCGAACTCGTCGCCCTCGGCGGCCCGCGCGTGCTCGTCATCCTCGTCACCGACACCGGCCGGGTCTCCCAGCGCATCGCGCTCGTCCCGGCCGAACCGACCGAGAGCGACATCGTCCAGCTCCGGGCCCGTGTCGGAGCCCTCCTGGTGGGGCGCAGCGTCGCCGACTGCGCGCAGACCGTCGCCTCCGCGACGAGCGAACCCCCGCGGCCGGGCATGGTGCTCGATGCGATCGCCGACGCGGTGCTCCGCGTCGTCGGTGAAGAACTCGAGGAGTTCCGCCAGGACCGTCTGGTCATGGCCGGCGCTGCCACGCTCGCCAAGCGCGAATCCGATTTCCGCGGCAGCATCTACCCGCTGCTGGAGGCCATCGAGGAGCAGGTGACGCTCCTGCGCCTCATGAGCGAGATGGTCGCCGACGAGCAGGGCCTTTCGGCCAGCATCGGCCGCGAGAACGAGCCGTTCGGTCTTGTCGAGGCATCCGTCCTCGCGAGCCGGTACGACGGCACGGCCGGCGGAGCCCGCGTGGGTCTGCTCGGCCCGACCCGCATGGACTATTCCTCCAACCTCGCGGCGGTCCGCGCCGTCGCGCATTACCTGACCCGGATGCTCGAAGACGACGACAGCGCTCGTTGACGAACACCCCACGCAGAGATCGACCCCGCGCGAGCGGGCAGGAAGGCGATTGTGGCTGACCACTACGAGGTCCTCGGCGTCGCACGCGACGCCAGCGCCGACGACATCAAGAAGGCGTACCGTCGGCTCGCCCGTGAGCTGCACCCCGATGTGAACCCGGGCGAGGATGCATCCGAGCGATTCAAGCTCGTCACCCACGCGTACGACGTGCTCAGCGACCCCGAGCAGCGCCATCGCTACGACATGGGCGGTGACCAGAACCCGTTCGGCGGCGGGGGCGCCGCCGGGTTCGGCGGGTTCAGCGACATCTTCGAGACGTTCTTCGGCGGTGCGCAGGGCGGCGGCGCACGCGGCCCGCGTCCCCGCTCGCGGCGCGAGCGCGGCCAGGACGCCCTCGTGCGGGTGACCCTGAGCCTCGGCGACGTCGTCTTCGGCGTCCACCGCGACCTCGAGGTCGACACGGCGGTGCTGTGCGAGACGTGCCAGGGCGCGTGCACGCAGCCCGGGACGACCGAGGTCACGTGCGACATCTGCCACGGCTCGGGTCACGTCCAGCGCACCGTTCGCAGCCTCCTCGGCAACGTCGTGACCAGTCAGCCCTGCAGCGTCTGCCAGGGGCACGGCACGACCATCCCCTACCCCTGCGGGACGTGCCAGGGTCAGGGACGTGTGCGCGCACGCCGGACGGTGTCGGTCGACATCCCCGCCGGTGTCGAGACCGGTCTGCGACTGCAGCTCCCCGGCTCCGGCGAGGTCGGTCCCGCCGGCGGACCCAACGGCGACCTGTACCTCGAGATCACGGTGGAGTCGCACGATTCGTTCAGCCGCGAGGGCGACGACCTGCTCGCCACCCTCGAGGTATCGATGCCGGATGCCATCCTCGGCACGACCACCACCATCGAGTCGCTCGACGGCAGCGTCGACCTGGAGGTGCGACCGGGGGTGCAGTCCGGTGACGTGCTCACCATCAAGGGACGCGGGATCACGCCGTTGCGCGGCAGCCAGCGCGGCGACCTCAAGGTCGGTGTCCACGTGGTCACGCCAACCCGTCTCGACCACAAGGAGCGCGCGCTGATCGAGGAGTTCGCCAAGCGCACGAAGGCCCCGAAGCCGCGCCTCTCCGAGCACCAGCAGGGCCTGTTCTCCAAGTTCCGCGACCGTTTCCGGCACTGACCGTGGCTCTGCACTTCGTCACGGAGAACGCGACCGCGGCTGTCGCGGGCGATGTCGTGGTGCTCACCGGCCCCGAGGCGCATCACGCCGCGGCGGTACGGCGCGTTCGCGTCGACGAGGCGGTGACGCTCGGTGACGGGCGTGGCGTGTGGCTCGAGGGACGCACGAGCGCGGTGGCGCCGAAAGAGGTCTCGGTGCTCGTGACGGGCCGCGCCGAGGTTCCGGCGCCGGCCCCGCGCATCGTGCTCGTGCAGGCACTGGCGAAGGGCGATCGCGACGAGCTCGCCGTGCAGGCGGCGACCGAGCTGGGCGTCGACGTGATCGTGCCCTGGCAGGCCGCGCGCAGCGTGTCGCGGTGGGATGCCAAGGCCGAGAAAGGCTTGGCCCGTTGGCGGACGATCGTGCGCGAGGCGGCGAAGCAAGCGCACCGCCCCTGGATCCCCGAGGTCGAGGGCGTCGCGCGCCTGGCCGAGGTGGTCGCGCGCGCGGGTGACTCCCGCGTGCTCGTACTCGAGCCGTCGGCCGCCGAGAGGCTGACGGAGCTGGCATCCGTCCCCTCCGATGAGCGCGATGTCGTGCTCGTCGTCGGCCCCGAGGGCGGTATCGCCCCCGAGGAGCTCGACGCGCTGCGGCACGCGGGCGCGCGTGTCGTGCGCCTGGGCGAGACCGTCCTGCGCACGTCCACCGCCGGCGCGGCCGCGATCGCGGTGATCTCGGCCGCCACCGGGCGCTGGTAGCCCGAACGCCGGAGCCGAGAGCCGATCCTCCGCCACCACGGCACGCCAGCACCGCCCGCGGCGCGCCCGACCCGTCGTCGGACCCCGTCGATAGACTGGATGCCATGAGCGAGCCGACGATCTTCACGCGCATCCTCCAGGGCGAGATTCCCGCCGAGATCGTCGCCGAGACCGAGAACGCGTTCGCCATCCGCGACATCGCGCCGCAGGCGCCGGTGCATCTGCTGGTGATCCCCAAGACCCAGGAGTACCGCAACGTCGTCGAGCTCGCGGCGGGCGACCCGGCTCTGCTCACGGAGATCGTGGGGTTGGCCAATTCCGTCGCGGCCGAGCACGCCGACGGTGACTTCCGTCTCGTCTTCAACACCGGCGCCGGCGCCGGCCAGACCGTTTTCCATGTACACGCCCACGTCCTCGCGGGCGGCCTGAACGAAAAGAGCACGGGTGGCTGATTCCCCCGAAGAACCCGTCGTCGAGCGTCTGTACGCCGACGGCGTCGCCATGGTCCAGCTCCTGGGGCCCCAAGACCGCCTCCTGCGCGTCGTCGAGAAGGAGCACCCCGACGTCGACGTTCACGTGCGCGGCAATGAGATCACGCTCTCCGGTGCGGCCGCGGCGGTCGCCGCGGCGAAAGGTCTGGTCGACGAACTGCTCACCATGACGCGCAACGGTCAGGGTCTGGACCCGGCGGACGTGTCCAGCTCCAGTCGGATCCTCCGCTCCGATGGGGGACCGCGCCCCTCCGAGGTGCTCGGTGAAGCCATCCTGTCGTCGCGCGGGAAAGTCATCCGTCCGAAGACGCTCGGGCAGAAGGCGTACGTCGACGCCATCGAGGAGAACACGATCGTCTTCGGCATCGGCCCCGCCGGTACCGGAAAGACCTATCTCGCGATGGCCAAGGCCGTGCAGGCGCTGCAGCGCAAAGAGGTCAGCCGCATCATCCTCACGCGTCCCGCGGTCGAAGCGGGGGAGCGCCTCGGATTCCTGCCGGGCACCCTCACGGACAAGATCGACCCCTACCTGCGCCCGCTGTACGACGCTCTCAACGAGATGATGGACCCCGACATCGTCCCCAAGCTCATGGCGACGGGCACCATCGAGGTCGCACCGCTGGCCTACATGCGCGGTCGGACCCTCAACGACTCGTTCGTCGTGCTCGACGAGGCGCAGAACACCACACCCGAGCAGATGAAGATGTTCCTGACGCGTCTCGGCTTCGGAACCCGCATGGTGGTCACGGGCGACATCACACAGATCGACCTGCCGCAGGGCGCCTCGGGTCTGCGACTGGTAACGCGCGTGCTCGGCGAGATCGACGACATCCACTTCGCCTACCTCACCAGCGACGACGTCGTGCGGCACACCCTCGTGGGTCGTATCGTCGATGCGTACAGCGAGTATGACGAGAGACGGCTCATGTCCCGCCGCGAACGCGACGAGGCCACCGAGTTCGCCAATCGTGCCGAACGCCGCGGCGCGGCCCGTCCCGCGGGTCCGCGCGATCACCTCCCGAGACGAAACCGTTCATGACGATCGAGATCAACAACGAATCCGGCCACGAGGTCGACGAGCAGGTGCTCCTGCGCCTCATGGAGCACAACCTCGCCGAACTGCACGTGAGCCCGGATGCCGACGTCGCAATCGTGCTGGTCGACGAGGGCGCAATGGAGTCGCTCCACGTGCAGTGGATGGACGAGCCCGGACCGACCGACGTGCTCAGCTTCCCCATGGACGAGCTGCGTCCGGGCACCGAGGATTCCCCGACGCCCGCCGGGCTCCTCGGCGACATCGTGCTGTGCCCCGCCGTGGCCGAGACGCAGGCCGTCGCTGCGAAGCACTCCACCCAGGACGAGCTGATCCTCCTCACCACGCACGGCCTTCTCCACCTCCTCGGCTTCGACCACGCCGAGCCCGATGAGGAGCGAGAGATGTTCGGACTCCAGCGCGAGCTCATCGCCGGCTTCCAGGCCGTCGAGCGCCGCCGCCGCGCATGACCGAAGCCCTCCTTCTCGTCGCGGCGCTCGTCCTCGTCGGTTTCGGCGGCTTCATGGCCGCCTCCGAGGCCGCGTTGGGGGTGACCTCGCGCGCGGATCTCGTCGAGCTCGGCGCCGCGGGTCGAAACGCCCGGTCGTTGCAACGCATCGCCGACGACCCGAGCGCGCACGTCACGGCCGTCGTCTTCATCCGGGTCCTCGCCGAGACGACCGCGGCGGTCCTCGTCGCCGCCGCCTTCATGCTCCTCTTCGATAACATCTGGCTCGCGGTCATCGCCGCCGCAGTGATCATGACGGGGATCTCGTTCGTCGCGGTCGGCGCCAGCCCGCGCGCCGTCGGACGTCAGCACGCGACCGGTCTGCTGCGCGGCGGAGCCCCGATCATCCGGGGCATGCGTGTCCTGCTCGGACCATTGGCTCATGGGCTGGTCGCTGTCGGTGACCGCATCACACCCGGCGTCTCGCACTCGACATCGTTCGCGTCGGAGGAGCAGCTCCTCAGCATCATCGATGAGGCCGCCGAGAACGAGCTCATCGAGGAGGACGACCGCGAGCTCATCCACTCCGTGTTCGACTTCACGGACCGCTACGTGCGCGAGGTCATGGTGCCGCGTACCGACATGGTGACGGTGGATGCCACCGCCACCACCCGCGAGGCGCTGGGGCTGTTCCTCGACAAGGGCGTCTCGCGCGTCCCGCTCGCCGATGACGAGGCCGATGACGTCGTCGGCATGCTGTATCTCAAAGATCTGGTGCAGTTCGCCTTCCGCGAGGAGGACGGGTGGCGCGACGCGCCCATCCGCCGCATCGCGCGCCCCCCGGTGTTCGTGCCCGAGTCCATGAAGGCCGAGACGCTGCTCCAGCAGATGAAGAAGGATGCCGTGCACGTCTGCCTCGCGGTGGATGAGTACGGCGGCGTGGCGGGCCTGGTCACCCTCGAGGATCTGATCGAGGAGCTGGTTGGGGACATCTCCGACGAATACGACGCACCGTCGACCGAGATCGTGCCGTTGGAGGACGGCCGCTACCGCATCAGCGCTCGTCTCGGTCTCGACGAGGTCGGTGACCTGTTCGGCCTCGAGCTCGACGACGAGGACGTCGACTCGATCGGCGGTCTGCTCGGCAAGGCCCTCGGGCGCATCCCGCAGCCCGGCGCCACCGCAGAGCACTCCGGCCTCGTCATGACCGGCGGCGCCTCGCGCGGTCGCAATCGCGGCATCGCGACGGTGATCGTCGAACGCGCCGAGGTCGACGACGACAACGACGAGACGGCGCCCGCGGGCGCCGCTCGCGAGAGGAACGACAGATGACCGACACCCGATCCGGCTTCGTGACCTTCGTCGGACGCCCCAATGTGGGAAAGTCCACCCTCACGAACGCGCTCGTGGGCGAGAAGGTGGCGATCACGAGCGAGAAGCCGCAGACCACCCGACGCGCCATCCGCGGGATCGTCAACCGGCCCGGCGGTCAGCTGGTGGTCGTCGACACCCCCGGCATCCATCGTCCGCGGACGCTGCTGGGGCAGCGACTCAACGACCTCGTCGAGCAGGTGCTGGGAGATGTCGACGTGATCGCCTTCTGTGCACCGGCGACGGAGAAGGTCGGTCCCGGCGACCGACGCATCGCCGAGTCGCTGTCCGGCTACCCCCGGGCCAAGAAGGTCGCCCTGGTCACCAAGACGGACGCCGCGACGCGGGAGCAGATCACCGAGCGTCTGATCGAAGTGGATGCCCTCCGCGAGGACTGGGCAGCGGTCATCCCGCTCTCGGCCGTCACCCGCGACCAGCTCGATGTCCTCAGCGATGAGCTGCTCTCGCTCATGCCCGAGGGGCCGGCGCTGTACCCCGACGATGTCGTGACCGACGAGTCCCTCGAGGATCGCATCGCCGAGATCATTCGTGAGGCGGCCCTCGACGGGGTGCGCGACGAGTTGCCGCACTCCATCGCGGTGACGGTCGACGACGTGTCGGCACGCGAGGACAGTGATCTCACCGACGTGTACGCCAACATCGTTGTCGAGCGCGACAGCCAGAAGGCGATCATCATCGGCCGCAAGGGCTCGCGCCTGGCGGACGTGGGGGCGCGGGCGCGCAAGGGGATCGAGCCGCTCGTGGGCGGGCGGGTATACCTGTCCCTGCACGTGCGCGTCGCCAAAGAGTGGCAGCGCGACCCCAAGCAGCTCGGTCGCCTCGGTTTCTGACCGCGTCGACCGGCCGGAAGGACGACCACGATGGCGCAGCAGTGGCGGGCTCAGACGCCCGGATCTCCCGAGAACTGGACGTTCGACGAGGTCGAGGTACCGGAGCCCGGCCCGGGCGAGGTCACCGTCCGCGTCCATGCGGCCGGGGTGAACCCGGCGGATGCCAAGCACGTCGCCGCTCCGCGGCCGGGGGTGACCTTCCCGGTGTCCATCGGGTACGAGCTGTCGGGCGAAGTCACCGCGGTCGGCCCCGATGCGGTCGGCGGCTCCGGGCCGCTGACGGTGGGGGATGAGGTCGTCGCTTTCCGCGTTCAGGGCGGGTACGCGACCGAACTGACTCTTCCCGCGCGCGATGCGTTCGCCAAGCCGGCCGCGCTGTCGCATGCTGAGGCAGCGAACCTTCTGCTGGCGGGAACGACCGCTGCGGAGATGATCCAGGTGACCCGGACCGCAGCGGGTGAGACCGTGCTGCTGCACGCGGCATCCGGCGCGGTGGGTGTGAGCCTCTTGCAGCAGGCGCGCGCGCTCGGCATCCGCGTCATCGGGACGGTCGGCCCGGGCGCCGACGATTCCGCCGCGCGAGTGCGGAAATTCGGGGGCCTGCCCGTGGCTTACGGGGACGGGTTGGCTGAGCGGGTCCTCGAGGCGGCCGGGGGAGCGCCGATCGCCGCCGCGTGGGATGCCGCCGGCACCGACGAAGCCCTCGCGGTTTCACTCGCTCTGGTGGCCGAACGCGACCGTGTCGTGACGATCGTGTCTCCGCAGCACGCGGAGACCCACGGCATCCTGTGGATCGCGGGCGCGCGACCCGAGAGCGCGAGGTTCCGCGACATCGCCCGGGCCCGCGTGCTCGAGCTCGCGGCATCCGGGGATCTCGAGGTGCCGGTGGCCCGCACGTACCCGCTCGCCGACGCGCCCGAGGCAGTGCGCTTCGTGATGCAGGGTCACCCCGGCGGCAAGGTCGCGCTGCTGTCGTGAGTGCGTCGCCGTTCGTCCTGCCGTCCGCGCCGGCGTCGCTCGAGGTCGTCCGCGACCGTGTGCGTCTGCGCCCGTTTCTCGAAGGCGACTTGGACGCGATGGCGGTCTACCGCGGAGATGCGGACGTCTGCCGTTTCTTGCCGTTCGAGCCTCAGACGACCGACGACATCCGGCGACGCATCGGACACCTCTTCGGGCAGACCCGGCTGGAGGGGGATCGCGCCGGGGTCGTCCTGGTGATCGAGCGGGTGGCCGATGGAGCGATCATCGGCGACCTCGTGCTGTTCCACCTCGACGGCGACGCAGGTTCGGCCGAGATCGGGTGGGTCCTGAGCCCTTCCGCAGGGGGCCAGGGGTTGGCCACCGAGGCGGTTCGTGCCCTCATCGATACCGCGTTCTCGATCTACGGTCTGCGCCGTCTCGTTGCGCGCATCGACGCGGACAACGTCCGTTCCCTCGCCCTCGCCGAGCGCCTGGGGATGCGCCGAGAAGCACACCTGGTCGAGAACGAATGGTTCAAGGGCCGGTGGAGCGACGAGGTCGACTACGCCGTCCTCGCCCGGGAATGGACACCGCCACGTGAGGCATGACGCAACCCAGTGCTACGATCGCAGAATGCGCTTCGGTGGCCTGCTTCTTCTTAGCTGCCGCGACGAGTCCTCGTTCTAAGGGCCTTCCTCGTCGCGGAGCTCGTCGTCGGCCCCTCCAGACAGACAAGAGAAGCGACCCCTCATGAAGAACACGCAGAAGCCCACGTCCGCTCCGGTGCACAAGTACCGTCCCTTCCACGAGCAGATTCGCGTCGACCTGCCCGACCGCACGTGGCCGGGCAAGCGCATCGAGACCGCACCCCGGTGGTGCGCCGTCGATCTGCGCGACGGCAACCAGGCCCTCATCGATCCGATGAGCCCCGAGCGCAAGCGGGTCATGTTCGACCTGCTGGTGAAGATGGGCTACAAGGAGATCGAGGTCGGCTTCCCCTCGGCGAGCCAGACCGACTTCGACTTCGTGCGGCAGCTGATCGAAGACGACCTCATTCCCGATGACGTCACGATCCAGGTGCTGACGCAGGCTCGCGAGCACTTGATCGCCCGCACCTATGAGGCGATCGCCGGCGCGAAGCAGGCCATCGTCCACCTCTACAACTCCACGAGTGTGCTGCAGCGCGAGGTGGTCTTCCGCACCGACCAGCAGGGCATCGTCGACATCGCTCTCGAGGGTGCGCGGCTGTGCAAGAAGTACGAGGCCACGATTCCCGAGACCGAGGTCTTCTACGAGTACTCGCCCGAGAGCTACACGGGCACCGAGCTGGAGTTCGCGCTGCGGATCTGCAACGAGGTGCTGGAGGTCTTCCAGCCGACGCCCGAGCGCAAAGTCATCCTGAACCTGCCGGCCACCGTCGAGATGGCGACCCCCAACGTGTACGCCGACTCGATCGAGTGGATGTCGCGGAACCTGAACCACCGCGAGAACGTCATCCTGTCGCTGCACCCGCACAACGACCGCGGCACCGCCGTCGCCGCGGCGGAGCTGGGGTACATGGCCGGGGCCGACCGGATCGAGGGATGCCTCTTCGGCAACGGTGAGCGCACCGGGAACGTCGACCTGGTCGCCCTGGGGGTGAACCTGCTGACGCAGGGGATCGACCCGCAGATCGACTTCAGCGACATCGACCAGGTCAAGCGCACCGTCGAGTACTGCAACCAGCTGCCCGTCCCCGAGCGCAGCCCGTGGGCCGGCGACCTGGTCTTCACCGCCTTCAGCGGTTCGCATCAGGATGCCATCAAGAAGGGCTTCGAGGCCATGGAGGCCCGGGCCGCCGCCGAGGGCAAGAGCATCGACGACATCGAGTGGGCGGTTCCGTACCTGCCCGTCGACCCGAAGGACCTCGGCCGTTCGTACGAGGCCGTCATCCGCGTCAACTCCCAGTCCGGCAAGGGCGGCGTCGCGTACCTGCTGAAGGCGGACCACGCCCTCGATCTGCCGCGCAAGCTGCAGATCGAGTTCTCCGGTGTCGTGCAGGCCCGCACCGACGCCGAGGGCGGCGAGGTCTCGAGCGCCCAGATCTGGGACATCTTCACCGACGAGTACCTGCCGACGAAGGACGACGACCAGCGCTGGGGCCGCTTCGAGCTGCTGTCGACGCGCTCCTCGAGCGACATGTCGGGCGACGTCTCGCTCGAGGTGACGCTCCGCGATGGTGACGCGACCCATCCCGCGTCGGCCGTCGGCAACGGACCCGTCGCCGCGTTCCTCGAGATCGTGCGGGCGCAGGGGTTCGACGTCACGCTGTACGACTACGTCGAGCACGCGCTGAGCTCGGGCGGCGACGCCCAGGCCGCGGCGTACATCGAGCTGCAGGTCGACGACCAGCGCCTGTGGGGTGTCGGCATCGACAACGACATCTCGACCGCGTCGCTCAAGGCGATCGTCTCGGGCGTGAACCGCGCGATCCGTACCCGTCAGCGCTCGGGCGCCCTCGCCGGCGTCTGAGCCGGGCGTATCCGGGCGCGAGTCGCCAGCATTTGTCGCCTCCGGGTTCCCCGAAGCGACAAATCCTGGCGACTCACCCCATGGGGTCTACGCGCGAGGTGTACGCGCGCGCGATCTGCTCGGAGAGCAGCGCCGAATCGATGTCGGAGAGCCTCTTGATGTAGAAGCAGCCCTTACCGAGCCGAATGGGCCCCAGTTGTGCCACCCGTTCCGTTCCCCGCTGATCGTCGAGGAGACCGGGTCAGCGTAGCCACGCCCCTCGCGCGCGAGTCGCCAGGATTTGTCGCCCGAGAGCGTCTCGAGGCGACAAATTCTGGCGACTCGCGCCCCTGCCGGCGGCGCGCGCATGCGGGCGACTCACGCGTCGGGGTCGCGGATGATCGGGATGCCGGTGGTCTCCACCGCGACCTTCCGGCGGTAGAGCTTGCGCTGCTCGGGCAGGGAGAGGTCGAACAGTACGGCGAGGACGCGGATCACCGTCGTCACGATCACCCCCACCACCGCCGCCACGGGGAGCGGTGCACCGAACGCCGCTGCCGTCGCCAGGACCGCGCACCCTCCTCCGGCGGCGACCGCGTACAGAGAACCGACGTGCATGATCGCCACGGGGAGTCCCATCAGCACGTCGCGCAGCACACTCCCGCCGGCGGCGGCGAGCACGCCGACGAACACGGCGGGCACCGCGGGCAGCCCGAGCGCGAGCGCTTTCGACGTGCCGAAGGCGCCGAAGAGTCCGATGACGACGGCGTCCAGCAGAACGATCGCGCGGTTCAGCCGTTGAAAGATCCCCGACAGCAGCATGCCCACGAGAGAGGCGACCGTCGCGGTGATGAGGTACCAGTTGTTCTGCAGGGTCGCAGGTGTCAGCCCCAGCAGGAGGTCGCGGATGAGTCCGCCGCCCATGCCCAACAGGATGCCGATGATCGCGACGCCGAGCAGGTCGAGGCGCCGCTGGCCCTGGAAGCCTGAGGCGAAGAGTGCACCCTGCACGCCGCCGAGGGCGACGGCGGTGAGGTCGGCCCACAGCGGGATGATGAAGACGGGCGGGTTCACGGCATCCATTCTCCCGCGGAGGTCGCAGCGCCCCGCGCGCGGCGCACCGCCGACTCCCGGGGTCGCGGGCGGATAATGGACTGTGCCCACCTACCGCGACGAAGTCGTGGTCCTGCGTACCCACAAGCTGGGGGAGGCGGACCGCATCGTCACCCTCCTCAGCCGCCGCCACGGCAAGATCCGGGCGGTCGCGAAGGGCGTCCGGCGCACGTCGTCGCGTTTCGGCTCGCGTCTCGAGCCATTCATGGTCGCAGACGTGCAGCTCTACCAGGGGCGCAACCTCGACATCGTTCAGCAGGCCGAGTCGCTGGGGGCCTACGGCGCCGACATCGCGCAGCACTACGACCGCTACACGACCGCCAGCGCGATGGTCGAGACCGCGGACCGTCTCAACGAGGCCGAGGCCACGCCGCAGCAGTACCTGCTGCTGGTCGGCGGCCTGCGTGCTCTCGCCCGTGGAGACCACGCGGCGCGCAGTGTGCTCGACTCGTACCTCCTGCGGGCGATGGCTCTGTCCGGCTGGGCACCGGGGCTCGGTGAGTGCGCGCGCTGCGGAACGGTCGGCGAGCACGACTTCTTCCTGGCCCAGCTCGGCGGGGTCGTGTGTGCGGCGTGCGCACCCGCGGGGTCGCCGCGTGTCGCCCGCGACACCGTCGCCCTCCTGCGCGCGCTCATCGCGGGGGAGTGGGACGTCGTGGATGCCGCCCCCGAACGCACCACCGCGGCGGCCTCCGGCCTCGTCGCCGCGTACGCCCAGTTCCACCTGGAGCGCGGCATCCGTTCCCTCTCGCACCTGGAATCGAGTCGATGACCCCGAAGCCCTACACGCACCGCGACGCCGTCCCGTACCGCCCGCTCGATTGGACGGGGGAGTACCCGCCGAGCTTCCCGAAGGGGGCCGTACCCGAGCACGTGGCGATCGTCATGGACGGCAACGGTCGCTGGGCGAACCGCCAGGGTCTCACGCGCGTCGAGGGCCACCGCGCCGGCGAGGCGGCGCTCCTCGACGTCGTCGCGGGAGCGATCCAGGCCGGTGTGAAGCACCTGTCCGTGTACGCGTTCTCCACCGAGAACTGGTCGCGCTCGCCCGACGAGGTGCGCTTTCTCATGGGGTTCAACCGCGAGGTGCTGCACCGGCGTCGCGATCAGCTCAACGAGTGGGGCGTGCGCATCCGCTGGTCGGGACGGAAGCCGCGCCTGTGGGGGTCGGTCATCAAGGAGCTGCAGCACGCGGAGCGTCTGACCGAGGGCAACGACGTGCTGACCCTCACGATGTGCGTCAACTACGGCGGTCGAGTCGAGATCGTGGATGCCATGCGCCGCATCGGCGAAGACATCGCCGCCGGGCGCCTGAAGCCCTCCGCCGTGAGCGAGAAGCTCATTCGGCGGAACCTGTACCAGCCGGACATGCCCGACGTCGACCTGTTCGTGCGCTCCAGCGGGGAGCAGCGCACGTCGAACTTCCTCCTGTGGGAGTCGGCGTACGCCGAGATGGTGTTCCTGGACACGCTGTGGCCGGACTTCCGCCGAACGCACCTGTGGGACGCCATCGGCCTGTACCTGTCCCGCGACCGGCGCTTCGGCGGCGCGATCGACACCCCGCAGGCGGAGTCGATGCCGCCATCGGAATAGATCCCGTCCCGGAAAGGTTGCACGCGACATGACGGATGCCATCAAGATCGACGTGTGGAGCGACATCGCCTGCCCCTGGTGCTACATCGGCAAGCGCAATCTCGAGAACGGCCTGGCCGCCACCGCCGATGACGACGACGCCCCCGTCGTCGAGATCGAGTACCACTCGTTCGAGCTCTCTCCCGACACCCCCGTCGACTTCGTCGGTGGCGAGGTGGACTACCTCTCTCAGCACAAGGGCATCTCGCCGGCACAGGCGCGCGAGATGCTCGACCGCGTCACCGGGGTCGCGGCCGAGGCAGGGCTCGCTTACCGTTTCGACATCCTCCAGCACACCAACACCGTCAAGGCGCACGAGCTGCTGCATTTCGCGAAGGAGCACGGTCGACAGATCGATCTCTCGGAACGTCTGATGGCGGCGCACTTCCTCGAGGGCAAGCACGTCGGACGTGACGACGACCTCATCGAGCTCGCCGTCGAGATCGGCCTCGATGGAGACGCTGCGCGGGAGGCGCTGGCGTCCGGACGCTTCCGCGAAGCGGTGCGGGCCGATCAGGCGCAGGCGCAGGCCTACGGCATCACGGGCGTGCCGTTCTTCGTCATCGACGGGAAGTACGGCGTGAGCGGGGCACAGCCGGTCGAAGCGTTCACGCAGATCGCGCGTCAGGTGTGGAGCGAACGCCGCTCGGCTGTTGCCGAGCCCGAGGCCGCGCAGGCGTGACCCCTCCTCCCCAGCGAACCCGTTGCCGGGCCCGGCAGCACGGGACCACGAGGTCTGGGAGAATGGCACGATGACCACGGCACTGGCCCCGACGCGTTCGCTGCGCATCGGCCCCATCGAACTCGACGCCCCGGTCGTGCTCGCGCCGATGGCCGGCATCACGAACACGGCGTTCCGCCGGCTGTGCCGCGAGTACGGTGCCGGGCTGTACGTGAGTGAGATGATCACCACGCGGGCGCTCGTCGAACGCAACGACACCACGATGCGTCTCATCCGGCATCACGAGTCCGAGACCCCGCGCTCGATCCAGCTCTACGGCGTCGACCCCGCCACGGTCGAGGCGGCCGTGCGCATGATCGTCGCCGAAGACCACGCCGACCACATCGACCTGAACTTCGGCTGCCCGGTCCCGAAGGTCACGCGGCGCGGCGGCGGTGCGGCTCTCCCCTGGAAGCTGACGCTGTTCCGCCAGATCGTCGAGCGTGCCGTGCGGGCCGCGGGCGATCTGCCGCTGACGATCAAGATGCGCAAGGGCATCGACGCCGACCACCTCACGTACCTCGAGGCGGGCCGGATCGCCGAGGGCGCCGGAGTGGCATCCATCGCCCTTCACGCGCGGACGGCATCCGAGTTCTACTCGGGGCACGCCGACTGGAGCGCGATCACGAAGCTCAAAGAGACGGTGACGAGTGTGCCCGTACTGGGCAACGGCGACATCTGGTCGGCCGGCGACGCCGTGCGCATGATGGACGAGACCGGGTGCGACGGCGTCGTCGTCGGCCGCGGATGCCTCGGCCGCCCCTGGCTGTTCGGCGACCTCGCCCGTGCACTGGGACGCCCCGGTGCTGCCACCGGCGAGCCCGTCGACGCAACGCTCGGCTTCGTCGCTCGCGCGTTCCGCCGGCACGCGGAGTTGCTGGTGGAGTTCTTCGAGGACGAGGGGCGCGGATGCCGCGACATCCGCAAGCACGTCGCCTGGTATTTCAAGGGCTACCCGGTCGGTGGTGAGCTGCGGGCCAGCCTCGCCACCGCCTCGACCCTGGCCGAGATCGACGACCTCCTCGCGACCATGGAGCTCGACGCCCCCTACCCGGGCGAGGCAGCGGAAGGGCAGCGGGGCCGCGCCGGTTCGCCCAAGCGTCCCGCGCTGCCGGACGGCTGGCTCGACTCGCGGGAGATCGGCGACGACGCCGGTCGTGCCCTCGCTGACGCGGAGCTCCACCACAGTGGCGGGTGAGGTTGCGGTGAGCGTCGCGCGCCCGTCGGGGTACGACGACGTCGACGCCGCCCGCTTCCACGAAGAGCGGCACCGCTCCCTGCGCGACGACTTCGCTCGCGACCGCGCCCGCGTGTTGCACTCGGCGGCCCTCCGCCGTCTCGCTGCCAAGACCCAGGTCCTGAGCCCGGCGAGCCCCGCCGACTTCGCGCGCAACCGTCTGACGCACTCTCTCGAGGTGGCGCAGGTGGGGCGCGAGTTGGCGACCGCCCTCGAGCTGTCGCCCGACGTCGTCGACACCGCGTGCCTCAGCCACGACCTCGGTCATCCGCCCTTCGGCCACAACGGTGAGCGCGCGCTCAACGAGTGGGCCGAAGACATCGGGGGCTTCGAGGGCAACGCGCAGACCCTCCGCATCCTGACGCGTCTCGAGCCGAAGGTCATCGGCCCCGATGGCCGCCCGTTCGGGCTGAACCTCACCCGGGCGAGCCTGGATGCCACGTGCAAGTACCCGTGGACCGCCGACGCGCCCCTTCCCGATCCGGGCGGACGCCTCAAGTTCGGTGTCTACCCCGACGACGAGCCGGTGTTCCACTGGATGCGCGGCGGCGCCCCGGGGCGCGTCCGCTGCATCGAGGCCGAGGTCATGGACCTCTCGGACGACATCGCGTACTCGGTCCACGATTTCGAGGACGCGGTCGTCAACCGCTACATCGACCCGGCGCGTCTGACCTCCCCGGCCGGGCACGAGTCGCTTCTCACCGCGATCCAGACGTGGGTCGGCTACGACTTCTCGCGCGACGAACTCGCCGACGCGCTGTACCGCCTCATGCGGCTGCCCGAGTGGATCGACTCCTTCGACGGATCCCGGCCCGCGCTCGCGCGGCTGAAGAACCTGACCTCGGATCTCATCGGACGCTTCGCGCGCGCCGCCACGACTGCGACGCGCGACGCGTATGCGGTGCGTGACCTCACGCGCTACCGCGCGCACGTGGTGGTCCCCCGGGTCGTCGAAGCCGAGATGGCGGTTCTGAAGGGCATCATCGGCGCGACCGTGGTCTCCATCGACGGCCGCAAGGCGCTCTACCGCGAGCAGCGACGCGTCCTCAAGCGGTTGGCATCCGCCCTGTGGGAGAACCCCGACGCGCTCGATGCGCTGCACGCCCCCGACTTCGCCGCGGCCGAGGACGACACTGCGCGGCGCCGCGTGATCGTCGACCAGGTCGCCAGCCTCACCGATCAGCTCGCCATCGCCTGGCACGGCCGGCTCGTGGGCGACGTGGATGCCGCCGAGCTCGGCGTCTGGGCCCCGGGCGCGCGCGGGCCGCGGGGAGCGGATGCCTGATGCCCGGGCGCATCCGGCAGACCGACATCGACGAGGTCAAGGCGCGGGTCAACATCGCCGACGTCGTCGGTGAGCGCGTCGCTCTGAAGCCCGCGGGTGTCGGGTCGATGAAGGGCCTGTGCCCCTTTCACGATGAGCGCAGCCCGAGCTTCCACGTGAGGCCGCAGGTCGGCTACTACCACTGCTTCGGCTGCGGTGAGTCCGGGGACGTGTACTCGTTCCTGCGCGCGATGGACCACGTGTCGTTCACGGAGGCGGTCGAGCGGATGGCCGCCCGCGTGGGCTACACGCTGCACTACGAGGACGGCGGGGCCGCTCCGGAGACGACCGGCCGCTCGCGCCTGTATGCGGCGAACGCCGCCGCCGCAGAGTACTTCCGGGCGCAGCTGATGTCGCCCGAAGCCGACACGGCTCGGCGCTTCCTCGGCGATCGCGGTTTCGACGCGGGCGCGGCCGCGCACTTCGGGGTGGGGTACGCGCCCAAGGGCTGGTCCTCGCTCATGGATCATCTGCTCGCGCAGAAGTTCACACGTGACGAGCTGCTCCAGTCAGGGCTCGTCTCCCAGGGCCAGCGCGGAGTGTACGACCGCTTTCGGGGCCGCCTCGTCTGGCCCATTCGCGACGTGACCGGCCAGGTCATCGGATTCGGCGCACGCAAGCTGTACGACGACGACCAGGGCCCCAAATACCTCAACACCCCCGAAACGCCGATCTACAAGAAGGCGCAGGTGCTGTACGGTCTCGACCTCGCCAAGCGCGACATCTCGCGCGAGCACCGTGTCGTCGTCGTCGAGGGCTACACCGACGTCATGGCCTGTCACCTCGCGGGCGTCACCACCGCCATCGCCTCGTGCGGCACCGCCTTCGGCAGCGACCACATCACGGTGCTGCGACGCGTCATGGGTGATGACAGCGCCTCAGGGGAGGTCGTATTCACCTTCGATCCGGATGCCGCGGGGCAGAAGGCGGCGCTGCGCGCCTTCGCCGACGAGAAGCGTTTCGCCGCGCAGACGTACGTCGCGGTCGCGCCCGAGGGCCTCGATCCGTGCGACCTCCGCCTTCAGCGCGGGGACGGCGCGGTACGGGCGCTCATGGACGCCAAGGCGCCCATGTTCGAGTTCGTCATCGATCAGCGTCTGAAGGACTTCAATCTGTCGAGCGTGGAAGGCCGCGCGGGCGCTCTCCGCGCCGCGGCCCCCATCGTCGCCGACATCCGCGACCCGGCGCTGCGCCCCGGGTACGTCCGCGTCCTGGCCCGTCGCCTGGGCCTGGACATCCCCGAGGTGCAGGGCGCGGTCGAGCGCGCGGCTCGAGGTGCCGACCGAGCCGAGAAGCGCGAGGCGCAACGCGGCGCAAGCGCCGAACCCGTCGCCGCCGTCGCCCCGTCGGTCACGCTCGCGTCCTTGCCGAACACCCGGGACGTCGCGCTCGAACGGGGCGCGATGATGGCGTTCCTGCAGTACGGCCACCGCATCGAGGCCGACCTCTTCCTCCGTGCCCTGCAGACCCCCTTCGGCCACCCCGCCCTCGAGGCGGTGCGGAGCTCGCTGGCATCCACGGATCTGTCCCAGCCGGGCTGGGCCGTCACCGCCGTCGAAGCGGTGCGCGAACCGTTCCGCACCTTGGCGGCCGAGTTGCTGACCGCCGAGTTCCCGGCCCGTAGCGAGGAGGGCGCGGTCGCGTCGGCGAACGGTCTGGCGCGAGGACTCCTGATCCGCGAACTGCAGCGCGAGAAGGACGAGTTGCTGCGCGGCATCCAACGCGTGCCGGCGGACTCCGAGGACGGCCGCCGTCTGCGTCTGCGCCTGCGCGAACTGGATGCCGATCGGCAACGCCTGATTGACTCCTGACGCGTCTCGGCTGGCATCCGGGACGCACCTCGGGGAGGATGTCAGCATGCCCCGGTCCCTCGACACCGCTGTCGCCATCCGCGCCGATGACCTCTCGCTCGCCCGCAACGGCGTCCGGGTGATCGATGGTGTCACTCTGACCCTCGCCGCGGCTCGCAGCCTCGTCGTCATGGGTCCGACCGGGTCGGGGAAGACGTCGCTCGCCTCGCTTCTCGCGGGCCGTCCCGACGAAGGGCTCGCGGTGGTTGGGGGAGACGCGCGCGTGCACGGCATTTCTGCACGCCACCCCGGGCGGGCGGTGCGCGAGTGGACCTTCCACACCGGCTACCTGCCGCAGGGCGCCGGGGCGAACCTGCCGGCCCGCTTGACCGTCTCTGAGGTCATCTCGGAGCCGATCACCGCGCGCGATCGCCGCGTCAACGCGCGGGCTCTCGCCGTCCGGGTCGCGACACTGCTCGACGAGATGGAGTTGCCGCTCGGGACCGCTCCGAAGTACCCGTACGAACTCAGCGCCGGCATGCGTCAGCGCGTCGCGGTGGCGCGATCGCTGGTGCTCGAGCCGCGTCTGCTCGTCGCCGACGACCTGTACGCGAACCTCGATGTCGAGGTGCGGGCGGCCGTGCGCACGGCCATCGTGCGCCGCCGTGAGGAACGGGGGATGGCGGCGTTCGTGGTGACGAATGACGCCGACGCGCCGCGCGATCTGGAAGCCGATGTGCTCGTTCTGCGCGGCGGTCACGTGGTGGCGTTCGGTCCGAGCACGGAAGAGCTGCAATGGACTCCCGGCGGCGCGCCCGACCGACGGATTTCCGCCGGCTGATTTTTCCGCCGCGCCACGGTGCTGTTAGTATCGTCTGGTTGCCCGCCGGTAGGGGGGCATGATCCTCGGTAGCTCAATTGGCAGAGCAATCGGCTGTTAACCGATAGGTTCTTGGTTCGAGTCCAAGCCGGGGAGCGAGAGACCCGCGTCCATCTAACGCGGCTCTCACCTAGGCCCGGGCTTCCACCCCGGGCCTTACCTTTTTCTTGCACGAAGGCCCGGCGCGCTGCGCCGGGCCTTCGTCGCGTGTTCGTCGATCACGGCCGGGAACCGCGACGGCCAAAGGGGGCGACCGCTTACGCGATCACCCCCTCCGGTCACGGACCGTCCGCGTGGAGGATCAGGCGCGCTGACCCCGTCGGCGGATGGCCACGATGGCCCCGCCGAGCACCATCAGGACACCGATCGCGACAGCCCCGAGCGGCACCGTTCCACCGGTGCTGGCGAGCGCGTCCGCCGACCCGCGCGACGGCGGCAGGGGACCGGTCGCCGTTCCGGGGAGCGGCGTTGTGCCGGGGCCCGTTCCCGGCGCAGTGCCCGGGTCGGTACCGGGGCCGGTGCCCGGGTCGGTACCGGGGTCGGTGCCCGGGTCGGTCACCTCGGCGACCAACTCGGCGACTCCCCACCGCGCGGTGGTCTGGTAGCCGGTCCCGGTCGGGTCTGCCCAGGTCTTGACCGAGAACCGCCCCTCGGGTCGGCCATCGTTCACCTGGAAGTCGATGCCGTGCACTGTGTCGAGGCCGCCGAGCGGGACGTTGCTCTGTCCACCCGACTGGCCGACCAGGTCGATCGCGACTTCCACGCGGTACCCGTCGGCGGTGCGCGCCGTCGCACTCGCCGCCACCCGTGCCTCCTGGACCGCGGTGTTCCCCGAACCGAAGGACAGCACGTTGTCGGCCGAGATGCGGATCTGCGTGTCGTTCGGGCCGTAGCTCCCCGCCTTGGTGTTCCCGAGGTTGAGGAACAGCTCGACGCTGTCCTGCTGCCACGGGTCACTGCCCGACAGGTCGATCACGGGGTCGGTCACCTCGAACAGCGCGTACAGCGTGTTGCCCTGCCACAGCGTCCGGACCTCGGCGCTCGCCCCGCCGGCCGACCCCTCGACCGTGCGAGCGGTGGTCGCCACGGCGGCGTCGGCATAGGCGGCATCCACCTCGCCGTCCACGGCCGGCGCCGCGAGCTCGGGCACCTGTAGGAACGACAGCGGCTCGAGGAAGGAGAGCCGCCCGGTGACGCCGGGGGAGTTCCACGCACCGACGACCTGATCGTCGGTCAGCAGCCGCACATCGAAGTCGGCCCCCTGCCCCGCCTGCACGTCCGAGTGCGGCAGGTGGGCCAGGGTGTAGGTGACACCCTCGACGACCGTCTGCGCCCCCGGCACCGATCCCGCAACGTCCGGACCGTAGAAGTACTCCTGGTCTCCGTACGTGAACGCCACACGGTCGGGCGTCGCCGACGACCGCACGATCACGGCGAGGTGATCGGCGTTCCACCGGGACTGCCACCCCCCGGCGTTCTCGGTCAGCGGGTGGAAGGGCAGGTTGCGCCACTCCGGAGCCTCGGTGAACTCGGCATCGGCTTCCACATCGCCTTCGAACACGTTCGCGGTCGTGATCAACGCGGGCAGCCCCTCGGCGTCGTCGATCGCGCCGTAGTAGGCCGGCTTCGGCTGCAACCCGCCCGTGAACAACAGGGGCTGCTGCTCCGCGCGCCACGATCGCGTGTCTGTGAGGCCCCACACCGTGGCCGAGAAGATCTTCTCCGCCGCCGGAGCCGACGCGTGGTAGTCGCGCAGGAGGGCGAACACATCGCGGTAGAAGTAGCCCTGACGCACCCGGTTGGGGTCGTCAGCGGGGTTGATCGTCACATCGAGCTCCGTCACCGCCTGCATCAGACCGAGTCCCTCGAACCGCTCGAGAGCTCCGCGCAGGGCGGCGATCGGGGTGTTGATCGAGGTGTGGAACTGGTGCCCCACGCCGTCGATCGGCACGTTCGCATCCAGCAGACGCTTCACGAGGGCTTCGTACTGCGCCCCCTTCGCGTCGATCTCGGTGTTGTAGTCGTTGATGAACAGCTTGACCGGACGGTCGGTGCCGGGCGCCGCGTACTCCTCGTTGAAGGCGTCGTCGGCGTACTGGAACGCCAGCCGGATGAACTCCTCGCCCAGCACCTGGTACCAGCGACTCGTGCGCAGCCCGTCCGGGGTGGCCTGGTCGGAGATGACCTCGTTGACCACGTCCCACGCGATGAGCGGATTCGTGTCCGAGCCGTAGGGTCCGTAGTCGTCCGCGATGGATGCCGCGACATCGAAGATGTGCGTCCGCAGGCGCTCGCGCAGCAGTTGCTTGTCGGCATCCGACGTCGTCAGCTCGCGCCCCGAATCGTCCTGGAAGAACCACGCCGGGGTCTGCGAGTGCCAGACCAGCACGTGCCCGTACAGCCCGATGTCCTCCGCCTGCGCGAAGTCGAGCAGGGCGGTCGCCTCGGCGTTCCGTGCGAACTGTCCCGGCCCGGTGTACCAGGCCTCGACCTTCATGTGGTTCTCGGGGGTGATCTGGTTGTAGTGGTGCAGCAGCAACTGCGCGGCCGCACCGGTCGTCTCGCGCGAGTCGATGGCCACCCCGAGCGGGAAGTCGACCGTGTCCTTCACCGGGGTGAGGCTGGTGTCGACCTGCGCGTCCTCGGGAACCGAGATCCGCACCTGATCCACCAGGAACGTCGAGGTGTTGCCGCTGTTGTAGCGGGCCTCGATGTAGATCTCCGCGGCCGAATCGTAGGTCGGCACGGTGAACTCGCCGCGCACGGTGGTCCACCCGCTGGCGGTCGCGTTCTCGATCTGAAGAAGGTTGGCGAAGTTCTGCGTACCGCCGGAGACGGTGCGTGCCGAGAGCGTGAGCCCCTGACCCGTCGCGGCTCCGGGCGCGAAACGCACGGCAGCGCTCACGGCGTAGGTCGCGCCGGGTTCGAGGATGCCGACGATGCTGCGCTGAATGCCGTCGCCCTCGTGCGTGCGCTCAGCGACCTGGGCGGCGGACGGTGTGTCATCCGCGCCGCCGTCGACGACGGTCACCTGCGGGTCGGAGGTGTCCGATCCGGCCCGGGCCGACCAGCCGTCGAGATCTCCCGAATCGAAGTCCGTGTCGATGAGGACATCGCCGGGCTGCGGCGCCCCGCCGGTGCCATCGTCGGCAACTCCGACAGGAAGGGTGAACGTCCACCCCTCGGCGAGGCGCTCGGTCACGACCGTCTCCACCGCGGCGAGCGATCCGCTGCGGTCGCCGCCACCGTCGTGCACCAGCACCACCTGTCCCGCCGTGATCGCGGAGCGGAGATTCGCCGTGAGCGTCGCAACGTCCTGGGTCTGCCAGTCGTCGATGGTGTTGACCACCGCGAGGGGCTGCATCCCGAGCGAGACCGCAGCCTCGGGGGTGTTGCCCCACGAACCGTTCGGAGCGCGGAAGAACGGCACGGGGTAGTCCGCGTCACCCAGCGCGGAGCGGATGATGGTGAGGTTCTCCGCCATGCGGGTCGCGGCCTGGTCCTGCATCAGTGAACCCATGTCGTCGTAGGTCGTCGAGTGGTTGCACAGCACGTGTCCCTCGGCGACGATGCGCCGGAGCAGGTCGGCGCCACCGGGAGCGGTGATGTTCTGGCCGATGACGCAGAACACCGCGCGGATGTCGTTCTCGGCGAGGAAGTCCAGCAGCGCGGGCGTCGTGCCGGCGTTCGGGCCGTCGTCGAAGGTGAGAGCGGCGACGTTGCCGGTGCCCTGGGCCGCCGAAGCGGGGGTCGCGGTGGGATCAACAGCACCGCCCGGTGCCACGTCGGGGACTTCTCCGCCACCGGACGCGGCAGCGGTGGTCACGACGATGTCGTCGACGTAGTAGGTGAACGCGGGCGTTTCCGCGATGTCGGAGGTGCCGATGTACGCCTGCAACCCCGAGACGTCGCCGTCCGGGGCTGTGAACGACCCGGAGATCGTGGTCCACCCCGTCGCCGTCACGCTGGTGTTGCCGATCCAGGTGTAGGCCGGCTTCATGACCACGCGGGCGCTGGTGTCCGGCGTGCCGGGTGCCAGGCGCACCCGCAGGGAGAAGTCGTAGGTCGTGCCGGCTTCGTAGATACCGGTCGGGCTCTGGATGCCGACGTAGTCGGCGTCGCGGTCGGCGACCTCGAGCACCTTCTCACCGTCGAGGTCGATCACGGTCAGGGTGTCGTCGGTCCCACCGCTGCGGGTCCAGGTACCGGTCGTTCCGTCTTCGAAGTCGACGGAGGTGATGACGGTCGGGGCGGCGACCGCGGGCGCGGCTCCACCGAAAACGAGGGCTCCTACGGCGGCGAGGGAGACCAGAGGGGATAGGCGTCGATGCACGAGCGCTCCTTTGCGCAGTTGGTTGTGGCGAACAACTTATGCGCGAGGAGGGGGGTCTCCGGCCGTCCGGTTACGCAACCGTTACGAAACCAAAGCGAAAGTTCCGTGGGTGCGCTCCCATCTCGCGGCCGTGCGCACCCCGTCGATCATCAGCGCGGGGGAGCGGTGCTGCCGCGCTCCACGAGGTGCGTGGCCAGATCGACCCGCGGGACGACGTCACCGGAGCTTCGCGTCGCGGCGTCGAGCACCATCCGCGTGGCCTCGGCTCCCATTCGTCGCAGCGGTTGGTGGACCGTCGTGAGGGCCGGGCTCACCCAGCGCGCGGGGGCGATGTCGTCGTAGCCCACCACGGACAGATCGTCCGGGAGGCGCATGCCCCGCTCCCGGGCCGCGTCGTAGACCCCCAGCGCCTGCAGATCGTTCCCGGCGAAGATCGCGGTCGGCGCGTCATCCAGGGCCAGCAGTTCGCGCGCCGCATCGCGTCCCCCTTCGACGTAGAACGTGCCGAAGCGCACCCAGCGCGGATCGACCTCCAGGCCCGCGCTGGCCATGGCGGAGCGGTAGCCGTCGACGCGCGCGAGCGAGCACAGCATGTCGCCGGGCCCGGTGATCGCCGCGATCCTGCGGTGCCCGAGCTCGATGAGGTGCCTCGTCGCGGCGAGACCCCCGGCCCAGTTGGCCGAGCCCACGGAGGGGATGTCTGCCGGCGGGTCACCCGCCGAGTCGACGATGACGAGAGGGATGCCACGCGTGGCCAGACGCAACCGCTGACGGTCGACCAGGGCCGAAGCCACCAGCACGATGCCCGCCGGACGGCGCCGGAGGGCGCCCTCCAGCCAGTCCTCACCGAGCGCGTGCGCCCCGCCGCTCTCCGAGACGACGACCGCGAGACCACGCTGTTTCGCCACTTCCTCGACCCCCGCGATGATCTCCATCGACCAGCTCGCCTCGAACTCGTGGAACACCAGCTCGATCAGGTCGCCCCGCGGCTTCTCACCCACGGGGCGCCGCGTGTAGCCCCGCGCGGTGAGCAGGGCGTCCACGCGCGCACGCGTCGCGGGGGAGATGTCGGCGTGCCCGTTGAGCACTTTGGAGATCGTCGCCACGGAGACCCCGGCCTCGGCGGCGATGTCGGCAAGACGGATGCGAGACCCGTCGGCGGCAGCACTCATGCCGCGATCGTACCGCGCTTCCAGCGAAACTTTCGGGAGTGATCAGGAACGGGTCACGGCCACCCGCGGAGGCGCTCACCGGGCCCGGCAGGCACTCGGCGTGGCGTCACCCCAGGCCGGGAGTATCCTCGTCGACGCCCTCCATGCGCTGCTCCTCGGCCTCGGCGGGGTCCGCCTCGATGTCGGGCACGATCGACGTGTCGTCTTGATCGGTCTCCTGCGAAGCCGGATCCGCGATGGGCGTCTGCTCTCTGTCGTTCATGACCACAGGGCATCAGCACCTCGGCCGAGGCGTCACTGCCATTGACAACCCCCGCACCCGCCGCCCCACCCGCGCCGTCGGCCTGACAGGCTGGGGGCATGCCATCCGGACCCGATCCCCGCGCGTACGATCTCCATGCGCTCCGCGACAGAGTGCTTCCGGAGCGGGAGGGTCGTGTCGACGACAGCATTCCGCAGCTCGAGGACGCCGATCCCGACCTGTGCGCGATCGCGCTCGCCCTCCCCGACGGCGAGGTGCGGTCGAGCGCACAGGGGGATGCGCCGTTCAGCCTGCAGTCTGCGGTGAAACCCTTCCTGTTCGCCCTCGCGTTGCTCGATACCGACGGCGAGGCTCTCGATCGCGTGGGGATCGAGCCGACCGGCGAGGCCTTCGACGCCATCAAGCTCGAGAGCGGAACCGGGCGTCCGCCGAACCCCATGGTGAACGCGGGCGCGCTGCTCACGGCCTCGCTCGTCGAAGGATCGGACGCCGAGGCGCGCGCCGACCGCATCGCGCGCGGGCTCGCGGCCTTCGCCGGGCGCGACCTCGAGGTCGACGAGGACATCGCCCACAACGAGCACCTGCTCGGCGATCGGAACCACGCCCTCGCCCACCTGATGCGGGCCGAGGGGAGCATGTCGGTGGGCGCCGATGAGGCGGTCGCCGTGTACGCACGGGCGTGCGCGACGCTCGTGGATGCCGAGACCCTGGCCGTCATGGGGGCGACGCTCGCGGGCGCCGGCGTCAACCCGCGCACCGGTGAGCGTGCCGTTCCTGCCCGCGTCGCACGCGACGTCGTGTCGGTCATGGCGACGTGCGGCGTCTACGACGGGTCCGGGAGGTGGATGAGGGCGGTCGGCATCCCCGCCAAGTCGAGCGTGTCGGGCGCCATCGTCCTCGCCGCTCGCGGAGCTCTCGGGGCGGCCGTCGTCAGCCCACCCCTGGACGCGCAGGGGACGAGCGTGCGAGGGCGCATCGTCAGCGAACGGTTGAGCGAAGACCTCGGTCTGCACAGCTTCGCGGAGCGCTGACCTACCGGCCCGGGGCCGCGCGGCGTCGTGGGAACGGTTCCACTAGGCTCGGGTCGGCCGCGCCGGACGGCCCGAGAGGAAGCCCGAGCCGTGCCCACCCCGAGCCGCACCCGCCTGGATCTACAGGGCCTCCGGGCGGTGGCCGTTCTCGGCGTCGTCGCCAGTCACCTCACCGGGTGGCCCACGGGGGGCTTCACCGGCGTGGACGTGTTCTTCGTCCTGTCGGGCTTCCTCGTGACCGGCCTCCTGCTGCGGGACGCGCGCGAGACCGGCGCCATCGATCTGCGTGCGTTTTTCGCCCGGCGCGTCCGGCGCCTTCTGCCCGCTGCGTCGCTGGTGTTGGCATCGGTGGTCGCCGTCGCGTTCCTCGTCTTTCACCGCGCCCGCGCCGAGCAGACTCTCGGGGACGCGCTCTCGGCGCTCGGTCTCGTCTCCAACTGGCGCTTCGCATTCGAGGGTCGGAACTACTTCTCCTCGGATGACGTGTCGCCCCTGCAGCATTTCTGGTCGCTGTCGATCGAGGAACAGTTCTCGCTCGCCTGGCCCCTGATCATGGTGACGGCGATCGCCCTCGTTCCCGCAGCGGCACGTCGCGGACGCGCGGTACGGGGGATCGTCGCGATCATGGCCGGGGGCATCGCGGTGGCATCGGCGCTCGCGGCCGTTCACCTCACCGCGGAGGATCCCACCGGCGCGTACTTCTCGACGCTGGCGCGTGTCGGCGAGCTCGCTGTCGGCGCGGTCCTCGCGGCGATGGCTCCGGTTCTCGGACGGATGGCGGCTGCTCTGCGGGTCACGTCCGCGTGGGCGGGCGTGGGCCTGATCGCTGCCGCGTTCGTCCTCATCGATCCCGCCTCGCCGTTCCCCGCCCCGTGGGCGGCTCTGCCCGTGACGGGCGCCGCACTGGTGATCGCCGGCGGTGTGGGCGGCGATCCGCGCCACCGGCACCTGTTCCCCTTGACAAACCGGCTGAGCGTGGCCGTGGGCGACGTCTCCTATTCGCTGTACCTCTGGCATCTGCCGGTGATCGTCTTCGCCGGTGTCGTGCTTCCCCCCGGACCCGCCTGGATGCCGATCGTGCTCCTCATCACGGCGGTGCTCACCGTCGCGACGTACCTCTGTGTCGAGCAACCGATCCACCGCTCGCCCTGGCTGGAGCGTCGACAGGCCACACGAGAAGATGCCGGTGAGGCGCCCTCGACGCCGCTCGCGAAGCAGCCCGAGGCCGCTCCGGCGGCACCCAAGCGGCCGGCGGCCGTGGCATCCCGGCCCGCCGGATGGGTGCCCGGTCAGCGCTACTACCCGGGTTCGCGCCCGCGGCCCGCGACCGGCGCGGGGACGCGCGGCACGGAGACGGTCTCGGCGGCGCCGCGTGCGGCTTCGGTCGAGAAGCAGACCGTCCTCTCTGCCGCCCCGCTCCTCGTCGCCGTCGCCGCCGAGTCCACCGCCCCTCCCGCGCCCGGGAGCCACGACCGCTCACCCGATCCACGCCCCGCGACGTGGGGCGCCTGGCGCGAGCGATACGCCGGACGCATGGGCTGGGGCGCCGCGGTGCTGACGATCGGCGCGGGCGCCACCGTGCTGAGCGTCTTCGCCGCGTACGGCGCGCCCACGCTCCCGCTCGCCGGAATCAACGTCGTCGCTTCGGCCGACCCCGCCGAGATCGCCGAGGCGCTGCCGACGCTGCAGGCCGAACTGGCGGCGGCCGTGAGCGCCACCCGCTGGCCGGAGCTGCACCCGGGCCTCGATGAGGTCATCCGCGAGTCGTCGTCCGACAACCGCGCTCACGACTGCTTCACCCCCGACATCGCTCCCGACGCAGGACGGTGCACGTTCGGCGACCCTGCGGCCCCGCGTCACGTGTACCTCGTCGGCGACTCCAGCGCCATGGCGTACGCACCGACCCTCGCGGCCCTCGCGGAACGCAGCGGCGGGACGTGGCGCGCCACGACGGTCGGGATGTACGGATGCCGGTTCACCGACGTCACGGTCGAGAGTCGCGATCCCGCGGTCGCGGGGGCGTGCGAGCCGCGCAAGGAGCAGGTGCGGACCATGATCGCCGCGGACCCCGCCGATCTGGTCATCGTCTCCAACGCGTTCACGCTCGGCCGCTCGGTCGACGGCGAGACCCTCGACGCACCGCGCCTCGCGGCAGCGACCTTCGCGGAGGTCGGGCCCTGGGCGCCTCCGGGACGGACGGTCTTCCTGTCGCCCCCGCCCCACGGGGCGGATCTGAACCGCTGCTACTCGCCGGTCACCGGTCCGTCCGCGTGCCTTGCCGCTGTCGACGACGTGTGGACGCAGATGGAAGCGTCCGCCGAGGCGGAGGCATCCGCCACCGGCAACACCGCGATCAGCGCCCTCCCGTTCACGTGCTGGGAGAACGTGTGCCCGGCCTTCGCCGGCGAGACGCCGGTGCGATACGACGAGACGCACCTGACCCCGGCGTTCGCCGAACGGCTGGCCCCCGTCCTGCAGCGGGAGCTGCAGGACCGAGGCTTGTACTAGCGCGGCTCACGCCTCGATGTCGTCCACTCCCGGCATCCACGCCGCGCCGGGCTTGCCCCACTTGCGCTTCCGCGCGATCTTCGCGACGACCCGGCTGTCTTCCTCGTCGAGGCGATCGATGTAGAGCACACCGTCGAGGTGGTCGAACTCGTGCTGGAGGATGCGGGCACGCCACCCCGTGACTTCGATACGGACGGGCTCCCCATCGAGATCGACGCCGGTCAGCAGCGCCGCGTCGGACCGGCGAAGAGGGAACCGTTCGCCCGGGAAGGACAGGCATCCCTCGGACTCCTCATCGGGGTCGGGGTAGCCCGGTTCGAGCGGGCGGATCCACAGCTCGGGGTTGATGACCACCCCGCGCCACGGCGCGCCCTCGTCGTCTTCGTAGGAGTACGTGAAGATCCGCAGACCCACCCCGACCTGGGGTGCGGCAAGGCCCACGCCGGGGGCGGCGTCCATGGTCTCGAACATGTCGGCGACCAGCGAGCGGATGTCGTCGGTGATCTCGCCGACGGGGGAAGCGGGGGCGTGCAGCACGGGATCGCCCATGATGCGGATAGGGAGAACGGCCACGTCTCCAGCCTAAGCGGGGAGGCGGCGGCTATCGTCGGAGGGTGATCCCGCTCGATGTCTCTCTCACCGACGGTATCGACCAGCTCGTCGGTGTCTTCCGCGATCCTCGCATTCTGCTCGGGATCCCGTTGGCGCTGCTCGGCGCGGTGTTCATGTCGTTCGGTGCGCAGTATCAGCACCGCGGCGTGCAGAAGGTCGAGCGGTTGTCGGGCAAGACGACCGGCGGGCTCTCGCGGTCGCAGGTCACGTCGCTGCTGACCCGCCCGTCCTGGGTCGCCGGAACGATCATGCTGGGGTTGGCCATCGTCTGCCAGCTCGCGGCGCTCTCGGTAGCGCCGCTGATCCTCGTGCAGCCCCTGGGCGCGATCGCCCTGGTCATCACGACCGTGCTCAACGCGCGGGTGTCGCGCCACAAGCCGACGCGCCAGTCGCTCATCGCGATCGCCGCGTGCGTCGGCGGCATCTTCATCTTCGTGACGATCGCGGCGCTGTTCGCCACCGAGCAGATCGTCACCTCGCGCGAGCTGCTCATCATCCTCGGCATCCTGGCCGTGGTGGTCGTGGTCTTCGCGGTCTTCTGGCTGGTCGTCCGCCGCCGCGCCCAGGCGTTGTTCTACATCATGGCCGCGGGCGTCATCTACGGCTTCGTCGCGACGCTCGCCAAGGTGATCATCAGCCGCATCCAAGCGGGCAACTTCGAGTGGCTGACGCTGCTGTGCGTCGTGGCGCTGCTGGGCGCCGTGGCCGTCGGCGCCTACTTCGTGCAGACGGCCTACTCGGTGGGCCCGCCCGACCTGGTCATCGCCGGTCTCACGGTCATCGACCCGATCGTGGCCGTGCTCATCGGCCTGTCGGTACTCGGAGAGGCGTCGACCGCTCCGGTGTGGGCGCTGATCGGCTTCGCGATCGCCGGCGCCATCGCCACGTGGGGCGTCATCCAGCTGACGCGCCACCACCCCCAGCTCACCGCCGACGGCAAGCCGAAGAAGCCCCGGGTGCACTGACCCGCGCCGCTTCGCGCCGGGCCGGGTTCGTCCGCCCAGCGCCTACGTTCGGGTGCCTTCGGCCGGCCGGAACGCCCACGCGCCCGGAATGGATGCCGGTAAGCTCGGACGCATCGAGGGGCGGTGGCCAAGCTGGTCAAGGCAGCGGGCTCATAACCCGACGATCGTGGGTTCAAGTCCCACCCGCCCTACGGCAGAGGCCCCGACATCGCCGCGATGTGGGGGCCTTCCGCTGTCACCGGGGCGGCGGCGGGCGATGCGGGAACAGTCGCCTCGACGGCGACGTTTCCTCGGGCGGCGCCTCACGACCTTCGGGGCCCACGGTGCGAGCGGAGCGACGATGATCTACAGAGACCCCCACGACGAGGATGCACAGCCGATATGCCCGTCGTGCGGCGTGACGATGCATCCTCTGCTCGACGAGGGCATCGGGGCCGATGAGTGCCGCGAGTGCGGCTTCCGGCTCGAGTGGCCTGAAGCGGCCGGTGCCGATGACGGCGACGACGACCGGTGGGCCTTCTAGGCAGCACGTCACGCACCACGCCGAAGGGCCCGGCGCCTCCCGGCACCGAGCCCTCACCTCCCAGCATCCGCGTCAGGACGCGGCGTGCTCCGACATGGCGGCGCGGATCTCCGCCGCAGCGGATGCCACGTCCTCGGCGCTGTAGATCGCGCTTCCGGCCACGGCGACGCGGGCGCCCGACTCCTGCACGGCCCGGACGGTGCGCGCGGTGATCCCGCCCGCGACCGAGAAGTCGACCCCGGATGCCTCGCCGTCGCGCAGCAGCGTCTCGAACGTGAAGCCGTCCTCCGCCTGCTCATCGAGACCCGCGTGCATCTCCACGAACTCGGCACCGAGGGCGGTGACCTCCTTCGCCCGCGCGACCTTGTCGGAGACGCCGATGAGGTCGACGACAACCCCCTTTCCGTGCGCCGTCGCAGCCTTCACCGCTCCGGCGATGGTGCTGTCACCGGCGACGCCGAGCACGGTCACGAGATCGGCCCCCGCCTGGAAGGCCATGTCGGCCTCGAGCTCACCGGCATCCATCGTCTTGAGGTCGGCGAACACGATCTTGTCGGGGTGAGCCTCCTTGATCGCGGTGATGGCCGAGAGCCCCGCGCTCTTGATGAGCGGGGTTCCCAGTTCCAGGACGTCGACGTGGGGCGCGGCTTTGCCCGCAAGGTCGAGGGCGTGCTCGATGGTCAGTGTGTCCATGGCGAACTGAAGCTGCATGGGGTGTCCTTTCGGTGGGTGGGCGCCGGATCTTCGGCGCGGGTCATTCGAGGGCGCGGGTCACTCGAGGTTGGCGTGGCGGGGCCAGAGGTCGTCGGCGGAGCGGCCGCTGCGCTGCCACAGTGTGTGGAAGAGGGCATCGCCGAGGATCGCCACCGCCTGCTCGAACAGGCTTCCCGCGTACTGAGCGGATGCCGTGCCCGAGCGATCCGTTTTCGTCGCCGCCGGGATGACCAGGGTCGTCTCGGCGATGTCGGATAGGGGCGCCTCGGCCGTCGTCGAGATCGCGAGCACGCGCGCGCCGACATCGGCAGCCGTTCGGGCCGCTTGCACGATCCCGCCGGTGGTGCCCGAGCCACTGGCCACGAGGAGCACGTCGCCGCGACGGATCGCCGGCGTCGTGACCTCGCCGACGACGTGGACCCGCAGCCCGAGATGCATGAGCCGCATCGCCGTCGAGCGCAGCGCCAGTCCGGATCTCCCCGCCCCGTGCACGAAGACGCGCTCGGCGTCGCTCAGAAGTCTGAGCGCGCTCTCGAACGGCTGCGGGTCGGCCTGCCGCAGCGCGGCGGTGACGTCGCGGAGTTCGCGGTCGATCGTGCCGAGGGCGTCGGCGACGGTGAGGGAAGCCATGCGTCGATCGTCCCCGTGATCCGTCCGCGACGCTGCTGCCCGGGTAGGCGGTGGTCCCATCCGATCGGATGGGACCGTTCTGTCGGGTAGGAGGGCTAGGTTCGATCGGGTGGCCACAGACGCAGACATCCACGCAAGTCGCTCGGCGGCATCCGAACACGCGCGCATCCTCGCCGACCAGGCCGACCGGCACGCGCTGACCCTCGAGTCGATCCTCGCGGCCCTCCGGTCGGCGCGGTTGACGGACGCCGCGGCCCGCGCCGAGGCCGTCGAGATCGCCTCGGCCGCCCTCATCGAGTTGCGCACGGCCACGGATCGGCAGCGGAGCACGTTGCTGGAACCGGTGACGGGGGCGTTCTCTCGTCTGCGCGCCGATCTGCGCCCCCTGGTCCGCTTCGGTGACCTCGACGTGCAGTTCGTCGAGCCGCCGACGACCGGCCGCGCCCTCCCCGGCGATGTCGCTCACAGTGCCCGCGCCATCGTACGGACTGCCGTGCTCGCGCTCGTCGATGACGGCGTCGCCCGTCGTGTGCGCATCCACTGGGATTGCGACGGTCGAAACCTGCTCATGCAGGTGCGAGACGACGGCGCCGGCACGCTCGACGCGCACGATGATGCCATCCGCCCGATCGCGGAGCGCGTCGTCGCCCTCGAGGGCTCGCTCTCCGTGGCATCCACCCTCGGCTGGGGCTCGACGCTCGACATCGTCCTGCCCCTGGATCCGTCGCCTCGAACGGCCGATGCGACGACGGACTCCGATCTCACCGCGCGCGAGCGCGACGTGCTGCGCCTCGTGACGACCGGCGTCGGCAACCGCGAGATCGCCGAGGGCCTGGGGATCAGCCTGAACACGGTGAAGTACCACGTGGCGAACCTGCTTCGGAAACACGGTGCGCGCACCCGGGCCGAGCTCGCCGCGGCCGCCGCGCGCGGGTGAGACGCACAACACGGTGGCCGGACACGATCGCCCCGCGCTCCTGCCGTCGGCGAACGGATGCCGTCTCCCGGGGTCGTGTCGGAGGGGGCCGCTAGCGTCATCGCGTGGCGGAACGAGTGGAAGCCTGGTGGGCACGACGGCAGTGGTCGAAGGGCGTCGATGTGCCGTATGCCGTCGGGGCATACCGCGAGGCGTGGGCGGCGTTCCCGGCGCTCATCCGGCAGTATCACCCCGACCTGAACGCCGGGATCGCACTCAGCCAGGTGCCGCCCGCCGCGGACGTCCTGCTTCTGTGGCAGTGCGATGCCGGACACCGGTTCGCCGCCACTCCTTCCGAGCAGCGGTCTCACCCCGGTCGCGAACGGCGACGCAGCGCGTGGTGCCCGGAGTGCAGCGAGCTCGCCGCACCGACCCGGGTCGTGGCGCTGCCGATGCGCGACTCCGTCGATGAGCCCGCGCGGGCGAAAGGCGGGGTGCTGCGTGCGCGACGACCCCGCCCAACGCCGGCGCTGTGCGACAAGACCCCGGCGCTTCCGCCCGGCGAGGCGTTCGTCTCGGTCTGCGCACCCCGGCCGGCGTCCGCGGTGGAAGACCGCATCCGTGCCGACCTGTTCGGGCGGCTCGCGCTGACACGCGGGCTCACCGCCGTCCGAGTCTCGCGGCCGTTCTTCCAGCACGTCGAGATCTGGCCCGATCTGGTGCTGCCCGAACTCCGGATCGCCGTCGAGTACGACTCGATCGGCCGGCACGGGCTGGAGCACGTCGGCCAGCGTGAGCAGGCGGATCGCCGCAAAGACCGTGCCCTCCGTGCCGTCGGGTGGGAGGTCGTACGCCTCCGCACCGGCAAGCTCGAGCCGCTCGGCCCCTACGATCTGCAGCTCTCCACCTGGAACCGTGGCGCGCTCGACCGGCTGGTTGACACGTTCCGGAGCATTCGCGGCGCGCTCCTCGTCGACGCGTACGTGCGGTGACCCGGGGGCGGCTCAGGCCGCGCCCACCCCCGGAAGGATCCGCCGCAGCAGATCGTCGAGCGTGACGACCCCGAGGAGCCGGCCGCCGTCGACCACCGTGGCCAGCTGCACGCGGCTGCGACGCATCCGGGCGAGAGCGTCGTACGCCGAGGCATCCGGTGCCAGCACGAGCGGATCCCGCGCGATGTCGGCGGCCGGAGTCGACGGGTCCACATCGAGGGTGTCGCGCACGTGCGCGACCCTCGCCGACGGCCCCGTGCCCACGAGGATCCGGAGGTGCGTGGATGCCGCCGCCGCCTTCTGCACGTCGGCCGCCGTGGCATCCGCCGCCACCGCCGTCGGCGTCCGGTCAATGCGGACCACCGAGCCGACGGTCAGCGTGCTCAGCTCGATCGCCTGAGCGATCGGAGCGGAGTACTGCTCGTCGAGAGTGCCCGCGCGCCGGGAGTGCGCCACGAGCTCGCGAATCGTATCGGCGTCCTGACCGCCCGCCGCGGCCTTCTCGACCGGCTCGACACCCGAGGCCTTCACCAGACGGTTCGCGATGCGGTTGATCCACAGGAGGAACGGACGCAGCGGCCAGGTGAGGGCGCGGGCCAGGATGCCGGTCGCCTTCGCCGCGGTCTCGGGATGGGCGATCGCCCACGACTTGGGCGCCATCTCGCCGATCACGAGGTGCAGGAAGGTGACGACGATGAGCGCCAGCATGAAGGCGATGACGTCGGCGAGAACGTAGGGGAGTCCCCATTGTTCGAACACCGGCGCCAGGGCGTAGTCGATCGTGGGCTTGGTGATCGCCCCGAGAAGGAATGTGCACGCGGTGATGCCGAGCTGCGCGAACGCCAGCATGACGGTGAGCTCGTTGACGCCGCGCAGAGCGGCGCGGGCAGAGGCGCTGGTCGCCGCCTCTTCTTCCAGTCGGTGGCGACGGGCAGCGAGCAGGGCGAACTCAACGATGACGAAGAATGCGCTGGCGACGATGAGCGCCGCAGTGACGAGGGTTACGACCCACCAGCTCATCGCGCCACCTCCTCATCGCTCGCTTGGTCGTGCACGGCGGTCTCGGCGTCCCGATCGACCTCGTGCAGGCGCACGACGAGCTGCGACGGAACGTGCCGGTCCACCTCGGCGACCTCGACCTCGAGCCACCGGTCGAGGTGCAGCCCCTGCACCACCTCACCGGTCCGCTCGGGCAGATCGATGCGCACGACGGCACCGACGGCGGGCAGATCGCCGTGCGCCTCGATCACGAGGCCTGCCGCTGTCTCGGTGTCGCCGTCGAGGAGGTCGTGTCCGATGAGGCGTTCGAGCTCGTCGAGGTGCAGGTCGCCGGGTACCGTCCACGCGGCCTCGCCGACGGAGGTGACCTCGTCGACGTCGAGATCGTGCTCGTCGGACAGCTCGCCGATGACTTCCTCCGTCAGGTCCTCGATCGTCAGGATGCCGTCGAAGTTGCCGTACTCATCGACCACGCACGCGAGCTCGTTGCGGCTCTGCCGCATGCGGTCGAGGGCGACCGGCAGCAGCATCGACGTGGGCAGGACGACGGCCGGACGCATGACCGACGACACCGGGGCCGTGGCATCCTGATTCTCACGGAGGAGGTCGATCAGTTCGACGACCCCCACCGGGGAGTCCTCGTCGCCGATGACCGGGTATCGCGTGTGGCCGGTCGCCATGAGGCTGCGAACCTCTGCCACCGTGGTGTCGGGTCGCACCGATCCCACCTGGGAGCGGGGGATCATCGCGTGCTCGACGTCGCGTCGCGGGAAGTCGAGGATGCGGTCGATGATCATCGACAGGTCGTCGGGCAGATCACCGCTGGCCCGAGACTCCTCGACGATGGCCTCGAGATCTCGCGCCGTCGCGCTCTCGTCGACGTCTTCGAGCGGCTCGATACGCACGAGTCGCAGGAGGGCGTTCGCCGCCATGTCGAACACCGTGATGAGCCAGCCGAAGGCGAGCAGGTAGAGGCGCGTCGGCACCGCGAGGGCGCGCGCGAGCGGCTCCGGGTTCGCGATAGCGAGGTTCTTGGGGTAGAGCTCGCCGAAGATCATCGTCACGATCGTGGCCAGGAGGAGAGCGCCGGCCGTACCGATCGCGACCGCGACACCGGGGTCGATCCCGACGCCCCCGAGCAGAGTCCCGATGGACGCACCGATCAGCGGCTCGGCGACGTACCCGATCAACAGGCCGGTGACGGTGATCCCGAGCTGCGCTCCCGACAGCATGAACGACGTCCGCTGCGTGATCGCCAGCACGCGCTTGGCCTGCGCGTCGCCCTTCTCGGCCCGCGCGGCCAACCGCGACCGGTCGACGGACATGTACGCGAACTCCTGAGCGACGAAGAAGCCGCAGGCCGCGATGATCGCCAAAGTCACGATGATGCCCAGCAGGAGCGTCAGAAGCGCCGCGAGCATCGGATCTCACCCCCTCTCGAATCGAGAGGGCTCGAAGATCGGCCCTCCTGGTCGGGGGAGGTGCGGGGATGGCTCACGGGGGATTCTCTCTCGTGGGTCGTCAGTTTCAGGAGGACCATATCGGCGTCGTCTTTGAATCCGCTGTGGTGCACGCGGGGGCTCGGGAATGGCAGAATAGAGGCCCCCGCATTGCCTCGCTTCCCGGCGTGGTCCCGCCCTTTGCTCGACAGGTGCGCTTCAGCGCGCCGGAAATGGACCAGCTGTGGGACGCCTCATCTATCGCGACAAGGCTTCGTTCGATATCGACGACCGACTGCTCGCGCATCTGCGCATCGTGATCATGAACAAGCTGCGCCGGAACGAGGGCTTCATGCTCCAGGTTCCGGTCAATGAGGGGGTGCGTCAGGCGAGTCTCTGGGTACACGCCTCGAACGCCCTCGTCCTGCAGTTCTACGGCGGGCGCGAGCCGGCGATCGACCGTGAGCTCGTCGACCAGATGATGCACGACGCGAGCGGCCCCGACGGTCTGACGTTGTCCGGTTCCGGGATCGCCGCCGCCCCGTCGGCGCCGGCGCGCCCGGCCCGGTAACCCGCCGCCGCCCGCGTCCAGCACGCGGTCAGCGGTGTACGGCACGATCGAGTCATGGCGAAGCAGGGAACCGGAGCAGGACGCCCGACCCGTTCGCCGAACCGCCGTGCCAGACCAGCCTCATCCGGCTCCGCGGCGCGCAGGCCGCGCCGCATTCCTGCCCGCGTGCGCCAGCTCCGACGGCGCCGTGTCGCCGTCGGAGCCCTGGCCGTCGTCGTCGTCGGGCTGGTCGTCGCGGCGGTCATTCCGCTCGTCCACGTCGTATCGGCCTGGAACGCCGAGAACCGCCGCGCGTCGATCGATCTCGCTGGTTTCGACCCGGGCTTCCTCATCGACGACGGGGCCTTCTACGACGGTGACGCGATGGATGCCGATGACATCCAACGGTTCCTCGATGAGCAGATCGGGGAGTGCGCCAACGACTCCTGTCTCAACGTCCTTCGCGTCCCGCTGGAGGAACGCGGCGCCATCGTGTCGGAGCAGACGGGGGAGACGGTCTGCGAGGCGTACGAGGGCGGCGAACTGACCGCGGCCCAGATCATCGACCGCGTGCAGCGGGCGTGCGGCATCTCCGCCAAGGTGCTCCTCGTCACTCTGCAGAAGGAGCAGAGCCTGGTCGCGGGACGCCTCGCTCGCGCGCCCTCGGCGGAAGCCCTCGGGGCGGCCATGGGGGCACGATGCCCCGACGACGCACCCTGTGATCCGGGTCGCTCCGGCTTCGCGGCGCAGGTGGCTCAGGGCGCCACAGACCTGAAGACTTACCGGGCATCGGACTTCATGCGCCAGCCCGGTACGCACTACATCGCCTACTCGCCGGACCCGGCATGCGGCGGAACGGATGTGGAGATCCGCAATCACGCCACGGCCGCCCTGTACAACTACACCCCGTATCAGCCGAACGCCGCCGCGATCGACGCGCGGTGGGGCGCCGGTGACACCTGCTCATCGTATGGCAATCGAAACTTCGCGCTGTACTGGCAGCTCTGGTTCGCCTGACGGAATCACAGTGTTGTGATTTCGTTATCAACGAGCCATAATGACCGAGACAACCGAACAGCCGCCACCGCTCTCATTCAGGTCGTAGGGGAAGACGTACCTGACAAAGGAGAGACCATGGCGACCACGTCTTCGCGCGGAGTGATCCTGATCCACTCGGCGCCGCGCGCGTTGTGCCCCCACCTCGAGTGGGCGGCCGGACGCGCTCTCGGCCGTGCGGTCAACTTCGACTGGGCCGATCAGCCGGTCCTCCATGGCAGCCGACGCGCCGAGTTCTACTGGGAGGGCCCGGTCGGCACCGGCGCTGCTCTGGCCAGCGCCATCCGCGGCTGGGAGCACCTCCGCTTCGAGGTCAGCGAGGATCCGACGCCCCGCAGCGACGGCGGTCGCTGGATGCACACGCCGGGGCTCGGCATCCACTACGCCCAGACGGATGCCGCGGGCAACGTCGTCATCGGTGAAGACCGTGTGCGCTACGCGATGGAGGTCGCCGCCGGCGACGCGTTCGAGCTCCAGCGCGAGCTCGATGTGGCCCTGGGTTCCGCGTGGGACGAGGAACTCGAGCCCTTCCGCCACGCCGGCGACGAGCAGCGCATCGTCTGGCTGCACAAAGTCGGCTGAGATGTCGGGTGGGGGAGGCGCCACTACCGGAGGCCGGTGACTACTTCCCGGTACCGGGACCGCGTATCCCTGACCCGATGAAAAACCGAACGCCCCCGTCATCCCCGCAGCAGTCGGGGGATGCCGGGGGCGTTCGGCCGTGATCAGACGGACGCGATCGCGACGACGGCGTTGTGCCCGCCGAAGCCGAACGAGTTGCTGATCGCCAGCTGGTCTCCGGAGCCGAGCTCGACCGGGTCGCCCGACAGAGCGAAGGGCACCTCAGGATCCTGCTCGGTGATGTTGATCGTGGGCGGGGCGACGCGGTTCTGCAGCGCGAGCACCGTGAAGATCGCTTCGAGGGCACCGGTACCCCCGAGAAGGTGACCCGTGGATGCCTTGGTCGCCGAGACGGGGATCTCGTCCACGCGGTCGCCGAACACCGCGCGCAGCGCCTGGTACTCGTTCGGGTCGCCGACCGGGGTCGACGTGGCGTGCGCGTTGATGTGCGTGACGTCGTCGGGCGATGCCCCCGCCATCTCCAGCGCCATGCGCACCGCGCGAGCGGCTCCGCGCCCGTCGGGGTCGTTGGCCGTGATGTGGTAGGAATCGGCCGTGACGCCGCCGCCCACGATCGAGGCGTAGATCTTGGCGCCGCGGGCCTTGGCGTGTTCCTCGGTCTCGAGGATGAGCACGCCCGCGCCCTCGCCCATGACGAAACCGTCGCGGTCGATGCTTCCCGGGCGCGAGGCGGTCGACGGGGAGTCGTTGCGCTTGGACAGCGCCTGCATCGAGGCGAACGACGCGATGGTGATCGGGTGGATCGCCGATTCGGTGCCACCGGCGATCACGACGTCCGCGAGCCCGTCGCGGATGTGCTCCACGGCGTTGACGATCGACTCGGTGCTCGACGCGCACGCCGACGCCACGGTGCGCGCGAACGCGCGGGCGTTGAAGTGCAGCGACAGGTTGCCGGCGGCGGCGTTGGGCATGAGCATCGGCACCGTCATGGGCATGACGCGACGCGGGCCCTTCTCGCGAAGGGTGTCCCACGCGTCGAGGAGCGTCCACACACCACCGATGCCCGTGGCGAAGTCGACACCGAGACGGTCGGGGTCGATCTCCGGGCTGCCCGCGTCCTCCCACGCTTCTTTCGCCGCGACCATCGCCAACTGCGACGAGGGATCGAGTCGCTTGGCGACGGGACGCTCGAGAACAGTGTCGGGACGGACGAGCGCTTCGGCGGCGAACGTGACGGGCAGCTGGTATTGCTCGACCCACTCGTGCTCGAGCGTGCGTGCGCCGGAGGCACCGGACAGCAGCGCGGACCAGCTCTCGGGAGCCGTCCCGCCAATGGGCGAGGTGGCACCGATGCCGGTGACGACGATGCGGGGTGTGCTCATGGTGTGATCCTTGGTGCGGCCGGAAGGTCGTGACCGGTGGGGGCCGGAGCCCCCACCGGGAGGGTCAGGACTGGTTCGACGAGATGTAGGTGACGGCGTCGCCGACGGTCTTGAGGTTCTTGACCTCGTCGTCGGGGATGGTGACACCGAACTTCTCCTCGGCGTTGACGACGATCGTCATCATCGAGATCGAGTCGATGTCGAGGTCGTCCGTGAAGGACTTCTCGAGGGCGACCTCGTCGGCCGAGATGCCGGTCTCGTCGGTGATGAGCTCGGCAAGGCCGGCGAGAACCTCGTCGTTGGTGAATGCCATGATTTCTCCTGTTGTTGGGGGCGGACCCGGGGAGTCGTCCCGAGCCCCGATCAGTCTAGGGTTCGACGCTCGCGCGTCAGGGGAGGACGACGACCTGCGCGCCGAAGACCAGACCGGCACCGAAGCCGATCTGCAGCGCAAGGCCTCCGCTGAGCTCGGGGTGTTCCTCGAGCAGTCGGTGGGTGGCGAGGGGGATCGACGCGGCCGAAGTGTTCCCCGTGGTCTCGATGTCACGGCCGATCACGACGGACTCCGGCAGTCCCAGCTGCTTGGCGAACTCGTCGATGATGCGCATGTTGGCCTGGTGCGGCACGAAGGCGGCCAGGTCGGAGGGCTGGATGCCGGCAGCCTCGATGGCCTGGCGGGCGACCTTGACCATCTCCCACACGGCCCAGCGGAACACCGTGGGGCCCTCCTGACGCAGGGTCGGCCACGGTGCGGTGCCGTCGCGGAACTCGGTCAGCGTGTGGTTCATGCCCACCGCGTCGGCCTTCGAGCCGTCGGAACCCCAGATCGTGGGGCCGATGCCGGGGGTCTCGCTGGGGCCGACCACGACCGCGCCGGCACCGTCGCCCAAGAGGAACGAGATGCTGCGGTCGGCGGGGTCGACGATGTCGCTCAGCTTCTCGGCGCCGACGACGACGACGTGCTTCGCGAGCCCGGCGCGGATGAGCGCGTCGGCCTGACCGACGCCGTAGGCGAAGCCCGCGCACGCCGCGTTGACGTCGTAGGCGGCGGCGGGGTTCGCGCCGATGCGGTCAGCGACGATCGCGGACGCCGACGGCGTCTGCTTGGGGTTGCTGATCGTGGCGACGATGACGGCGTCGATGTCACTCGGGTCGACGCCCGACTTCTCGACCGCTTCGCGTGCGGCCTCGGATGCCAGGTCGATGGCATCCGTCTCTGCCGCGGCACGCACGCGCGTGACGATGCCGGTGCGCTGACGGATCCACTCGTCGCTCGAGTCGATCGGTCCGACGAGGTCGTCGTTGGGGACGTAGTTCTCGCCGCGCGCGGCACCGTACGCGTAGATGCGCGTGTGTGCCGGTCCCTGCAGCTGCCGGAGGATGGGGGTGCTCATGCCTGCTCTCCCTTCAGGAGTGCGACGGCCGCGTCGAGGTCGTCCGGGGTCTTCACCGCGACGGTGGGGGTTCCGCGCAGCGCACGCTTCGCCAGGCCCGTCAGGGCTCCGGCGGGCGCGAGTTCGATGATGCCGGTCACGTCGTGCTCGGCGAAGGATGCCATGGTGCGGTCCCAGCGGACGGGCGAGGCAACCTGGGCCACCACGAGGTCGACGGCACGACGGCCGTCGTCGACGACCGAGCCGTCGGAGTTGGTCCACAGGGTCATGCCGGGGGCGGACACGGCGACGTCGGCGGCCGCGGCGCGGAGCGTCTCGACGGCCGGCTCCATGAACCGCGTGTGGAAGGCACCGGCCACCTGCAGCGGGATGACGCGCGATCCGCGCGGGGCTTCGGCGGCGAGCTCGGCGAGAGCCGACAGCTCGCCGGCGGCGACGATCTGGCCCCCGCCGTTGTAGTTGGCGGGCGTGAGCCCGAGAGCGTCGAGCCGTTCGAGGACCGTCTGCTCGTCGCCGCCGACGACAGCGCTCATGCCGGTCTGGACGGTCGCGGCGGCTTCGGCCATCGCGCGTCCGCGGATACCGACGAGACGCAGCGCGTCGGCCTCGGAGACGACTCCGGATGCCGCCAGAGCGGCGAACTCGCCCACCGAGTGGCCCGCAACACCGTCGACACTCCGGCCGGCACGGTCGCGGAGGACGCCCCAGGAGAGCAGACTCGCGGCCACGATCAGCGGCTGCGCGACCTTCGTGTCGCGGATCTGGTCGGCATCCCACTCGGTGCCCGCGGCGAGGAGGTCGACGCCGGCGTGCTCGGAGGCAGCGGCCAGACGCTCACGCGTCCCGTCGATCTCGAGCCAGGGCGAGAGGAAGCCGGGGGTCTGAGAGCCCTGCCCGGGGAAGACGGCGATGATCACCGTCCCATCCTGCCAAGGATCCGGCGGGCAGTTCTGGAGATATCGGCACAGAAAATCGGCGTGTCTTTGTGCGCGCCGTGCATCAGCGGGGGAGCGGCACCCGCCGGATGCCGGGTCCGCGGCGACGCGTGGCATCCGTCCCGATCGAACCGAGGATGAGCGCCGTCTGCAGGATGAGCGCCTCGCGCGGCCCCGTGGCATCCCACCCGATCACCTCGGACACGCGCTTCAGGCGGTACCGCACGGTGTTCGGATGCACGTACAGCTCGCGCGCCGTCGCCTCGAGCGAACGCCCGTTGTCGAGGTAGCTCCAGAGCGTCGCGACGAGATCGGCGCTGTGTGCCTGCAACGGACGGTAGACCCGTTCGACGAGCGTCTGCCTCGCCACCGCGTCGCCCGCGAGGGCACGTTCGGGCAGCAGGTCGTCCGCTTCGACGGGGCGAGGAGCGTGACGCCACGCACGGGCCACCGCGAAGCCGGCCAGGGCGGCACGCGCGCTCTGCCCGGCATCCACGAGCGCCGCGACCGCGGGTCCGAGAACGAGATGTCCGGAGCCGAAGCTCGGCTCCAGCCGCTTGGCGATCTCGGTGAACGGCAGTTCCGCGGCGTCCTCGCGCCCACGCACCGGCACGTCGGCCCGGCCGATCACGAGCACGAGGCGCGAGCCCTGCACACCGATCAAGACGTCGACGCCGAGCTTGCGCGACGTGCGCCGCACGTGGTCGACGTCGAGCTGCGGGGGAGTCGTACCCACGAGCACCGCGACCTCGCCGTGCCCGTGCCAGCCGAGCGCCGCGATACGACTGGGCAGCTCGTCGTCGGCCTCGCCCGTGAGGATCGAGTCGACGACGAGGGCCTCGAGTCGGGCATCCCAGAGCCCCCGGGCCTCGGCGGCGCGCGCGTACACGTCGGCGGCGGCGAAGGCGACCTCACGCGAGTACGACAGCATCGCCTCGCGGACACGTTCGCTACGACCGGCGACGCGTTCCTCCATCACCTCGACGGTGACACGCACCAGCTGCAGGGTCTGGGTCAGGCTGACGCTGCGCAGCAGCTCCCGCGGTGCCGCGGCGAAGATGTCGGCCGCGATCGCGGGGGTCGACGCGGGCTCCTCGAACCATTGCAGGAACGAGGTGATACCCGCTTGCGCCACCAGCCCGACCGCGGAGCGGCGCGCCGGGGGCATCTCGGCGTACCAGGGCAGCGTCTCTTCAAGCCGCTGGATCGTCGCGGTGGCGAGGTCGCCCGAGATGCGGCGCAACCACGCCAACGTCTCGGCCTTCTCCTCCGCGGCCCGGGAGGGGACGGTCGTCCCGTCCCCTCCCGAACCGTCGAGGTCCGCGCGATCGGTCACGCGATCAGGCCTCGCCGCCGGCGTTCCCGCTCGTACCGGCGTTGACGTCGTGCAGGCGGTACTTCTCGATGGCCTGGGCGATCACGGAGCGGTCGACCTTCCCTTCGTCGGCGAGACCCTGCAGGGCACGCACGGCGAGCGACGGACCGTCGATCTTGAAGAACCGACGGGCGGCGGCGCGGGTGTCGGAGAATCCGAACCCGTCGGCACCCAGCGACAGGTACCGCTGCGGAACCCACTGACGGATCTGGTCCTGGACGGCGTGCATCCAGTCGCTGACCGCGATCACCGGGCCCTCGGCATCCCGAAGCTTCTCGGTGATGTACGCCGTGCGGGGCTCCTCCTCCGGGTGCAGGAAGTTGTGCTCGTCGGCGGCCAGACCGTCACGACGCAGCTCGCTCCACGAAGTGACCGACCACACGTCGGCGACGACGCCCCAGTCGTCCTTGAGCAGACGCTGGGCCTCGTACGCCCACGGCACTCCGACACCCGACGCGAGCAGCTGGGCGCGGGGGCCCTCACCCTCGCCGACCGAGACGCGGTGGATGCCACGGACGATGCCGTCCACGTCGACGCCCTCGGGCTCGGCGGGCTGCACCAGCGGCTCGTTGTAGACCGTCATGTAGTACATGACGTTCGGGTCGGGGTGCTCGCCGCCGTACATCCGCTCGATGCCCGAGCGGACGATGTGCGCGATCTCGTAACCGTAGGCGGGGTCGTACGACACCGTGGCGGGGTTGGTGGATGCCAGCAGCTGCGAGTGTCCGTCGGCGTGCTGGAGGCCCTCACCGGTCAGGGTGGTGCGACCGGCGGTCGCGCCGATGATGAAGCCGCGCGCCATCTGGTCGCCCGCCGCCCACTGGGCGTCGCCCGTGCGCTGGAAGCCGAACATCGAGTAGAAGACGTAGACCGGGATCAGCGGTTCGCCGTGCGTCGAGTACGACGTGCCGGCCGCGGTGAATGCCGCGAGGGCGCCCGCCTCGTTGATGCCGACGTGGATGATCTGCCCCTCGGGGCTCTCCTTGTACGCCAGCAGAAGCTCGCGGTCGACGGAGGTGTAGTGCTGACCCTTCGGGTTGTAGATCTTCGCCGTCGGGAAGTAGGCATCCATACCGAAGGTACGGGCCTCGTCCGGGATGATCGGCACGATGCGGTGACCGAAGCCCTTGACGCGCAGCAGATCCTTCAGCAGGCGGACGAACGCCATGGTCGTCGCGACCTCCTGCGTGCCCGAGCCCTTCTTCGGCAGCGCGTACGCCTGGTCGCCGGGGAGCTCGAGACCCACGTGGGTGGTACGACGCTCGGGCAGGAAGCCGCCGAGCGCACGACGACGCTCGAGCATGTACTTGATGGTCTCGTCGTTCTCGCCGGGGTTGTAGTACGGCGGCTGGTAGGGGTTCTCCTCCAGCTGTGCGTCCGTCACCGGGATGTCCATCGCGTCGCGGAAGGCCTTGAGGTCGTCCAGCGTCAGCTTCTTCATCTGGTGCGTGGCGTTGCGGCCCTCGAAGTGGGGGCCGAGACCGTAGCCCTTGATGGTCTTGGCGAGGATGACGGTCGGCTGGCCCTTGTGCTCCTTGGCCGCCTTGAATGCCGCGAACACCTTGCGGTAGTCGTGGCCACCGCGCTTCAGGCCCCAGATCTGCTCGTCGGTGTAGTCCTTCACGAGCTCGAGAGCGCGCGGGTCGCGGCCGAAGAAGTGCTCGCGGACGTACGCGCCGTTCTCGGCCTTGTAGGTCTGGTAGTCGCCGTCGGGCGTGGAGTTCATGAGGTTCAGCAGGGCGCCCTCGGTGTCGCGGGCGAGCAGGTCGTCCCACTCGCGGCCCCAGACGACCTTGATGACGTTCCAGCCGGCACCGCGGAAGAAGCTCTCGAGCTCCTGGATGATCTTGCCGTTACCGCGGACGGGACCGTCGAGGCGCTGCAGGTTGCAGTTGACGATGAACGTGAGGTTGTCGAGACCCTCGTTCGCGGCGACCTGGAGCTGACCGCGGCTCTCGACCTCGTCCATCTCGCCGTCGCCGAGGTACGCCCAGACGTGCGAGTCGGAGACGTCCTTGATGCCGCGGTTGCTGAGGTACTTGTTCGACATCGCCTGGTAGATGGCGTTGATCGGGCCGAGACCCATCGACACCGTCGGGAACTGCCAGAACTCCGGCATCAGGCGCGGGTGCGGGTACGACGGCAGACCGTTCGGCGCGGCCGACTTCTCCTGGCGGAAGCCGTCGAGCTGCGCCTCGGTGAGACGGCCCTCGAGGTAGGCGCGGGCGTACGTGCCGGGGGAGGCGTGCCCCTGGATGAAGATCTGGTCGCCGCCGGACGGGTCGTCGAGTCCGCGGAAGAAGTGGTTGAAGCCGACCTCGTAGAGCGCGGCCGACGACGCGTACGTCGAGATGTGTCCGCCGACGCCGATGCCGGGGCGCTGCGCGCGGTGCACGGTGACCGCGGCGTTCCAGCGGATCCACTTGCGGTAGCGGCGCTCGAGCTCTTCGTCACCGGGGAACTCGGGCTCGTTCTTCTGGGCGATCGTGTTGATGTAGTCGGTGGTCGGGACCATCGGCACGTTGAGGTGCAGTTCTTTCGAGCCCTTGAGCAGGCTCAGCATGATCTCGCGCGCACGACCGGGGCCCTTGGCCTGGACGAGCTGACGCAGGGATTCCTGCCACTCGCCGGTCTCTTCCGGGTCGCTGTCCTGCGGCCCCTGCGAATACGGATCCTGGTCGTGAACAGTCACGGAAGACCTTTCGTCGTCTGGCAGGTCATGCCAGAGAATCGCCATACTCGTGCGGCAACCCTTGTCTGCTCCGCACAATTCACCGTCGTCCAGCCTAGTCAGTCGGAGCCGTTCGGGATGCGCACCGTGCGCTGCGCGGCCCACGGGAGAGACGGATGCCTCGGCGTCGAGGCATCCGTCTCGACGCCGTCGCGCCGGGGTCGGATCGGCGGAGGTCTAGCCTGAGCGCGTGACGTCGAGTGAGCACGCAGGGTTCCGTATCCGGCCCGAGCATCGCTGGCCGGTGCTCATCTTCCTCGCGCTGGGCACGCTCCTGTACGCGGTGCTGCCGAGTGACGTGTCGGGCGCGCTGCGCTACGTGGTCGTCGGGGCGAGTGTCCTGTGCGCGATTCCGATGCTGATCGCGCACCCCACACGCCTCGACCGCGACTCCCGCGTGGGCCGCGCCTTCGCCCTGACCTTCGTGGCGGTGCTCCTCGCGGCGAACCAGGTCGCGTTCTTCCTGCTGGTGCACCAGCTTCTGTCGGCACAGGGCACCGGTGCCGTGACGCTGCTGGGCGCCGCGCAGGTGTGGGCGATCAACGTCATCGGATACGGCGCCGTGTACTGGGAGATGGACCGCGGGGGACCCGTCGCACGACGCCGCGACCCGCGCGACGAGCTGCAGCCGGCCGATTTCCAGTTCCCGCAGGACTCCGACGGGGATGCCGTGAGCGAAGTGAAGCGCCGGTCGTCGAACGCCGCGGACTGGGCGCCCGGATACATCGACTACCTGTATTTCTCGGCATCCAACGCGATGGCGTTCAGCCCCACCGACGTGATGCCCCTGAGCGTCCGCGCCAAGCTGTTCATGATGGTGCAGGCGATCACCGGGTTCGTGCTGCTGGCGTTGGTGATCGCGCGGAGCGTGAACATCCTGAGCTGACGGTGGGCCCTGCCGGGATCGAACCGACGACATCCACGGTGTAAGCGTGGCGCTCTACCAGCTGAGCTAAAGGCCCTGGATGCCTCGAGTCTATCGACGTCGGCGGCCTGTGCCGTCGCGCAACTCGAGGTACCACGACGGCAGAAGCGTGCGCGGCAACCAGAACATGGCGACCAGGGCGACCGCGAGAAAGAGCACTGTCGCGACACAGAGCGAGAAGAACAGCGGCCGCAGGGACGACACCGCCACCGCGCAGGCGCCCAGCGTGAAGGCGATCCCCAGATACAGCCAGGCGAATCCCATCGTGCTGCCGAATCCCCGGCGGACGGCGATCCACCCCTTCCACCGCCCCGAGTACGCGAGCACACCCATGATCACGAGCATGGGGCCGAACAGTGCGGCGAAGACGTTCATCGGGTCCCGGGGGTCGGTCGGAACGTCCACGCTATCCGGAACACCGCCGTCGCACCCCGGGGTAGCGTGGACTCCGTGAACGCCGACCCCGCCGACCAGCGCAAACTGCTCGATCTCGCCGACCTCGACGCGCGCATCCGGCGCGACGAACACGTCAAGGGCAACCCGCCGCAGGCGGCGAAGGTGCGCGAGCTCATCGCGCAGCGGTCGTCGCTCACGCAAGAGCTCGGCAATCGCGCGAACGTCCGCGACGACCTCAAGGCCGAGCTGGCCCGCGTCGAGTCCGATGTCGCGGTCGTCGACGCGCGGGTGAAGCGCGACGCCGAGCGCCTCGCCGCCGCGACCAACGCCAAGCAGGCGCAGGGTTTCGAGGCCGAACTGGCCTCGCTCGCCCGCCGAAAGAGCGACCTCGAAGACGCCGAGATCGCGCTCATGGAGCAGCTCGAGGCCGCCGACGCCGCGGTCGCCGAGCAAGAGGCTCTCATCGCCGAGACCAATGCGCAGGGCGCCGAGCTCAGCGCCGAGGCCAAGCGCGTCGTCGCCGAGGCCACCGATCGTCTCGAGGCTGCACGCCGCGACCGCGACGCGGTCGCCGGTGCGATTCCCGCCGACCTCCTCGCCCTGTACGAGCGTCTCGCGGCACGCGGCAACGGCGCGGGACTCCTGCGCGCGGGCGCCTGCGAGGCGTGCCGCATGGTCCTTCCGCCGAGCGACCTCGCCGAGGTCCGCCGTGCGCAGACCGACGAGGTCGTGTTCTGCCCCGAGTGCGGCGCGATCCTCGTCCGCACCGAAGAATCGCGGTGACCGGCACTGGCGTCCTCCACCGCTGAGGTCGTCGTCGGGCGCACGGCATCCGGAACCATCGCCCTGAGCGAGCTGGATGCCGACGGCTCCGTCGTCCGCACCGTCACCGTGGCGCGCGACGACCTGCCCGCGGCGATCCGCGACCGTGAAACCGGGGGAGACGTGCGGTGGGTGTGGAGCGACACCCCATCCTGGTACGGCCCGCTGCTGGCATCCGGAGTCCGCGTCGCCCGCGCGTGGGACCTGCGGCTCGTGCACGCGTTCCTCCGGCACGCCGAGGCCGTCGTCGACGACCACGGCCTACGCGCCCACACGGAATGGGATGCCACGGCCGCGGCGTCCGACGACACCGACACGCTCTTCTCGCTCGGTGCCGCGAGCACCGGCCCGCCCGACGACGCCGAGGCCGCAGCCGCCGAGTACCGCCGGCAACGCGCCGCGGTCGCCGCCGCGCGCACGCCCGGGGCGCTACGGCTTCTCGCTGTGGCCGAGTCCGCCGGAGCGCTGATCGCCTCCGAACTGCACGCCGCGGGGCTGCCGTGGAGCGTCGAGGCCCACGAGCGGATGCTCGAGGAGCATCTCGGCACGCGCGTGGCGGGCGGACTGCCGACGCTCGTCGAGCGGGCAGCGGCCGCGGTGCGCGACGCGCTGGGTGACCCGTCCGTCTCGCTCGACTCGCAGCCGCGGCTGCTGCGCGCACTGCACCGCGCGGGGCTCCTGGTGGAGTCGACGAACCGCTGGGAGCTCGCCGAGCACGACCACCCGGTCGTCGCCCCGCTCATCGCCTACAAGAAGCTCATGCGGCTTTACACCGCGAACGGCTGGGCCTGGATGGCCGAGTGGATCCGAGACTCGCGCTTCCGCCCGGTCTACGTGCCCGCCGGCGTCGTCACCGGACGCTGGGCGTCATCCGGAGGGGGAGCGCTGCAGATCCCGCGGCAGCTGCGCACGGCCGTCCGCGCCGACCCCGGCTGGACGCTGGTCACCGCCGACGTGGCGCAGCTCGAGCCGCGCGTGCTCGCGGCGATGGCCCGCGACACGGCGCTGGCCGAGGCGGCATCCGGTCGCGATCTGTACGCCGGAATCGTGGATGCCGGAGCCGTCGGCACCCGCGCCCACGCCAAGATGGCGATGCTCGGCGCCATGTACGGCGCAACGAGCGGTGAGAGCGGGCGCCTGGTTCCGCGGCTGCGGCGCACGTTCCCGCGGGCGATGGCGCTCGTCGACGATGCCGCGCGCGTCGGCGAAGAGGGAGGGCGCGTCCACACATGGCTCGGCCGCACGTCACCGCCCGCCGATGAGCTGTGGCGCGCGGTGCAGTCACGCGCGAGCGACTCCGAGGCATCCGGGGTCGATGAGACCCGCGCCCGCCGCGCCGCCCGTGACCGCGGCCGCTTCACGCGCAACTTCGTCGTCCAGGGCACCGCCGCTGAATGGGCGCTGGCATGGCTCGCCGACCTGCGCACGCGTCTCTCCGCCCTCGAACCGGTGGATGCCACCCGCGCGGCGCCCGCGTCGGGTCCCGCGTTCGCGCGCATGCCACACCTCGCGTTCTTCCTGCACGACGAGATCGTCGTCCACACACCCGTGGAGCACGCCGACGCCGTCGCCGACGCGGTGCGGGAGTCCGCGGCATCCGCGGGCCGGCTGCTGTTTGGGACCTTCCCGATCGACTTCCCCCTCGACCTGCGCATCGGTGAGACGGCCGAGAAGGGCTGAGCGGCCCGCGTAGACTCGATGGTGCGAATGGGTCGGCTGGACGGTCGCGTCACGGGTTCGCCCGTGCCGAGGAACGTCCGGGCTCCACAGGGCAGGACGGTGGGTAACGCCCACCCGGAGCAATCCGCGAGACAGTGCCACAGAGAGCAGACCGCCTCGGCCCCTCGGGGTGCGGGGTAAGGGTGAAAGGGTGGTGTAAGAGACCACCGGGGTCGTGGTGACACGACCCGCGAGGTAAACCTCGTCCGGAGCAAGGCCAGACAGGGGATGACGACGCGGCTCGCCGAGTCCCCGGGTAGGCCGCTGGAGCGGCACGGCAACGTGTCGCCGAGAGAGATGACCGTCCACGGGGCTCACGCCCCCGGACAGAACCCGGCGTACAGGCCGGCCCATTCGCCTCCTGCTGCGACATCGCCCGGGGGACCGGCGATCCTCGACGAGTGAACCGCGGCGACAGCTGCGACCTACTTCACCGCCGGAAGCGCCTCCACCACCGGCACCGCGAGCGACGCCGCACCGATGATGCCAGCGTTATTGCGGTGCTTCGCCGGCACGATCGGGGCGCGCAGCTTCAGCAGCGGCAGGAACTCCTCGGAGTGCTTCGACACCCCGCCGCCGACGACGATGAGATCGGGGCTGAAGAGGAACTCGACGTAGTCGTAGTACCACTGGAGGCGCTTGGCCCACTTGTCCCACGACAGCTCGTCGCGCTCCATGGCCGAGTAGGCCGCGTAGTTCTCGGCATCCTTCTTGTGCCCGGCGCGCTGCAGGTGACCCAGCTCGCTGTTGGGGATGAGGACACCGTCGTAGATCATGGCCGACCCGATACCGGTACCGAGAGTCGTGAGGATGACGAGGCCGTCGACGCCCTTGGCGGCGCCGTAGCGCACCTCGGCGATGCCGGCGACGTCGGCGTCGTTGGCGAAGTGGATGTCGCGGGTCAGGCCGTCCTCGAAGAACTTCTCGGCCTCGAACCCGATCCACGACGAGGACACGTTCGCTGCCGACAGGGTCTTGCCGCCCTTCACGATGGCCGGGAAGGCCACACCGAGCGGAAGATCGGCCGGGGCTTCCAACGTCTGCAGCACTTCCTTGACCGCCGCGAGCACGTCGGCGGGCTCCGCACCCTTGGGGGTGGAGACCTTCACTCGGTCGCTGATGAGCTCCCCGGCATCCAGGTCGACGATTCCCGCCTTGATCCCGGTTCCGCCGATGTCCACTCCGACCGCACGCGACGCATTCGTTGCCATGCCCTCCAGCCTATCCAGGCGCGGGGTCGGGATCAGTAGGATCGGGAGTGCACCCGGCCGCCCGTCCGCCGAAGAGCCAGACCACGCAAGGAGCCATCGTGAGCGACGAGAGTCACAAGTACTGGTACAACCTCGAGACCGGCCAGGTCGAGCAGGGGTATCTGTCGCCGGCGATCGACCGTGCGGGCCCCTTCGACACCGCGGAAGAAGCAGCGCGAGCACCGCAGCTCCTCAAGGAGCGCGCGCAGAAGTGGGCCGAAGACGAAGCGCGTGAGGCCGACTGGGGCGCCGGCTCCGAGTCCGAGCGCTGAGTCACCGGATCGAGACGAGGAGAACGATGGACAAGCAGCGCGATTTCGTCCTGCGCACGATCGAGGAACGCGGCGTCAAGTTCGTGCGCCTGTGGTTCACCGACGTGGTCGGCACTCTGAAGTCGGTGGCGATCGCCCCCGCCGAGGTGGAGGGCGCCTTCAGCGAGGGCCTGGGCTTCGACGGGTCGGCCATCGAGGGTCTGACGCGCTCGTACGAGTCCGACCTGCTGGCGCACCCCGACCCCACGACCTTTCAGATCCTGCCGTGGCGCGGCGAGATCGACCCCACGGCGCGCATGTTCTGCGACATCACCACGCCCGACGGTCAGCCCGCGGTCGCCGACCCCCGGCACGTGCTCAAGCGCACCCTGGCGAAGGCGGCCGACGCCGGGTTCACGTTCTACACCCACCCCGAGATCGAGTTCTACCTGCTCAAGTCGTCGCAGCTGGGTCCTGACGGGCGCCCCGAGCCCGTCGACTCCGCGGGGTACTTCGACAACGTCCCGGGAGGCACGGCGCACGACTTCCGGCGCCGGTCGGTCCGCATGCTCGAAGACCTCGGCATCTCGGTCGAGTTCAGCCACCACGAGGGCGGCCCCGGCCAGAACGAGATCGACCTGCGGTACGCCGACGCGCTCACCACGGCCGACAACATCATGACGTTCCGGACGGTCGTGAAAGAGGTCGCGATCGAGCAGGGCGTATACGCCACGTTCATGCCGAAGCCGCTCAGCGGTCAGCCCGGCAGCGGCATGCACACCCACATGTCGCTCTTCGAGGGCGACATGAACGCCTTCTACGAAGAGGGTGGCCAGTATCAGCTGTCGAAGGTCGGCCGTCAGTTCATCGCCGGTCTCCTGCGTCACGCCAACGAGATCTCGGCCGTCACCAACCAGTTCGTCAACTCGTACAAGCGCCTCTGGGGCGGCGACGAGGCACCGAGCTTCATCTGCTGGGGCCACAACAACCGCTCCGCGCTCGTGCGCGTCCCGCTGTACAAGCCGAACAAGGGGCAGTCCACGCGCGTGGAGTACCGCGCGCTCGACTCGGCGGCCAACCCCTACCTCTCGTACGCCCTGATGCTCGCCGCGGGCCTCAAGGGCATCGAGGAAGGGTACGAGCTTCCGGCCGAGGCCGAGGACAACGTCTGGTCGCTCACCGACGCCGAGCGCCGGGCCCTCGGCTACGCGCCGCTCCCGGCGAGCCTCGATCACGCGCTGGAGTACCTCGAGGAGTCCGAGCTCGTCGCCGAGACGCTGGGGGAGCAGGTCTTCAAGTACGTCCTGCTGAACAAGCGTCGCGAGTGGCAGCAGTACCGCGCGCAGGTCACCCCCTTCGAGCTGCAGAGCAACCTCGAGGCGCTCTGACCCCGCCGTGGTGACCTCGGGCGATCGATCGACGGCGCTCACCGCCCTGGCACGCATCGGCTTCTCGCACCTCGCAGAAGCCGATGCCGCCCTCGGCGAACTCGAGCAGCTCACCGGCGCCGGACGAGCGGATGCCATGGCGCTCGCGCAGCGCGTGGCAGACCCCGACCGCGCGCTCTCGGCGCTCGTACAGATCGCGCGCCGCGATGCCGCCGCGGTCCGCGCGGCCGCCACGGACGCGGGTACCTGGCGCGCGCTGTGGGACATCGTCGGCGCTTCCGACGGTTTCGCCGAGTTCTACCTTCGGCATCCCGATGAGATCGTGCACCTCGCCGGCGCGGGCCTGACCGTGCCGGACGAGCAGAGCATGCGCGCCGAGCTGCTGGCATCCGTCGGCGATGACGACGGCTTCGCATCCGACGCCTCGGATGCCACGTGGGTCGCGCTGCGCGTGCGATACCGGCGTCTCCTGGCCCGCATCGCGGCGTACGACCTCGGTCAGGACGATCCCGCCGGGGCGATCGACGTCGTCTCCGCCGCGCTGGCAGACCTCGCGGGTGCAGCGCTCGAAGCGTCGCTGAGCGTGGCTCGTGCGCGGGTCGCCGGATCCGGGCCGGGAGCGTTTCCGCGCGAACAGGTGGCGGCGACCCGATTCGCCATCATCGCGATGGGTAAGACCGGCGCTCGAGAGCTGAACTACGTCAGCGACGTCGACGTCATCTTCGTCGGCGGCACGGCCGACGAAGACGTGGTGTCGGAGGCGCGGGCGATCGACATCAGCACCCGTCTCGCCGTGCAGACGATGCGCGGGATCTCTGGCCCCGAGATCGAACCGCCCCTGTGGGAGGTCGACCCCAACCTGCGCCCCGAGGGCAAGCAGGGAGCCCTCGTGCGCAGCCTCGGCGCGCACCAGCAGTACTACGACCGCTGGGCGAAGAGCTGGGAGTTCCAGGCGCTCCTGAAGGCTCGAGCGATCGCGGGCGATCCCGCTCTCGGCGCCGAGTACATCGCCGCCGTTCAGCCGCTGGTGTGGCTCAGCGCGGCGCGCGAGAACTTCGTCGAGGGCGTGCAGCGCATGCGCGAGCGCGTCACCGAGCACATCCCCGCGGCGGAGGTGAACCGTCAGGTCAAGCTCGGCCCCGGCGGCATCCGCGATGTCGAATTCACCGTCCAGTTGTTGCAGCTCGTGCATGGACTCAGCGATGAACGCATCCGCCAGCGCGGCACGCTCGACGCGCTCGACGCGCTCGTGGCCGAGGGCTACATCGGTCGCAGTGAAGCCGAGGCATTCGGCCGCGACTATCGGCGGCTGCGCCTCATCGAGCACCGGCTGCAGCTGCGCGGTCTGCGACGCACGGCTCTGCTCCCCGAGAAGGAGGACGACCTGCGCGTGCTGGCGCGCGCGACAGGGTTGGCCGACTCCGCCTCCGGCGTGCAGGCCGCATGGGAGAGCATCAAGCGCGAGGTCCGTGACATCCACGTCCGGTTGTTCTACCGCCCGCTGCTGTCGGCCGTCGCCGCGCTGCCCGAGGGCGAACGGAGCCTCTCGACGGAACAGGCGCGCGACCGTCTCGCGGCCATCGGCTTCCGCGACCCCGCCGGCGCGCTGCGCCACATCGCGGCGCTCACGAGCGGCCTGAGCCGCAAAGCGACCATCCAACGCCACCTCATGCCCGTGATGATCCGGTGGTTCGCCGACGGCGTCGACCCCGACTACGGGCTTCTCGTGTTCCGGCGGATCAGCGAGCGACTCGGCAACACCCCGTGGTTCCTGCGCATGCTGCGCGACTCCGCCGGCGCCGCCGAGAGTCTCACCCGCGTGCTCTCCGGTTCTCGCTACATCGGCGAGCTCATGGAGTGGATCCCCGAGTCCGTCGCGTGGCTCGACGACGATGCCCTGCTTCGCCCCCGCTCCGGCGCGGCCCTGCAGGAGGAGGCGCGGGCGATCCAGACCCGCTGGGATGACATCGACGGCGCCATGCGTTCGGTGCGGGCGCTCCGGCGCCGCGAGATGCTCCGCGTCGCCATGGCCGCGGTGCTCGAGGTCGTGTCGCTCGAGGAGTTGTCCGACGCGCTCACGACCATCACCGAGGTCACGATTCAGGCGACGCTCCGCGCGGTCCGGCGGGAGGTCGTCCCACCCGAGGACGACGCGCTGGATTTCTCGGTCATCGCGATGGGTCGCTTCGGCGGCCGCGAGATCGGCTTCGGTTCGGATGCCGACGTGATGTACGTCTACCGCGCGAACGGCATCGACCCACAGCGGGCGAGCCAGCTCGCGCTCAAGCTCGTCGCGGGCCTCCGGGAACAGTCCGAAGACCACCGGCTGCCTCTCGATCTCGACGCGGAGCTGCGGCCGGAGGGGCGCAGCGGCCCGCTCGCGCGTTCCCTCGACGCCTACGCGGAGTACTACCGTCGCTGGTCGCTGTCGTGGGAGGCGCAGGCTCTGCTGCGTGCGCGAGGGGTGGCCGGCAGCGTCAAGCTCATCAACGACTTCATCGCTCTCGCCGACGACGTGCGTTACCCGGTCGACGCCGACCCCAACGGTCTGCGGGAGATCCGGCGGATCAAGGCCCGCGTCGAGAACGAACGGCTTCCCCAAGGTGCCGATCCCGCTCGACACCTCAAGCTCGGTCCGGGCTCCATCAGCGATGTCGAGTGGCTCGTGCAGATCCTGCAGCTGCAGCACGCCCGCGCCGTCCCGGGCCTGCGGACGACCTCGACGCTCGGCGCGCTGCGAGCTGCGACGGATGCCGGGCTCATCGCCGCGGACGCGGCCGAGAAGCTCGCGGCATCCTGGCATCTGGCCAGCCGGCTTCGGTCGGCGAACACGCTGCTGTCGGGGCAGACGAGCGATGTGTTGCCGGGCGACCGGGCTCGGCTCGACGGTATCGGCCGCATCCTCGAGTACCCCCCGCACTCCGCGACGCAGGTCGAAGAGGACTACCTCGGCGCCACTCGACGTGCCCGGCGCGTGTTCGAGAAGCTCTTCTACGGGTGATCCGGCTCAGGATGCCATGAGTCGCTCGCGCACCTCGCGACGCAGCACCTTCCCGATGAGCGAGCGCGGGAGGTCGTCCACGACGACCACGCGACGCGGGACCTTGTAGGACGCCAAGCGCGTCTTGCAGAAGTCGCGCACCGCTTCGGGTTCGAGTTCGACGCCGTCGCGCACGACGATCGCCGCCGCGACGTCTTCTCCTCCGCGAGGCTTCGGGAGGGCGACCACGGCGGCGCCCTCGATGTCGGGGTGCGACACCAGCACGTCTTCGACCTCGCTCGGCGACACGTTGAAGCCGCCGGTGATGATGATCTCTTTCAGCCGATCGACGATCGTGACGAAACCGTCGGCCGAGACCGAGGCGATGTCACCGGTGCGCAGCCAGCCCCCGTCGAGCAGCGTCGCGGCGGTGTCGGCCGGCCGATTCCAGTAGCCCTCGAACACCTGCGGGCCGCGCAGCAGCAGTTCGCCCGTCTCGCCCAGCGGCAGGTCTTTCTCGGGGTCGTCGGGGTCGACCACCCGGATGTCGGTGCTCGGGAACGGCACCCCCACCGTTCCCGGCCGCCGCGACGGCCCGATGGGGTTGCCGAGCGCCACGGGGGAGGACTCCGTCATGCCGTAGCCCTCGACGAGGAGACCGCCGGTCGCCGCTTCCCAGCGGTCGACGGTGGCGACGGGCAGGCTCATCGCACCGGAGATCGCGAACCGCACGGTCGACAGATCGAGCGTGCCGCGCGAAGCCGCGCGAGCGAGCTGGTCGTAGATCGGCGGGACGGCGGGGAGGAACGTCGGCGGACTCTTCTTGACCGCGGATGCCACCAGGTCGAGGTCGTACTTCGGGAACAGCACGAGCTTCGCGCCGATGCTCATCGCGAACGTCAGGCACAGGGTGAGGCCGTACGCGTGGAAGAGGGGGAGAACGCCGTAGAACGTCTCTTCGCCGTCGTGGAGCCCCGGCACCCACGCGCGCCCCTGCATCGCGTTGGCGCGGAGGTTGGCGTGAGTCAGGATCGCGCCCTTCGGGCTGCCGGTCGTACCGCTGGTGTACTGGAGGAGCGCGATGTCATCGAGCAGCGGACCCTCGTGCTTGCGAGAGAGCTTGCCGTGCGTGAGCAGCTTCTCCCACGCCGTGGGACGCTTCGAGGTCGGCGCGGCGGTCAGCTGAGCGCGCGACTCCCGAGCCTTTCTCACCGGCAGCTTCAGCGCGAGACGCATGCCGAACGGCATGGCGCGCGTGATGTCGACGGCGATGATGTGTTCGAGCGCGAGGTCGGACGGGAAGTCGGCGACCAGATCGGCGACCTTGTCCCACACGATGGCGAAGCGCGCGCCGTGGTCCTCGAACTGGTGACGCAACTCGCGGGCCGTGTAGAGCGGGTTGTGCTCGATGACGATCGCCCCGAGCCGGAGCGCGGCGTAGAACGCGACGACGTGCTGCGGACAGTTCGGCAGCACCAGCGCGACACGGTCGCCCGCCTTCACACCGAGACGCCGCAGGCCCTCGGCCGCGCGCGAGATCTCGTCGCCCAGCTCGCGGTAGGTGGTCTGCGCGCCGAAGAACTCCAGCGCGACGCTTTTGCCGTACCGGTGGACGGAGTCGGCGATCATCTCGGGCAGCGTCTGCGACGGCTCGTCGATGTCGTGCGGCACGCCCTCGGCGTACGAGCTCAACCACGGACGCGACGCGTAGGGGGAGGTCATGGCATCCATCTTTCCGTGCCCCACGGACACGGGAGGGTCACGACGCCTGTGCGGATGCCGGGAGCTTGCGCTTCCCCACGGCTCGGGACCGGCCTACCCTGCTGGCATGTGCCGCAACATCGTCCCGCTCCACAACTTCGAGCCGCCCGCGTCGGACGACGAGTGCCACGACGCCGCGCTGCAGTTCGTACGCAAGATCGCCGGCACGACGAAGCCGTCGCGAGCGAACCGTGAGGTGTTCGACCGAGCGGTCGATGAGATCGCCGCGGCCACTCGCCGTCTGCTCGACGACCTCGTCACCTCCGCACCCCCGAAGACGCGCGAGGTCGAGGCCGCCAAACGCCAGGCCCGCTCGGCCGAACGCTACGAGGCGATCCGGGTGTTCCAGGAGCAGAAGCGCGCAGCGCGATCGGCATCCTGACCCCGCTCACCCCTCCTCGAAGCGTTCGAACAGGGGAGTGGCATCCGGGCTCTCCAGATCCGGGATGCCATCGTCGTTCGGCACCGCGGTGAGCGGGCCGCGCAGCTCCTCGAGAAGCGCGGCGGCATCGCCCGGTTCGCACGTGGAGGTCGCGCGGAGTTCCAGCACGTCGACCGTGCCCTCGGCAGGATCCGCCGGGATGAAGTCGACGTCCAGACGCGACACCTTCGCTTCGGGCTTTCCCGCGACGATCACGATGTTGTCGATGCCCTCCCCGTAGGTGGGTGCCGGCTCGACCTGCCACCCGTTCTCCGACATCCAGGTACTGAGCTGTTCCATCCTCTGCGGCCCCTGGCCATCGAACGAGAAGCCCTCGGGAAGCTTGCGTCGCAGGAAGAACTCGAAGCCGCCGTCGCACTGATCGGGAACGTCGCCATACTCTCCGACACGCCAGTCCCCGTCGAAGATCTGCTTCTGCACATCGGCGACGGCCGTCTTGTATTCGAGGTTCACCGCCTTCGCATCGTCGAAGCCCACCGTGCTGCTAGGCATCGCGCTCGGCGTCTCATTCGGGGACATCTGCGGACCTCCACATCCGGTCAGAACGGTCGCGGTGACCACGACGCTCGCGACGAGTACGGGGAGTGTTCCCCATCTGAGTTGGGTCATCGGCTCGCTCCTGTCGTATCGAGTGCCTCGCGCAAGCCAACCACGAAGTGCTTGAACGACTCGGCAGACGGGTCGAGGTACCCCGTCTGTGGGGTGGGCTCGTAGAGCGGGATGGGCGACCCGTCCCAGCCCACGCCCCACCCGACGAACTCGTCCTTCGTGCTGTTGTGGGCATCGTGGCTGTCGGTCGATTCGCCGTACTCGCCCCGAAGCGATCCGTAGTCGGCGACGACACCGCCGTTCGACCCGAACGCCTGAACCCCCGGCACGTCCCGTGGGTCCTCCGCGTGCAGGCTGCCGAGCCAGTCCTTGCGTCCCCACGCGGCGATGCTGTCGTCGTCGGCGTGCGTGGCCGACACTGTCGTCTCGCCCGAGCGGATCTGCTCCGCGAGCTCGTGGCCCGTCTGCGCGGTGATCCCCGCCGAGCCGAAGAACCAGACATGCGACACCAGTCCGGGATTGTCGGCGACGGCCTGGCCGGTCATGGTCGTGCCGAGCGAATGCGCGCCCGTGTTGAGCTGCGCGCCGGGGTTTGCCACGTGCAGGCCTCGGAGCGTCTGGGACAGACGCGCCGCTCCTGCATCTGGCCGATCGATCCCGCCGACGCTGAGGGCGCCGCCAGAATCCCAGTCCATGACCAGCACGACAGCCGTAGTGCTGCTCTGAGAGGTTCGCTCCAGCTCACTGGAAAGCGCCGACTGCAGGTCCGCACCGCCGCGTGCCCACTCCTGCAGCGAGCCGAGATCCGTTCGGATGCCATGCGTCAGGGTCGTCACCTGATCGGCGGTCTCGACGTCCCCGAACGCGATGTTGGCGCGCGGAGACCCCTCGGTATCGATGAAGAAGCTCAACAACGTCGGCAGGGAACCGTCGTCCGAACGCTTCTCCACGACCGAACGCAATCGGTCGAGCTTGCTGCGGGTCTCGTCGTCGAGGTCGTCGCGCGCCAGGACGTCGGCGAGACCCGCACGGTTGAAGATGCCCCGCTGAGCGGCGGGGATGCCGTTGAGGTTCCCGACGACGAGCGGAGCTAAGGCGAGCAGCTGCCCGAGCGGACCGCCATTCCATTCGCCGTTCGGTGCCGCCGCGGAGGCGGCCGCAAGATCGGTGAACAAGTCGCCGGCGCGCCCCGGTTCGACGAAGGCGACGGATTGCACGAAGTCCGGGTGGGCGTCGAGCCACCGCTGCACGTCGTGGGTGTCTGCCGTGGAGAGCCAGTCGATGCGGCGTTCGGCAGCGCGCCCGAGGTCGTACGTCAACTGCTCTGAGAGCGATCGACTCACCGATGCGGCGGACGGTGCGCCCGGGTACGCGGACTCCGAGAACCCCCAGAACAGCTGTGCGACCCGCACGGGCTCACCGCCGGCACCGAGCACCTCCGTCCCGCCCGATACGTTGCGCAGGCGCGATGCGAGCCGATCCTCGGCATCCTCCACGTCCCGGCGGAAGCGGTCGATATCGGAGCGAAGGGTGTCGAGTGCGCTCTCGGCGGAGTTCAGTGTCGTGGACGCGTTCAAGCGGGCGAGCGACGCGTCCGCGGCAACCGAGGCATCCACGTCGGATCCCCGCGTCGAACGATACGTCGCGTTTGCGAGAGCCGAGGCCTCCGCCGCGGAATCGTAGGCGGCGACAACGGACGGGATGCGGGATGCCAACTCCTCACGGCGCTGTTTCAGACTGGGGAACTCCGATGACCCGGCATCCCACAGCGCGTTGCGCGCCTCGACGAGCGCCTCGGAGAAGCCCCGCGCATCGGAGACAGGGCGGTCGAGCATGCGCGGCACCGCTTCCGCACCCGTGACATGGAAGACCTCGGTGTCGCCCAGGACACTCCACCGCTGTTGCACATCGGCCATCGACGTTTGCGTCGCGTTCGCAACGGAGACGATCCGGTCGCCGAGACCCGTGAGCACGGCGGGGTCGACCAGCTGGGGCAGATCATCGACGCTCGGAGTGCTCATCAGTACCCCTGCCCGTAGGACACGGAGGAATCGATGCCCCACTCGTCCATGGCCCGCGACTTCGCCTCCGCCGTCGTGACCGACATGTCGACATCGCCGGTGACGACGGCCGTGGTCGCCTCGCTCACCGACGACGCGGCAGAGGCAACGATGTGCGCCAGTTTCCCGGGCACGTACCGTCGTTCATCGAGCAGGTCGCTCCACGCACTCGCGAGAGTGCGGCGCCCGTCGACGACGAGGCTCTGCCCCTCCAACACCAGGGAGCCCATGTCGTCGATCGCTTGGGAAATGCCCGCGCCCGCATCGTCCACCCCCGCCAGTACCCCGATCACACGATCCGGATCGACTCGGTAGTCGCTCACGATGGCCCCTTTCATCGTCAGGACCACTCTGCCGCACGGGCCCAGATCTCGATCGGGCCTCCCTTCCGGGTGCGGCATCGTCTACAGTCCGCCACGGAACGACGAAGCCCGCCCCCGCAAAACGGCGGGGACGGGCTTCGTCGTGGAGGATCAGGCGATCAGACCCCGAAGTACAGCTCGTACTCGAAGGGGTGCGGGCGCTGAGCGATCGGCTGGATCTCGTTCTCGATCTTGTACTCGATCCAGGTGTCGATGAGCTCCTGCGTGAACACGCCACCGGCGAGGAGGAACTCGTGGTCGGCGCGCAGGGCCTCGAGCGAGTCGAGCAGCGAGTTCGGAACCTGCGGGATGTTCTTCGCCTCTTCGGCCGGGAGCTCGTAGAGGTCCTTGTCGACGGGCTCGTGCGGCTCGATGCGGTTCTTGATGCCGTCGATACCGGCCATCAGCTGCGCCGCGAAGGCCAGGTACGGGTTGCCCGAGGCATCCGGAGCACGGAACTCGATGCGCTTCGCCTTCGGGTTCGTGCCCGTGATCGGGATACGGATGGCCGCCGAGCGGTTACCGGCCGAGTACACCAGGTTGACCGGAGCCTCGAAGCCCTTCACCAGGCGGTGGTAGCTGTTGAGGGTCGGGTTGGTGAAGGCGAGCACGGCGGGGGCGTGAGCCAGGATGCCGCCGATGTACCAACGCGCGATGTCGGACAGACCGCCGTAGCCGGTCTCGTCGTAGAACAGCGGCTTGCCGTCGTTCCACAGCGACTGGTGCGTGTGCATGCCCGAACCGTTGTCGCCGAAGAGCGGCTTCGGCATGAAGGTGGCGACCTTGCCCCACTCGTTGGCGGTGTTCTTGACGATGTACTTGAACTTCAGGATGTCGTCGGCCGCGTGCACCATCGTGTCGAAGCGGTAGTTGATCTCGGCCTGGCCACCGGTGCCCACCTCGTGGTGTGCACGCTCGAGGATGAGACCGGCCTCGATGAGCTTGAGGCTGATGTCGTCGCGCAGGTCAGCCTGCTTGTCGACCGGGGAGACGGGGAAGTAGCCGCCCTTGTAGGGGGTCTTGTTGGCGAGGTTCCCGCCCTCTTCCTCACGACCGGTGTTCCACGCGCCTTCTTCGGAGTCCACCGAGTAGAAGCTGGAGTTCTGCTTCACCTCGTAGCGGACGTCGTCGAAGATGTAGAACTCGGCCTCGGGAGCGAAGTACGCCGTGTCGGCAATACCCGTGGAGGCGAGGTACTTCTCGGCCTTCTTGGCGACCTGACGCGGGTCCTTCGAGTAGATCTCGCCGTTGCGCGGGTTGTAGATGTCGAAGACCATGATGAGGGTCTTCGCCTCGCGGAACGGGTCGAGGTACGCCGTCGTCACGTCGGGGATGAGCTGCATGTCCGACTCGTGGATGTTCGCGAACCCGCGGATCGACGAGCCATCGAACAGCTGTCCGACGGTGAAGAACTCCTCGTCGACGGTCGAGGCGGGGATGTTGAAGTGCTGCTGCACACCAGGAAGGTCCGTGAAACGGATGTCGAGGAACTTGACGTCCTCGTCCTGGATGAACTTCAGCACCTCGGACGAATCTTTGAACATGAAGACTCCAGAGGTAGAACATTCGGGATCGACCGGCCTCGGCCAGCCTCCTCGACCCTATACAGAACCGGTGTCTCGGCGATATCTCGCGTGTTTCGGGCATGTTACGCAGCCCCGATTACGCTGGAGGAGTGACCGTCCCCGCCGATAACGAGTACCCGGGCCAGCGGCTCGGCCTTCCCCGCGAGGGGCGGGGCTCCATCGCCCGCCCAGGCCGACGCATCGCGGCGCTCCTGGTGGACGTCGCGTCCGCCGGGCTCATCGGGTATGCCTTCTTCTCCACCCCCGACCCGGTGACCGGTGTTCCGTTCGCGAACCCGATCGCGACGAACCTCATCTTCTTCCTGGTCCAGATCGTTTTCATCCCGCTCATCGGCGGGAGCCCCGGGCATCGACTCCTAGGCATGCGTCTGGAGCTGGCATCCGGGGGATGGGTGGGGATCTGGCGCCCGATCGTGCGCACGCTGCTGCTCGGGCTCATCATTCCCGCCGTGGTGTGGGATGCCGACCAGCGGGGGCTCCACGACAAAGCGGTCGGCACAGTGTTGGTTCGACGCTGAGAAGCGAAACGGCCCCGCCGGAGCGGGGCCGTTCTTGCGGAATCAGCGGGGGCGCGGAGCGCGCATCTTCGTCGGGTCCACGCCCTTCGGGATGGGAAGCGACGACAAGCCCTGCGACACGGACGAAACGCGCTTGATCACCGCAGCCTGGGTCGTGCGGTCGACCTTCTTCGGCAGCGACTTGATGGTGGAAGCCAGATCCTTGATCTGGACCTCGTCGTCGCCGTGGCCCACGTACAGAACCGTCACCGGGACGCCCGCGGCGACGCGCTGCACACGCGCGCGCTCTTCGTTGACGAGGCGGGACAACCGCGTGCGCGACCCCTCGCCGATGAGGACGACACCGCCACGGCCGATGGCGCGGTAGACGGCCTCCTGCGTGCGCGGGTTGACGCCGATCGGAGTCTCCGACGCCTGCCAGTTGCGGCCGAGCGATGATGTCAGCACGTGACCGGTGGCGCCGGGCATCCCGTCGATCTTGCGGTACATGGCCCGAGTCGACAGGCGCGTCATGACGATCATCGCGATCAGGATGCCGGCCAGGAGACCCGTGACACCCCACAGGATGACGCTCCACACGGCAACCGGCGGGATGAGGAATCCGATGAGGACGCCGAGACCGATACCCGCGAGGACGATGCCGGCCAACACGAAGGGGAGCCAGCGGTACTCCTTCTGCGTGAAGGTGTACAGGGTGCGAAGCTGGGAGAAGAATCCCGGACGCTTCTCGGGGGTGGAGGTGCGAGCGGCCATGGGAACGATTCTATCTTCGCGTCCGGCACGCCTCCTCCCCACCCGGGCGAATCACGTTCCCCTCCCGAATTCCGGCGGAGGAACCGATGACGGCGTTGTCGATTCGAAACCATCGACTCATGCGCACTCGCCCCCTCGACACCACGGTCGGCACCGTCGTCGGATACCTGGACAGGCGGCGACGTAGCGCTCTCGTCCTCACGGCGGGAGAAGCCGCGACGCTGGCGATCGGGGTGCTGCGCGGATGCGGCGCCGCGCCGTCGCGCGCCGCTCGGGCACAGTGGCACCTCACGGCGGAGGGCCGACCGGTCCTCGTCGATGATCCCGACGGCGATGACCTCCTGTCGGCGACGGTCGCCGTGTTGGATCAGCTGGCACGCCTCGTCCACGCGGATGTCCAGCCCGGCTTCGTCCGCCTGCGCGACGGTGTTCTCACCACTCCGCCGCGCACGTGGGACGCGTTGGAGGCGCGGCTCCTGGCCGTGGTGGAGCCTCAGCCCGTCGTGCTGGGCCCGCTTACGCCTGTCCGAACCGACGCACCACAGGCACCGGGCCAACGGCCCATCGATGCTGACGCCACGACTCTGATCGACGGCGTGCGCGCGGCGATGGGACAGAGGCGGACGCAGCGCATCGCTGTGGTCTGCGGAACAGTCGCCACCGCCGTCGCGGTGGTGGGGTTCACAGTCACGACGCCGCAGAGCGACTCGGCGAGCAGCACATCGTCGACATCGCCCGCCCCGACGGCGGTGCAGTCTTCGCCCCCGGCATCGGGGGCGAGTCCGTCTCTCCGTCCGAGCCCGGCGCCCGGCGCGGAGTCGCCGGCTCCGCCGTCGCCCTCGAGCGAACCCGACGTGCGCGTAGCAGCGTCGACCGTCCTGCAGTCGCTCGCCGACTGCACGGACGAGGCGTGCGCCTCCTCTTTCCTAGAGCACGCTTCGAACGCGATAGAGCCCACACCGCTCGATCCCCGCGAGTCGGAGCTCGATGTCATCGACGACTTCGGAGGGCTCGCCGTGGTTCGCCTCACCGGATCTGATCGTCGGCAATACGTCACCCTGATCCGGGAGAAAGACCGATGGCTGGTCCGCTCCGTCGAAGACGTTGCGGACCAGCCATCATGAGCCGGAGTCGACGGCGATCAGATGCCGAGGTCTCCCTCGAACTGCGCCGCCTCGAGGCGGGTCTTGACCGCGCCGAGGAACCGCGCAGCGTCCGCGCCGTCGATGATGCGGTGGTCGTACGAGAGCGCCAGGTAGACGTAGGAGCGGACCGAGATCGCATCCTTGCCATCGACCGAGACCACGCCGGGCTTCTTCACGACCGCGCCGAGGCCGAGGATGGCCGACTGCGGCAGGAACACGATGGGCGTGTCGAACAGCGCGCCGCGCGAACCCGTGTTGGTCAGCGTGAACGTCCCGCCCGCGAGCTCGTCGGGCTTGAGCTTGTTGTCACGCGTACGCGCGGCGAGGTCGGCGATCTCGCGGGCAAGCTGGGCGATGTTCTTGTCGCCGGCGTCCTTCACGACGGGCGTCAGCAGACCGCGTTCGGTGTCAACGGCGATCGCGACGTTCTCTTGCGCCGGGTAGATGATCTCGTCGCCCTCGACCGTCGAGTTGATGATCGGGTACGTCTTGAGCGCCTCGACGGCCGCGAGAGCGAAGAAGGGCAGGAACGACAGCTTGTCGCCCGTCTTCTGCTGGAATTCGCCCTTCACACGATCGCGGAGGGCGGCGACCTTGGTCACATCGACCTCGACGACCGTCGTCAGCTGCGCCGTGCCCTGCATCGAAGCGACGGCCCGCTCGGCGATGACCTTGCGCAGGCGCGACATCTTCTGCGTGGTACCGCGCAGCGGCGACACCTCGACCGGAGCAGCGGGGGCCGCAGCCTCAGACGGGGCGGACGCGGCGGCAGGAGCGGCCTTCGCGGCTTCCGCGGCCTTGAGCACGTCCTCCTTGCGGATCCGGCCTCCGACGCCGCTGCCCTTGACCGTCGACAGGTCGACGCCCTGCTGCTGCGCCAGGCGGCGCACGAGCGGCGTGACGTAGGTGACCTCTTCGCCGCCGGCGGCCGGAGCAGCGGGCTTCGCTTCTGCAGCGACCGGCTTCTGCTCGGCGGGAGCGGGCTGCTCGGCCGGCTTCTCCGCGGCGGGAGCCGGCTGCTCGGCCGGCTGCTCTGCGGCGGCGGGCTCCTGCGGCACCTCGTTCGGCTGAGGCTGCTGGATCGGCTTGTCCTCGATCGCGGGAGCGGGCTGTGCTTCGGCGGGTGCCGAAGCGCCGCTACCGATGCGAGCGAGGGCAGAGCCCACCGCGACCGTCTCATCCTCCTGAACGAGGATCTCCTGGAGGGTTCCTGCCACGGGCGAGGGGATCTCGGTGTCGACCTTGTCGGTCGAGATCTCGAGCAGGGGCTCGTCGACCGCGACATCGTCGCCCACGGCCTTGAGCCAGCGGGTGACCGTACCCTCGGTGACGCTCTCTCCCAGCTCGGGCAGCGTGACCTCGGTGGAGTCGTCAGAGGCGCCGGAAGCCGGAGCTGCCTGCGCGGCAGGGGCGTCGTCGGCGGGGGCTTCTTCGGCCGGAGCCGCCTCAGCGGGGGCGTCCTCCGTCGGCGCCGGAGCGGCCTCGGCGGGAGCTGCTTCGGGCGCGTCGTCCGAGGACGGGGCTCCGGAGCCGTCGCCGATCTTGGCCAGGATGGCGCCGACCTCGACGGTCTCGTCCTCCTGAACGAGGATCTCTTCGATCACGCCCGAGACGGGCGAGGGGATCTCGGTGTCGACCTTGTCGGTCGAGATCTCCAGCAGACCTTCGTCCTCCTGGACAGTGTCACCGACCTGCTTGAGCCAGCGGGTGACCGTTCCCTCGGTCACGCTCTCGCCGAGAGCGGGGAGGACGACGGAAGTGCTCATGGATATGTCTCCTTCGTACCGGATGCGGTGTCTAGCTTAGTGACGGCTGGGGGATCAGAGTGCGTGCAGGGGCTTGCCGGCGAGTGCCAAGAACGCCTCGCCCAGCGCTTCGCTCTGAGTGGGGTGGGCGTGAACGAACGGCGCGATGTCCTCGGGGTGCGCTTCCCACCCGACGGCGAGCTGCGCTTCGGTGATCAATTCGCCCACCCGGTCGCCCACGAGATGCGCGCCGACGACAGGACCGTCGACGCGGCGGACGATCTTGACGATGCCCGAGGTCCCGATGATCTCACTGCGGCCGTTGCCGGCCAAGTTGTACTCGTATGCGAGGACGGCGTCAGCGCCGTAGCGGTCCTTCGCCTGCAGCTCGGTCAGCCCGACCGAGGCGACCTCGGGGTGGGAGTAGGCCACGCGCGGAACATCAATGTCGGGGACGAGAACCGGAGCGAGACCCGCGATCTGTTCGGCCACGAAGATCCCCTGCTGGAAGCCGCGGTGAGCGAGCTGCAACCCGGCGACGATGTCGCCGACAGCCCAGACGTGGGCGGCCGTCGTGCGGAGTCGATCATCGGTGTGGACGAACCCGCGCTCGAGGCGGACGCCGGACTCCTCGAACCCCATGGCCGCAGTGGCGGGCCCGCGTCCCACCGCGACGAGCACGAAGTCCGCGTCGAGAACCGTGCCGTCGTCGAGGGTGACGGAGACGGCGTCATCCGTCTGAGCGAGCGTCTGGAACCGTCGTCCGAGGTGGAACCCGATACCGCGCTTGCGGAAGGCCCGTTCGAGCGCCTTGCTCGACGAGACGTCCTCCGCGGGCAGGAGGTGCGGAAGCGCCTCGACGATCGTCACCTCGACGCCGAACGATCGCCACACGCTCGCGAATTCGACGCCGATCACGCCGCCGCCGAGAACGACGACCCGCTCGGGAATGACATCGAGTTCCAGCGCGTGCTCGCTGGTGAGCACGCGTCCCCCCGTCTCGAGACCGGGGAGCGTTCGGCTGTACGAACCGGTCGCGAGAATGACGTCGTCCCCGCGGTAGAGGTCTTCTCCGACACGGACGGCCGGGCCCGGCTCGAGCACGCCCGTGCCCGAGACCACCCGGATGCCCCGCGCCGCGATGAGGCCCTCGAGGCCCTTGAACTTCTTCGCGACGATGCCCTCGCGATAGGTCCGGACCTTCAGCGGATCGATGCCGTCGAGCGAGGCCCGCACACCGATGTCCGCGGCTCCGCGCGCGGCGTCGGCGACTTCGGCCGCGTGCAGCAACGCCTTCGTCGGGATGCATCCGCGGTGCAAGCAGGTGCCGCCGAGTTTGTCCTTCTCGATGAGCACGACGTCTTTTCCGAGTTCGGCCAGACGCAAGGCAGCCGCGTACCCGCCGCTGCCTCCGCCGAGGACGACGACGTCGGCGCGGTGGTCGGTCACCGCGTGCTCCCCGCCGAGATCAACTCCACGAGCGAACGCACGGTCGCGCCGGTCACACCCTTGTCGGTGAATCCATACGGAGCACCCTTGTTCATGCCGACACCGGCGATGTCGAGGTGTACCCACGGGATCCGTGGTGCGTCCGCTTCGTCGGACACGCGTCCGACGAAGTGCTGGAGGAAGAGCCCCGCGAACAGGGAACCGCCCGCGGGGTCGCCGATCTTCGCGTTCTGGAGATCCGCGATCGGGGAGTCCAGCTCGTCGACCATGTGCGCGGGCAGGGGCAGCTGCCACGCCAGTTCAGCCACGCGTCCCGCGGCGGACAGATACTCGGCGACCGCTTCGTCTGCGCCCATCACTCCCGTGTGGCGGTTGCCGAGGGCTACGGTGATCGCCCCCGTGAGCGTGGCGACATCGACGATGAGATCGGGGTTCTCGCGGCTCGCCGCCACGAGCCCGTCGGCCAGCACCAGACGACCTTCCGCGTCGGTGTTCAGCACCTCGACGGTCGTCCCGTCCAGCATGCGCAGCACGTCGCCCGGGCGGGTCGCACGACCCGACGGCATGTTGTCGGCGATGCACAGCCACGCACTGACACGGACCGGCAGCGCCATCTCCGCCGCAGCGCGCAGGACCGCGAGCACCGTTGCCGCCCCGCACATGTCGTACTTCATGCCGACCATGGATGCCGCGGGCTTCAGCGACAGCCCACCGGTGTCGAACGTGATGCCCTTACCGACCAGCGCGACGTGGCGTTCGGCGTCGGCGGGGGAGTACTCCAGGTGGACGAGGCGCGGCGGACGGTCGGATCCCTGACCGACACCCAGAATGCCGCCATAGCCGCCTGCGGTGAGCGCCTCTTCGTCGAGCACCGTCACCTTTACGGGAAGGTCGGCGACAGCCTCGATCGCCGCGTCGGCGAAATCAGCCGGTCCCAACCACTCGGCCGGTGTCGTCACGAGGTCCTTCACCAGCGCGACAGCCCCGGCGACGGCCGCAACGGCGGTGCTCTCGGCTTCGCTGGGCGCCTCGGAGGCGTAGACCGTCGCGCGGGAGGCCCGTGCCTTGGGCGCCTCGCTCTTGTAGCCGGCGAAGCGATAGCCGCCGAGAGCAGCACCCTCCGCGAGCGGCGCCCACGGCGCGTCCACCAGCGACTGAACCGCCACGTGCTCGAACCCGGTCAGTTGCCGCAGGCCTGTACCGACCGCGTCGCGGAGAGCAGCGGCATCCGGAGACAAACCGGCGCCCGCCACCGCCACAGGCCGCGAGACACCGGGGACGTGCACACGCTGGAACGAACCGGCGGCACCGGTGAATCCGACGGAGGCGAGCGCGGCGTTCAGGCCGTCCCATCCCTGCGGGTCGGATGTCGTCGCGTCGGACTTCGCGACCACGAGGAGGATCGCGTCGGCATCGGAGTCGAGGACGGGGACATCGGTGTGCGTCACAGAGGGGAAAGGCATAGCGTCCATCCTAGGTTCGCGGATGTTCGCTAGAAGCGGGACGCACCGCCGCCGCCGAGTCCGACCCGGCTCGTAGAGTGGAGTCATGCCCTACCCCGCACCGCTGTACGACCGCGCTCCTGCCGCGCCGCCGGTGCCGTCCGGGTTGCCGCTCGTGATCGCGCTGACCGGTTTCACCGACGCGGGCGGCGCCATCACCCGCCTGGTCGAGTACTTCCGCGATGACCTCGAGCCCCATCCCGTCGTCGTCTTCGACAACGACGTCCTTCTGGACTACCGTGCCCGTCGTCCGCTCATCACGTTCGTCGAGGACCACCTGACGGACTACCGGCCTCCGCGGCTCGAGCTGTCCCTGGCGCACGACTCCCTCGGACACCCGTTCCTGCTGCTGACGGGCTACGAGCCCGACTTCCTCTGGGAGGCCTTCGCCGAAAGCGTGCTCGAGCTCAGCGCCGGACTGCAGGCGTCGTCCGTCACGTGGGTGCACGCGATCCCTATGCCCGTCCCGCACACGCGGCCCATCGGCACCACGGTCAGCGGCACCCGCCCCGACCTGGCCGAGGCCCACTCGGTCTGGCGCCCGCACACGCACGTGCCCTCGACGGTCGGGCACCTGCTCGAGTACCGCTTCGCCGAAGCGGGCGCCAAGGTCGCCGGTTTCGCGTTGCTCGTTCCGCACTATCTCGGCGACACCGAATATCCGGCCGCCGCGCTGGCCGCGCTCGACAGCCTCACGGTCGCCACCGGCCTGGTCTTCTCGGGAGAGGTCCTCCGCGAAGAGAACCGCGAGTTCATCGCCAAGGTCACCGAGCAGGTCGAAGGCAGCGACGAACTGACCCGCATGCTGCAGGGCCTCGAGGAGCGCTACGACGCCTACATGGCCGGATCGACTCAGGCGACACCGATCATCCATACGGGCGATCTGCCCAGCGCGGATGAATTGGCAGCAGAACTCGAACGGTTCCTCGCGACGCGCCCGGGCGACGACGACCGTCGCGGAAGGCTCGGCTGACGCCGAACGGGCACGTCTACGCCGGCGGTCGAGGCGCTGATGGCGCCATGACAGCGGGCGAAGCGGACAAGTCGCCTCGCCGGGAGGAATACCCACCCGCCCGCGACCGTTGCATACGCATAGATACCCGGTGCACGTCAAGTCCTGCGCCGCGGATGTGAGACAATGAAGAACCTGACCCGTTGTCGGCCGAACCTGGAGCCCGCTCCACAGGATCGGACTTGACAAGGGTCTTACTAGTGTCCGAGAACGACCGGCGGCCGTGCAACGTACGTTCCCGGTGAAAGGCGAAACGTGGCAGGCACGAACACCAAGACCCGCTCCCGCAGTGAGAAGGACACCGACCTCGACACCGCGGAGGAGACCACGACCGCGTCGAAGAAGACCGCGGCCAAGAAAGCCCCCGCCAAGGGCAAGGCGTCGCCCGCGAAGTCCAAGGCGAAGGCCAAGGGCGACGACGACCTCGACGAGGACGACATCGAAGAAGACCTCGACGAAGACATCGAGGTCGCCGACGACACCGACGACGACGCCGACACGGAGGAGGCGGCCAAGCCCGCCGCCAAGAAGTCGGATGACGACAGCGACGACGACGACGACGAAACCCCGGCCGCTCCCGTCGAGGCGCTGCCCACGGGTGCGATCGTCATCTCGTCCAGCGACGAGGACGACGTCCCCGTCTACTCGACGCAGATCACCGGCGCGACCGCCGACCCGGTCAAGGACTACCTCAAGCAGATCGGTAAAGTCCCGCTGCTGAACGCTGCCGAAGAGGTCGAGCTCGCGATGCGCATCGAGGCCGGTCTGTTCGCGGAAGAGAAGCTGTCGAACATGTCCGCGGCCGAGAAGACGAGCCAGCTCGGTCTCGACCTGCAGTGGGTCGCCCGCGACGGTCAGCGCGCGAAGAGCCACCTCCTGGGCGCGAACCTGCGTCTCGTGGTCTCGCTCGCCAAGCGTTACACCGGCCGCGGCATGCAGTTCCTCGACCTCATCCAGGAGGGGAACCTGGGTCTCATCCGTGCCGTCGAGAAGTTCGACTACACCAAGGGGTTCAAGTTCTCGACGTATGCCACCTGGTGGATCCGTCAGGCCATCACGCGCGCCATGGCCGACCAGGCGCGCACCATCCGCATCCCGGTGCACATGGTCGAGGTCATCAACAAGCTCGCGCGCGTTCAGCGGCAGATGCTGCAGGATCTGGGTCGCGAACCCACCCCGGAAGAGCTCAGCCGCGAGCTCGACATGACCCCCGAAAAGGTCATCGAGGTGCAGAAGTACGGCCGCGAGCCCATCTCGCTGCACACCCCCCTGGGCGAGGACGGCGACAGCGAGTTCGGCGATCTCATCGAAGACACCGAGGCGGTCGTGCCGGCCGACGCGGTGGGCTTCACCATGCTGCAGCGTCAGCTCGAGTCGCTGCTGGATTCGCTCAGCGAGCGCGAGGCGGGTGTCATCCGCATGCGCTTCGGCCTCGGAGACGGCCAGCCCAAGACGCTCGACCAGATCGGCGACACCTTCGGCGTCACGCGCGAGCGCATCCGCCAGATCGAGTCGAAGACGATGGCCAAGCTTCGGCATCCCAGCCGCTCGCAGTCGCTCCGGGACTACCTCGAATGAGCGGGCAGGCCAACGCCGGGAAGGCGCTCACCGTCACCGTCGAGGGCAGCACGTACGCGCGCATCCCGATCCGCACGCGGGTCGTCATGCCGGGCGACGACCTCGACGCGTTCATCCTCGAGTACGCGAAGGATGCCGTTCAGCCGGGCGACCTGCTGTTCGTCACCGAAAAGATCGTGGCGATCACGCAAGGGCGTTCGTTCAAGCTCGACTCGATCAAGCCCCGCAAGCTGGCGCTCTTCCTGTCGAAGTACGTCACGCGGACCCCGTACGGCATCGGCCTCGGCATGCCCGAGACCATGGAGATGGCCCTCCGTGAGTGCGGAACTCCGCGCATCCTGTTCGCCGCTGCCGTGTCGGCCGTGACCAAGGCGTTCGGGCGCAAGGGCGACTTCTACCGCATCGCGGGAGACAAAGCCCGCGCGATCGACGGCCCTACCAAGGGCACGATCCCGCCGTACAACCAGGCCGTGGTGCTCGGGCCGGAGCGCCCTCGCGAGGTCGCGGCGCGCCTGAAGGCGCTTCTCGGGATCGACCTCGAAGTCGCCGTCGTCGACATCAACGACCTGGGCGGCAACATCCTCGGGTCCACGATGGACAAGGCCGGCGAGAAGCGTCTCGTCACGATCCTCAAAGACAACCCGCTCGGCCAGGGACACGAGTCGACGCCGCTCGGCATCGTCCGCCCCGCCTGACACCGAACGCAAGAAGGCCCGCCCCGATCACGGGGCGGGCCTTCTCGGCATCCGGGGTCGGCGTCGTTAGAACCCGATCGCGGCGCGATAACGCGGCTTGTGTCCGGTGCGGATGCCCGTGACGCTGGGCTTGTTCTCATAGACGCCGGCGCCCCAGTTGCCCTCGACGAGCACGGGACCGTCCGGACCGACGACGATGTCCCACCCGACGTACTGCACCTGCGGCACGACGCGGGCGACGCGATCGACGAACGCCTTCACCTCGTCGACCAACGGCAGCTGGAAGTCGCCGATTCGGACGCCGGAGTCGGGGTGCACCTCGTGCACATGACCGTGGGAGTCGTAGCCGGCGCCCAGGGCGTGACCGTTCTCGTCCAGCATCGTGTAGAAGCCGCCGAAGGTCATCTGGTCGCTCACCGCGCCGCGGCCGAACTTCTGCGCCATCGCGAGGATGTGCGTCTTCTCACCGTCGAAGAAGGCCGTCACGCGCGTCGTGTTGACCGTGCCGGGGCACACGGCCGCGAGGTCGTCGTGCTGGCGGATGACCTCTTCGACGAGAACCTCGCCGCGCTCGAGCAGCCCGCGGTGGAAGGCGGTCCAGTCCTCGATCTCGGCCGCGTGATACCGGTGCACGCCGGTGCCGGCCTGTCCGACGGGCTCTTTCGTAACGATCGTGCCGAGGCGTTCGGTGAACGCCCGCAGCTCGTCGGCGTTGTCGGCGTCGACGACCATCCAGTCGCGGCGGAGGAACTCGCTGAAGCGACGGTCGAACTCGACCTTGTCCTGGAAGATGTACCGGAAGTCGGGGTGGTCGTACTTCTGCGAGATCTGGTTCGAGACCGGGTGGGTCATGTACGTCGCCCGCTCCGCCGGGGTCAGGATGGCGAAGTCGTAGTCGATGTAGTCCTGGAATCCGACGTTCTTCACGCCCGCTTGATAGAGCATGTCGGCGACCACGAGGGGGAGCGACTTGCCGTGCTGCGTCGACGCCTCTTTTGCGCGCTCGAGGACCGAGCCGACGTCGATGCGGCGGGCGCGTCCGGCGAGGTAGCGCAGGCGGGGGACGAGGGAGAAACCCTGCTGAGGCATTGAGGCTCCGGGGTCGGGAACGAGGGACCCGGATAGTCTAGATGGCGTGACCTCCACGCCTCCCGACCGTTCCGATAGCGGCGGGGGAGTGACTCCGGTGGCTCGTCTGTCGGAGCAGAACCTCCGTGCTAACGCGTCGCTGGCCTCCGGCGGCGGGCTCATCGACCCGCTGGCGGCTGACGCGTGGGGGCACGGCGCCGCGTGGGTGGCATCCGTTCTGACATCGCTCGAGGTGGATGCCGAGAGCATCGACGCGCAGACGCTATTCGGCCTGCCGGGCGGCGACCCCCGCGCACGCCCGGTGATGGCGTTGCACGGCCGCGTGCTCGGCACCAAGCCGCTCCTGGCCGGCGAGGGGGTGTCGTACGGCTACACGCACCGCGCCAGCCGCGACACCACCGTGGCCCTGGTCACCGGCGGCTACGCGCAGGGCGTGGTCCGCTCGCTCGGCAACACCGTCGACGTCTCGATCGCCGGGCACCGTCACCGCATCGTCGGGCGCGTCGCCATGGACGTCTGCGTCGTCGACGTCGATGACGCACGACCGCGACGCGGAAGCGACGTGGTGTTCTTCGGCGACCCGGACGCCGGGCACCCGTCGCTGAGCGAGTGGACGGATGCCACGGGCTGGAGCGCCGCCGAGATCGTCGCAACGGTCGGCTCGCGCGCTGTTCGGACGGTGGTCGCATGAGTGCCATCTACCAGGTCGATCTCGACGCCTTCGCTCGGAACCTCGCGCGGGTCCGCGCGGCGATCGCGCCCGCACGGCACATGCTCGTCGTGAAGGACGACGCCTATGCGCACGGCCTCGAGCGGATCGTGGAGCGCGCATGGGCCGAAGGCGTCGAGTGGTTCGGCGCGTTCGACGTTGCGACGGGTCGCGCGGTCCGCGCCGTCGTCGGCCCCGAGGCGCGCATCTTCGTCTGGCTGCTGGGCGGCCCCCAGGACCTCGCAGACGGCATCGCCGACGACCTCGATCTCGGCATCGGCGACGAAGCCCTCCTCGACGACCTCGCACACCTCCCCGTGCCGTCGACCCCGGCTCGTGTCCACCTCAAGATCGACACGGGGCTGCACCGTAACGGCATCCGTCCCGAGCGGTGGAGCGCGGCGCTCGAGCTCCTCTCGGGTCTCGTCGACTCCGGAGTCGCCCGTTTCGAGGGCCTGTGGTCGCACATCGCGGAAGCCTCGGACGCCGACGACGACGACGCCCGCGAGATCTTCCTCGCCGCACGTTCGACGGCCGTCGCGGCCGGCCTGTCCCCGACGTTCTCGCACCTGGCCGCCAGCGCGGCCGGGTTCGCACGGGCCCCGTTCCGGGAGGACCTCGTGCGCGTGGGGGCGTTCTCGTACGGCATCCGTCCGGCGGGCGGGCCGGGGGAGGCGGAACTCGGGATCGAGCCGATCGGGGGCCTCGTCGCCACCGTGACCGACGTGGACGCGGATCGCGTGCGTGTCGACATCGGCCACCTGCACGGGGTGCCCTCGGCTCTCGCGGGACGCTTCTCGGCGACGACGCCCGCCGGGCCGCGCCGTGTGCTCGCCATCGAACCCACAACGAGCGTCATCGACGGGTGGCCGGGCGCCGCTGAGGGTGATGAGGTCACCGTGTTCGGGCGCGGAGGCGCGGCATCCGCGACCGACCTCGCCGAGATGATCGACACCATCGGCGAGGAGATCGCGCTGCGCGTCTCGCCGAACATCCCGCGCCGGTATACGGCGAACGGGCCCCGTCCCGCTCAGTAGGAGCGGCCGGAGCCCGTTCGGACGTGTGGGATCAGTCGGCGGCGTGCAGACGAGCGGTCTCGTCGTGCCACGACGTCGCGATGCTGCGGAGCTTCTCTTCGTACTTGCGTCCGTGGTGAGCGCAGAAAAGGAGCTCGCTGCCGTTGACCTCGGCGGCGATGTAGGCCTGCGCTCCGCAGGAGTCGCAGCGATCCGCCGCCGTCAGGCGGTGGTCGAGGACGACGGACGCGTCGGGTGCGGTCGTGGTGTTCATCTCGGGTGCCCTCCTCGGTGGTCGTTGGGCGAGTCTGACAATAGAACCACGCGGATGTTTCCCCTATGCCGCCGGGGCCTGACATTTCGCTGTGCGCGTACGACGGCCTGACCTGGCCGTGTGTCTGCAAGGCGATGTCGGAGGCCCCGATTACGCTGGGAGATCGTGACCTCCGAGTATTCCGCCCATCATCTCCAGGTCCTCGAGGGCCTCGAAGCGGTGCGCAAGCGCCCGGGTATGTACATCGGTTCCACCGACTCCCGCGGTCTCATGCACTGCCTGTGGGAGATCATCGACAACTCCGTCGACGAGGCCCTGGCCGGGTTCGGTTCACGGATCGACATCGTGCTCCACCGTGACGGCAGCGTCGAGGTGCGTGACCGCGCCCGTGGCATCCCGGTCGACGTCGAGCCGCGCACGGGTCTCACCGGTGTCGAAGTCGTCTTCACGAAGCTGCACGCCGGTGGCAAGTTCGGCGGTGGCTCGTACGCCGCGTCCGGTGGCCTGCACGGTGTCGGCGCATCCGTGGTCAATGCGCTGTCCGAGCGTCTCGACGTCGAGGTCGATCGCGGTGGCAAGACCTACGCCATGTCGTTCCACCGGGGCGAACCGGGCGTGTTCGCGGGAACGGGTCCCGACTCGGCCTTCACGCCGTTCGAGCGCAGCAGCGAGCTGCGCGTCGTCGGCAAGGCCGCACGCGGGGTCACCGGCACCCGGATCCGCTACTGGGCCGACCGGCAGATCTTCACGAAGGACGCGTCGTTCGGGTTCGACGAGCTCGTCCAGCGCGCGCGCCAGACGGCGTTCCTCGTCCCCGGCCTCGAGATCGTGATCGCTGACGAGCGCGGCGACGAGCCGATCGAGACGAGCTACCGCTTCGACGGGGGCATCTCCGAGTTCGCCGACTTCCTCGCCCCCGACACCGCCATCACCGATACCTGGCGCCTCACGGGTACCGGGACGTTCACCGAGACGGTCCCCGTGCTCCAAGCCGGTGGATCGATGGTGCCCACCGAGGTGCAGCGCGAGTGCGAGGTCGATCTCGCCGTGCGGTGGGGGACCGGCTACGACACCACGACCCGGTCGTTCGTCAACATCATCGCCACCCCGAAGGGCGGAACCCACCAGCAGGGTTTCGAGCAGGGTCTGATGAAGGTGCTGCGCTCGCAAGTCGAGCAGAACGCCCGCAAGCTCAAGGTCGGGAACGACAAGATCGAGAAGGACGACATCCTCGCGGGCCTGACCGCCGTGCTGACGGTGCGCCTGCCCGAGCCGCAGTTCGAGGGGCAGACGAAGGAGATCCTCGGGACACCGGCGGTGCGGCAGATCGTCGCGCAGGTCGTCGCGAAACAGCTCGCGGCGCGCTTCGCATCGCCCAAGCGTGACGACAAGGCGCAGACGGCGCTGCTCCTCGAGAAGGTCGTCTCCGAGATGAAGGCGCGCATCTCGGCGCGCACGCACAAAGAGACGCAGCGCCGCAAGAACGCGCTCGAGTCGTCGTCGCTCCCGTCCAAACTCGTCGACTGCCGCTCCAACGACGTCGCGGATTCCGAGCTGTTCATCGTCGAGGGCAATTCCGCGCTCGGCACAGCTCGCGACGCGCGCAACAGCGCCTATCAGGCGCTCCTTCCCATTCGCGGGAAGATCCTCAACACGCAGAAGGCGTCCATCAGCGACATGCTGTCGAACGCGGAGTGCGCCTCGATCATTCAGGTCATCGGCGCCGGCTCCGGCCGCTCGTTCGATCTCGACGCGGCCCGCTACGGCAAGATCATCCTCATGAGCGACGCCGATGTCGACGGCGCGCACATCCGCACCCTGCTCCTGACGCTCTTCTTCCGCTACATGCGCCCCCTCGTCGAGGCGGGGCGTGTCTTCGCGGCCGTTCCGCCGCTGCACCGCGTGATCGTCATGAACCCCGGGTCCAAGCCGAACGAGACGATTTACACGTACAGCGAACAGGAGCTGCACGGACTCCTGACGAAATTGAAGAAGTCGAACAAGCGGTGGCAGGAGCCGATCCAGCGGTACAAGGGCTTGGGCGAGATGGATGCCGATCAGCTCGCGACCACCACGATGGATCGCGCCGGGCGGACTCTGCGCCGCGTGCAGGTGCGCGACATCGAAGAAGCGGCGAAGGTCTTCGACCTGCTCATGGGCAGCGACGTCGCCCCGCGGCGGGAGTTCATCGTCGATTCGAGCGACCGTCTCGCGCGCGAACGCATCGACGTCTGACCCGACCCGGCACGGGCCCGCTCGCCAGCAGCAGCGGGATGGGCCCTCGGGTCAGCGGATCGCGGTGCCGATCGCGCCGACGACCGCATCGAGGGGCTGACCCGACGCGTCCCGTTTGGCGCCGGGTTCCGGCAGCGTCCGCACGACGCCGTCGGTTCCCACGGCCCGCGGGTCGGAACCGATCCACGCGAGGGTCAGTGCGTCCTCCCCGCGCAGCAGACGCTGCGCTCGAACGCCACCCGTCGCCCGCCCCTTGGCCGGGAACTCCGTGAAGGCCGAGACCTTGGCGCTGCCGGCATCCGTTCCCGCCAGCGCCGCCGACGAGCCCGCCACGGTGACCACCACCGCGTCGAACGCCGAGCCGCCCACGACGGCGAAAGCGATGACGTGCGCGCCGTCGGACAAGCGGATGCCGGCCATGCCACCGGCCGAACGTCCCTGCGGCCGCACGGACGAGGCGTCGAAACGCAGCAGTTGCGCGTCGCTCGCGACGAACACGAGCTCCGCGGCATCGGATGCCGGTGCCGCGCCGACGACGCGGTCACCGTCGCGAAGGGAGATGATCTCGATCTCGGGTTTCGTGCCGAGCTCGGTCGCCGCGACCCGCTTCACGATGCCCTGCGCCGTGCCGAGGGCGATGGGCGGACCGTCGGTCAGCGGCACGAGCGCGACGACGTGCTCACCCTTGGCGAGGGCGAGGTACTGATCGATCTTGGTCCCCGGGCCGAGCTGAACGGCGTTGCCCGGGACGGAGGGAAGGTCGACGGGGGAGAAGCGGACCAGGCGCCCGGCCGACGTGACGGCGCCGATGTCACCGCGGGTGGTCGTGTCGACAGCCGAGCGGACGGCGTCGTGCTTCGCCCGCCTCGCCGGCGGAACGACTCCACCGCCGGGTGCGTCGGCAGTGAGCTCGGCTCGCACCATACGCCCCGTCGCCGAGAGGAAGACGCGGCACGGGGCATCGGCGATCTGCAGATCGGCGGCCGCGGCGGCCTTCGCCGAGCGCGGCTGGACGGGGCCGCCATTGAGCAGCATGGTGCGGCGGGGGGTGCCGTAGGCCTCGGCCGCGGCCTCGAGTTCGCTCGCGACCTGACCGCGCAGAAGCGTCTCGCTCCCCAGCAGTTCGACCAGCTGATCGATTTCGGCCTGCAGCTGGTCGCGCTCGGCCTCGAGCTCGATGCGCGAGAACTTCGTGAGGCGCCGCAGGCGCAGCTCGAGGATGTACTCGGCCTGCGGGTGCGACAGGTCGAACACTTCTTGCAGCCGCGTACGCGCCTGTTCGCCGTCGTCGGACGAACGGATGACCTGGATGACCTCGTCGATGTCGAGGATCGCGATGAGCAGACCCTCGACCAGGTGCAGGCGCTCGCGCTTACGGGCCAGCCGGAACTCGCTGCGCCGCGTGACGACGCGGATGCGGTGGTCGAGGTACACCCGCAGCATGTCACGAAGACCGAGGGTCTGCGGCTGCCCGTCGACCAGCGCGACATTGTTGATGCCGAACGAGTCCTCGAGAGGGGTCAGCCGATAAAGGTGCTCGAGCACGGCCTTCGGGTCGAATCCCGTCTTGATGCCGATCACCAGGCGCAACCCGTGCTGGCGGTCGCTGAGGTCGGTGACGTCGGCGATGCCCGTGAGCTTCTTCGACTGCACGGCATCCTTGATCTTCTCGATCACGCGCTCAGGGCCGACGAGGTAGGGCAGCTCCGTGATCACGATGCCGGTCCGGCGCGGGCCCAGCGACTCGATCGCGGCCTTCGCGCGGGTGCGGAACGATCCGCGGCCGTTCGTGTACGCGTCCTTGATGCCGTCCAGGCCCACGATGATCCCGCCCGACGGCAGGTCCGGCCCGGGCACGAACTCCATGAGTTCCTCGACGGTGGCCTCGGGGTTCTGCAGCAGGTGCGTCGCCGCACCGACGACCTCGATGAGGTTGTGCGGCGCCATGTTGGTCGCCATGCCGACCGCGATACCCGTCGCTCCGTTGACGAGCAGGTTCGGGAAGGCCGCCGGGAGCACGTCGGGCTGCTGGAACTGTCCGTCGTAGTTCGGCACGAAGTCGACGACGTCCTCGTCGAGGTTCTCGGTGAGGGCGAGGGCGGGGGGCGCGAGCCGTGCCTCTGTGTAGCGCGGAGCGGCGGGGCCGTCGTCGAGTGAGCCGAAATTCCCGTGGCCGTCGATGAGCGGCACGCGCAGCGAGAAGTGCTGCGCGAGGCGCACGAGGGCGTCGTAGATGGGGGCGTCGCCGTGGGGGTGCAGCTTTCCCATGACCTCGCCGACGACGCGGGCGCTCTTGACGTGGCCGCGGTCGGGCCGCAGACCCATCTCGGCCATCTGGTAGAGGATGCGGCGCTGCACGGGCTTCAGGCCGTCACGGGCGTCGGGAAGCGCTCGCGAGTAGATGACCGAGTAGGCGTACTCGAGGAACGACCCCTGCATCTCGGCGGAGACATCGACGTCTTCGATGCGCTCTGCGGCAGGGGGAGCGGCGGAGGAACGGGAATCGGGCATAGGTGCGGCCTCGGGTCGGGCGGGCGTCGTTCGCGACGGGGGCGGAGAGTCGTATGGAAGACTGGCCCCGATGTCTCTCAGCCTACCGGCGGCCTCGCCGCGCGCCCGGAGCCTCACCGGTGTGGTGACCGAGGCGATCGCGGCACTGGAGGCGCGGTCCGAGTGGTTCGCCCCGGCGCGGAGCGCCGTGGTCTTCGTCGTCGACGGGCTGGGCGCGCACAACCTCGCCGAGCGCCGCGGACACGCGCGCTTTCTCGCGTCCGCGGGCTCACGTCGCGATACTGCCCGCACGGTCTTCCCCTCGACCACCGCGGCGGCGTTGACGAGCCTGCTGACCGGAACCGATCCCGGCGAGCACGGAATCGTGGGCTATCGCACCCGCATCCCCGGCACGCAGATCGCCTCCAATCAGCTGCACGGCTGGGAGACCGACGGCCTCGACCCCCGGGTGTGGCAGCGCAGTCGCCCGCTCTTCGAGATCGAGGCCGAGCGCGGGCGACCCTGCTTCGTCGTGTCGCGCCCCGAGTACACCGGGACCGGCTTCACCGCCGCGACCCTCCGCGGCGCGGAGTTCGTATCAGCGAGCGACGTCCGTGAGCGCGCCGCGATCGCCGCGGACCTCGCCGCACGGCATCCGGGAGCGCTCATCTACCTGTACGCGCCCGACCTCGACAGCGCGGGGCACCGCGACGGCTGGGAGTCCGACCGCTGGATCGACGCGTTGGAGAGGGTCGACACCGCCGCGCGCGACCTCGCCGGCGCGATCGATCGTGGCACGGGCGTCCTCGTCACCGCCGACCACGGCATGGTCGACGTCCCGGCGCACCGGCACGTGCTGCTGACCGACGACGACCCGCTCGTCGACGGCGTGGATCTCATCGGCGGAGAACCGCGCATGCTCCATCTGTACACCGCGGACGGTGAGAGGGATGCCGTCGCCGCCCGCTGGCGCGAACGGGAGCATTCCCGCGCGTGGGTCATGACGCGGCATCAGGCCATCGGAGCCGGACTGTTCGGCACGGTGGCGGCGGACGTGCGCGACCGGATCGGCGACGTGATCGTCGCGGCGCGGGGCCGGTTCGCGTACTACGACGACCGCGAGGCGGACAAGCGTCCGCAGCGCATGGTGGGACAGCACGGATCGTTGACGGATGAGGAGCGCACGGTGCCGCTCGTGCGCCTCGGTGCGTTCGCCTGAACTCGAACCCGGCAGCGCCGGCCCGGAGCCGGACGTCAGCTCTCGTCGGTGCGCGCCCCGAACACGATCTCGTCCCACGACGGCATCGACGGCCGCCCCTTGGCACGGCGCCCGGACTCCGGTGCCGACGGAACAGCGGGCGCTCGCTCCGCCTCCCGCTCGACCTCGGACTCTTCGGCGACGTACCCCGGCTCGAGCGCGTCGAACAACGCCACGGGCGCGCTCGGCGTGCGCGGTTCGGGCTCACGGGCTTCTGAGGGCCCGGGAAGCGGCTCGCGCTGGCCGCGACGGCGCCGCAACGCCTCGAGGAGGTCGGCGGTCTCGGAGGACGTGACGGGCGCATCCGGCGCACGCTTGATGGCTGCCGCCTGCACGGCGGACGCGACGGGTCCCGTCGCCTCGACGCCGGGCTCGTCCTCGATGTCGAGGCGCCGCGGGCCGAAGGCCCCGCTGTCGAACCGCGAGTCGTCCTTGGGGAGCGGAGTGTCGAGTGCGCGAAGGCGGGGGATCAGCCCCTCGGGGAGGGAGCCCTGCCGCGACAGCTGGATCGCGTCGGAGTTCTGCGGCGAGAGACTGCTGCGACGCGGATCGAAGCCCCATCGTGCGTCGTGATCGATGTCATTGGCCGTGAACTCGAGCTTCACGATCCAGCCGGACGAGTCTTTCCAGCTCGTCCATCGCTCCGACGATGCACCGGCTTCGGTGAGCTTGGCCCGGACAGCCGCACCGAAAGTGATCGGCGCGTCCTGCTCGAGAGCACCGCCCAGGAGGACGGGCACGGCGAGAGCCTGCGCCACCACGTGCTCCCGTTCCGCCAGAACCGGACCCTCGAAACGCTCGACGTCCTCGACGCGGGCGTTCAGCAGGGTCGCGACCTCGCGCGCCGAGAGCCCGGCACGAATGTGCGCCTGGATCTCGCGCGGGCTCGGGCGGGGCGCGCGCTCGTCGTCGTGCTCGCGCCCACGGCGCGCACGGCGCGCCTCTGCGCGCAGCACCTCGTCGAGCGGCAGGGCGAATCGTTCGCCCGTCTCGGTCGCGACGACGAGAACGTCATCCTCGGTTCCGATGACTTTGAGCTGTTCCATGCGAAACACCCCTCCGATCTGCGGTCGACGCCCATGCTGACACGGCACCGGGCCCGGAGCCGGGAATATCGCGGGCGCGCCGCGAGTTTGCCGCCTCGCAGCCCCGGCACACTCCGTCGAGCGCATTTGCTTATCGGGGTCGGGTCATGCAAACTATGGCCGCCCGTTCGGGCGATGCACCACGAAAAACCGGAAGTAGAGACCTTCACGCATGGCCACCGATTACGACGCACCCCGCAAGACCGAGGACGACAGCGAGTCGATCGAGGCCCTCAAGGAGCGCGTACCCGACAAGACGTCGGGGTCGATCGACAACGAGGATGCGGACAACCCCTCAGGCTTCGAGCTGCCCGGAGCCGACCTGTCGGACATCGAGCTCGACGTCGTCGTTCTCCCCCCTCAGGAGGACGAGTTCACCTGCATGAACTGCTTCCTGGTGAAGCACCGTTCGCAGATCGCCGAAGAGAGCGGCCCCGGCTTCATCTGCCGGGAGTGCGCAGCCTGACCTGAGCACGCTGGATCGCCGCGACAAGGCGATCCGGCGTCCGGGTGGACACCACCCACATCGGGGTCGGGTCCTCGGGATCGGTCACGGGAACCGTGACGATCCCGTCGATCCCGCCCCGGATCACGTGAAAGGCCCGCCGGTCGAGACCACTCCCGCGGGCCGTTCTGGCCTCGTCTCCCACGACCCCGGCGGGAATCCCCAGGAGATCGACCGGGATGTGCGCGCGCCCGGCCCGAAGTTCACCGTCGCTCACCTCGACGACGGGGGAGAGCGCGACCAGCGCCGCCACCACGGCCACCGCCACGACCAGTCCGATCACGAGCGCCAGCGTGGTGTCGATGGGCGAGAAGACCAGTGCCGCCATCGGCCCGCAGACAGCGGCCGCCACGAGCGCCCACAGCGATGGGCTCAGACGTTCGCGGTACTCGATTCCGGTGCGGATGCCGCACCCCCTCTTCTGCATTACCCTCGTGGGGTGACCGAAACGGTGGACGTCCTCATTGTCGCATCCGAGCCTCCGGTCTTCGCCCACCCCGGGGACGCCGGCGCCGACCTCGTCGCGGCCGAGGCGGTGCGCCTCGAGCCCGGCCAGCGCGCGCTCGTCGGCACGGGTGTGCGAATCGCGCTGCCCGACGGCTATGCCGCGTTCGTCGTGCCGCGGAGCGGTCTGGCGGCCAAGCACGGGATCACGATCGTGAACTCGCCCGGCACCGTCGACGCGGGCTACCGCGGCGAGATCAAGGTCGCTCTCCTCAACACCGACCTCGACGAGGCCTATGAGATCGCCGTCGGCGACCGCATCGCCCAGCTGATCGTCATGCCCGTCCCGCCCGTTCGCTTCATCCCCGTCGACGAGCTCCCCGCCAGTGTGCGAGGAGTCGGCGGCTTTGGATCCAGCGGCTACCAGACCCCCTCAGGGAGCACCCGATGACCGACGACTCCGAACAGCAGATCGAAGCCGCGCCGCCCGCGAAGAGCGGGCCCGTCGATCGCGAGACCGCCGGCCCGTTCGATGAGGCCGAGGCCAACGCCGTTCGCCCCTACATCGACCTCGGCGGCATCAAGATCCTCCCGCGTGAGGGCCTGAACCTGCGACTCGAGGTCGAGGAGCAGACCAAGCGCATCGTCGCCGTCGGCCTCGACTACGCCGAATCGACCCTGCAGGTGCAGCCTTTCGCCGCGCCGCGCACGAGCGGGCTGTGGGCCGAGACCCGCGAGCAGATCCGCCAGCAGGTCAAGCAGCAGGGCGGGCGCGTCGAAGAGCGCGAGGGCCCCCTCGGTCCGGAGCTGCTCGCCGAGGTTCCCGTCGTCGCCGGCGCGGACGGGTCGGCCAAACGCCTGGCTCGCTTCGTCGGTGTGGACGGTCCGCGCTGGTTCCTCCGCGGTGTGATCGGCGGAGCCGCGGCTTCGGATGTCGACGCGGCCGCCGCGGTCGAGGACCTCTTCCGCTCGATCGTGGTGGTGCGCGGCGGGTCTCCGATGCCGCCGCGGGATCTCATCCCGCTCCGGATGCCGAACACCCCCGGCACCGCATGAGCGAGGCGCCGCGTCCCGACGACGCCGACCGCATCCCACTCGAGCCGCCGAGCGCCGCCGACAGCGTGTCCGCAGCGCTCGGCAACGCGGCCCGGCGCGCCGGGCTCGACCCGTCGAAGCACTCGTCGACCGGGAGAGCGGTGTGGGCGGCCATGGGCGGATGGCGCGGCATCCTGGAATCCGTTCTGCCGTCGCTGGCTTTCGTCGTGCTGTTCACCGTGACGGTCGATCCCGAGACCCGGCAGGGCAACCTCCCTCTCAGCCTGGGTGTCTCGGTGGGTCTGGCCCTCGTCTTCACGATCGCCCGCCTCGTCGCGAAGTCCCCGCCGAGTGCCGCCCTCGGCGGACTGTTCGCGACGGTGGCGGCCGCGCTCCTGGCGCTGTTCACCGGGCGCGGACAGGACAACTTCGTTTTCGGCTTCTTCACGAACGGGGCATACGGGACCGCCTTTCTGGTCTCGGTCCTCGTCGGGTGGCCGCTCATCGGACTGGCGGCCGGGTACCTTCTCGGCGAGGGCACTTCTTGGCGCGCCGACAAGCGCAAGCGCCGCGTCTACTCGCTGCTCTCCCTGGGCTGGGCGGTCCTGTTCGCCGCGCGATTGATCGTTCAGCTGCCGCTGTACTTCGCCGGTGACGTCACCACCCTGGGCACCCTCAAGATCGTGATGGGCCTGCCGCTGTTCGCGCCGATGCTCGCCGTGACCTGGCTCGCCGTGCGCGCGCTCTCCCCCCGCCGCGAGTCCTGATATATTTATCTTGATATCAAGATAAATCTCCCGCCCACGCGGTTAGGTCGGCCTTCCTGGCATCCTGTTCGCCGCGTGGGGAAGATGGGAGACGAGCGGGCCGACGCTCGCGCATTCGCCGACGAAGGAGACGATCGTGTCCACGGTTGACAGCTTCGGTGCCAAGAGCACCCTGACGGTCGGCAGTACCGACTACGAGATCTTCCGCATCGACACCGTCGCCGGGTACGAGAAGCTCCCGTTCAGCCTCAAGGTGCTGCTCGAGAACCTCCTCCGCACCGAGGACGGCGCCAACGTCACCGCGGAGCAGATCCGCGCCCTCGGCTCCTGGAACCCGGATGCCGAGCCCGACACCGAGATCCAGTTCACCCCCGCACGCGTCGTGATGCAGGACTTCACCGGCGTGCCCTGCATCGTCGACCTGGCCACGATGCGCGAAGCCGTCACGGCCCTCGGCGGCGACCCCAACAAGATCAACCCCCTCTCGCCGGCCGAGATGGTCATCGACCACTCCGTCATCGCCGACCTCTTCGGCAGCGAGAACGCCCTCGAGCGCAACGTCGAGATCGAGTACGAGCGCAACGGTGAGCGCTACCAGTTCCTCCGCTGGGGCCAGACCGCCTTCGACGACTTCAAGGTCGTCCCGCCGGGCACGGGCATCGTCCACCAGGTCAACATCGAGCACCTCGCCAAGGTCGTCTACGACCGCACCGTCGACGGCGTGCTGCGCGCGTACCCCGACACGTGCGTCGGCACCGACTCGCACACCACGATGGTCAACGGCCTGGGCGTCCTCGGCTGGGGCGTCGGCGGCATCGAAGCCGAGGCCGCCATGCTCGGTCAGCCCGTGTCGATGCTCATCCCGCGCGTCGTCGGGTTCAAGCTCAGCGGCGAGATCCCCGCGGGCGTGACCGCGACCGACGTCGTGCTCACGATCACCGACATGCTGCGCAAGCACGGCGTCGTCGGCAAGTTCGTCGAGTTCTACGGCGAGGGTGTGGCCTCCGTGCCGCTCGCGAACCGCGCCACCATCGGCAACATGAGCCCCGAGTTCGGCTCCACCGCCGCGATGTTCCCCATCGACGACGTCACGCTCGAGTACCTGCGCCTCACCGGTCGCGACGAGCAGACGGTCGCGCTCGTCGAGGCGTACGCCAAGGAGCAGAAGCTCTGGCACGACCCGGCCCGCGAACTCGTCTTCAGCGAGTACATGGAGCTCGACCTCGGAACGGTCGTGCCCTCGATCGCCGGCCCCAAGCGCCCGCAGGACCGCATCCTGCTCTCCGAGGCCAAGTCGCAGTTCGAGAAGGACATCCTCAACTACGCCGCGGCATCCACGTCGGACTCGATCGTCGACCTCGAGGTCGACGGCACGTTCCCGGCATCCGACCCCGGATCGGTTCCGGGCGAGGAGGCCGAAGAGGTCGCCGAGCCCGAGGTGCTGATCTCGTCCGGTCACCCGGCGAACGCCTCGAAGCCGGTCAAGGTCACCACGCCCGAGGGACAGTCGTACCTCCTCGACAACGGTGCGGTCACCCTCGCGGCCATCACCTCCTGCACCAACACCTCGAACCCGTCGGTCATGATCGCGGCGGGCCTGCTGGCCAAGAACGCGGTCGACAAGGGCCTCAAGCGCAAGCCGTGGGTGAAGACGACGCTCGGCCCCGGCTCGAAGGTCGTCACCGACTACTACGAGAAGTCGGGTCTCGACAAGGCGCTCGAGGGCCTGGACTTCTACACCGTCGGCTACGGCTGCACGATCTGCATCGGCAACTCGGGCCCCCTCATTGAGGAGGTCTCCGAGGCGATCAACGAGAACGACCTCGCCGTGACGGCGGTCCTCTCGGGCAACCGCAACTTCGAGGGCCGCATCAGCCCCGACGTGAAGATGAACTACCTCGCCTCGCCGCCGCTCGTCGTCGCGTACGCGCTGGCCGGCTCGATGAACTTCGACTTCGAGACCGACCCGCTCGGCAAGGACCAGAACGGTGACGACGTCTTCCTCAAGGACATCTGGCCGGCGCCCGACCAGGTGCAGTCGATCATCGACGCGTCGATCTCGCGCGAGCAGTTCATCCAGCAGTACGCCACGGTCTTCGAGGGCGACGAGCGCTGGAAGAACCTGCCGACCCCGACCGGTCCGGTCTTCGAATGGGATGCCGACTCCACGTACGTGCGCAAGGCCCCCTACTTCGACGGCATGACGATGGAGCCGGCACCGGTCCGCGACATCACCGGTGCGCGCGTCATGGCGACGCTCGGCGACTCGGTCACGACCGACCACATCAGCCCCGCCGGCAACATCAAGGCGGGCACCCCGGCCGCGCAGTACCTCACCGAGCACGGCGTCGCGCAGAAGGACTTCAACTCCTATGGCTCGCGTCGCGGCAACCACGAGGTCATGATCCGCGGCACCTTCGCCAACATCCGCCTCAAGAACGAGATGGTCGCCGCCGTCAACGACGGTCAGATCGTCGAGGGCGGGTACACGCGCGACTTCACGCAGCCCGGCGGCCCGCAGTCGTACATCTACGACGCGAGCATGAACTACCAGGCGCAGGGCACCCCCCTCGTGGTGTTCGGTGGCAAGGAGTACGGCTCGGGCTCGTCGCGTGACTGGGCGGCCAAGGGCACCAACCTCCTGGGCGTCAAGGCGGTCATCACCGAGAGCTTCGAGCGCATCCACCGCTCGAACCTCATCGGCATGGGTGTCGTCCCGCTGCAGTTCCCTGCCGGCGAGAGCTGGAAGTCCCTCGGCCTCGACGGCACCGAGATCGTCTCAATCGAGGGCCTCGAGCAGCTCAACGAGGGTGTGACGCCGAAGACGGTCAAGGTCACCGCCGAGCCGAGCGAGTTCTCGCCCGAGGGCAAGCAGACCGTGACGTTCGACGCCGTGGTCCGCATCGACACCCCCGGTGAGGCGGACTACTACCGCAACGGCGGCATCCTGCAGTACGTGCTGCGTTCGCTCGTCTGATCCCCGCCCGATCCGCGCCCCGGGAGCCTCGGCCCCCGGGGCGCGGTCGCGTTCCCCCCGGGCGTGAGTCGCCAGGATTTGTCGCCTCGCCTCCGGCGCAGGCGACAAATTCTGGCGACTCACGCGCTGGAGGTGGCGCCGCGCGCAAGCCGTTGCCGAGCCCGTAGTCACTGCCGAGACTAGAATCGACAGACGCGCGGACCTCTGCGCGCACCGCACGAGAGGAGTCACATGGCTCTCCTACCCGGCATCCACGGTCCCCGTGACCTCGACGGACTCACGCCCGATGAGCTGCGGCAACTCGCCGCCGAGATCCGTTCCTTCCTCGTCGAGAACGTCGCCCGCACGGGCGGCCATCTCGGTCCCAACCTCGGCGTCGTCGAACTGACCATCGCCCTGCACCGCGTCTTCGATTCACCGGCCGACCCGATCATCTTCGACACCGGCCATCAGTCGTACGTGCACAAGATCCTCACCGGTCGACAGGATTTCGCGAAGCTGCGCTCCCGCGGCGGCCTCGCCGGCTACCCGCAACGCTCCGAGAGCGAGCACGACATCGTCGAGTCCTCGCACGCGTCGAGCTCGCTGAGCTGGGCCGACGGTGTGTCTCGGGCGTTCTCGCGCACGGGGCGCACCGATCGCCACGTCATCGCCGTCGTCGGTGACGGCGCGCTCACCGGCGGAATGACGTGGGAGGCGCTGAACAACATCAGCGACGACAACGACCGCAACCTGGTCATCGTCGTCAACGACAACGGCCGCTCCTACGCCCCGACCATCGGCGGCATGGCCCGGTACCTCAACCGCGTCCGCACCAACGAGGCGTACCGCCACCTGCACCGCAGCTCCGACACCCTGTTCCGCCGCCTGGGGCCCGCTGCGCGCGCGGTCTACCGCGGCGTGCGGGGTGGCACGCACGGCTTCCTCTCGCGGTTCACCAACAACGAGGCGCTCTACAGCAACCTCGACATCAAGTACCTCGGTCCCATCGACGGCCATGATTTCGAGTCCCTCATCGAGACGCTCGAACTGGCGAAGTCCTACGGCGCACCGGTCATCGTGCACGCCATCACCGACAAGGGCAGCGGCTACGCGCCCGCCCTGAGCGACACGGCCGACCAGTTCCACGCCGTCGGCAAGATCGACCCCGTCACGGGCGAGGCGCTCGGCTCGGCCGGTGGGCAGCAGTGGACCGACGTGTTCGCGGAAGAGCTCACCGCCGTCGGATCAGAGCGCGACGACATCATCGCCATGACCGCTGCCATGCTCCGCCCCACCGGTCTGCAGTCATTCGCCGAGCGCTTCCCGGAGCGGGTGTACGACGTCGGTATCGCCGAGCAGCACGCGGTCGCCTCGGCGGCGGGCCTCGCCTTCGGTGGCCTGCATCCCGTCGTCGCCATCTACGCCACCTTCATGAACCGGGCCTTCGACCAGGTCATGATGGATGTCGCCCTGCACAAGGCCGGTGTCACGTTCGTGCTGGACCGTGCCGGGGTCACCGGCCCCGACGGCCCGAGCCACCACGGCATCTGGGATCTGGCGATGCTGCAGCTGGTGCCCGGCATCCGGATCGCCGCTCCCCGCGATGCGAAGCGATTGCGCGAAGAGTTCCGTGAGGCCGTCGGCGTCCACGACGCCCCCACGGTCGTCCGTTACCCCAAGGGAGGGGTCCCGGCCGATCTCGAGGCGATCGAGCGCCTGCCGGACGGTGTCGACGTCCTCGCCCGCGGGTCCTCCGACGATGTTCTCCTCGTGGGGATCGGCCCCATGGTCCATCTCGCAATGGAGGTCGCCGAGCGTCTGCGCGCGCAGGGGATCGGTGCCACGGTCGTCGACCCCCGCTGGGCGATCCCCGTGCAGCCGTCCATCGTCGACCTCGCGCGCGAACACCGCCTCGTGATCACGATCGAGGACGGAATCCGCGTCGGCGGCGTCGGCACCCGCGTTCGGCAGGTCTTGCGCGAAGCCGGCGTCGACACCGCGGTCGACGAGCTCGGCATCCCCGATGAGTTCATCGATCACGCGTCTCGCGAGCAGATCCTCGAGGATGCCGGTCTCACGGCGTCCAAGATCGCCCACGACGTGGTGGCCCAGGTGCTCGGGACGCGCATCCCGATGGCCCGGCAGACGCCGACCGGGGCCGTTCCCACGCTGGACGAGTGGGAGAAGTCGCGCCCGTAGGGCTTTTCCGTACACGACAGCGGCGCCGCCCCCTCGGGGACGGCGCCGCTGTCGTGTACGGGGACTCAGCCGCCGATGCCGCGGATGGGCGGGTGGTGGAACGTGTCGCCGAAGGCGCGCTCGGACGCCCCCTCGCGGTCGAGGTAGGGCGACGCACCGCCGTCGATGAACGGCCACCCGGCGCCGAGGATCAGGCACAGGTCGATGTCCTGCACTTCGGGGACCACGCCCTCGTCGAGCATGATCTTGATCTCCTGCGCAAGGCCGTCCTGCACGCGAGCGAGGATCATCTCGGGCGCGACGGGCGTCTTGCCGGTGACGAGCACCTTCTGCGCGGCCCTGGTCCAGCCGGTGACGCGACCGCCCTTGTCCTTCTCGACGACTTCGGGGAGCGCCGCGAGCTCGTGGAAGTTCTCGGACGCGAAGAAGCGCTCCGGGAAGGCGCCCGCCATCGTGTCCTGCACGTGGGCGGCGACCTTCCAACCGACCAGGTCGATGAGCTGGAACGGTCCCATCGGCAGGCCCAGCGGGGCGAACGCCTTCTCGACCACCGTGATCGGCGTGCCCTCGTACACCGCACGGGCGGCCTCGCCCATCACCTTGGCCAGCAGACGGTTGACGACGAATCCGGGAGCGTCTGCCGTGAGCACCGCGTTCTTGCCGAGCCCCTTCGCGACGACGAACGCGGTGGAGAGTGCGGCGTCGGAGGTGGCATCCGTCTTGACGACCTCGATGAGCGGCATGACCGCCACGGGGTTGAAGAAGTGGAAGCCGACGAGGCGCTCAGGGTGCTCGAGCGCCGAACCGATCTCGGCGACCGAGAGGGACGACGTGTTGGTGGCGAGGATCGTGTCGTCGGCGACGATCTTCTCGATCGCGGAGAACACCTCCTGCTTGACGCCCACCTCCTCGAACACGGCCTCGATCACGAAGTCGCAGTCGGCGAACTCGCCCCGGTCGGTGGTGCCGTGGACGAGCGCGCGCAGCTGATTCGCGGTGTCGGCATCGAGGCGGCCCTTCGCCTCGAGCTTGCCGATCTCCTCGCGGATGGATGCCACGCCCTTGTCGACGCGTCCCTGGTCGAGGTCGGTGATGACGACGGGGACCCGCAGCTTCCGCACGAACAGCAGCGCGAACTGCGAGGCCATGAGACCGGCGCCGATCACGCCGACCTTCGTGACCTTCTTCGCCAGCGCCTTGTCCGGCGCGCCGACCGGCCGCTTGGCACGCTTCTGCACGAGGTCGAAGGCATACATGGATGCCGCGAACTGGTCGCCCGTGATGAGGTCGGCGAGGGCCTCGTCCTCGCGGGCGAAGCCCTCGGCCTTGGTGCCGCTCTTGGCCTTGTCGAGCAGGTCGAGCGCGACGTAGGGGGAGCGGGGGACCGTGCCGATCTTCGACTCGAGCATGCCGCGCGCGACCTTGATCGCGATCGGCCACTTCGTGAGGCGCTCGATCTTGCCGGGCTCGTTCTTCCGCTCGACCTTGACGCGGCCCGTGAGCACGCCGTCGGCCCAGCGCAGCGAGTCCTCGAGGTAGGAGGCCGCCGGGAAGATGGCATCCATGATCCCGAGGTCGAAGGCCTGCTGGGGCTTGAGCATGCGGTTCTGCTTGAGCGGGTTGGACACCACGACCTCGAGCGCGTTCTCGATGCCGATGAGGTTCGGCAGCAGGTAGGCGCCGCCCCAGCCGGGGATGATGCCCAGGAACACCTCGGGCAGCGCGACCGCGGCCGCCGAGGCGTCCACCGTGCGGTAGGTCGAGTTCAGCGCGATCTCGAGACCGCCACCGAGAGCGAGGCCGTTCACGAACGCGAACGACGGCACGCCCAGGTCGGACAGGGAGCCCAGCACCTGGTGTCCACGCTGAGCGATGAGCCGCGCGACCTCCTTCGAGGGCAGCTTCGCGACGTCAGACAGGTCGGCGCCGGCGGCCAGGATGTACTGCTTGCCGGTGATCGCCACCGCGTGGATCTCGCCCGCCGCTGCGCGCTGCTTCAGCGTCTCGAGGGTGCGGCCGAGTTCGGCGAGCGTGGCCGGCCCGAGGGTGTTCGGCCGCGTGTGGTCGCGCCCGTTGTCGAGCGTCACGAGCGCGAGCACATTGCCCGAGGGCAGCCGCACGTCGCGGACGGGGGAGTGGGTGACCACCTCGTCGCCGGTGAGGGCGTCGAGGGGCGAGAAGTCGATCGTCGAGTAGTCGGTCACTTGCGCTTCTTCTTTCCGTCGAAGAACGGGTTCTCCCAGATCACCGAGCCGCCCTGACCGAGACCCACGCACATGGCGGTCAGGCCGTACCGCACGTCGGGACGCTCGGCGAAGTGCGCGGCGAGCTGGATCATGAGACGGACACCGGATGCCGCGAGCGGGTGGCCGAGGGCGATGGCGCCACCCCACGGGTTGACGCGCGGGTCGTCGTCGGCGATGCCGAAGTGGTCCAGGAGCGAGATGACCTGGATCGCGAAGGCCTCGTTCAGCTCGAGCAGACCGATGTCGTCGATCGTGAGTCCGGCCTTCTTCAGCGCCTTCTCGGTGGAGGGGATCGGACCGATGCCCATGATCTCGGGCTGCACACCGGCGAAGGCGAACGAGACCATCCGCATCTTCGGTGTGAGGCCGAACTCCTTCACCGCGTCGGCACCCGCCAACAGGCTGATCGTCGCACCGTCGGTGAGGGGGGACGACGTGCCCGCGGTCACACGTCCGTGCGGGCGGAACGGGGTCTTCAGGGATGCCAGGCCCTCGAGGGTCGTCTCGGGGCGGCGCCCCTCGTCCTCGGTGGCGAGGCCCCAGGCGCCCTCGGCATCCTTCACGGCCACCGGGACGAGATCGGGCTGGAACTTGCCCGCCTCGTACGCGGCCTGAGCCTTGTGCTGGCTGGCCATGCCGAACCGGTCGGCGCGCTCCTTGGTCAGGTGCGGGAACCGGTCGTGGATACGCTCGGCCGTTACGCCCATGTTGAGCGCGCCGGGGTCGACGAGCTTCTCGGCCACGAAACGCGGGTTGGGGTCGGCGTTGGCACCGATGGGGTGATGCCCCATGTGCTCGACGCCGCCCGCGAGGGCGAGGTCGTACATTCCGACGCCGATCGAGGCGCCCATGGTGGTGACGCTCGTCATCGCACCCGCGCACATGCGCTCGATCGCAAGCCCCGGCACGGTCATCGGCAGTCCCGCGAGGATCGCCGCCGTGCGCCCGAGGGTGAGTCCCTGGTCACCGGTCTGTGACGTCGCGGCGATCGCCACGTCGTCGATCCGGTCCTTCGGCACGTCGCCGTTGCGCTCCATCAGCCCGATGATCGCCTTGACCACCAGGTCGTCCGCGCGGGTGTTCCAGTACATGCCCTTCTCGCCGGCGCGCCCGAAGGGGGTACGCATACCGTCGACGAAGAAGACGTCCGACATCTCGGCCACTCTGCCTCCATTGTTTGGGATGCAGCCAGCCTAGGAAATGCGGTCCGGCGCCGTGAATCGGTTGTCCGAACCTACGAAGTCGCCTCGGACTCGTCCGGATCGGGATTGAGGGAAGCTACAAAGCTATCGACGATCACCTGTGCAGTCTGCTCAATCTGCCACGGCCGGGCGCCAAGCTCCTCGAGGGCCGCGGAGATGGCCTCGACCGTCACGTCGGCGGGCGGAGACCACGCCACTCGGCGGAGCGTCTCGGGGGTCAGAAGGTTCTCGGTGGGCATCCGCAGTTCCTCGGCGCGCGCTTCCACGGCCGGTCGCGCCAGCTTGAGGCGCCGGTCCGCGTCGGGATTGCGATCGACCCACGCGCGAGGCGGAGGAAGAGTGTCGCTGGGCACGCGGTCCGGCGGCAGGTCCGTCGCCTCGCGTCCGGCGACGATCGCGTTCCACCACCGGTCGAGCTGCGTGCGGCTGGCTCGACCGTTGAACTCCTTCACCCCCGCGAGCGCCTGCTTGCTCTGCGGGTCGGCGAGCACGGCGGCCACGAGCGCCCGGTCCGGCACGAGCCGGCCGGGGGCGATGTCCTGCTCCCGCGCGTAGTCCTCTCGCGCCTGCCACAGCGCACGAGCGACGGCGAGGGACCGGCGTCCGCGCACGGTGTGCAGACCGCTCAAGCGGCGCCACGGGTCGTCGCGCGGAGGCTTGGGGAGACGCTCGAGCACGGCCTGGAACTCCTGCCGCGCGAACTCGGTCTTCTGCTGCTCGTCCAGTTCAGCAGCGAGTCGATCGCGCACGTCGACGAGATGTTCGACGTCGAGCGCGGCGTACTCGAGCCACGACGCCGGCAGCGGACGCGTGGACCAGTCCGCGGCGGAGTGGGCTTTCGCGAGGGTGATGCCCAGCGTCTGCTCGACGACGGCGCCGAGGCCGACGCGCTCGTGACCCAGCAGCCGCGCCCCGAGCTCGGTGTCGAAGATCGCGCGGGGCTCCAATCCCCGCTCGCGCAGAGAGGGCAGGTCCTGGCTGGCGGCGTGGAAGACCCACTCGGCGTCGCCGATCGCGTTCTGCAGCGGGGTGAAGTCCTCGATGGCCGACGGGTCGAAGAGGAACACCCCGGCCTCACGACGGAAGACCTGAATGAGATAGGCGCGCTGCGAGTAGCGGAAGCCCGAAGCGCGTTCGACGTCCACGGCCACGGGACCACTCCCGGATGCCAGCGACGTCGACGCCGCGGCAAGGCCCGCGGCGTCCTCGATGACGGTGTACTCAACCACGCGGGGGCCTCCGGGCTCCGAGGACGGCAACACCCTCGGACCCCGGCGGGAGTCCGGCGAGCATGCAGACCAGCTCAGCCCACGCCTCGAGGTGCGGGCGAAAAGGGCCGCGCGGCGACCAGGACGCGCGGAGTTCGATCTGTGACCCCTCACCCTGCGCCGCGAGCGCCCCGAACCCGGTCGACAGTGTCTTGGTCGCGGTTCCGGACTCGGAGTGGCGTTCGGCGCCGCGGGAATCCAGCGCGTCAATGAGCCAGGACCACGCCACCTCCGCCAGAAGCGGGTCGATGCCGATCTCGGGCTCGAGCGGTGCCTGCGCGAAGCACACCACACGCCACGCGCCGCCCCACGGTTCCGGTTCATCCGGGTCGTGGAGCAGGATGAACCGTCCCGTGCCGAAAGGTGAATCCGTCGCGTGCGCGTCGGGACGGACGTCGCCGGCCAGCGCGAGCGACTGGGGAGCCAACCCCGTCGGAGACGGAATCTCGCGCACGACGAAATCGTCGCGGAACGAAGTCGCGCGCAACTCGTCGGCCGCCCGGGCGAAGGGGGTCGCCGCCTCGGGTGAGCGGGGGTCAGTCACGGCCACAGACTAGAGTGAGGCCTCGATGAACGCTCCCAGGCGCGCCGCGAGGCGCCGTGCCCCGCACCCCGCGGCCGCACCTCTGCGGGTCGCGATCGCGGCATTGACCACGGCCCTCGGCCTGAGCGCGACCGCCCTCGGGGCGGTGTCCCTGCGGATGGCTCGCACCGTCGTCACCCCCGCGGGCCGCGTTCCCGATGTCGAGCTGGTGGGTCTGGATGCCGCCGCCCAGACGGTGACGCTGCAGCGCACGCCCGATACGGCGCTCCCGGGGAGGTACGGTCTGTTCACGACGGGCAGCACGTCCTACCTCCGCCTGGGGTCGGTGGTCAAAGAGGATGAGGCGAGCGTCACGCGCAAGCTCCTCACCCACGTACCGGCCGACGCACAGCTCGCTCCCGCCGCCGCGTTCAGCGGCTGGTACTACGACGAGCCCGACGACCTGCAGATCCCGTACCGCAACGCCTTGATCGGCACACCGGTCGGACCGTGCCCCGCCTGGGAGTTCCCCGCCGCCGTCGATACCGACGTCTGGGTCATCCAGGTGCACGGTCGCGGCACCACCCGCTCCGAGACGCTGCGCGCCGTCCCTGTCTTCCACGAGCTCGGCATCACGAGTCTGCTCGTGTCGTACCGCAACGACGGAGACGCACCGCGCAGCCGCACGGGCACCTACGGGCTCGGCGCGACCGAGTGGCGCGACGTCGACGCGGCGATCGGCTACGCGCGCCGACAGGGCGCCCGTCGCATCCTCCTCATGGGCTGGTCGATGGGAGGCGCGATCTGTCTGCAGACCGAGTTCTCGTCACCCCATCGCGACGTCATCGCCGGCCTCATCCTCGAGTCGCCGGTGGTCGACTGGCGCACGGTTCTGCGCTACCAGGGGCAGCTCATGCGCCTGCCCTCGCCCGTGCTGGCCCTCGCGCAGCAGATCCTCGGCTCGGACTGGGGCGCGATGCTGACGCGGAGTGGCTCGGCGATCCCCCTCGACCGGCTCGACGCCGTCGCCCGCGCGACGGAGCTGCGGCATCCGGTCCTCATCCTCCATAGCGACGACGACGGTTTCGTGCCGAGCGACGCATCGCACGCCCTCGCCGAGGCCCGCCCCGATCTGGTCACCATGGAGACCTTCACGGTCGCCCGCCACACCAAGCTGTGGAACTACGACGAGGCACGCTGGAGCCGGGTCATCCGGGACTGGGTTCGCAGCCACGGATTCGCCGCCGAAGAGTGAGGCGGATGCCGCGCGTCAGACGCCGGTCTTCGCGCGCACCTGGCGCTTCGCGCGCATGAGCATTCCCGTCATCCCGGCGATCCGCAGGGGACTCACCGCGCGCGTGAGGCCGATGCTCTGCGGGAAGTCGTCGGGCACGGCCAGCACCTCGTCGGTCGACAGCCCGGTCAGTCCCTGCGCCAGGATGCTGGCGAAGCCTCGCGTCGTCGGCGCTTCCGCCGGAGCCGTCGCGTGCATCGCCACGACTCCGTCCTCATCGACGTCGACGACGATGTAGACGGGCGACTGGCACTCTGCCACGCGCTCGCACATCTCGGGATGGTCGGCGTACCGCGCGGGCACCTCGGGGAGTTCGTGCGAGAACTCCAGGAGCAACTGGAGACGGTCGGGCTCGTCGAGCTCGAGGAACTCGTCGCGGATCTCGGCGAGGCGGGCGGGGAGGGCGGTGTCGGACATCACCGTCATCCTCCCACGCCCGTGACGCGTCGGCTCAGCGGCCGGGGACCTCGCCCGGCTCGGAACCCGAGACGATCGGCACGCGCACCGCGCTGCCCCACTCGGTCCATGAGCCGTCGTAGTTGCGCACGTCATGGAAACCGAGCAGGTGCTTGAGCACGAACCACGTGTGGCTCGAGCGCTCGCCGATGCGGCAGTACGCCACGATCTTGTCGCCGTCCTTCAGTCCCGCGCCGTCGCGGTAGATGGCATCCAGCTCTTCGCGCGACTTGAACCCCCCGTCTTCGGCCACGGCCTTGGCCCACGGGACACTCTGCGCGCTGGGGATGTGACCGGCGCGCAGAGCACCCTCTTCGGGGTAGGCGGGTGCGGAGGTGCGCTCACCCGAGTACTCCTCGGGGGAGCGGACGTCGATGAGCGGGTTGCCGAGGTGCGCAAGCACGTCCTCCTTGTAGGCACGGATGAGGGCGTCGTTGCGCTCGACCACGGGGTACTCGGTCGCCTCGCGCTCCGTGCGCTCGGTGGTGAGGGGACGCCCCTCGGCGATCCACTTGTCGCGGCCGCCGTCCAGCAGCCGCACGTCCTCGTGGCCGAAGAGCGAGAACACCCACAGGGCGTAAGCGGCCCACCAGTTGTTCTTGTCGCCGTAGATGACGACCGTGTCGTCGCGAGAGATGCCCTTGCGGCTCAGCAGCGCCGCGAACCCTTCGCCGTCGACGTAGTCGCGCACGACCGGGTCGTTGAGCTCGGTGTGCCAGTCGACCTTGACGGCCCCCGGGATGTGGCCGGTCTCGTACAGCAGCACGTCCTCATCGGATTCCACGACCACCAGGCCCGGCTGGCCGAGGCGTTCCTGCAGCCAGTCGCCGGTGACGAGGCGGCCGGGTTCGGCGTACGCGGCGAACTTGGGGGAGCTGGTGTCGAACTCGACGGTCACGGTGTCTCCTCGATCGGGGTGGGGGAGCGGGCGGCGTAGGGTGGACACCGCTCCTTCGACCCTAGGACCGCCGCGTCGAAGCAGACACCCCTCCGTAAGACTGCGACACAGGACGGCCATGACTTCTACGCCCGCGACGACCGGCGTCGTCCACCTCATCGATCGCGAGCCGGCCGTCTCGGGCGCCGAGATGGTGAGCGCACTCGTGCCGCCGCCGCAGTTCGACGGCGCGACGTTCGAGTCGTATCGGGCGGATGCCGCCTACCCCTCGCAGCAGGAAGCGAAGGAGCTGCTGCAGGCTTTCGCGGGGCGGCAGAGCGCGCCCGCGAAGAAGGGCGGCTTCTTCCGGCGCGCCGAGAAGACCCCGCCGGTCAAGCCGGGCGTGTACCTCGACGGCGGCTTCGGCGTCGGCAAGACCCACCTCCTCGCCGCGATCTACCACGCCATGCCTGCCCGCCGGAAGTACTTCGGCTCGTTCATCGAGTACACCGCGTTGGTCGGCGTCCTCGGGTACGCCAAGGCGGTCGAGCTGTTCCGCGGCTCCGACCTGCTGTGCATCGACGAGTTCGAGCTCGACGACCCGGGCGACACGATGGTCATGACGCGGTTGCTCGGTGAGCTGGTGGCATCCGGAACCCGACTGGCCGCGACCTCGAACACGCCGCCCAACGCTCTGGGAGAAGGACGCTTCGCGGCCCAGGACTTCCTGCGCGAGATCCAGTCGATGGCCGACAGCTTCCGGACGATCCGCATCGACGGCACCGACTTCCGCCAGCGCGCGATCGACGGGGAGGCCCGGACGCTCTCGGATGCCGACTACGCCGAGGCGATCGAGGCGGCCGGTGCGCGCGGCGTCGCCACCGACGACTCCTTCGCGGCCGTCGTGAGTCACCTCGCACGGGTGCACCCGTCGCGATTCATCCGCCTCATCGACGGCGTCGACACGATCGGACTGCGCGACGTGCAGGTGCTGCACGACCAGTCGGCGGCGCTGCGACTGGTCGCCTTCGTCGATCGCGCCTACGACGCGCAGATTCCCATTCGTGCCACGGGCGCTCCCCTGAACACGGTGTTCAGCGAGGAGATGCTCGCGGGCGGCTACCGCAAGAAGTATCTGCGGGCCGTATCGCGTCTGGTCGCCCTGACGCACTCCTGAGCGACCGCTTCATCGACGCTTCGCGGTGCTGCGAAACGCGATGTTTACACGGACTCCGTGCCTGTAACGCACTCGAAACACGACTCGAACGCCCGTGGAAACCGGGGCTGGGAACACTGAGGGGACCCGACGCTACACCTGCGTCCCTGCAGAGAGGTTCTCTTCGAGATGGATCAAGGCAACACCGCATTCATCCTGATAGCAGCTGCACTCGTGCTGCTCATGACGCCAGGACTCGCGTTCTTCTACGGCGGACTCGTCAAAGCCAAGAGCGTCATCAGCATGATGATGATGAGCTTCGGCGCCATGGGACTCATCGGAGTCCTGTGGGTGCTGTACGGCTACGCGATCGCCTTCCCCGCCACGGAGGAGGGAACCACTCAGTTCCCCTGGGCGATCGACTTCAACGAGCTCGGCCTGTCGGGGGTCCTCGAGACGCCGGAGGGCGCGGCCTACCCGCCCCTGGCCTTCGTCGCCTTCCAGGCCACATTCGCCATCATCACCGTCGCGCTCGTCTCGGGCGCCATCGCCGACCGCGCGAAGTTCGGCTCCTGGATGGTCTTCGCCTTCGTGTGGGCGACGGTCGTCTACTTCCCGGTCGCTAGCTGGGTCTTCAACTTCGGTCTCGCCGATGACGCCTCGTTCTCGTACGGCGGATGGATCACCCACGGGATGCAGGACGTCTTCGGCGTCGGCGCGATCGACTTCGCCGGTGGTACGGCCGTTCACATCAACGCCGGTGCGGCTGCCCTCGCCCTCGCCCTGGTGCTCGGCAAGCGCGTCGGCTTCCAGAAGGGCGCCCACGTCCCCCACAACCCGCCGTTCGTGCTCCTCGGCGCCGGCCTGCTGTGGTTCGGCTGGTTCGGCTTCAACGCCGGTTCGGAGCTCGCTGCCGACGGCACCGCCGCTCTCGCGTTCGTCAACACCATCGCCGCTCCTGCCGCGGCTCTGCTGGCCTGGCTGGTCGTCGAGAAGTTCAAGGACGGCAAGCCCACGTCCGTCGGTGCCGCTTCGGGTGCCGTGGCCGGTCTGGTCGCCATCACCCCGGCCTGCGCGTCGCTGACGCCGTTCTGGGCCATCGTGCTCGGTCTCGTCGCCGGTGCCGTCTGCGCGCTGGCCATCGAGCTGAAGTTCAAGCTCGGCTTCGACGACTCGCTCGACGTGGTCGGCATCCACCTCGTCGGTGGTCTCATCGGAACCCTGTACCTCGGCATCTTCGCCAACGGCACGGGCCTCATCTACAGCGGTTCGCTCACGCAGCTGCTGGTCCAGGCGATCGCGGCCTTCGCGGTCCTCATCTACTCGTTCGTGCTCGCCTACATCATCGGCTTCGCGATCGAGAAGACCATGGGCTTCCGTGTGAAGAACGAGGACGAGATCGCCGGCATCGACACCGTCGTGCACGGCGAGGAGGGCTACGTCCTCACCGACAGCCGCGGCTGACACACCTCATCGGAACGGGGCGTCACGGATTCATCCGTGGCGCCCCGTTCTTCGTGCGCCCGGCGGCGCCGGCCGCGCTGTCTAGGGTGTGAGCATGGGAACAGCCACGCGCCTCGTCTCCGCCCTTCTGCGGGCCTTCCGGCCGTCGACGGCCTCGCGACCCGCTCCCCGCGCGCCGCGGCAGACTCCCGGGGCTCAGGGGACCGCGACGGTGGAGGTCGCGCCTCCCCGCCGCCTGACGTTGTCGTACGCACCGAACCGCGACGGCGCCCCCGACGGCGGCGAGATCGTGTGGACGTGGGTGCCCTACGAGGAGCGCGACGGGCGCGGCAAGGACCGCCCTGTCCTCATCATCGGTCGAGCGGATGCCACCCGCTCCTACGCCGTACGCCTGACCAGCAAGCCGCACGCCGGCGACCGCGACTACCTGGCGCTCGGCGCGGGGGAGTGGGACCCGCAGGGCCGCCCGTCGTGGGTCGACATCGAACAGCTCTACCTCGTGCACGACGCGGGCATGCGCCGCGAGGCCGCGGCCCTGGACCGCCGCCGCTTCGACGCCGTGGCATCCGCCCTTTCCGCTCGGTACGGGTGGCGGGTGGGGTGACCGCGAAACCGCATCGCGCTGACATCTGCCGCGCACGCTGCCGGTGACTTGTCAGCGCGATGAAGTCTCGCGATACCGGGCGGTCGCATCAACGACGAAGCCCCCGGCGAACCGGGGGCTGTGTGGTGGGCGATGCCGGACTCGAACCGACGACCTCTTCCGTGTGAAGGAAGCGCGCTACCAACTGCGCCAATCGCCCAACGTCCCGAACGGGACTCGACTACCTTACCGGATCAGCGAGGCCCGATCCGACCATCTCGGAGGACACGCGCGGGGCGCGTCGGGTTTTGCGCACGCCCCGGAATCGGGTAATGTCTTACGAGTGCTCGGGGCAAGCCCCGGGAACGAAATGCGGATGTAGCGCAGTTGGTAGCGCACAACCTTGCCAAGGTTGGGGTCGCGAGTTCGAGTCTCGTCATCCGCTCGAGTGTGAAGATCGCCGTCAGGTCCCGACGGAGGATCACGACACGTGGGTCGAACCACACACGGTGGCGTGGCCGAGCGGCTAGGCACCGGCCTGCAAAGCCGTTTACACGGGTTCGAATCCCGTCGCCACCTCGCTCACAACTGAACAGCCTGTATAGGCGCGATTGGCGCAGCGGTAGCGCGCTTCCCTGACACGGAAGAGGTCACTGGTTCGATCCCAGTATCGCGCACCACCTGAAACCCCCGGCTCGCCTGGGGGTTTTTGCTGTCCCCGCCCGCCGACTCGCGGCCGGGGTTCGACGGCCTACGCGTCCGTGTCCCTCGAACGCGGGCGCGCGCGACGCGTCGGCGACCGCATCGGGCTCGGCGCTTCGGCATCCGACGTGTTCTGGACCTGAGGACTCGACTCCGCGGGTTTCACCGGTTCGCGCACCGACTCCCGCATACCCGGGGTCGCACCGCGCAAGTACCAGCTCAGCGGCAGTTCCCGCGTCCCGAACCACCCCCGTCGGGAGCGGACGATGGTAAAGCCCCGATCGCGGAGCGCAGCGGCCTGTTCGGGCGTCATGGTCGTGGGGGAGATACGGACCCAGCCCGTACGGAAGTCGTAGGCGTGGGTCGCGATGTGGTGGCGAGACATGCGAACCTCCTTCTTCGAGGGTCGCACGGCCCTCCGCGCTCGGCGAGGCGCCGCGTGTTCCATTCGCGTGAACAGTGCACGTCGTCACGGAAACAGGGCAGATCCCGCAGTCACGCAACCCTGCCCGCGGGATGCGCAGCGCGCGGTAGCGTCGCGGCATGACCGTCCCCGATACGCACTGGCGTGAAATCGCATCCGCCCCCTTCGTCTCGCTCACCACCTTCCGACGCAGTGGCGCCGAGGTCGCTACGCCGGTGTGGATCGCGCGAGAGGGAGACGAGCTCGTGGTGACCAGCGAGCGCAACACGGGCAAGGTCAAGCGTCTTCGCCACGACGGTCGCGTCGTCCTGCGTCCGTGCTCGCGCATGGGCGCGGTCGAACCGGATGCCATCACCGTGCACGCTCACGCGCGGGTCGCCGGCCCGAGCACCGAGGACTCGCGCGCCGATGCCGCCCTGCGGCGCAAATACGGGTGGCAGTTCCGCGCCATCCTCGGTTTCGAGGCGCTGGTCCGCCGCGTCCAACGGCGCCCGGGCGACCGTGTGATCCTTCGCATCTCGCGCGCGAGCTGACGCTGCGCGATATGGCCATACCCGCCAAACGCACTCGACGCAAGAGGGTTTGCGCTCGGTGAGGGAGCGCGAGAGCGTGGGCACCGAGCGGTGACACCCCCGGAACCCGCGTCCCCATTCTTGTCAGGAATGCGCGGCCGGGCTGTCCCCAGGAGGTTTCCATGGGCAAGTTCGTGTACGACGGCAACATCAAGGTGGAATTCGAGGATCGCCTTCTCGCGCATCTGCAGGCGGTGATCATGGCGAAGGTTCGCCGTGGCGAGAGTTTTCCCTTCACGTGGAAAGACGACATCAGCATCGGGGGAGGCCGGACGACGGTCTACGTCCATCCGCACGTTTCCCTCGTGTTCAAGTACCACGGCAGTCGGAACCCGCAGTTGAGCAACGCGTGGTTGCAGGCCCTGACCTACAACGCCAACTCCGGGCGAGGTCTCTATGTTGTGCCCGAGCCGGATGACCACACTCCGCGCGAGGCGGGCCCGCGTGAAGAGATGGTGTTCCGCGAGGTTCCCAACCCGAACGCCCCGGTGCCCGAGCCCGCCCACAGCTGACACTGCGGGGAATGCGCACGTCGCGTTCTCGTGTTGTGGAGGTCATGACGAATTGGAACGCGGCGCGGCCCTTCTTCGAGTCCACAGCGGTCGCCCATCTGTCGACCCTGATGAGCGACGGTTCTCCGCACTCTGTGCCGGTGTGGATCGCCGTCGAAGGCGAGCGCCTCGTCTTCTTCACCGAGATCGACGCGCTGAAGGATAAGAACCTGCGCCGCGATCCGCGGGTCGCCGTCTCCGTGACCGCCGTAGACGACCCGTTCGCGATGGCATTCGTGCGCGGCGTCGCGGTCGAACGGCGAGAGGGCGATGACGCCCTCCCCATCGTCGATCACGTCGCGCGTGTGTACACCGGTCGCCCCTACCCGATGCGCGAAGGCCTGGCCGCGTGGGTGATCGAGCCGCGCCGGGCGTGGGCACGGGCGTACGAGAGCTGAGCTATCCCGCGGCCAACGGGAGCACCGCGAGAACGAGGATGAGCGGGGCGATCACCGCGCCGATGAGCACGAAACGACTCCAGCGCACCCGAACGCCCGCCGCCACCAGACGGTCATGCCACAGCAGCGTGGCGAGCGAGGCCCACGGGGTCACGATCGGCCCGGCATTCACACCGATGAGAAGGGCGGCGAGCCGCACGGGCGAGCCGGCCACCGATTCCATCGCCAAGTAGGCGGGCAGGTTGTTGATGCCGTTCGCCGCGAGGGCGCCGACACCGGCGAGCTGCCACAGCGAGACGAGGTCGTCGCCGGACCCGGCGAGCACCGAGGTCACCCGCCCGATACCGACGGCCTCGAGAGCCCCCACCGCGAGGAACAGACCCCCCGCGAACACCAGGAGCGACCAGGGGACGAGACGGATGCCAAGGGCCCGCGGTGCACGCCACGCGAACACGACGATGAGCACGACGGCGGCCGCGAGTGCTGGCATCCAGGGTTCCAGTCCGATCACCAGGAGCGGGAGCAGCGCGACCGTGACGACCGCGGAGACGCGCAGCAGCACCGGATCCGCGACGGCGGGGGCCGTGGCATCCGGGTAGGTTCGCGGCAGCTTCCGCAGGAACACGGCCGTGAGGACCGCGACCGATACCGCGATCGCGATGAGCGCCGACGGCCCGAGGAGGGTGAGGAACGCGATGGGGTCGTGTCCGCCCAGCGCGTCGGAGGCCAGCAGATTGGTCAGGTTCGACACGGGCAGCACGAGAGAGGCCGTGTTGGCGAGCACGACCGTGACGAACGCGAAGGGGAGGGGATCGAGCTTCCGGGTGACCGCCATCGCCACCACGACCGGTGTCAACAGGACGGCGGTGGTGTCCAGGGACAGGAAGGCCGTCGCCACCGTGGCCAAGGCCAGCACCAGCACCCACAGCCACACGGTCCGGCCCCGCGCGAGCCGCGCGAGGCGTGCAGCGACGACGTCGAAGAGCCCCGCCTTGGATGCCAGTTCCGCCACGATCGTCACGGCGACGACGAACAGCAGGATGGGCCACACGCGGTCGGCGACGGCGAGGGCCTCGTCGCCGGGGAGGATGCCGACAGCGAGAGCGACGATGCCGAGGAGCCACAGCACGCCGCCGATGATGGCCAGAGTCACCGCTCCACTATGGGGCACCGGGCGTGCCGTCGAGGTCACGCCCGGCGGGTAGCCTGGAACCGACCCATCCAGGAGACCGCCTTGACTGATGCCGCCCTGCCGTCGGAGCAGACCTATCCCGCCGACGGCTTCGCCCTCTTCCCCGACCGTTCGGTCGTCGCCCTGCGCGTGAACGGTGAGCTGAAAGACCTCGCCACGACCGTCACGGCCGACGACGAGGTCGAGCCGGTCACGATCGACAGCGCCGATGGCCTCTCGATCCTGCGGCACTCGACGGCGCACGTGCTCGCCCAAGCGGTGCAGCGTGTCAAGCCGCAGGCGAACCTCGGCATCGGCCCGCCCGTCACCGACGGGTTCTACTACGACTTCCAGGTCGACGACCCGTTCACTCCGGAAGACCTCAAGGTCATCAAGAAGGAGATGGAGCGCATCGTCCGCGAGAACCAGCGGTTCGTCCGCCGCGTGGTCACCGACGACGAGGCGCGCGCGGAACTCGTCGACGAGCCGTTCAAGCTCGAGCTCATCGGCCTGAAGGGCGGCTCCGTTGAGGCCGCCGAGGGCGCGAGCGTCGAAGTGGGTGCGGGCGAGCTGACGATCTACGACAACGTCAACCGCGACGGCGAGACGGCGTGGAAAGACCTCTGCCGAGGCCCGCACGTCCCCGGCACGCGCCTCGTCGGCAACGGCTGGGACCTCACCCGCGTCGCCGGCGCGTACTGGCGCGGCAGCGAGAAGAACCCTCAGCTGCAGCGCATCTACGGCACCGCGTGGGCGACCAAGGACGACCTGCGCGCCTACCAGCACCGTCTCGAGGAGGCCGCCAAGCGCGACCACCGCAAGCTCGGGAAGGACCTCGACCTCTTCTCGTTCCCCGAGGAGATCGGCCCGGGCCTCTCGGTGTTCCACCCCAAGGGCGGCATCATCCGGTACGAGATCGAGCGCTACATGCGTGAGCGCCTGCTCGCCAGCGGCTACCAGGTGGTGAACACGCCCCACATCACGAAGGGCGACCTGTTCATGACCAGCGGCCACCTGCAGTGGTACGCCGATGGCATGTACCCCCCGATGGTGCTCGACGAGGTGGTGGATGCCGACGGGCACGTGTCACGCGAGGGCCAGGAGTACTACCTGAAGCCCATGAACTGCCCGTTCCACAACCTCATCTTCCGCTCGCGCGGACGCAGCTACCGCGAGCTGCCGCTGCGCCTGAGCGAGTTCGGTTCGGTCTACCGCTACGAGAAAAGCGGAACGCTCGCGGGTCTCACTCGTGTGCGCGGGATGACGCAGGACGACACCCACATCTACGTCACCGCCGACCAGGTGAAGGCGGAACTCACGCACAGCCTCGACTTCGTGCTGCAGACCCTTCGCGACTACGGGCTGAACGACTTCTACCTCGAGCTGTCGACGAAGGAAGAGGGAAACCCGAAGTTCATCGGTGACGACGCCCTGTGGACCGAGGCGACCGACACCCTCCGCGAGGTGGCCGAGGCCTCCGGCCTCGAGCTCGTGCCCGACCCGGGCGGCGCGGCGTTCTACGGCCCGAAGATCTCCGTGCAGGCGCGCGACGCGATCGGCCGGACGTGGCAGATGTCGACGATCCAGCTCGACTTCAACCAGCCCGAACGCTTCGAGCTGGAGTACACGGGGCCCGATGGTGAGAAGCACCGCCCCGTGATGATCCACCGCGCGCTGTTCGGCTCGGTCGAGCGCTTCTTCGCCATCCTGCTCGAGCACTACGCCGGCGCGTTCCCCGTGTGGCTCTCGCCCGTGCAGGTGGTGGCCGTCCCGGTGGCGGCGGAGTACGGCGAGTACCTCGACGGCATCGTCGCGGAACTGCGCACCAAGGGCGTGCGCGCTGAGGTCGACCACAGCGACGACCGCATGCAGAAGAAGATCCGCACGCACACCACGCAGAAAGTTCCGCTCCAGCTCATCGCGGGCGAGGCCGACCGCGCGGGAGGCACGGTGTCGTTCCGGTTCCGCGACGGCACGCAGCTCAACGGCATCCCGGTCGATGAGGCCATCGCCCGCATCACCGGAGCGATCGCGGCGCGGACGCTCGTCGACACGGCCGAGGACCTCGCGTGACGACCGACCAGGATGCCTCCGCGGCCGGCGATGCCGAGATCATCGCGGCCGCGGAGCTCCCGGGCGTGCCGGACGAGTTCCAGCGGCTGTGGACCCCGCACCGCATGGCCTACATCCAGGCCGGACGCGAGCCGATGGAGCAGAACTGCCCGTTCTGCGCCGCTCCGGGCAAATCCGATGAGGACGGGCTGATCGTCGCGCGTGGGACGACCGCCTACGTTCTGCTGAATCTGTTCCCGTACAACTCCGGGCACCTGCTCGTGTGCCCGTACCGCCACATCGCGACGTACGACCAGGCCACCGAGGAAGAGGTCGCCGAAATCGGCGCCCTCACGCAGCAGGGGATGCGCGTGCTGAGGGCGGTGTCGCGCTGTGACGGCTTCAACCTGGGCATGAACCAGGGGGCGATCGCCGGCGCCGGCGTCGACGCTCATCTGCACCAGCACATCGTTCCGCGGTGGGCGTCGGATGCCAACTTCTTCCCGATCATCGCCAAGACCAAGGCCCTCCCGCAGCTTCTCGGAGACGTCCGCCGCGCCGTGGCCGAAGCCTGGGACGCCTGACGAGTCGACTGCAAGCCCACCCGGGGTCGCGTCCCACGACGCTACGGTGAGGAGATGAAGGCTCGCCTGCGTCCCCTCGCCCTCTCCCTCGTCCTCGTCGCGGCGCTCGGCACGACAACCGGATGCATCCGGCTCCCGAGCCCGCTCGGACCCGATGCAGCAGGCGCGCCGCTCACCGCACCGGCCGAACCATCCGACCCCGCGCCGCTGCCGGACGACCCGACGAGCCCGGGCACGGGCGACGACCTCGACAACCCGTTCGCCGAGCGCGAGCGCTTCTTCGAAGAACAGCAGCTTCCCCTGGACGGCACCCCGCTGGTCGCGGTCACTCCCGCGCAGAAGCAGTTCATCGACGAGCAGAAGGCCTACGCCCAGGAGCAGGGCGCGGAGTGGACGGCTCAGGACGAGAGCCTTTCGCTCGCCCTCGTCGCGGATGCGTGCGAGACGGCGATCCTCAGTTCACACGTGGTGGATGCCACCACGCTGCAGGCCCACGTCGCCACCTCGCCGATCTTCGCCCAGCTCGTCCCCGCCGAACTGCAGGGGAGCGAGCGCACGGCGGCCGAAGCCCCGATCGCGAGCCTCATGGTCTACGGAACGACGTTCCTGTGCCCCGACGACGGCGACGCGTGGATCGACGCCTACACCGAGGTCTACGGCGGCTGACTCCCCGCCACCGAGGCGCGGGTTCGCGTAGGCCTCTTGCGACTCGACGAGCCGCAGCTCGCGGGAACCGGACTCGTACGTGTTCGAAAGCAGATCGAACACGCTCGACGCGGTGCGCGCGAGAGCGTCGGCGGCATCCCCCGTCCGACGGAAGTGCGCGGTGAACAACGCAGCGGTCACGTCTCCGGAGCCGTTCGCCTTCATCGGGATGAGCGGGGTCTGCACGATCCACGCACCCGAGTCGTCGACGACCATCATCTCGATGGTGTCCGGCCCACGGTCGGGGCGCTCGACGCTCGTGACCAGCACCGTGCGCGGCCCGCGCGCGCGGACGAGGTCAGCCGACTCCAGGGTCGACGCGATGCTCCCCGGGTCGGTCCCGGTGAGGAATCCCAGCTCGAACTGGTTGGGCGTGATGATGTCGGCGACGGGGACGACGCGCTCTCGCAGCAGCTCGGGAATGGCCGGGGCGACGAAGCATCCGGACTTCGCATTGCCCATCACGGGGTCGCACGCGTAGACGGCATCCGGATTCGCCTTCTTCACTCGGGCCACCGTGTCGATGATCACGTCGGCGATGCCTTCGCCGCCCTGATAGCCCGACAGCACGACGTCGATGTCGCCGAAGACTCCGCGCTCTTCGATCCCCGTGATGACGTCGGCGACGTCGGCGGGAGAGATGAGCGGACCTCGCCACGCGCCGTACCCGGTGTGGTTGGAGAAGTTGACCGTGTACACCGGCAGCACCTCGACCCCGATGCGCTGCAGCGGGAAGACGGCGGCGGAGTTTCCGACGTGGCCGTAGGCGACGGCGGACTGGATCGAGAGCACCTTCATCCCTCGATCCTCCCACCTCGTGCGGACGGGCGGAGCGCGGTCACGGCGCTGGCGAGGTCGTCGGCGAGCGACGCCGCCTCGGCATCGTCGAGCTGATGCACGGTGAGACGGAGGTAGTCGCCGGCGGCCTCGGGGGAGAGGAAGAAGTGGTCCCCGTCGCGGACGAGCCACCCCCGCCGCATGAGGTCTTCACGCACCTGGGCGGCCGGTGCCGGGAGCGGCACCCACAGGTTCAGGCCATCGCCCACGACGAGAGGGAGTCCGCGCGCGGTCAGGGCCGCAGCGAAGGCGTCGTTGCGTCGCGCGTAGTGCGCCGCCGCCCGGTCGATACCGGCACGGACTTCCGGGTCGGTGACGAGAGCGAGCGTCAGACGTTGCAGGATGTGACTCACCCACGTCGTGCCGGGGGTGAGACGCAGCGCGAGGCGTTCGGCGGTTTCGACATCGGATGCCACGACGGCCAGGCACATGTCGGGTCCGAGGAACTTCGACACCGACCGGATCCGCGCCCACCGCTGCTGCGTCTCGCCGATCACGGAGTGCAGCGGCGCCCGTGAGAGCAGAGAGAAGTGGTCGTCCTCGATCACCAGCACGTACGGATGGTCGGCGAGCACCGCCCGAAGCTGCGCGGCGCGCTCCGCGGTGAGGCTCGCACCGGTGGGGTTGTGGGCGCGCGGCGTGCAGATGACCGCCCGGACGCCGTCCGCGAGCGCAGCACGCAGCCCGTCGACGGTCATGCCCTCGGCATCCACCGCGACCGGCACCGCGCGGTAGCCGCCCTGCCGCACCGTGTGCAGGGCCGAGAGGAAGCACGGGTCTTCCAGCGCGACGGCGTCCTCGCGCTGCAGGGCCTGGGCGAGCAGGCGCTCGATCGCGTCGCTCGCGCCGCTGGTCACGGTGATGCGCGGGGCACCGGAGGGAAGGCCCTCGGCCATCCATTCGCGCGCCCACGCCTCGAGCCCGGGGTCGACGACGGGCTCGCCGTACAGCACGGGGCGACCGGAGCGAGCGAGCGCCGCGGCCGGGTCGGGGATGAGCGCCGGATCGGGGTTTCCGGTGCCGACGTCGCGCAGCACCGTCCCGGCGGCATACCCCTCCTGCGCCACGGGCGCGTGTCCCGCGACCCGTGTGCCACCGCGCCCGCGCGCCACGACGAGCCCCGCTTGCGCGAGGAGGCGGTACGCCGCGACGACCGTGTTCCGGTTGACGCCGAGCTCCGTCGCCAGCGCCCGCACGGGCGGCAGCGCATCGCCGGCCTGGAGGTGGCCGCGCTCGATGCGCTCGCGCAGACTCGCGGCGATCTCGGATGCCGAGCGCCCGATGATGTCGACGGCCATGCGCCCCCTTTCGCTTCCTCCAGCCTATGTCCTGCGTCATGCTACGGTTTGGCCTAAGCCAAACAAAGCGCCCCGAAGCGCGAAGGGAATCGACAATGACCGACACCGGAACCTCCCGCGTCAAGCGCGGACTCGCCGAGATGCTCAAGGGCGGCGTCATCATGGACGTCGTCACGGCAGAGCAAGCCCGTATCGCCGAGGACGCCGGCGCCGTCGCCGTCATGGCGCTCGAGCGCGTGCCCGCCGACATCCGCGCCCAGGGCGGCGTGGCGCGCATGAGCGACCCCGACCTGATCGACGACATCGTGGCATCCGTCTCGATCCCGGTGATGGCGAAGGCGCGCATCGGACACTTCGTCGAGGCGCAGATCCTGCAGGAGCTCGGCGTCGACTACATCGACGAGTCCGAGGTCCTCTCGCCGGCCGACTACGTCAACCACATCGACAAGTGGAACTTCACCGTGCCGTTCGTGTGCGGCGCCACCAACCTCGGCGAGGCCCTGCGCCGCATCACCGAGGGTGCGGCCATGATCCGCTCGAAGGGCGAAGCCGGCACCGGCGACGTCTCCGAGGCGACCAAGCACATCCGCACGATCACCGGCGAGATTAACGCGCTGCGCGCCAAGACGAAGGACGAACTCTACGTCGCCGCCAAGGAGCTGCAGGCACCGTACGAGCTGGTCGCCGAGATCGCCGAGACCGGGAAGCTCCCCGTGGTGCTCTTCACGGCCGGGGGAGTGGCCACCCCCGCCGACGCCGCCATGATGATGCAGCTCGGCGCGGACGGCGTCTTCGTCGGCTCGGGCATCTTCAAGTCGGGCAACCCGGCGCAGCGCGCGGCGGCGATCGTGAAGGCCACCACCTTCCACGACGACCCCAAGATCGTCGCCGAGGCCTCGCGCGGTCTCGGCGAGGCGATGGTCGGCATCAACGTCGCCGACCTGCCCGCACCGCACCGCCTGGCCGAGCGTGGCTGGTAACAGCCCCCGCGTCGGCGTCCTCGCCCTTCAGGGCGACGTCCGCGAGCACCTTCACGTGCTCGCTGACCTGGGCGCCGACGCTCGGCCCGTGCGGCGGGCGTCAGAACTCGCCGAGGTCGACGGACTCGTCCTCCCCGGGGGCGAGTCGAGCGTGATCGACAAGCTCTCCCGCGCCTTCGACCTGCGCGACCCGATCCGCGCGGCGATCGCCGACGGCATGCCCGTGCTCGGCACGTGCGCGGGTCTCATCCTGCTGGCCGACCGCCTCGACGGCGCCATCGAGGGTCAGCTGACCTTCGGCGGCCTCGACGTGCGTGTCCGGCGCAATGCCTTCGGCTCCCAGACGCAGTCGTTCGAGACCGACCTCGACGTCCCCGCCCTCGGCGATCCGCCGGTCCACGCCGTCTTCATCCGTGCGCCCGTGGTGACCGAGGTGGGACCGGATGCCACCCCGCTCGCGAGCCTGCCCGATGGACGGGTCGTCGCCGTCGAGCAGAACAACCTGCTCGGGCTGTCGTTCCACCCCGAATCCACCGGCGAGACGCGCTTCCACGCTCGGTTCCTCCACCGGGTCCGCAATCACGTCGGGGTCTCGGCGCCCTCGTTCTAGACTGGAACCCATGTCCGGACACTCCAAATGGGCCACGACCAAGCACAAGAAGGCGGTCGTCGACGCCCGCCGCGCCAAGTCGTGGGCCAAGCTCATCAAGAACATCGAGGTCGCCGCCAAGCTCGGCGGGCCGGACCTCCAGGGCAACCCGACGCTCTTCGACGCGGTGCTCAAGGCCAAGAAGACCTCGGTCCCCAAAGACAACATCGACCGCGCCATCAAGCGCGGCGCCGGCATCGGCGGCGAGGCCGTCGAGTACTCCTCGATCATGTACGAGGGCTACGGCCCCAACGGTGTCGCGTTCCTCATCGAGTGTCTGACCGACAACAAGAACCGCGCCGCCGCCGAGGTCCGTACGGCGCTCAGCCGCAACGGCGGCACCCTCGCCGACCCGGGGAGCGTTGCGTACAACTTCAGCCGCAAGGGCGTCATCGTCGTCCCCTCCGAGGGAACGACCGAGGATGACGTCATGCTCGCGGTCCTAGAAGCCGGCGCCGAAGAGGTCGAACCGCACGGCGAGGGCTTCGGCGTCATCACCGAGGCGAGCGACCTCGTGACCGTCCGCTCTGCGCTGCAGGAGGCCGGCATCGAATACGACTCCGCCGACGTGGAGTTCGTGCCCTCGCTCAAAGTCGAGGTCGACGCCGACACCGCGCGCAAGGTGTTCCGCCTCATCGACGCGCTGGAAGACAGCGACGACGTGCAGAACGTCTACACGAACTTCGACCTGACCCCCGAGGTGCAGGCCGAGCTCGAGAACGACGAGTAGGGCGCGCCCTGCTCGACTCCACGACCCCCGCGCGTAGCGTGGGGGTCGTGTCTCGTTCGCTGCGTGTCCTCGGTATCGACCCGGGCCTGACGCGCTGCGGCATCGGCGTCGTCGACGTGTCACCCGACCGCACGGCGTCGCTCGTGCACGTCGGGGTCGTGCGCTCCGCCGTTTCCGATCCGATCGAGAAGCGGCTCGCCACGATCGCGGCCGGCATCCGCAGCGTGCTCGCCGCGCACGGTCCGCACGTCGTCGCCGTGGAGCGGGTCTTCGCCCAGAACAACCGGCACTCGGTCATGGGAACCGCGCAGGCGAGCGGCATCGCGTTGCTGCTGGCGGCGGAGCACGGCATCCCGGCCGCCACTCACACCCCCAGCGAGGTCAAGGCCGCCATCACCGGATACGGCTCGGCGGACAAGCTGCAGGTGCAGACGATGGTGGCACGCGTGCTGCGCCTCGACGCACTTCCGCAGCCGGCGGACGCGGCCGACGCCCTGGCCCTCGCGCTGTGCCATGCCTGGCGCGGGGGAGCAGCGGCACCCGCAACCGGTGGCGCCCTGACCCCGGCGCAGAAGGCCTGGCGGGATGCCGAGAAGCGGCAGGTGCCCCCCGCGGCGCGTGTCGCTCGAACAAAGGTCCGAACCGGCGCGTAGGCTCGACGCATGATCTCTTCGCTGCAGGGTGCGGCCGCGCACGTCGGCGACGACACGCTCGTCGTGGTCGTCGGCGGAGTCGGGCTCTCCGTGGCCGTGACGCCGCAGGTGGCCCGCACGACCCATGTCGGCGACCCGGTGCACCTGCACACGCACCTGGTCGTTCGGGAGGACGCACTGTCGCTCTTCGGCTTCGAGACCCGCGAAGAGCTCACCGTGTTCACGCAGCTGATCGGTGTGACCGGCGTGGGCCCGAAGTCCGCGATGGGCGTGCTGTCGTCCCTGACCGTCCCGCAGATCGCACAGGCGGTGACCGACGACGACGACGCACCGTTCAAGCGCGTGTCGGGAATCGGCCCCAAGACCGCGAAGCTCATCGTCGTGCAGCTGGCGGGCAAGCTGGCCGTCGCGCCCGCACAGGCGCCGGCCGCGGTGGCCCCGCACGGGCAGGTCCCCGTCCAGGTGACGCAGGCGCTGGTCGGACTCGGCTGGAGCGAACGCGTGGCCGCCGAGGCCGTGGCATCCGTCGCGGAGAACGCCGCCGAGGCCGACCGCGCCTCGGTCCAGGCGTTGCTCCGACTGACGCTCGCGCTCCTCGGCCCCGCGCGCAAGGAGCCCGTCGGTGGCTGACGTCGTGCGCGACGCGGGCACACCCGACGACGAGACCGAGCTCGCGATCGAAGGCGCCCTGCGGCCGACGTCGCTGAGCGAGTTCGTCGGTCAGCAGAAGGTGCGCGGACAGCTGCAGCTTCTGCTCGACGCCGCCCGCATCCAGCAACGCTCGCCCGACCACATCCTGCTGTCCGGCCCTCCCGGTCTGGGAAAGACGACGCTCGCGATGATCGTGGCGCACGAGAGCGGGCGTCCGTTGCGCCTCTCGAGCGGACCGGCGATCCAGCACGCCGGCGACCTCGCCGCACTGCTGTCGTCGCTGACGCCGGGCGAAGTCCTCTTCATCGACGAGATCCACCGCATGGCCCGCTCGGCCGAAGAGATGCTGTACCTCGCGATGGAGGATTTCCGTATCGACATCATGGTGGGGAAGGGCGCGGGGGCCACGAGCATCCCCCTCGACCTCGCGCCGTTCACCCTCGTGGGCGCCACCACGCGCGCAGGCCTCCTCCCCAACCCTCTGCGCGACCGCTTCGGTTTCACCGCGCATCTGGAGTACTACGAGCCGGAAGAGCTCGAGCGCGTCGTCTCGCGCTCGGCATCCATGCTCGACGTGGGGCTCCCCGGCACCGCTCGATCCGAGATCGCCCGCCGCTCGCGCGGCACCCCTCGCATCGCCAACCGGTTGCTGCGGCGTGTGCGCGACTACCTCGTCGTCCACGGTCCCTCGACGGGCGCGGAGGCCGGCGACGCCGACGTGCGCACCGTCGACGCGGCGCTCGACCTTTACGACGTGGATGCCATCGGCCTCGACCGCCTCGACCGGGCAGTGCTCGACGCGCTCGTGCGCCGCTTCCGCGGAGGTCCCGTGGGGCTCAGCACGCTCGCCGTCGCGGTGGGGGAGGAACCCGAGACCATCGAGTCCGTGGTGGAGCCCTACCTCGTGCGCATCGGGTTCATGGGACGCACACCGCGAGGTCGAGTCGCCACACCCGAGGCGTATGACCACCTCGGCGCTCCTCACCCGGACGGACTGCTCCGGTTCAGTCAAGGGGGATGACCTATACTCGGCGAGGGATTCCCCGACCCCTCCAGGCAGTGCCGCACGGCGCGCCTGAATCGAAAGGTGCACCGCCTCCATGGATTTCGCGAACTTCTTCGCCAACTACGGCCTGATCATCCTGCTGATCGGCCTGCTGGTCTTCATGTTCTGGAGCTCGCGTCGCCGCATGCAGAAGCAGAAGCTCGAACTGGAAGAGAAGGCGCGGCAGACCGTTCCCGGCGCCGAGGTGCTGCTGCAGGGCGGCCTGTACGGCACGGTCGTCGAGTACGACGGGGAAGACCTCGACAAGCCCGCCCAGGTCGAGATCGCCCCCGGTGTGGTCATCAAGGTCCACAGCCAGGCCGTGCTCCGCGTCGTCAACCCCGCTCAGGGCTACGTCACCGAAGACGAGTTCATCGAGGCGGAAGAGACCGAGGCCGAGTACATCGCCGGTGTCGCCGACGGTGACATCACCTCGATCAGCGACGACCACCGCGCCGCCCGCCCGGCCGAGGCCGACCGCGACGACAAGGACCGTCCGCAGGTCTGACGCCCGCTTTCGCTTTTTCCGTTCACCGCCGCACAGAAAGCCGACCACGTGGCGCCCTCGACTCCCGTCCGCCACGCGTGGCGCGTGCTGACCGGCCTGCTCGCCATCACCGGCGTGCTGTTCGGCATCAACGCGCTGGGCGTGTACACCTTCCAGGCCAGTTCCTGGACCCCCGACCTGGCGCTCGACCTCCAGGGCGGCACGCAGATCATCCTGTCGGCGCAGACCGTCGACGGCAGCGATCCCGACGCCGAACAGCTCGAGCAGGCGGTGGCGATCATCCGCCAGCGTGTCGACGCGTCGGGCGTCGGCGAGGCCGACGTGGCGACCGAGGGTGGGCGCAACATCGTCGTGCAGATCCCCGGCCAGGCCGATGAGGCGACGCGTCAGCGCATCCAGAGCTCGGCGCAGCTCCAGCTGCGGCCCGTGCTGTTCGCCGGGTCTCCCGCCACGTCGTTCGTCGGCGAGGACGGCAACTCCACGCCGTACCCGACGCCCGACCCGAGCCTGCCGGCGACACCCACCGCGTCGCCGACGAACGCGAGCGACCCGGCCTACATCACGCCCGCGCTCCAGGCGCAGTTCCTCGCCTACGACTGCGCCAACCCGCCGACCGACCCCGCGCAGGCTCCGGCCGATCAGCCGATGATCACCTGCGGCGTGGACGACGGGCAGAAGTACATCCTGGGCCCGGTCGAGCTCGACGGCACCGACATCACGGATGCCACGAACGGCCAGGAGCAGAACACGGGCCGCTGGGCGGTCAACCTGGCCTTCAACGACCAGGGCACGCAGACGTTCGGCGAGATCAGCCAGCGTCTCTACGGCGCACAGCCCCCGCTGAACCAGTTCGCGTTCGTGCTCGACGGGTCGGTCCTCTCGGCCCCGTCCATGAACGGCATCATCCTGGACGGCCGGCCCAGCATCACGGGCAACTTCACGCAGGAGTCGTCGAAGGCCCTCGCCGATCAGCTGAAGTACGGCGCGCTGCCGCTGAGCTTCGAGGTGGTCAGCTCCGACACCGTCTCGGCCACTCTCGGATCGCAGCAGCTGCAGGTCGGCTTCCTCGCGGGCCTCATCGGTCTCGGACTCGTCGCCGTCTACTCGCTCGTGGTCTACCGCGCGCTGGGGACGGTGATCATCGCCTCGCTCGGCGTGATGGCGGTCCTCACTTACGTGACGCTCTGCATCCTCGCCTGGCGCATGGGCTTCCGCCTGTCGCTGGCCGGTGTCGCGGGCCTCATCGTGACCATCGGGTTCACCGCGGACTCGTTCATCGTCTACTTCGAACGCATCCGTGACGAGCTGCGCGACGGCAAGTCGATCACCGCTGCGGTCGAAGACGGCTGGGCGCGCGCCAAGCGCACGATCTACATCTCGAAGTCGATCAATATCCTCGCCGCCGTCGTGCTCTACATCCTCGCGGATGCCACGGTGAAGGGCTTCGCGTTCACGCTGGGCCTCACGACCGCGATCGACATCCTGATCTTCATCCTCTTCACCCACCCGGTTATGCAGCTGCTGGCACGGACGCGGTTCTTCGGCTCGGGCCATCCGCTGTCGGGCATGGACCCCGCCGCTCTCGGCGCCGTGTATCGCGGTCGCGCCCAGTTCCGCGCCCCCGCGGCGGCGGTCTCGGGCCGGGCCTCGCGGTCCCGCGCCGAGGCGCAGCGCCGTCAGACGATCGCCGAGCGCAAGCGCGCTGAGCTGGCCGCCGCGCAGAGCAGTAGCCGCCCCACGAAGGAGGGAGACGACTGATGCGCTCCATGACGCAGCTCGGCAACGACCTCTACTCGGGGAAGACGTCCTTCCCGTTCGTCCAGCGTCGTCGCCTGTGGTTCATCATCGCCGCGGTCCTGGTGATCGGTGCGGCCCTGGTCCCGCTCCTCCGCCCGATCCAGTTCTCGATCGAGTTCACGGGTGGATCGCAGTTCACCGTCTCCAACCCCGCGTCGTTCGACCAGGCGATCGCCACCGAAGCCGTGGCATCCGTGGTTCCGGATGCCGCGACCCGCGTGACCACCATCAGCGATCAGGCCGTGCGGGTGCAGACCGACCAGCTGAACGATGAGCAGACGCAGGACGTCTCCGCCGCCCTGGCCGAGGGGTACGGGGTCCCGACGTCGGAGATCACGAACTCGTTCATCGGACCCACATGGGGCGCCGACGTCACTCGCCAGTCGCTGTGGGGCCTGGCGATCTTCCTGGCACTGACGTTCGTCATCCTGGCGGTGTACTTCCGCACGTGGAAGATGTCGGTCGCCGCGATCATCGGCCTGGTCGACGTGCTGGTCATCACGATCGGCGTGTACGCGATCTTCGGTTTCGAGATCTCGCCCGCCGCCGTCATCGGATTCCTGACGATCCTGTCGTACTCGCTGTACGACACCACGGTCGTCTTCGACAAGGTGCGCGAGAACACGAGGGACGACGGGGAGATCTCCGGTCGGACCTTCGCGGAGTCGGTCAACCTCGCGGCGAACCAGACACTCATCCGCTCGATCAACACCACGGTCGTCGCAATCCTGCCGGTGGGCGCGATCCTCTTCATCGGGGTTCCGCTCGGCGCCCGGACGCTCAGCGACATCTCGCTGTCGATCTTCGTCGGCACGATCGTCGCCGCGTACTCGACGCTGTTCGTCGCCGTCCCGCTCTACGCGCTGCTGCGCGAGCGCGAGCCGTCGATGAAGGAACGGGACGCCCGCGTGCTCGCCGCGCGCGAGAAGGCCGGTGTCCCCGCCTGACGGCGGGCACCGGCCTCGCCCGGCGTAGGATGGGAAGACTGACCGCCGCACACGGGGGAGGGGATCTGTGACCGAGACCGCGTCCTCCGCGCCGCCGCCGTCCTCCCTTCGTCGGCTGGTTCCGCGGATCTTCTCCCGCGCAGCTCGACGCGACGACGTCGACAAGCTGCTGCGCACCGTCCGCACCCACCATCCCAAGGGCGACCTCGGCATCATCGAACGCGCGTACGCGGTCGCCGACAAGGCGCACAACGGGCAGAAGCGTCAGAGCGGCGAGCCGTACATCACCCACCCGCTCGCCGTCGCGCAGATCCTCGCCGAACTGGGCCTCGGGCCCAAAGCCATCGCGGCAGCTCTGCTGCACGACACCGTCGAAGACACGGGCTACCCGCTCGACGAACTCGCCGCCGATTTCGGCGACGAGGTCGCGATGCTCGTCGACGGCGTCACGAAGCTCGACAAGGTCAAGTACGGCGAGAGCGCACAGGCCGAGACCGTCCGCAAGATGATCGTGGCGATGTCGCGAGACATCCGCGTTCTGCTGATCAAGCTCGCCGATCGGCTGCACAACGCGCGCACGTGGGGCTTCGTCCCGCCGCACAAGGCCGCCAAGAAGGCCACCGAGACCCTCGAGATCTACGCCCCGCTGGCGCACCGTCTCGGCATCCAGGCGATCAAGAGCGAACTCGAGGATCTCTCCTTCGCCGTTCTGCATCCCAAGCTCTACGCCGAGATCGAGAGCCTCGTGCGACAGCGCACCCCGCAGCGCGAGCAGTACGTTCAGACCGTCATCGACGCGATCGACGCGGACCTGCGCGAGCTGCGCGTCCGCGGACGCGTCATGGGCCGGCCGAAGCAGCTGTACTCGGTGTACCAGAAGATGGTCGTGCGCGGCCGTGAGTTCGACGACATCTATGACCTCATCGGCATCCGGATCCTCGTCGGCACGGTGCGGGACTGCTACGCCGTCCTCGGCGCCATCCACGCGCGGTGGACGCCGCTGCCGGGCCGGTTCAAGGACTACATCGCCACGCCGAAGTTCAACCTCTACCAGTCGCTGCACACCACCGTGATCGGCCCGAGCGGTCGGACGGTCGAGATCCAGATCCGCACGCACGAGATGCACCAGCAGGCGGAGTTCGGTGTCGCCGCGCACTGGAAGTACAAAGAGCGCATGGCCGGCGGCAAAACGGATGCCAAGGCCGCCGACACGGACATGGCGTGGATCGCCCGCATCTCCGACTGGCAGGCCGAGACGGCCGACCCGGGGGAGTTCCTGGACTCCCTCCGCTTCGAGATCGGGGCGAAAGAGGTCTACGTCTTCACCCCCAAGGGGCGGGTCATCGGGCTGCCCAAGGGCGCGACACCGGTCGACTTCGCGTACGCCGTGCACACCGAGATCGGTCACCGCACGATGGGCGCGAAGGTCAACGGGCGCCTCGTGCCGCTTGAGACCGAACTGCAGTCGGGCGACGTCGTCGAGGTGTTCACGTCGAAGAACCCCGACGCCGGTCCCAGCCAGGACTGGCTCGGATTCGTCAAGAGCACCCGAGCCCGCAACAAGATCCGCGGGTGGTTCACCAAGGAGCGCCGCGAAGAAGCGATCGAGCAGGGCAAGGACTCCATCGCCCGCGCGATGCGTCGGCAGAACCTGCCTCTTCAGCGCCTGATGAATCAGGACTCGTTCGCCGAGGTCGCGCGCGGCTTCCACTACGAAGACGTCTCGGCGCTGTACGCCGCCGTGGGCGAAGGACACGTCTCGACGCAGTCGGTGATCGAGAAGGTCACGGCCCTCGTCAGCACAGATGACACCTCGACCGGCCCGATCGACCTTCCGCAGGTCGGCCGCAGCCGGGCCCCGCGCGGCGGCGACTCGGGTGTGCTCGTGCGCGGAGCCCCCGACATCCTGGTCAAGCTCGCCAAGTGCTGCACACCGGTGCCGGGCGACGAGATCGTCGGCTTCGTCACGCGCGGGAGCGGCGTCTCGGTGCACCGCGGCGACTGCACGAACGTGAAGTCGTTGCGCGAAGACCCCGAGCGGCTGATCGACGTCGAGTGGGCGCCGACGACGAAGAGCGTCTTCCTCGTGCAGATCCAGGTGGAGGCCCTCGACCGGTCGGGCCTGCTCAGCGACGTCACCCGCGTGCTCAGCGAGCATCACGTCAACATCCTGTCGGCCACGGTCTCGACGACCAACGACCGTCTGGCGTTGAGCAAGTTCGTGTTCGAGATGGGCGACACCGTGCACCTCGACCGCGTGCTCAACGCCGTGCGACGCATCGATGCGGTGTACGACGTGTACCGCGTCACATCGTCCTGACGCTCGACAGCAACGCGTGCGCTCGTCGAGCGTGAGGGAATCGCGGATGCCGTTGCAGCCACGCACGCGCCCCCTCGGCGAGGTCGGGCGCGGCTTCCGCCCACGCGCGCGCCGCACCCTGCTCGTCGGCTTCGCCCGAACGCGCCAGGTCGACGAGAGTGCGCTCGGGCCGTGCGACATGGACACCGGCGATCGCCATCACGTCTTCCGGGGCGATGCGCACGTCGTTGGCGAGCACGCCGGTTCGTCGCGGTGGACGTGCCCGCTCGGCGCTGGCGCGCTGGATCCGGTGCCGGAACGGTTCGACGCCCATGCCACCGTGCACCCACGCGGCGCTCGACCGGACGGCGGCCCACCGCTCACCGAGGAGCGGAGCGAGACTGCGCGCCCGCATCCAGGCCGTCTCGACGGCGTCGGCCGGCATGAACCCTTCGCCGATGGGGGTGAGCAGACCGTCGAGGCAGGCCGCGGTGAGTTCCGCCATCGACAGCCGCTCTCCGGGGAAGTACAGAAAGGGAGAGACCATCCCGCCAGTGTGGCGGGATGGTCTCTCCTTACGTGCCCGTGAGCGCCGAGCTGTGGAGAACGCTCAGCCGCCGAGGGCGCGCAGCCACGTGCGGCGCGCTTCGAGGGCTTCGGCCGCCTGAGCAGCGGCGCGCTTGTCGCCCTTGGCTTCGGCGGCGGCGAGCTCGGCCTCGAGCTTGTCGATCGCGTCGGTGAGCTGACGCGTCATGTCGTTGGCTCGCGCCTTCTGCTCGGGATCGTTGCGCTTCCAGTCGGCGTCCTCGCGGGCACGCACGCTCTGTTCGATCTTGCGCAGTTCGTCGTCGAGAGCGCGCTCCTTGTCGCGCGGGAAGATGCGACCGATCTCGTCCCACTCACGCTGGATCGCGGTGAGCTTCTGCCGCGCGGTGGCCAGATTCTTCTCGTCGACGATGGGCGCGGCATCCGCGAGGAGGGCGCGCTTCTGCTCGATCTTCTCCTTGGACGCTTCGGCGTCGGCGGTCTCGCGCTCGATGCGCGCGCCGTACAGCGCATCGCCGGCCGCCTTGAAGCGGGCCCAGAGCGCGTCGTCGACCTTGCGGCCCGCACGACCGGAGGCCTTCCACTGGTCGAGGAGGTCACGGTAGGCGGGGATGCCGTCCTCCCCGCGCGGTGCGAGGGCCTCGGCGCGCTCGACCAGGCGGGTCTTGACGTCACGGGCGGCCTTGTGGGTCTCGTCCAGGGCCGAGAAGAACTCGCGGCGGTGTCGATCGACCGTGGCCCGCGCATCGCGGAACCGGCGCCACAGCTGCTGCGCGGTCGACTTCGGCAGACGCGGACCGGTCTGCTGATGCGCCTGCCACCGGTCGAACAACGCCGACATGTCGGTCGTCATCTGCTTCCACTGCACCGACTGGGGGTCGCGGGCGGCGAGGGCCTCGGCCTGCTCGACGATCGCGGTGCGCTCGCGCACGGCATCCTCGACGGCTTCCTTGGCCGCAGCAGCCTCGGTCTCGGTGGCTTCCGCCAGTTCTGCGGTGAGCGCATCCAGACGCTCCAGCAGCGCGGCGAGATCACCGACGGCGGCCGCGCCGTCGACCTTGCCGCGCACCGTCGCGGCCGTGGAGCGGAGGTCGGACGCGGAGGCCCCACCACGACGGTGACGCACCTCCAGGAGCGTGACCTCGCCCGCCAGGTCGGCGAACTTGCGCTGATAGTAGGCGAGAGCCTCGTCGGCGGTCCCGTCGGGGTACTGCCCGACGACACGCCACTGATCGCCCTCGCGCACCGACACGGTGCCGTCCTCGTCGACGCGACCCCACGGCTCGACCGGGGCCGCGACGCGAGCGCCCGGACGGGGCCCGGGGCGGGGGCCGGGCGCGGGAACCACGGGCGCGGACGCCGCGACAGGCTCCTCATCCGCGGGGGCCTCTTCGGCGGCGGACGCCTCACCCTCGGCTGCGGGGGCCTCTTCGGCGGCGGACGCCTCACCCTCGGCTGCGGGGGCCTCTTCGGCGGCGGACTCCTCACCCTCGGCCGTCGGGGTATCGTCGGCGTCCGGCGCCACAGCCGTCAGGGCCGGGTCGGCGGAGGGGTCGGACGCAGCGGCGCTTTCGCCGACGCCGTCAGAGGGCGCCTCGACGACCGTCTCCGCGTCGTCGATGACGTCGGCGGGGGTGTCGGGGGAGTCAGGAGAAGGAACGGAAGTCACGGAGAGCACCTCATCGCGGCAGGGCCGCCTGGGGGAGAAGGACGGTCCGAGCCTAGTACGACGGATGCCGTCGTCACAGGATCAGGGGGTGGGCGAGACCGCCGGGTCGGGTTCACCGG
>NZ_JAKRNI010000049.1 GCF_022346945.1 Microbacterium sp. ACRRU | reverse complement strand
CATGACCGCCGGCACTCATCGCTCGGATACCTCGCACCGGTCGACTACGCTCGGCAATGCACCCATCAACTGGAAACCGACGACTCGCACAGCGACCGGACCGAATGAAGGGGGCGGCCCAGGCGTGTCGATCTTGAACTTGGCAGGCAGCTTCATGAAGAGCTTGATGTCTTCGCGACTGTCGAGCAGTTCGGCGAACTGGCGCTCGACGTCGGAGTCGTAGACGACGTAGTCGAAGTCGGTCTTCTGCGTGTTCTTGACCTCGTACATCTGGTCGAGGAAGCGTTCCTTCTCCTCGAGCCCGTCCTTCTGGAGCTCTCGAAGTTCGTACACCGAGCCAGCGATCTTCTCGTACTGCACGCCGTCGACGACGAGCTTGGCGAGCTCCGTCTGGATGGCCCGTTTGGCCATGGCGATGTAGTCGTTCGGGTTGCTGATGAAGTCATCAAGTCGGCCACTCTCGATGAGGATGTCGACGATGGTCTTGCGCGTCAGTGACGTGGCTTCCTGCAGCTCCGCGATGATGTCGGGCAGATCGTAACTGCCCTTGAGATCGGCTGAGCGACTGCCGAGTTCTTCGCCTTTGGCGCCGCCGCGGAGCACCTTGACTCCCGCACGCGTGACCTGGATGCGGAGCGGGTCCACCTTCGGGGCAGACCGGATCGCTTCGACCGCCTTCTCGACAATTGTGTCGCGCGAGACCGTCACCCGGTACGTCGTGCGGCGACTGATCGCATGCCAGAAGTCGTCGAACTCGGGAGTGGTGTAGATCTCTTTGTTGAGCTTGCGCGGATGACGCTTGCTCGCCGGCTTCACGTAGGTGCCGATGTGCGCTCTCGCGATCAGCGCAATGATCTCTGGTTCGTAGTCAACAAAGATCTCGGGCAAGTTCAGGCTGAAGTCGATCGTGTTCGGCTGGAACTTGGCAGTCACCTTGCCGTCGACGATGAACTTCTCCCGAGTCAGGTGTTCGAAGACGGATGCAGACCGTTCGAACCCAAAGAGGTCGTCGATCAGCTGACCGTTCGCGTCCTGAAGCGGGATCTTGGAGAACTCACTTCGACGCACTTCGCCGATCTCGACGCCCGCGGACTTGTACTCGTTCTGGAGGCTCTTCGCGAAGGCAGTGTAGGACTCGTTCGCCACCACAGTGAGAGTCGCGATGCCGCGGTCGGAGACGCGCACGTACCCGTCTCCGGTCTTGGCCACGGGGAGACGGAGGCCGCGCCCGATTGTCTGGCGGCGTTCGGTCTCGGCACCCATCTCGCGGAGGGTGCAGATCTGGAAGACGTTCGGGTTATCCCAGCCTTCGCGGAGTGCGGAGTGGCTGAAGATGAAGCGGACGTCCTCGGCTTCATCGAGCAAGCGCTCCTTGTCCTGCATGATCAGTTCGTAGGCGTCATCGTCGGCTTTGGTCGTGCCGGAGCTGTCCTGCACAACGGTGGTCTTCCCGCGCTTGATCTGCGAGAAGTACGCCTTTCGCAGCGCACTCGGTTCCTGCGGCAGAAGCTCTTGGTACCGCGCCAGCTTGGCGCGCTCTTCGACGAAGACCTCGTCAAACCAGCGTGCGAAGTCCCCGTTGGCATCGTCGTTCGTCGCTCCGTCGCCCATGTAGCTGGCCACCTTGTCCACAAAGAAGAGGCTCAGCACCTTGATGCCGCGCGGGCGCAGCATCGACTCCTTGCGTAGGTGCTCACGGATGGTTTCCCGGATCATTTCCTTGTAAATCGCTCCGGTGGAGCCGCCGATACTCTCGCCCTGCTCGAGGAAGCCATGGAGAGTGAGATCAATGTGGGCCGGCTCGATGCTCATCTCATTGATGCGCCAGCCCTCGTAGATCGGGTTGTCGGTGATGCGCGAATCAGAGAGTTCCTGATGTTGGCGCACGCTCACGACCCGACGTTCGAGACTGCCGTCGGCCTTTCGGCACGAAAGCTCAAGTCGCGCAGTCCAGGTCGGCTCTCGCCGAACCTCGATCAGTTTGATGTACGGAGCTGCATCGGCACCTTGCTGCTGCACGTCGGCAACCACGATCTGCTTGACAAGGCCCAGGTCATGCGCGTCGACCGGATCGAGCCGGTACGCGACGTTGCGCTGCTTCTTGTGCGTGGCACTGTAGCGGAGCGTGAAGACAGGGTTGAGCTCGCCTACCGCTGACTGCGAAAGCAGCGACTCCATGTTCTGCGGCTCGTCCATGATGACGACGGGGTGCGTCGCCTTCAGGTAGTCGAGTGGGCGCAGTCCGTTGAGCTTGTCCTTCGTCTGGTGGATGATGCGCGTGTTCGCGGTGCCACGGATCGAGTCGATCGTCATCACCAGGATCTGGGTGTTCGTCGCCGTCGCGAACGACTGCACGTCTTCAGCGTTCTTTCCGCTGTAGACCGAGAAGTCGAACGGCTGCCCCGGATAGAGACCGTTGAAGTGATCCCGCATGAGACGGATGCTCGTCGCAACGCCCTCACGGATGGCGACGCTCGGCACCAGGATGATGAACTTCGTGAAGTTGTAGTTCTTCGCAAGCTCGAAGATCGTGCGCAGGTAGACATAGGTCTTTCCTGTGCCGGTCTCCATCTCGATGTCGAAGTCGAGTGCCGCGTCGTACAACTTCCCCACGACTTCGAGACCGTTTCGATCCTGGACGCGCTGCAGGTTAGACAGCACCGTGTCGCGTTCAAGGACGAGGTTATTGCCGACCGCCCCGACCTCCTGGGTCAAGTCGAGGTCGAGCGTCGCCTGATCGGTCTCCTTCAGCGCCGCATGGCCACGCAGCGTCAACAGCAGCCTCTCGGCATCCTTCGGCTGGCCGTCAATGAGGTCGACGACCGCGTTCACCGCATCGAGCTGGTACGGCTGGCTGGGGTCAAACTGGAATCCTGAACCACCCATTACGCCGTCCAGAGCTCCACGTTCTTCGACTTCGCGAGCTGAACGAGGTTCGTCTTCAGCTCATCGTCACCCTGGAAGGCGTCCTCAAGTATCACCAGCTTCGTCGGCATCGTGTCGACGATTGCGCGAAGCTGATCGACCGACGGCTTCACATGTTCATTCAGATAGGCAAGGACTGCCACGTCGCCGTCAACATCGAGGACGGCACGGAGGTCGAGACCTTCGATCCCGATTGGCGAGATTCGTTCCGTGAGCGCGTAGCCCTGCTTGAGCAGAATCTCAGTCAGGAGATCATCCGCGGTGGCATCGTCAGCGCTGCTGCTCTCGCGAAGATCGAGGAGGTGCTGCTCTAGGGCAGTCGCGTCCACATCACTCATTGCGCGCCACTTCGCAAAGTTCGTGTCGACAAGCGTGAATGCACGGAATCCGGTGTCGACTGTCTGAGCGGTGACCTCGTTCTTTATCTCATTACCCGCCAACACAAGACGCCGCCGCGCGACGTCGGCCAGCGTTGCGAGCCCGGCTTTGTAAGCTGCAGAGTTTTCACCTGTTGGTTCCGGCAGTTGAACTTGGATGTGACGACGTGCTCCGCCATCCTTCGCATTCGAAGCCATTACAGCGTGTCCGGTTGTAGCAGAACCGGAAAAGAAATCGAGGACGATGTCGCCGTTGCCGACTCCAGCGACCTGCATCATTCGCTCGATCAGTCCGACAGGCTTTGGCGTGTCAAAAGGCAGAACGCCGTCGAAAAGAGCCTTCAGCTCGCGTGCAGCATCGCGAGTGACGCCAACTTCCTTGCCGAACCAGATCGACTCAACGGCGCGCCCTTCGACGGTGTCCAGGTAGATCTTTCGCGTGATCTTGGTCTCGGCCTCGTCAAAGACGATCTCACCGCTCTCAATCTTCGCGGCCATCGTCTCCCTACTCCATCGCCAACCGTTCTCCGGCGGCTGAATCGTCTTGCCGCTCGGAGTCTCAAGCGGGTAACGAAGATTGGGCCTATAGAGGGCATTGCGAACATCGCCTGCGCGCCAAGGTCCACGAGGGTCGTTGTCGGGGTTCCGGTAGTTGACGTTGTGCTCAGCAGTGCGCTCAAGCGCATGTAGCTCGAACGCTTCGCTGCGCCGATACGCAAGAAGAATGTTGTGGTGAAGGGACACAGTGTTGGTGTAGCCCTTCGGCTGAATGCTGTGCTGCCAGACGAACTCACCCACGAAGTTGGACGCGCCGAACACAGTGTCCATGAGCAAACGAAGGTTTGCATCTTCGTTCTCATCAATACTGACAATAATGACGCCGTCATCGGTGAGCAGGTTCCTTGCCAGCTTGAGTCGGGGGTACATCATGTTGAGCCAGTTGGAGTGGTATCGACCCTCGGTGTCGGCGTTGGTCGAGACCTTCTTGCCCTCCTCGTTGACCTGACGGGTCCACTCGAGGTAGGTGTCGAGCCCCTCCTTGAAGTTGTCCGGGTAGACGAAGTCCTTGCCGGTGTTGTACGGAGGATCGATATAAATCAGCTTGACCTTGTTGTGATAGTGCTTCTGCAGGATCTTCAGCACCTCGAGGTTGTCGCCCTCGATGAACACGTTCTTGGTCGTGTCCCAGTCTTTCGAGTTCTCGAAGTCGGGGCGCAGTGTCGCCGTCGTGGGCTCCTGCGCAGCTCGCAGCGCGCGCTTCTTGCCGGGCCAGAACAGACCGAACCGTTCGGTCGGGTCGGCGGCATCCGTAGACAGCAGTTCCTGGAGCTTCGTGACGTCAACCTTGCCGTCGGCGATTGCCTCGGGGATCAGGTCAGCGAGCTGGGCCGCCAGCTCGCTCTGGAAGTTCGGTGTGCTTGATGGTGTCTCGTGGATGTCGTCGGTCATGGATTAGTTCTCTCTGCTTACGTTGATTAGTTCTTCGGAGCGCCTGCTCAGGCGATGATTTGCCAGCGGATCGTGAACAGGTGCTCGATGCTCTGGGTGCCCTTGAGGGACTGCTCGATGAGGTCGAGATACGTGTCCGCCTCGTCACGGAGCTTGCGCCGATGGTCGCGGAAGTCCTCGTCAGCTTCCTCGGCTTTCTGCTCCCAGCGCCGGGCTTCCTTCTTAAGCCGCAACTGCTCCATCGGGTCGTTGGCCAGGCGTGCTGCCTTTCGGGCTTCCTTCTCTTTGGCCCGGTAGTCGCGGATCTTGCCCTCGTGCTCGGCCTTGCGGTCTTGCTGGTTGCGGTAGATCAGCTCCTCCTGCTGGTCGTAGTAGCGGGAGTTGCGTCCCTGCACCTCCTTCTCCAGCTCTAATTGACGCGCTTCGAGGTGCGGTGTGAAACGTGACGTGTCGATCGCGACGTCGATGTCGCCGATCTGCACACATGCCAGATCGAGAATGTCGGCCGCGTACTCATGATCGAGCCACCCCCCGACATCGGTGATCGCACCGGCTAGAAGATAGCTCTCCGAGACGTCCTCATCGCGAGCCTTCATCGTGTAGGTCACGATGTTGACCGTCAGTTCACCTGAGGCGCCTTCGAGTGCTTTCACGGCGTTAGTCACACGCCCAGAAGCACTAAGCGAGAACGTCAGCTCCCGCGGCGGAGTGTCGCGCGCCTTCGCATCGCGCACGACGTGCTGCGCCAGTGGACTGGCGTAGCGATACTGGTGCGAGTCCTCCAGCGGCTGGCTCTTGAAGTAGTAGCGACCTGTCGGCGCCTCCGCGACCGGCGAGGAGTGGAGTACGAACGTCCGCCCGTCCCCTTCAAAGGTCGCTAGGCCGTTGAGCCCGTGACGTGTGACGCCGAGCAACAGACGCTCGAACTTGTTGAGCACCTCACCGGACTGGGCATCGTACGCCTTCAACCGGTCCTGCACGTGGGGATCGAGGTTGTCGAAGACTTTCGCCTTGGCGTTCGCCATCTCGGTCGATATGACCTCTGCGTACTGCTCGTCGAGATCCTTGAACGCCTTGTCGATCTGAGCATCCGTGCGACTCGAGTTCAGAATTTCGCTGATGCGCTTCTCGAAGTCGAGGCCGTCCTCGATCGCACCGAGCACCTCATCTGAGGCGCCGAAAACGCTAGAGAAGAGTTTGAACTTGTTGGTGAGTAGCTCCAGGATCCGCTGCTCGGCGACGTTGCCTTTGTTGGAGAAGTTCGCGACCACGACGTCGTACTTCTGACCGAAGCGGTGCACGCGCCCAATGCGCTGCTCGACCCGCTGCGGATTCCATGGCAGGTCATAGTTGACGAGCATGGAGCAGAACTGCAGATTGATACCTTCGGCTGCGGCCTCGGTGGCGATCATGATGGTGCCACGATCACGGAAGTGGTCGACGAGTGCCTTGCGGCGGTCGGCTGCAGGGATGCCTGTGATGAGGTCACCATGTTTGTTCGCCTCGAGCCAGTCGCGATAGATCGCGGATTGCTCGGGACTGTCGTTGGAACCGTTGAACAGCACGACTCCGTCACCCTTGCCCGCATCCTTGAGAGCCTGGGCAATGTATGCCTGGGTCTTCGTAGAGTCTGTGAAGATGATCGCCTTCTCGGGGGCCCCAAGCTCGCGCAGCCGTTCAAAGCCGCGATCGATAGCGTCAGATAGTTTCGCTGCCTTCTCGTTCACCTTGATCGACCGGGCCAGCGCTGCGTACTCGCGCAACTCCGCGACCTCATCGCGCATCGCCTCAATGACTTCAGGAGGGATCGCGCCGTCGCTGCCCGCCCTGGGGCCGAACGAACGCTGTGTCGCCTCGGTCTCTTCGACTTCTTCTTGCTCCTCATCGGTGAGGTCGTCGCCCTCGAAGTCGACCGTCCATCGCCGGCCGTTGTTGTCACGCACCACGCCGTCTCGAATCTCACCCTCAAGGCGGGCCGCAATCCGCTCAAGCGTGCTTGCCACAGCGTAGGTCGACGAACCGAGGCGCTTACGAATGATGAGCGCGGACAGGTGGCGTTGACTCCCCGTGAACGCGAACAGCTCGTCGCGCTGGAGATAGTCGTTGACAAGGTCGTAGAGCCGTCGCTCGTCCGGGCTCGGAGTGAACTCGACCGTCAGTGGCATCCGCTTTGTGAAGTGGATGTACTTGTCCGCGTCGCGTCGAAGCGTGCGCTTCGCAACGCTGGCGACACGCTCGGCGAGGTCATCGCCGTTGCCCAGGTCGAGGCCCTTGACATAGCGCTCCCGGAAAGCGTCCAGCGAGTAGAAGTAGCTCGGGTCGAATACCGAAACCAGCCCGTACAGTTCCTCGAGCTTGTTCTGTAGAGGCGTCGCCGTGAGCAGTACTGTCTTGTGGGCACCACCGACGATATGGCTGACCGCTTCGGCCGTCTTCCCCTTGCCTGTCCAGTGGTTACGAAGACGATGCGCCTCGTCAGCGACGATCAGGTCCCAGGCACGCAGCAGCGACTGTTCGTGGCGCTGTGCGAACTCGTACGAGCAGATCAGCACCTCACCCTGTCGCCCGGGACCAGGGGCAAGGAGTGCGTCCTTGGACTTCGGGTCCAAGATGCTCGCTGGGATCAGGAACTTCTCGTACAGCTCCTGCTTCCACTGCTGACGAAGGCTCGATGGCGTGACGATGAGAATGTTCCGCTTGCGCTCTGCCCAGTACTGCGTGATGACGATTCCAGCCTCAATCGTCTTACCGAGCCCGACCTCGTCAGCGAGGATCACACCAGGCAGAAAGGGCGTCTGCAGCGCAAACAACGCAGCGTCGATCTGGTGCGGCTTCGGTTCAACCTGCGCGTCGAATAGGAGGCCGGCCAGCTTGCCGACGTGATCATTCGCATACGAGCGCTGCAACTCGTGCGCGAAGTACTTCGCCTGGTAGGGCGTTAGCGCGCTCATATCACTGGCTCCTGGGTCGACGCCGGAATGTCCGCACGGCCGATGCCATCGAGTCCTTCGGACCTCGCGTGGCCAGCAATCTCGTCCCCCGTGACTCGCAATACCGCCCTCCCCTGAGGGTTGCCTCCAACCTACCGGTGACCGCCACACCGACCTTGCCGCTTCGCCAGGTCTTCGGGTTGCACGCGGACCTCCAACCCATTTCGCCGCGCCACTACGATTGGCACTGGGAGGCTGGGCTTGACTGGGATCTCGGCGTGGCGCGCGAACGACGTTGTGGCATATGAGGCAATGCGCGAGTCGGCGACGACGTTGAGCGCGCTCCTGCTTCGCTCATCGGCGAAATCATCGGCATCCGACGTTGAGCTCAAGACGCTCCGAGACGCGGTGCTCCGCGTCGACGGCTACGATCGCGCAGCGGTATCGGTTCTGTCCACCAAGATTCGCGAGAGAATCGCAGAACTGACGGATCCCCCGTTGTGAGCGGGTGGGAGCTCGAGGATGCGGAGCGCGATGAGATCCTGACGCGGCGCATCCTGCCGCTGTACTTCAGCGGCTCGCCACCGTCCGACAAGCCGCCGAGTCTGGTCCTTCTCTCGGGCCAGCCCGGGGCAGGCCGTTTGCGTGCGACGGGCTCCCTAATCGCCGGCCACGGGTCTGACCTTGCGGTTGTGAGCGGTGACGATCTGCGCGCCTTCCATCCGCGCTTTCCTGAGTTCGCCTCCGCGCGCTCGCCCGAAGCAGCCGAGGGCGTTGCACGCGCGACCGCGGGATGGTTGCGCGATTGCATTCGATTCGCGCGTGAGAATCAGCGTTCGCTCCTCCTCGAGGGTGCGTTCCAGGATCCGGCCGTCGCGGTCGGCACCGCCGAGCGATTCGCGACGGCAGGCTTTCAGACGCGCATCGTCGTCGTCGCGGTCCGTCGCGCCGAGAGCCTGCTGACTGTCGCATCAGGCTATCTGCGCGACGTGCACCGGTCCGTTCCCGCTCGACTTGTTGACCGGGACGCACACGATCGAGCCTTCGCCTCCACCCGTGCGCTTGTCGCAGCAGCGCAGGGTGCGGCTTTCGTCGACCGCCTCACCGTGCTGAGCCGCACTGGCCTGGTCGTGTTCGATGCGCGACGAGCCGATGGTGAGGACGCTTTTCACGGCGCGGGCGCTGCGCTTGAGGCCACGCAATCGGATCGGCTGAGCCGGTTCGACGCCACGCAGTGGCTGAGCGAGCTTCATCACGTGACCGAGTACGCGACATCCCGCCGTGACCTTCCTCGCGGTGCGACTGAGCTCCTCGTGGAGTTGCACGAGATCGCACTTCGCGAGGTGATTCCCGAACTGCACGTGCCAAGCGACGGCAAATTCACGATCGCGATCGAGCAGAAGACGGTCGCAAGGCTGGTTGAACTTCGGCGTTCGCTTCCGAGTCAGCAGGCGGTGGATGTAGCGGCTCCCGTCGTCGCTCCCGTCGGCACCGAACGTGGCGGGATCTCGAGATGACGCGGGTTGTCGGATACACGCGCGAGGTGACCCCAGGAGCCGGAACAGCAACGGATGCTGGGCAGCTCGTACTCGCGGGCGCCGAGCGGGTATTCACCGACGACGGATCGATTGGTGGCGCTGAGCGCCCCGGTCTCCGAGAGTGCCTCGAGTTCGTCGAAGCCGGCGACACGGTCATTGTCACGAGCGCAGCGATGCTCACGCCGACCGCCGCGCAGTTCCTCACTGTGGTGTCGGAATTGGCGGGGAGAAGCGTCGGCTTCCGTTCCCTTGCTGAGCCGGCGCTGTCCACCGGGACGGCCGTGGATTCAGCCGAGGTGTTCGTCGCCCTCGAGTCGCTTCGCCGGCGCCTGTTGGGACGCTACTTGAATTCTCGAACAGAGGTGGAGCGACTGCGCGACCTCTGTAGACGAGCCGCCTCGGAACGGGTCGAACGTCAGTACACCCCCGCCTCCGGGGCCCGAGCGCGCCGATACAGCGACGCAGAAATCGACGTCATCGTCGCGAAGTACCACGAGACACGCAACACCCGCACGGTCGCAAAGGATCTGAAGATGTCACGCACGACGGTACTGAAGTACCTCACCGAACGCGGCATCCGAACGACGCGGAGGATGAGTGAGCGTGAGATCGACCGCGCTGTACAACTTCACCAGGATGGCCTGTCGTGCGCCGCGATCGCTCGGCAGCTTGGCTTCGACGGCAAGACGATCGCAAAAGAGCTCCGCGCTCGTGGCATCACCGTTTAGCGACCGCGTCAGTCGACCTCGATGATCTCGTACTCCGGATCCTCATCGTCGTCTTCGGGATAGTCCCCTGGGTTCGACATGTGAAGGACGTCGGCACCCGTATGAAAGTTGTTGATTTGGTCTAGCGCGTAGGCCTCGGCCTCGGCCTCGGTTTCGAAGACCTCATCGTCATCGTCGGCCATCCCCTCGTCTTCCCAACTGACCTTGAATCCCATTGTCCGTTCCTCTCGTCAGATCCAACTCTGGCATGCCCAACGCGTCACTGGAATGGTGTGGAGAGCTCTCGGAAGGGCGGGCGAGGCTCGCTATAGCCCGGCCAGGTAGGTCCGCAATTGGACGCTGGCGGCAAGTTTCAGCGCGGGTACAGTTCGCCATGCGCTTCGGGACGCCACGGCTCACATCGATGCCAGCGTCGGAGGCAGCGAGAAGAATCGAAGGCATGAGACACATCGCCACTTCACATGACGTCGCCAAGCTCGCCGAAGAAATTGTTGAGCACCGGCATAGACCGCTAATCCTCATAAGCACGACCGGTGACGGGAGCTTCGCCTTCGATCCCGACCTCATAGCTCGCGAGGTCGGTACGGACGCGGACGTCATCACCATCGCAACGGGTGAGCCGACCTACCTGCTTGAGCACGCGCTACCCCCGAAGTCACATGTGTTTGGTGGTGCAGCACGGTCGTACCCAGCCGACTTCGGCGCAGACCCCGACTGGCGACGATCGATCTTGCGTTTCCCGGACCGACACACCGTCGATGAACTGATCGAGGACGCGCTCTCCCAGGTGGTGGTGCGCTCAGTCGTCGCGCCGATCGCACGCCGCACCTGGGCTGCCGCAACCGTCGAGCGCGTGTCGGGTGCATCGGGCAATATCGCGAAGCTCGCGAACGGTGACCGAGTCATAGTGGTCGCAGACAATCTCCCTCCGCACCTTCTGCTTGCCGACGCGCTCGTGGAGGGCGGCCCGGTAGAAGGATGGCTCACCGAACGCGACCTCGCGCCCGAAGCCGCAGATCTCGACTTCTCACGCTTCGAGGACGGCGCTTTCACACTCGCGCGGGCAGTGAAGGTCACCCCGCAACGCGCCTATCTCACACTGCACCCAGCGGGACCCGAGATTCCCCTCCGGCGACGCGATGTGATCCCCGGAGCTGATGAGGGCCAGAACATCGAACTGCAGGCGCCAGACGTCGTCCACGTCGGGCAGACCCTCCGCGCGCGGGTTGTCCGCACAGGCGCCACGCTTGGGCTGTCCCTCATTGACGTCGACGCGGGCGCGGCGCTCGTCCCATCGTTGTCACTGCTGCGCGGCGGAGCCCCCTGGCTGCGAGAAGGGGTCGACGCTGAGCCCACTCGCACACCGCAGAATGCGTCGCCGGATGCTACCGCCGAGCCGTCTCCGTCAGGGGGTTCGGGCGGCGAATCGATGTCGACTACGGGAATGGGCGAGCATGCTTCCTCCCCACCGCCGCTCGTCGACTCCACCGCATTCACCGAACTTCAGGACGAGATGCGGGAGCTTCGCGGCGCCTTCGCGCGGCTCGGGCGTGAGCTTCGCGCCGGGACGGATCTTGAGACGCTCGACAACCTGCGTGACGAATCCGCTGGACTGTCCTCCGAACTCCACCGCGAACGATCGCTGCGCCGGGAGCGTGACACGATCATGATCGTGTCGACCCGGTCGGCGGCACCGCCCTTGAACGCGAGGTGATTCAGGCCTGGACTCCGCCGATCATGCGCCCGCCCCGTGAGATTCGGCGACGTCGTCAGCGTGAGATACGCCCCGCCCCCGGCCCAAGACTCGCCCTCGGGCCATTCGCTCTCAAGAGTGAAGCCCAGTTCCCGCAGAAGCCAACCCCACTCGGCCCGCGCCTCCTCGAGATCCGCGATCCACACTTCGACATGATGAAAGCCCGCCACCCCGCAAGTCTCTCAGCGAAGCCTCCTGGAGCTTTGGGAGACACGTCCTAGGGCGTGTTGATCAAGAGGTTTCGTTCCTCGGTGGGTGAGTCTTGAACGGTGACGCGACAGGAGATCTCTGACGAGGTGTGGGCCGTGATGGAGCCGTTGATGCCGACGGTGACCGGT
>NZ_JAKRNI010000048.1 GCF_022346945.1 Microbacterium sp. ACRRU | reverse complement strand
CCCGGGGCCGGGAGGGGCGCCCCCCCGCGACCCCCGCGACACGGGCCCGCGCCCCCCCCCCGACGCGCCCGCGCGCCTGCCCGCGCGCCCGGCCGGCGGCCTACGCGAGCAGGCGCTCGAGCGCGTCGAGGAGGGGGCGCTGGCCCTTGACGAGGCGGTCGCGGGCGGCATCCAGACCCGTCCACTCGGCGCGGTCGACCTCGGGAAAGGATGCCGTGCGGCCCGAGCGCGGGGGCCACTCCATCTCGAACTCGCCGAATGTGAAGCCCGACTCCGGGAACGCCGCGCCGTCGGCGGCGAACACCACGAGCTTTTTGCTCGATGACGCCGCGAAGGTGCCCAGTTCGGCCCACTCCGAGGCCGGGGGTTCGAGGCCGAGCTCCTCGCGGAACTCGCGGAACGCGGCATCCCGGGGCTCCTCGTCGCCGGGGATGAACTCGCCCTTCGGGATGGACCACGCACCGTCGTCCTTGCGGGCCCAGAACGGTCCGCCCATGTGCGCGATGAGAACCTCGAGAGCGGGATGCCGCCGGTACAGCAGCAGTCCCGCACTCCACGAAGCCATCAGACGCCCGCCGGGACGCGGACCGCTTCGTCGGCGATCACGTCCGCGCGCTTTCGGAACGTCCTCGCGGTGACGCGGTCGAGTGCGACCTGGGTGCGCATCCGCTCGGCCTTCTCGTACAGCGACGGGCCGCCGAACCCGGTGAGCACCTTCACCAGAACCGGGAGCAGCTCGATCATGAAGAACAGGGCCGCGATGAGCCAGTGCGCCCAGCGCAGCGTCGGTTCACGCTCCGACAGCCGTTCGAGCGCCGAGATCTGGCTCAGCAGGCCCACGGCGCCGGCGTTGCCGTCGGCGACGGACGCCGCTCGATCGTTGTAGGCCGTGAGCGCCGCCTCGTACTGCGCACGCGCCGCCGGCAGCTGATCCTGCGCCTGCTGCTTGTTCTGGTCCGCCGATGCGGCGGCCGCCTCGGCACCCGCCGAGTTCGCCGCGGCGAGACCCGACTGCGCCTGCTGCAACTGCGCCGACAGGGCGTCGTACGCCGACTGGGCCTGCGCGAGCTGGGCCTGCGCGGCATCCGAACTCGCCCCGTCGCCGGCGACGCCGGTACATCCGGGCACCTCGCCCGCACCCTCGCCCGTCAGCTCGCACTGGTACACCGCCCGGGCCTGATCGATGACCTGCTGCTGCGCGGCGAGCTGCTGCGTGAGCTGATCGACGCTCTGCTGCGCCGCGGCGGCTTCCGCCGAGGTGGAGGACGTGCCGGCGACGATGCCCGTCGCGGCCTGATTCTCCAGCGCTGCGACCTGGGCGCTGGCGGCATCCAGAGCCTGCTTCTCGGGGCCGTTGGCCACGGCATCCTGGTCGGAGAGCGCCTGCGTGACGTTGGTGGAGTTCACCTCGCGGTTGATGTCGTTCTGGAACACCTGCAGCACGAGAGGCTCCGCCACCACGATGCCGATGAGCGCCGCCATGATGACGCGCGGGAACGCCAGGCCCAGGAGCCGGAAGATGTTCTTCGTCGAGCGCATCGTCGAGGTGAGGAAGCGGTCGAGGTTGAAGATGATCAGACCCCACACCAGCGCGAGCGGGATTGCGAGCAGGATGCTCACACGCACACCGGTGAGCAGGGCGAACATCATCGACAGGGCCGAGACCAGCGCAGTGCCCAGAAGCACGAGGAACATCTGAACGAAACGCGGAACCTCTTCGGGCACTTCGTCGAGCACGTCGTTGTCGGCACCGCCCAAGACCGCCATGCGCCGCACGAGCGACAGGCTCGGCCGACGCGGGTCGGCACGCCGCAGCCGCGGCGGGCGGGGGTCGGATGCCACGGGCGCGGGGAACGGCGCCGCTTCGGGCGCCGCGGACTCGACGTCGGGGCGCGAGGTGTCGGGGCGCGAGGTGTCGGCGGGCTCGGTGTCGGCGGGGACCGCGGCGCGCGGCGCCTCCTCGAACTCCGGATCCGGCCACTCGAACGGGGCCGTGTCGCCGTCGCCGGCGGGCGGGGCACCCCAGGGTTCGGTGGGATCGCCGGGGGTCACGTCGTCGGCCGAGGCGGAGCCGGCGTCGTCACGCTGCTGGGCGAGGATGTCGTCGAGGTACTGGGGCTCGCGGTCATCGTCCGTCGTGAACTCGATGCGGCCGTCGGAACCGAAGCGGCCCGGCCGGTGAGCGGAAAAGGACATTCGCACAGGGTACGACGCCCATCCTGTTGCTCTCCTGAGCGGGCCGGGGGTTCACCCCGGAGCAGCGCAGCGCCCGGATGCGCGAAAGCGGGCCGGGCGCCACCGCCCGGCCCGCCCGTCCGCCTGTCAGACCAGGCGCTTCTTCGGCGACACCTCGTACGTGTTGTCGGCGTCGGAGAACACCGCGTCACCCAGTGCGGTGTCGATCGCCGCCAGGGTGTCGGCGTCGAGCGTCACACCGGAGGCCTTCACGGTGTCGGCGAGCTGTTCGGGACGCGAGGCACCCACGAGCGCGGCGGCGATGTTCGGGTTCTGCAGCACCCACGCGATCGCCATCTGCGGCAGGGAGAGCCCTGCCCCTTCGGCGATCGGCTTGAGCCGCTGGACGGCCTCGAGCACGTCGTCGCGGAGGAACCGCTTGATGAAGGTCGCTCCGCTCTTCTCGTCGGTGGCGCGGGATCCGTCGGGCACGGGCTGACCGGGCAGGTACTTGCCGCTCAGCACGCCCTGCGCCATCGGCGACCACACGATCTGCGAGATGCCGAGCTCTTCGCTGGTGGGCACGACCTTGCCCTCGATGACACGCCACAGCATCGAGTACTGCGGCTGGTTCGAGATCAGCTGGATGCCGAGCTGCTTCGCCAGCGCGTGCCCCTCGCGCAGCTGCTCGGCGGTCCACTCGGACACACCGATGTAGAGCGCCTTGCCCTGGCGGACGATGTCGGCGAAGGCCTGGAAGGTCTCTTCGATCGGGGTCTCGTAGTCGAAGCGGTGCGCCTGATAGAGGTCGACGTAGTCGGTGCCGAGACGCTTCAGGGAACCGTTGATCGAGTCCATGATGTGCTTCCGACTCAGGCCCGTGTCATTGGGGCCGCCGGGACCGGTCGGGAAGTACACCTTGGTGAAGATCTCGAGCGACTCGCGCCGCTGACCCTCGAGGGCCTTGCCGAGCACGACCTCCGCCGCGGTGTTGGCGTACGTGTCGGCGGTGTCGAACGTCGTGATGCCGGCGTCGAGCGCGGCGTGCACCGTCTTGATGGCGGCGTCGTCACCGACCTGCGAACCGTGCGTCACCCAGTTGCCGAGGGTGATCTCCGAGATCTTGAATCCACTGTTGCCGAGGTAGCGATAACCGACCATGGGTCCACGCTATCGGCGGCATCCGACATCGGGCCCGTTGCCCGCGTTCCGAATCGCCCGACGCCCGAATGCCGCTACGCATAAACACGACCGGCGCACATAAACGCGCTGAGAACGCGTTTCTGCATATAGATCGCGTTTATGCGCGGCAGACTGACTGCCCACCGGCGTCCCCGCGGCGCCGGGGCGTCAGCCGACGGGCGTCTCGGCCGCGGCCGCTTCGTCGTCCTCGGTCGCGACGAGCTGCCCGCACGCGCCGTCGATCTCTTTGCCGCGGGTGTCGCGCAGCGTCGTCGGAATGCCGGCGTCGTTGAGACGGCGCACGAACTCGTTCTGCACGGGCACCTCGGACGCGGTCCAGATCGACCCGGGCGTCGGGTTCAGCGGGATGGGGTTCACGTGCACCCAGCCACGGCCGCGGGCGTTGAGCTTCTCGGCCAGCAGATCGGCACGCCACGCGTGGTCGTTCATGTCTTTGATGAGGGCGTACTCGATCGAGACGCGGCGCCCGGTCTTGTCGAAGTAGGCGCGCGCGGCATCCAGGGCCTCATCGACCTTCCAGCGGGAGTTGACCGGGATGAGCTCGTCGCGCAGACCGTCGTCGGGAGCGTGCAGCGACAGGGCGAAGGTCACCGGGATGTCCTCGTTCGACAGCTTCGTGATCGCCGGCACCAGACCCACGGTCGAGACCGTGATGCCGCGCGCGCTCATGCCCAGGCCGTGCTCTTTGTCGACCATCACGCGAACCGACTGCATGAGCCGGGCGTAGTTGGCGAGCGGCTCGCCCATGCCCATGAAGACGATGTTCGTCACGCGCTCGTCCTCGTGCCCCACCTTTCGGGGGTCGCCGAGCCCGCCCGCGCGGATGAGCGCGTTCGCGCGCACCACCTGGTCGACGATCTCGGCGGCCGACATGTTGCGGGTGAGGCCCGCCTGACCGGTCGCGCAGAACGGGCAGTTCATGCCGCACCCGGCCTGACTCGACACGCACAGCGTGATGCGTCCGGGGTAGCGCATGAGCACCGACTCGACCAGCGCACCGTCGTGAAGCTTCCACAGGAACTTGATCGTGTCGCCACGGTCGGTCTCGAGGCGGCGCACCTCGGTGAGCAACGGCGGAAGGAGCCCCGCGACGAGCTCTTCACGACCGGATGCCGGCAGGTCGGTCATCGCAGCGGCATCCGACGTGTAGTGGGTGAAGTAGTGCTTCTCGAGCTGCTTCGCGCGGAAGCCCGGAAGGCCCAGCTCTTTGACCTTGGCCACGCGCTCTTCGGCGGTGAGGTCGGCGAGGTGAACGGGTGGCTTACCGCGCTTGGGGCTGGCGAACTGCAGGAGCGGACGCCCTGTCTCGTCCTTCGCCTGCTGCCAGCCTTCGGTCTTCGGGCGGACCTGGCGCGGCTTCGTCTCGCGGATCGCGGTGTCGGCCGGCGCCCCCGCGGGGCGCGCCTGCCGGGGCGTGGTCTCGCGCACGGGGGTCTGATCGGTCATATCTTCCAGGGTACCGGCGGCCACCTGCGCCGCGGCTGGACGCCCCGGGGACCATCAGGGCACGACACAACGCAGGAAGATCCGGATGCCACAGCCCGGGCGCCCCGGCATCCTGCGGTCTTGCCGGAGTTGTGCGGCCGTTTCTCCTCCGCTGTGTCCTCGGGCGGCTCGGACACCGGCGACCGGTACGGTGGCAGCGACCCGGCTCCGCAGCCCCGCCCCGCGGGCACCGCCGCGCGGGCCCCGCCGCGCGCGGAGCACGGGTCCGCCGCCCACCCCACGGAGAACACATGCCCCGTATTGCCTTCCTCGACGTCGACGGCACGATCATCGAGCACGGCTCGGCGATCGCCCCCTCGACGATCACCGCCATCCGCCAGGCTCGCGCGAACGGCCACCTCGTGTGGCTGTGCACGGGGCGCGCCGACGGCGACATCCATCCCGACGTCCGGGCGATCGGCTTCGACGGGGCGATCAGCAACGGCGGCGCGTACGCCACACGTGACGGCGCCCTCCTCGTGGAGCACCCGATGCCCCGCGACGATGTGGCGGCGATCGAGACGTACTTCGAGGCGCACGGCATCCATTACTTCCTGCAGACGCACGAGGCGGTGTTCGCCTCCCCGGGCGTCGAGCCGGTGATGCGCGAGTACGTGCAGAAGCGTCTCGCGGCCCGCGCGGCCGAGCTCGCCGCGCTCGGACACCCGGCGCCCGCGACGGGCCCGATCCCGCGCACCCGGCCGCTGGCCGAGGTCGACCGCGACCGTGTCGCGAAGGCCGTGTTCGTCAGTCCCTCGACCGACACCGTCGCTCACGCCGCCGCGGAGCTCGGCCCCGGGTTTCATGTCATCCCGGGGTCCATCCCGCTTCCGGGCGGCTCGAACGGCGAGATCGGTCAGGCGGGTGTCACGAAGGGCTCGGCGATCGTGGAGGTGCTCGGCATCCTCGGGTTGGACGCGACGGATGCCATCGGCATCGGCGACAGCTGGAACGACGTCGAGATGTTCGAGGTCGTCGGAACCCCCGTCGCGATGGGCAACGCCCCGGTCGAGCTGCAGCGCCTGGCCGGTCGCGTGACCACGTCGGTGCTCGAGGACGGTGTGCACAACGCCTTCGCCGAGCTCGGTCTGCTCTGACGGCGCCGGCCGCGATCGCGCGAAGGCATCACCACCCCGCATAAACGCTGTCCGCGCGCAGAAACGCGCTGCTCACGCGTTTATGCGCGCCGAAAGCGTTTATGCGGACCACCGACCGGGCGGCCGACCCGGCGGAACCGCGGACCACCGACCGGGCGGCCGACCCGGCGGAACGGCGCACCCCCGACCGGGCGGCCGACCCGGCGGAACCGCGCGCCACGGACCGGGCGGACGGCCCGGCGGAACCGCGCACCACCGACCGGGCGGACGACCCGGCGGAACGGCGCACCCCCGACCGGGCGGCGGCCGTCAGTCCAGGAAGATGTCCGGGTACATCGCGGCGTCGGGGGTGCCCGGCACCGCGGCGTAGCCGGAGAAGTCCGTCACCCCGGCGGCCTCGAGCACATCCTCGACGATCAAGGTCCGGCCGGTCAGCTCGCGCGAGGGCGACGTCAGCACCTCGTACGCGGCATCGGCGTAGATCTCGGGCGTCCGCGAGACGGCCATGAGCCGGTCGCCTCCGATGACGTTCTGCACCGCCGCGGTCGCGATCGTCGTCCGCGGCCACAGGGTGTTGGCCGCGATCCCGTCGCCGGCGAACTCCTCGGCGATGCCGAGCGTCGCCATGGTCATGCCGAACTTCGCGAGGGAGTACCCCGTGTGGGCTCCGAGCCACTTCGGCGTGACGTTCAGCGGCGGCGAGAGCGAGAGGATGTGGGGGTTCGCGGCATCCCTCAGCTGCGGGATCGCCGCGCGTGAGAGCAGGAACGTTCCGCGGACGTTGACGTCCTGCATGAGGTCGTACTTCTTCGTCGCGAGGTCGAGCGACCCCGACAGGTCGATCACGCTGGCGTTGTTCACGACGATGTCGATGCCGCCGAACTCACCGACCGTGCGGAGGACCGCCTCGGTGATCGACTCCTCGTCGCGCACGTCACCCACGATGGGCAGGGCCCGGCCGCCCGCGGCGCGGATCGCCTCGGCCGCGGTGTGGACGGTGCCCTCGAGCTTCGGGTGCGGGGTGTCGGTCTTGGCCAGCAGGGCGACGTTCGCGCCGTCGCGTGCCGCCCGCAGAGCGATCGCGAGCCCGATGCCACGGCTCCCGCCGGACATCAAGATGGTCTTGCCCGTGAGTGGGCCCACGCCGGCGGAGGCTCCGGGCGCCGCACCAGCGGCGGCTGGAGGGTCGGTGGGGATCATGAGCGTCCTTTCGCGGAGGCGGCGGCGAAGGCGGCGACCCGCGCCCGCGCCTCGGGGGTGTCGAAGGCCGCGCCGATCGTGGCGGCCTCATCGGCGAGATTGTCGGCGAACGACCGCCCCGCACCGACGCGCACCAAGCGCGTCGCCTGGCCGAAAGCGGCCGTCGCCCCGTCGAGCCAGAACCGGGCGATCTGCTCGACCCGCGTCGGAAGATCACTGGATGCCACCACCTCGGCGACCAACCCCCAGTCGAGGGCTTCCGCGGCGTCGAGCATGCGGTCCTGCAGGAGGAGCTGCAGCGCTCGGCGCTGCCCGATGGCCGCGGGCAACAGCGTCGACACGCCCAGGTCGGGCGTCAGTCCGATGTTGGCGTAGCGGCTGACGAAGCGAGCGTTGTCGCTGGCGACGACGTAGTCGGCGGTGAGCATGAGCCCGAGTCCCCCGCCGGCGACCGCCCCCTGGACAGCCGCGACCATCGGCAGCGGCGCCTCGACGAACGTGCGGATGCCGTCGTGGATCGCCTCCGCGGTCGCCGTCACCTCCGCCCCGGCCGCGCCGGTGGTCGCCATCGCCACGACGTCGCCGCCGGCGCAGAACGCGGGGCCGTTGGCATCCAGAATCACCGCCGCGATCAAGGGATCCGACGTGACCTCGTGCGCGACATCGCGCCAGCGGCGGGCCATGGGGAAGTCCATCGCGTTGAGCGAGGCGGGGCGGTCGAAGGTGACGCGCGCGAGAGAGCCCTCGACACGGAGCAGGATGCCGTCGGTCATTTCGGCGCCATCCGGATCGCGCCGTCGAGGCGGATCGTCTCGCCGTTGAGGTAGCCGTTGTCGACGATCGCGAGCACGAGCCGGGCGTACTCGTCCGGGGCGCCGAGGCGGGAGGGATACGGCACCTGCTGACCGAGGGAGTCCTGAGCGGCCTGCGGCAGGCTCTTGAGCATCGGGGTCTCCATGATGCCGGGGGCGATCGTGACGACCCGGATGCCGTGACGCGCGAGCTCCCGCGCGATCGGCAGTGTCATCGCGTGAACGCCCCCCTTGCTGGCGGCGTAGGCGGGCTGCCCGATCTGCCCATCGAAGGCCGCGACGCTGGCGGTGTTGACGATCACGCCGCGGTCGCCGCCCTCGCTCGGTTCACCGGCTGCCATGATCGCGGAGGTCTGCGCGATGACGTTGTACGTCCCGACGAGATTGATGCGCACGAGCCGCTCGAAATCGGCGAGCGGCGTGGGCCGCAGATCGCGGTCGAGCACCTTCGCCGGCGGGGCGATGCCCGCGCAGTTCACGACGACCCGCAAGGGGCCCGATCCGGCGGCGACGGCCGCGGCCGCGGCGACCTGGTCGGCATCGGTGACGTCGGCCGCGGCGAAGAGCCCGCCGACCTCGCTCGCGACCTCCGACCCCGCCGAAGAGGGCAGATCGACGATCGTCACCCGGGCGCCGGCGGCGGAGAGGCGGCGGGCCGTGGCGAGCCCGAGTCCGGAAGCGCCCCCGGTGACGAGGGCGGATGCACCCGTGATGTCCATGCGTTCTCCTTCGAAGCAGAAACCGAGTGTCACTTTACCCGGGACTCAGGATCGCAGCGAACGACCTCGACGCCAGGAGCGCAGCCGCACCGGATGCGTACGCACCGCGGCGGTGGACACGCCGTCGGCCAGGAGAGCGACCTCGTCGGCACTCCACCCGTACTCAGCCCGCGCCACCTCGGCCAGTGTGACGACCGCGTGCGACAGACTCACCTCGACGCCGCGGGGCACGTCGACGGCGTCGGGGTCGAGGGAGCGAGCCGCGGCGCGCAGATCGCGCACCAGACCTCGAACCCGGTCGGGGCCGTACGCGGCCGAGGCGAGCCTCCAGTCGCCGATGACGACGATCGCTCCGGGGGCCCGATCCCGACGCGCCTGCGGCGACGGATCGCTCGCCGTTCGCAGCTGCAGCACGGCCACTCCGAGCGCCAGCACGACCAACCCGCCCACCACCGTCGCCGGGACGAACGAGAACATCGCGGCATAGAGTCGCGATCCCCACCCCGCGACCGCGGCGACGACAAGACGCAGGACGGAGAAGACGGCGTAACCCCCCGATGCGAAAGCGACGATCCGCATCGCCGAGGCGGGCAGCGCCAGCGACCGCGCCGCGACCCACGCGCACGCCGCGCAGGTCGCCGCGAGAACCGCGACCTTCACCCCCAGCGAGCCCGGCAGAGGAACGAAAGCGGTGACACCGGCGACACCGATGGCGAGGAGGAACGCAATGATCGACGGCCACAGGAACGCCGCCCCGTCGAGCGTGCGCACCGCCACGAGGAGCAGGAGCGGGACGAGCACCATGCACATGTCGCCGACCGCGAGCGAGGCGACCCCTCCCCCGCTCCCGTACACGAGGTACAGCACGCTGGCGCCGACGGCGGCGATGCCCGCGGCGGCGACGAACCGCAGGAACAGCGTGAGCGTCCCCGGCGTGCCGAGGTGGAGCATGGTCACGATGAGCACCGCAGCGACGACCGCGACGCTGATGACGATCAACGTGAGCAACAGTGCCACAACGCACGTCTCCCCCCGCTGGTCGCCCCGGGTACCCGGTCGCGCGGCCTACAGCGTAGCCCGCACGCCCTCGATGTCGGGCCGCGTTCACCCGATCCATAACCCCATCGTTCGGTCGCGCGTTCTAGGCTCGAGGGATGCCCTTCCACCTCGAGCGGGTCGCGCTCGACGATCCCCGCGCGGTCGCACTCCGCGGCATCCTGGACGCCGATCTCGACGAACGCTACCGCGACGCCGACGCCGACGACCCGCCCGGGATGGCCGAGGAACGGGCGGCGGCGTTGGCCGTGCACGGCGACGACGTGATCGCGACCCTCCTCGCGGTGGATGCCGACGGCACCGCGATCGGGCACGTCCTGCTGCGCCGACTCGGGGAGGAATGGGAGCTCAAGCGCCTCATCGTCACGCCCGCAGCACGCCGACGCGGAGTGGGTCGCGCCCTCACCGACGCCGTCGTGTCGATGGCGCGTGACGGCGGCGCACGCCGGGTGATCCTGCAGAGCGGTCGAATGCAACCGGAGTCCCTCGCCCTGTACGTCGCGGCGGGCTTTACACCCATCCCGGTCTATGAGCCGTACATCGCGACGATGCCGCGGTCGCTGTGCTTCGAACGGGTGCTCTGAGCGCTCACCCCCCGACGAAACGGAACGCCCCCGTCGTCACGGCGGCGGTCAACGCCGCTGCCATGAGCGCCACCGCACCGAAGAGGGCGGCGCCGTCGCGGGGATGCAGCCGCGACGGACGGGCCCACGTGCGTTCGGCGGGGGCGCCGAATCCGCGGGCCTCCATCGCCGTGGCGAGGGTGGTGCCGCGGCGAACGGCGAAGACGAGCAGCACGAACGCCATAGAGAGGAAGCGGCGGAGGGCGCCGCGGTCGCCGAGTCCGCGCGCGCGACGCGCGAGCGTCATGGTGCGCCAGTCGTCGACGAACAGCCCCACCGTCCGCGCTCCGGCGAGCACCCCGAGCACGAACCGTGCGGGGAGCTTCGCCACCTGCGCGAGGGCGTCGGCCAGCTCCGTCGGGTCGGCACGTCCGAAGAGCAGGATGGTGGGCAGCCCCAGCGCCAGCACCCGGACGAGCACCGCGCCCGACAGGGCGATGGAGTCGTCACTGACCGTGGCGAACAGGAACGTTCCGTACACCGTGCCGCCGGGCTGCGCGTAGAGCAGCATACTCAGCGCGGCGACGGGAGCGAAGACGGCCACCGGGATCATGCGACGCAGCACCGTGGCGTAGGTGAGTCCGGTCAGCGGCACGCACAGGAGCTCCAGCACGACCGCGGTGGCCGCGCTGACCGCGTCGAGCGTGACGAACAAGGGCACCGACAGCGCGAGCGCGATGAGGATGCGCGTGACCGGGTTGACCCCGTCGATCCAGGCGACGGAGCGGTCACGAGACGTGATCGTCGCCGTCACGCCGCACCCGCCAGTGTGACGCGGTGCTGGCCCAGATGGCGGACGACATCGGCATCGTGCGTGACAGCGATGACGCTGCGTCCTCGCGCGATCTCCCGCTGGAGCAGGCCGACCAGCTCGCTCCACCCCCGGCGGTCCTGCCCGAAGGTCGGCTCGTCGAGCACGATGATCTCCGGCGACGACGCCAGCACGGTCGCCACCGACAGACGGCGCTTTTGCCCGCCCGAGAGCGTGAAGGGGTGCGCCTCGGCGAGGGATGCCAGGTCGAGCCGCTCGAGCAGCTCATCGACGATCGCGTCGACCTCGGCCGCCGGCATCCGCAGCGCCCGGGGGCCGACGGCGAGCTCGTCGCGCAGCGTGGTCGCGAGGAACTGGTGCTCGGGCTCCTGGAACACCGTGCCGATGCGGGTCAGGAGCTCGGTCGAACGCCACCGCGACGGCCGCCGCACGCCCCGCGCGGCGAGGCGATCGGCCGCGACGACCTCGCCGTCGAGCTCGGGCAGGAGTCCTGCGAGGGTCAGCGCCAGCGTCGACTTTCCGGCGCCGTTGGGTCCCGTCACCACGGTCCCCGCCGCCTCCGGCACGGCGACGTCGAGCCCCGAGAGGACCGGCGCCCGCCGCTCGCGACCGATGGCGAGGCGCGTCGCCTGCAGCGAGGCATCCCTCGTCGACGACACCGGCGCGAGCACGGGGAGGTCGACCGCACGTCCGGGAACCCACACCCCTGCCGCGGCGAGTGCGTCGCCGTGCTGGCCGAAGACCCAGGCGGGCGGTCCGTCGGCGAGGAGCCCTCCCCCCGGGGCGAGGACGACGACCCGCGTGACCATGTCGGCCCACACCGCCGTGCGGTGCTCGATGAGCACGAGGGTCGTCTCCTCGCGCGCGACCACCCTCTCCACCGCCGTACGCACCTCGCGGACACCGTCGGGGTCGAGGTTGGCGGTCGGTTCGTCGAGCAGCAGCAGGCCCGGCCGCATGGCGAGCACGCCCGCGAGCGCCAACCTCTGCTTCTGTCCGCCGGACAACGCCTTCGTCGGGCGATCCAGGGGCACGTCCAGTCCGACGGATGCCAGGGCCTCGATGACGCGGCCCGGAATCTGGTCGGCGGGCACACCGAGGTTCTCGCACCCGAAAGCGACGTCGTCGCCGACTTTCGAGAGCACGACACCGGCCTCGGGGTCCTGCAGGACGAGGCCGATGCGACCGCGCTGCGCCTCGGGCGCGGCACCGTCGACGCGGATGGCACCGGTGGCTTCGCCCTCGTCGCTGCCGCCCAGGAGACCGGCGAGCCCCGCCAGGAGCGTCGTCTTCCCCGCACCGGAGGCCCCGAGGAGGAGCACCCGCTCACCGGGCTCGATGGTGAGGTCGATGTCTCGGGTCGCGGGAAGACGCCGGCCGGCGTACCTCCACCCCCAGCCGTCGACCTCGACGCGCGCGGGATGCGGCATCAGACCTCGCGGCGGCGTTCGCGTCCCGCGGCGAACCGGCTGAGCGCGCCGCTGGCGGCGAGACCCCGCACCAGCAGCCACCCCACGACACCCGCGAGTACGGCGCCCGAGACGACGAGTGTGCCGAGGTACAGGAGGTTGAACTCGAGCGTCTTCAGGATGTTCGGCGAGCTGCCCCAGAAGAACTCCAGCACCCACGCTCCGACTCCGGCGCCCACCCCGGCGAGCATCGCCACGGGAAGAGTGAAGCGCAGGTAGAGGAAGGCGAGGAAGATCAACTCGGCGCCGAGGCCCTGGGCCAGGCCCGAGAAGATCGTGCTGATGCCCCAGACGTTGCCGATGAGGGCGGACACGATCGCGGCGACCAGTTCGACCAGGAGCGCCGCGCCGGGCTTGCGGATCACGAGGCCCCCGACGACGCCGCCGAGGAGCCAGATGCCGACGGCGATGCCGCCGAGGCCGGGCGTCAGGCCATCCATCGCGGCGAACCACAGGCCGCCGACGGTGTTCCAGCCCCAGAAGATCAGGCCGATCGCGACACCGAGGACCGCGGCGACGACGATGTCGACCACCCGCCACCGGAAACGATCGGACGTGGCGACGGCGGGCGCCGTCCGGGCAGACGTGGACGTGTGCATTTTCTCTCCTCCCTGCGCCGGCATGATCCGGATCAGGTTCGACGGTCGAAGCGTGGGTCGCTTCCTCTCAGCCCGGCTCACCGGACTCCCGTGGTTGTGGTTCCCGAGTATAGAGCCGTCACCGGGGTAGCGTGGGCGGGTGCACGACCAGACCCCGGCCACGCGGCGCGAGCTCCGCGCGCAGGCCGATCGGTCGGCGGGGACGGGGGCGGAGGAGTCGGCAGCGGCGTCCACGCCAGAACTGGCGCGCACCCCGGCCCACCCCGACGGGCCGGCCCCCGCCGGAGATGTTTCCGCCGCACACCTC
>NZ_JAKRNI010000047.1 GCF_022346945.1 Microbacterium sp. ACRRU | reverse complement strand
GGGCGACGAGGTCGAGGGCTCGACGCCGGAACTCCGGTGGGTGAGCAGCAGGCATCTCACGGACTCCTTCCGAGACGATCATCGCCTCAACTCAGGTGTCCGGAAAAGCGGGGCAGGCTCCACCACGCGCACAATCGCGATTCGTCTGCTGCGGTCGAAGACGAGCCACACCCCCGGCTCGGGGGAGCGCTGCAGCTGAGACATCGGAGACCAAACCTGTACCACGCGCGGCCCTCACGCCCCGTTGACGGTCATGAGCCGTTGATCCCGCCACCGGCAGCATGGACCACGGCGGCGGCATGATGAGCGAAGACGACATGCAATCGCTCAAGCAGGCCACCGGAACCGACGCCGCCCGGCTGTTCCTCCAGCAGATGATCGAGCACCACCGCGGTGCCATCGACATGGCCCTGGAAGAAGCGACCAACGGCCAGAACAGCGACGCCGTCGCACTCGCCAACACCATCATCGAGGCGCAGACCTCCGAGATCGCCACGATGGAGGAGCTTCTCGCCACTCTCTGATCCCGCCCGGGGTGGGGCGCGGAAAGCCCACCGCGCCCCACCACCTGATCAGACGAAACGCACCCTGTGGCGCGACTACAACTACCACCGCGCGCCGGTCTCCGGCCCCGCGCCTTGTCCTTCACCACCCTCACCGCAATCGTCGCGCTTGCTCTGTGGGCGAGCATTCGGGTGGCCCACTGATCCGGCGAGAATGAGCATGGTTCCCAGTTGGATGCAGACGTGACGGACACGGCATTTGACGATATCATCGCTATGTGGCGATGAATAAAGAGGGTGGTCTACTCGATCCTGACGCGACCGCTGTGTACGCGCACCTATTCGACGCGCTTGGGGACCCCACGCGATTGGCGGTTCTCCAGCATCTGGCGTCCGGCGAGCATCGCGTCCGGGATCTCGTCCAGCACCTCGGATTGGCGCAATCAACCGTAAGTAAGCACCTCAGCTTCCTGCGGGACTGCCGACTAGTCACTGTTCGCTCGGAGGGTCGGGCTTCCTGGTTCGATCTTGCGCAACCTGTGGCGACTGCGGCTCTCATTAACGCCGCCGAACTCCTGCTGAGAGACACCGGCACGCGTGTCACGCTATGCGCTCACCTTCATCAGCCTGGTGAAGACTTCGCCCTTGGAACGGACGCGGCCTGATGGGCGCCGGTCACACGCACGCACCGTCTACCGGCGCGGCCGGGCATCCGACCGACCATCGGGCGCGTCTCTGGATTGCGTTTGCAATCACCGCGGCAATCGCCGTGACTCAAGCGGTTGGATCCTTCTTTACCGGCAGTCTTGCCCTCCTCACGGACACGGCCCACGCACTCACTGACGCATCCGGACTTCTCGTTGCACTCATCGCCGCGACGCTGGTGCTGCGGCCGGCTAGTGCGCGACGCACGTGGGGGTTCCGTCGCATCGAAGTTATCGCTGCCTTCGGGCAAGCGGCTCTGTTGATGGCGGTAGGGGGTTACACAGCCATCGAGGGGGTACGCCGGCTCTTCGAGCCCCCGGAGGTGCCAGCTGCGGAACTGCTGGGTTTTGGAGTCGTTGGGTTAGTCGCGAACGTCATCGCCATCTTCGTGCTGTCTTCCAGTCGCGGAGCTAACTTCAACATGCGGGCAGCGTATCTGGAAGTGCTGAATGACGCGCTGGGATCACTGGGGGTTATCGTCGCGGCTGTCGTCATCTGGACGACGGGTTTCTTTCAAGCGGACGCCATCGCCGGTCTTTTCATCGCCGCTCTCATCGTGCCGCGTGCGTTCAAGTTGCTACGCGAGACGTCGTCGGTGTTGATGGAGTTCACCCCCGACGGTTTGGACTTGGACGATGTGAGATCTCACATTCTCCAACTCGACCACGTCATAGACGTCCATGACCTACACGCCTCGACAGTCGCCACCGGCCTGCCGACAATCAGCGCGCATGTCGTGGTTGAAGACGAATGCTTCACGGACGGACACGCAGCCGCTGTCCTCAAGGACGTCAGAGCATGTGTGGCTCAACACTTCGAGGTGTCCGTGCTGCACTCCACCTTCCAGATTGAGACAGCCGACCTGCAAGATTCGGAACCCGGGGATGTCCGTCACGCTTAATCGCGGGCGCCGAACCGCTCGAACGGGCGTGTTCGCAGCCCGATCGCATATCGGCACACCGTCGGCCGTTCCCAGCCATTCGCCCAGAACCTCTCCGTACACTGGCTGCTGATGTATACCGACGCTCACGCCCGGCGCTCAGCGCTGGCGAAAGAGCACGGAGCGATAACGCGACTCATTACCATCATCGCCCTCGGGGCCCTCCTGCTGCTCGGAGTCGTGGCCCTCAACCATGGCGACAACGCCCCGGTAAGCGGTGTGGTCGCGACGGCATCTGACACTGCGCCGCACGACCCGGCCGCACCCGTCGCTACCTCTATCGTCGAGGCGAGCGTGTACGACGTATCGCCCGGAATGGCGCTGTGCGTTCTCGGCGTCGTCTGCGGATTCGTGCTGTACCTCGTTGTTCATCTCCTGGTGCGCCGCGGACCGGCTGGGATCACACTCGTCTGGCGCGCCCTCCCGCCGTCTTTGATCCACCCGGTGTCCGGCAGGCCTGAGGGCCACGCCCTCACAATCGCGCAACTGGGTATCTCTAGAACCTGACATCGGCACGTCGCCCCCGCGGCGACACTCATCCCGGGCAACCCGGGCTTTTCTTGTGCCGTCAAGTGTTGGAGTACCCATGAAAATCAACTGGAAGGCGACGGTCATTACCGCCGCCGTCGCCGTCGCGGTCGTCGCGGGGGCTGTCATCTATGTCCTAGTCGATCAGAACAACACCCGCGTTGCCGCCGAGGAACGGGGAGGAGGGTCGATAGCGGTTGTTAGAGACGACTCCCACGTCCTCGACGACGCCGGCGACGGCGCCATCACCATCGTGGAGTTCTTGGACTTCGAGTGCGAAGCCTGCGGCGCCTACTACCCCGTCGTCGAAGAGCTTCGTGTGAAGTATGAGGGACAGATCAACTACGTCGTTCGCTACTTCCCCCTTCCCGGCCACATCAACTCCGAAAACTCAGCGGTCGCTGCGGAGGCCGCGGCAGCCCAGGGACGCTTCGAAGACATGTACAACCGTCTCTTTGAGACGCAAGCACAGTGGGGGGAGTCTCAGCAAAGCCAAGCGGAGCTGTTCCGCTCGTACGCGACCGAGTTGGGCTTGGATATGACGGCCTACGACGAAGCTGTCGCCGACCCTGCCACTCTCGAGCGCGTTCGATCCGACCTCGACGACGGACGCGCCCTCGGCGTGGACCGAACCCCTACGTTCTTCGTCGACGGCGAACCTCTTGTCATTGAACGATGGAACGACCTTGAAAGTGCCATCACCACCCGCTTGGACGGCACCCCCTAGTGGCGGGCCTGTCACACCGACGAGTCATCATCGTGGGCGCAGGGCAGGCTGGATTGGCAACTGCAGCGGCACTGATCGCTCGCGGCATGGAACCGCAGCGTGACTTCGTGGTCATCGACAGTTCCGCGCGGGGACAACGCACGTGGAGTGCGCGCTGGCCTTCTATGCGGTTGCTCAGCAATGCTGAGCACTCCAGCTTCCCCCGCAGACCACTGGAGGGTGACCCGTATCGGTACCCCACCCCGGGAGACATCGAAGGCTATCTACACAGATTCGAAGCGGAGCTCGGGGTAAACCCCGTCTGGGGTGTCCAGGCCCTCGCCGTGACTCGCCACGGCAACGGCCCAACCCTGCTCTTGAGCACCACGGTTGGCGAAGTGCAGACCCGCAACGTCGTGTGCGCTACCGGCGCCGCAGCACGTCCCCGATTTCCGAAATGGGCCGCGGACGCCGAAGTCGAAGGAGTACAGATGCACACCAACGCCTACAGAACACCCGAGCAGATTCCGCGAGGCCGGGTACTTATTGTCGGCGGTGGTATCGCCGGGACGGAAGTTGCTTCCGACCTCGCGAAGTCGCACGACGTCACTCTGGCGGTCCGCACCCGACGGGCTGAAGCGCATCCGCGGCAATTCCCCACCCAGCCGCGCGTCTCACCGTGGCGGCGCGTGAAGATCGCCCCAGAACCCCTCTACGACGCCCTCCGAGATAAAGGCGTCTCCATTCGAGCCGAGACGATTGGGGTGGACGGGGCCAAGTTCGCCTTCGCGGATGGCTACCGGCAGGCCTACCAGTCAGTCGTGTTCGCCACCGGGTACGAAGCGGGCGACGAGTGGTTGCCCACGCAGCCGCAGCTTCAGCGACGCATCCCCACCGCGACGACGCTACCCGGTCTGTTCGTTGCCGGAATCCCCGTGCACAGCCAGGCCAGAGCTAACACCCTTCCCGGGGTATGGACGGACGCGGCTCGTATTGCCCGATTCATCTACGCCCGACCTTGAAAAGACCAATGAGATTCTTCCTCGTATCCAGACCTCGCCATCGCGCAACGCAGGTCACGGTGACGCTGTGCGCCACTGTCGCTCTTAGCGCCGCCCTCATCGTTGCAGGACCCGCCGCGCCGACCTTTGCTGTCGTGGCCCCGGCGCTGAGCTCGGCCATGGATGTCAGCTTCACCACTGCGCCTCTGAGCGTCGAACGTTCAGGAACCACCGTAACGAGCTCCGAGACTCCATCACCTGGGCACCAGACCCATCCTCATTCCACGGCCACCCCACGCGCGGACGGTCGAGGAGTGCCCACCGGCGGTGGCGAGGTCGCTCCCGTGCTGGGAGTCTCCGCGGTGGCGATGATTCTCGGCGGAGCGCTGGTCACGCTTCTGGTCACAGCGCGGCGAACCCGCCACCTCCGGAAGGGCCAAGAAGGTGACCGCTGAGAAGACGCGGCCGTTCGCCGTCGCCTGCATGGTGGCAGCGGCCGCGGTGTTGATAGACCAGTTCAGTAAAGCCATCGCCCTGACTGCGCTTGCCGACGGGAGACGGGTGCCCATTATTGGGGACGCATTCGGTCTGCAACTCGCCTTCAACCCCGGCGCGGTGCTGGGAACGGGCTCGGGCATGACCTGGGTTCTCACCTTGATAGGCGTGGCAGCCGTTGCCGGGCTTTTCGTCCTGGCGGCCCGCGCGCGAACGGTGGGATGGGCGGGTGGTGTGGGGCTATTCCTCGGTGGAGCTGTCGGCAACCTCATCGACCGTTTCATGTCGCCGCCAGGATTCGCAATCGGCCACGTCACCGACTTCCTTGCATACGGGCGTCTGTTCATCGGCAACTTGGCAGACGTCTTCCTCGCCGCTGGAGCGATAGCGGTTGCAGTGATGCTGATGCTCCGCCAACGCGCCCACAGTGGCACCAAGGTCGCGCCTGCCACACCACCCACGTTCGGGGTTCCCCCGGAGGACAAGCAATGAAAAAGACCAAGACGCCATCTCGGTATCAACGAAACGCCCTCGCCCCCGGTCTGATCGCCGCAGCCGCCCTGTTCGTGGCGCCAGCGCTGCTGGACAGCGGCTGGTTCACGCTTGTGCGCTTCATCGTGGCAATCTTGGCGCTCATCGTCGCCTCGTTCGCCTACCAGGAGCGGCAGCTGTGGTGGGTGCCGGTGTTTGCTGTGATCGCGGTGGCATGGAACCCGGTGCTCCCCATCCCCGCTGAAGGTGTTGTCTGGACCGCGGCGCAACCCGCAGCCGCAGTCGTCTTCCTTGTCGCGGGAGCCATCATCAAGAGGGAGCGGGCATGAATCGCAAACTCCTCGCCCTCGGCACGGCGCTCATCATCGTCGGCGTGATGAGCGGTTGCACCGCCACGACCCAAACAACGGACGCCGGCGCGGGCGCATCGTTCTCCGATGGGAATTTCCAAGTGGCCGAGATTGCCGCGTCGGACAGAGGCGAACCCGTTCAGTTCGAAGGCGTCATCGAAACCGGTGAAACCGTCACCAGCGACGACTACCGAGGTGAGGTGCTCGTGGTGAACTTCTGGTACGCCGCCTGCGGACCGTGCATCGTCGAGGCTCCCATGCTCGAGGAGGTCTTTCTGCGCTTCCAGAACGAGGAAGTCGACTTCCTCGGAGTGAACACCTACGACCAAGCTGAGACAGCACTCTCTTTCGCGCGCGAGAACAACGTCACCTATCCCAGCGTCATCGACGTCAATGACGGTCAGGTGAAACTCGCCTTCGCGCAACTCACCCCGATCCAGGCCACACCCACAACGCTCGTAATGGACCGCCAGGGTCGCCTCGCCGCCCGCATCATCGGCCAACTTCCCAGCGCGTCCATCCTGTCCACCATCGTCGCGGACACGCTGGCGGAGAGACCATGAGCGCCGGGGCGCTCGTCGTCGACGGCGCACTCTGGCTTGCCATCCCCCTCGCCCTGGTCGCCGGTCTCATCTCCTTCCTATCGCCCTGTGTCCTACCGCTGGTGCCCGGCTACCTCGGGTACCTCGGAGGTGTGGCCGCCCCTCCCACCTCCACAACCGGAGGAGACGGTGCGACGACGGTCACCACACGCCCGCGGCTCGTAGCAGGCGTCCTGCTCTTCATCGCCGGATTTACTGTGGTCTTCGTCGCCGTGACCGTCTTGGGGGGATTCTTCGGGGTGGCGCTCTCGCGCTACGCCGATCTCCTTACCCGCGTCTTCGGCATTGTGAACATCGTCCTGGGGCTGGTCTTCACAGGCGCAATCCGGCTTGGACAGCGTGGCATGCGTCCGACCCTCCGTCGTCGAGCCGGGCTCGTCGGCGCTCCGCTTCTCGGGTTCTCACTTGGTGTCGGCTGGACACCGTGCATTGGCCCCACACTCGCAGCAATCCTGTCCGTGTCGTGGAACCTTGGTGACCCCGCCCGAGCCGGGCTCCTCGGTCTGTCTTACTCACTCGGCCTCGGAGTGCCCTTCCTCGTACTGGCGCTCGGATGGGGGTGGGCTGCGCGGTCCGTCACAGTCCTCCGCACTCACATCCGCACACTCAACCTCATCGGAGGCGCCGTGCTCATCCTGCTCGGGCTGCTCATGGTGACGGGCGTGTGGACCTCGCTCATGTCACTTCTGCAACAGGTGGTAATCAATGTCCCCCTCCCGCTCTGATACCCGCCACGTCGATTCAGACCCGCGGCGGCCGGCGGACCATCCTGACGGGGCCCCGAACGATCAAGACGGCCCACAGGTAAAGCTGGATGGCAAAGGGTGGCTCCGCTGGACATGGCGCCAGCTCACCAGCATGCGCACCGCGCTCATCCTCCTGCTCTCCCTCGCCCTGGCCGCAGTACCCGGCTCACTGTTTCCTCAACGAGGCGCCGACCCCAACGGCGTCATCCAATGGGAGCGCAACAACCCCGAGTGGTTCCCGTTCCTCGACGCCGTCGGATTGTTCGACGTTTACTACTCGCCCTGGTTCTCGTCCATTTATCTGCTGCTGTTCGTATCCCTCATCGGGTGCGTCATCCCGCGGGCGAAACACCACTACCGCGCTCTCAAAGGACAACCGCCGCGCACACCCATCCGGTTCGCTCGACTCCCCGAACACCTCGAGCGAGCCATCCCCGGCGAGCATCTCACCCCCGCGGCAGCTTTGGATCTTGCCGAAACAGAACTCGCCCGGCGTCGCTATCGCGTCCGCCGCTACGACGGGAAGGGGTGGACCTCCGTTTCGGCCGAACGCGGGTACCTCCGCGAGACCGGCAACCTGCTCTTTCACATCGCCCTGGTCGGCGTGCTCGTCTCCGTCGTCGTCGGCAAGGCGTTCGCCTACACCGGCCAGCGCGTCGTGGTGGAGGGGACAACCTTCGTCAACACCCTCAGCGACTTCTCCTCCTTCGACCCCGGCCGTTTCGCGGACGGATCCAACCTGACGCCGTACTCCCTCACGCTGGACCGTTTCGACGTCACCTACCAGCCAGCAGGCTCCCCTGGCGGTGGGCAAGCGGGCGACTTCGCCGCCAACGTCACGATCAGATCCCCCGGAGCAGACGACCGAACCGAGCGGGTGGTCGTCAACTACCCCATCACTGTAGGGACCGACCGCATCCATCTCCTCGGAAACGGTTACGCGCCTACCCTCACCATCCGTGACGCGGAAGGTCAGATCGTTTATAGCGACTCACTACCCTTCCTCCCGCAAGACTCCAACATGACCTCACTAGGCGTCGTGAAAGTTCCGGATGGCTTGCCGCAGCAGCTCGGGCTGATCGGCTTTTTCTACCCCACACAGGACACCTTGCCCTCAGGTGCCGCCACCTCGATCTACCCCGACGTAATCAACCCCGTCATCACCCTCAACGCATTCGCAGGCGACCTGGGCATCGACGATGGAACCCCCCGTTCCGTCTACGCCCTGGAAGTTGACCAACTCACCCAGCTCACCGGCGGCAACACCGGACAGGAATCCATTGAACTCAGGCCCGGTACCACCGGTGCGCTGCCCAACGGGTGGGGCACCATCACCTGGGAGGAAGCCGACGGTGCTCCGGTGAAACGGTTCGCGTCCCTGCAGATCCAACGCGACCCCAGCAGCGGCTGGGTCCTCGCGTTCTCTGTGCTGGCCTGCGTCGGGCTGTTCACCGGACTTCTCATACCTCGCCGCCGAATCTGGGTGAAAGTCCACCACTCGGCGACCACAACCGACTCGACGATCCACGTGGAGTACGCCGCCCTCGCCCGAGGAGACGACCCGGGGCTTGCCCGCGCGGTCCAGCACCTAGCGGAGGCTCACACAGAAGTGTGTGAGCGGGCGAATACGGCCGCGCAGCCACGATAGGTCCACAGCTATGAACGCCCCCCTCGACCTTGGCGACTACCTGCTGCCCGCAGCGCACCCCTTTACCCTTTTGCCGGGCGCCGCAACGGTGATGGCCACCATCTACCTCCTCGGGGCGCTGCGTCTGTGGCGGCAGCATCGACGGTGGTCGGTGTTGCGCACGGTGAGCTTCGTCTCCGGCTGCGCAGCCCTCGCCGCCGTCACCGGCCTCGCTGTAGAGGACTACGGCAAAGCCCTGCTTTCGGTGTTCATGTTTCAGCAGCTGACATTGATGATGGCCATCCCACCGCTGCTCGTGCTCGGTTCCCCGGGAACCCTTCTGCTGCGTGCCACCCCGCACCGCGGCGTCGGAAAAAGTGTCCTCAAAGTGGCGCACGGCGCGTTGCGGTGGCGAGGGTCAAGATGGGCCCTAAGCCCCTGGGTCGCGTTACCCGCCTACCTCGCGGCCTTCTACGGCCTGTACATCGCAGATCTGCTCGATCCCGTCCTAGCCCTCCCCGGCGGTCACACCGCCTTAGAATCGGCGTTCCTGATCAGCGGGATCCTGTTCACCATCCCGGTGCTCTCCACAGATCCACTACCGGTCCGCATGAGCCACGGAGGACGGGCACTCGACCTTTTCGCTGAGGCAGCGTTGCACGCCTTCTTCGGGGTGTTCCTCATGATGGCGACCAGTCTGGTAGTAGGAACATTCGCTGAATCGACCATTGCCCTAGGGATCGACCCCATCGAGGACCAACGCGTAGCCGGCGGTCTTGCATGGTCCTATGGCGAGGCGCCCACACTCATCATGATCCTGATCGTGATGCACCGGTGGTTCCGGCACGACTCCGTTCGTGACGCCGCCGCAAGCAGATGGGCGGACGCGCACGGGGATCCAGAGCTCGACGAGTACAACGAGTACCTGCGCCGTCTAGAGAAAGGCGGGTCCGCATGACAGCACTTCGAGGGGCAACCGGCGCGCTGCGCATGCCCTCTATGTGGACCAGCGGCACGGATTCCTTGCCCGTGACGGCGGCGTTGCCCTTGGCGGCAGCGGCGGGGTTGCTGATGGATGCGGCCACACCGGACCTCGGATGGTGGCCGCTTGCTTTCGTGAGCGTGACGATCCTGCTCGCGGCTCTCCTCGGAAGAGGCACGCTCGCTTCCTTCGTCGTGGGTTGCGTCTTCGGGGCCGTGTTCAACCTTGCCCACCTCGTATGGGTGGCGCAATTCCTCGGACCAGTGCCCTGGTTGGCCCTCAGCGCCCTGCAGACAGTCCTGATCGGTGTCAGCAGCATAACCATCACCCTCACCTACCGTTGGGTGAAGGTACGTAGGCTCGGCGGGGCCTTAGACCTGCTGGGTATCCCCGCGCTGGTAGCAGCCCTGTGGGCCGCGCGGGAAGTACTTGTCGGAATGTGGCCGTACTCGGGCTTCCCCTGGGCACGGGTAGGAATGACGCAAGTGTCGGGACCATTTCCTGAAGTGGCGTCCTGGGTGGGAACGACGGGTGTGACCTTCCTCGTCGTGGGCGTGTGCGCCGCCCTCGTGCAGGCCCTCAGACCGGGGCGTCGCACTCTGCGTGCCGGCGTGCCGGCGCTCGTGGGAGTCCTGCTCATGGCGGTCACACCCCAGTACGCCACCCGGAGTATCGGAACGTTCACCGTCGGGTGGGTCCAAGGCAACGGGCCGGCAGGCTATTTCGACGACCGCAACGAAGGCGACATGCTCCGAGCCCAAGCATCAACATCGAAAACGATTCGGGGCCAGCAGATGGACGTGCTCGCCTGGCCAGAGGGCTCCGTGGACATCGACCCGGCGTCTTCAGAACCCACACGTCGAGTGCTGAGTGAAATCTCCGCCGCGTACGGTGCCCCGCTCCTAATGAACGCCGCAACCACGAGAGGCGAGCAAACGTTCAACTCAACCATGCTGTGGACGACGGACGGTAGCGAGCAGAGCTACGACAAACTCAACCCCGTCCCGTTCGGCGAATACGTGCCCGACCGGTGGCTGTTTGAACGTCTCGCACCTGACCTTGTCAGTCTGATCCAGAGGGAGTACACCCCAGGCAGATCGGCGCCAGTGATGGATATAGGAGGCACCCGCGTCGGGCTGGCGATCTGTTTCGACGTCATCTACGACGACGTGATCTTCGATGCAGCACGGCAAGGCGCGCAGGTCTACATCTTCCAGACAAACAACGCCGACTTCCGCGGAACAGACGAGAACGTGCAGCAGCTCGCCATCGCGCGAATGCGAGCCATCGAAACCGGGCGCGCAGTGGTCAACGTCTCCACCGTGGGAACAAGCCAAGTGATCAACCCCGATGGGTCGACCGAAGAGACCATCGGGGTGGACACGGCCGCTGGCCGAGTGAGCGAGGTGCCGCTACGGGCGGGGATCACGCCGGCGAGCTGGCTCAGCCCCACCATCGAAATTGCCATGGTCGTTGCATCGGCCGGTGTGCTGTTGTGCGTTCGTCTGCGCATCCACGTTCGTGCGCGGAAACGGTGATGAGCTGGACAAACGGCAGACCGCATCGCGCACCCCGCGCGAGCAGCGCACGCTTGGCCTCCGATGCCAGGCTGCCCCGGCTTGGCTGTGACGGCCAGTTCGGATTGGTACCATCGCTGCGATGCCGGTAAGCACGGGACGCGCCCCACTTGGGGCCAGTACCGCCTCCGTCGTGAGAATGAGGATCATCGCCAGCCTCGTCCTAATCTTGATGTGTCTGCTCGCTGTATGGTCAAGCAGCCACTCTGATGCTTCCACGACCTCCGATGCGGCGTCCGCGACCCACACGTGGGAGAGCGATCAAGGTAGTCGAACAGTCCTCGATGAGCCCGCCGGTGACGTTGTCAACAGCCTGACGCAGGCTCTCCCAGCGGCGGCCGTAGCGCTATGCCTGGTAGGCGTGTGTGTGGCGGGAATGCTGCTGGAGCATCGCTTCCGTCTCATGCGGTCGAATCTCAATGTCATCCGCTCACCTCGACGCGATCAGCCTCACGTTTTACGTACCGTCCGCTCACACACCACGACGCTGAGCTTGACCGAACTGTCTCTCTCACGGACCTGACCCGTACCGGGGCTCCGAAAATCACACCTTCTCGGCTGATCTGACGCCAACGAAGTTGTAGTCGAACGCAACTTCCCACCCCTTCGGGCGCGGCCGTACAGGTGCACTCGGAGCGTTTCTGATCCGACGCTCGACGACTGCCGTGGGCGCCCAATCCCCGGGCGCCGCAGTCCCACTGAAAGACGCCATGCACACACTTTTCGCCCCCCGTTCGCCTCGCTGGTTCGCAGCCGCCGGCATTGCCGTGACGGCACTATCCCTGATGTTCGTTCTACCCGGTTCGCCGCCGGCTCGTGCTCACGACGCTTTGGTCCAGTCCTCCCCAGCAGCGGACTCAGTCGTCTCAGCGACGCCCGCTGAGGTGTCAATGACATACAGCGGGGAGGTCTTCGACGCCTCCAGCGCCATCGCGGTCGAAGTGATTGACTCCTCAGGAGCGAACGTTGCACTGACGCCTCCGGTCGTCGCTGACACGACGGTGACCCAGGCAGTGAAGCCAGTCACGTCTCCAGGCGTAGTCACGGTGCGATGGCGCGTGGTCTCCAGCGACGGTCACCCCATCAGCGGTGAGTACGCGTTCACGGTTGACGCTCCCGTAACGCCCACGGCGTCCGCCGAACCGGACCCCTCTGCAACCACGGGTGCCCCCTCCTCATCTGAGCAGAGCCCGGCCATCTCGTCGACACCAGAACAAAGCGCGACAGCAGACGCCGTGGCGGAGGTCGAAGAGCCACGGAGCGGAATCGGTCTTCCGCTGTTAGTGACTGGCGTCGCTGTCGTCATTCTGGGCGCGGCGGCGCTTGTGCTTTTCTCGTCCGGACGGCGTCGACGACAGCAGCAGGTGGGGCAGTGAAGGAACACCGTCAATGAGCAGTGAGATTTGGTCGACACACCAGTCACGCCCTCTAACGCGCAGGGAACGGCGCCACGCTGATGAGTTCAGGATGCGTGAGGCGCGGAGCTCCCACGGTCCTGAGGCCGCGCGCGCAATGCGCGCCCGCCCGCTTGTTGCGAGTGCGTTGGCGCTGGCGCTCATGTGTCCTCTGGCGCTGCCGGCGTACGCGGCCTCACCTGTCACGGACTCCGAGCCGACCTTGCAGCAAGCCGCTGCGGACGACTCACAACAATTCACCGTGTCCTCCGCGCTCCCCGCTTCGCCCCTGGACAGGCAGAGCTACGCAGCGACGTCTCAGGAAGAAATTCATCAGAAAAAGGCGCGAGAGGCTGCGGCGGCCGCGGCCGCCGCAGCACGCGCAGCTCGGCCCGCTACCACCTTCGCTGCTGAACGCGCAGTCCCCGTCCTCGCCGCCGGTAGCGGGGTTGTGCGCTGGCCATTGACCTCGACGTTCAGAGTCACGGACCAATTCGGAGCAAGAGGCGGGGCGCACATGGGCACCGACATGGTGACCGCGGGCGGCACGCCAATCTACGCGTCCGTGGCCGGGACAGTCGATGTCTCGAGCGAGAGCTATGGCGCCTACGGCGTCGCTGTCACCGTTGAGTCCGTCGTCAACGGCCAACGTATCCGGGCCGTCTACCCGCACATGCAGTACAACACTCGGCAGGTCGGCAGCGGCCAGGAAGTGCAGGCGGGCCAACTCCTCGGACTCGTCGGAAGCACAGGCCGCTCCACCGCAAACCACTTGCATTTCGAGGTGTCCGTCAACGACGTCACCGTGGATTCCCTGGCGTGGTTGGAAGCGAATGCTCAGTGACTAAACGCGCCATTACAAAGCGCGGCGGCAGGCGCCGCGCCGCACCGCAGCGAACGGCACTGCAAAAGAAACTCGACGATCGATACGGCCGCACTTCGCTTCCCTGGCGTCGCCGAGCTTTCTGGATCAGTGTTGCTGTGTTCGCGGTGGCTGCCATTGCCTACCTGGTCTGGATCACACTTCAAAATAGCTTGGACGACATCTCCATCGCCGAGACCGGCTACCTCGTCGTCGATGAGCGGGCTGTGACGGTGTCCTTTCAAGCCACCCCTCCCTCCGGCGCACGGTTCGCGTGCGCCATCCAAGCCCTGGACGAGGATTTCGGCGTCGTGGGGTGGCGGGTCGTCGAGTACGCCCCCTTCCCCGAGACCACTCGATCCTTCACCGAGCGCGTTCCGACTCTCGCCCTGGCAACCACCGGCACCGTCAAAGAGTGCTGGACAATCTAAGGATTCCACCCGTGACCGAATCATCCGCCCTCACCCTTGATGGGCTGTCCCTGCTGATGGTGTGGACGGCCATCGGCGTTTACGCGCTCGCCTTTGCGGCGTATGCCATCGACCTTGCCGTGCGCGTGTCTCGCGTCGAGGCGCCCGCTGCGGAACTCGTGACGGTCGGGGACGTGGCTCCACCGGTGGCGCCCCCGGCGGCCGCGGTGCAATTGCAAGTGCCGCCACGTGAGCGCGAACGTCTCGTATGGGCACGTATCGGAACCGCCCTCACCATTTTGGGATTCGCGCTGCAGCTGAGCGGGGATGTCCTCCGAGGCATCGCCGCAGCTCGTGTGCCGTGGGCGAACATGTACGAATTCGCACTCACCGGCACCCTTCTCATCGTCGGCGTGTTCCTTTTCGTCCTTCGGTGGTACGACCTGCGTTTCCTCGGCTCCTTCTTGCTTGGGATGGTCGTCCTTCTTCTGGGTGGTGCGACCTTGGCGTTCTACGTCGAAGTCACCCCTCTGATGGACCCGCTGCGAAGCGTGTGGCTTGTCATCCACGTCTTCGTGGCCTCCCTTGCGACTGCGCTGTTCGCCATCGCGTGCGGCCTGTCCGTGACGCAACTTCTGCAACACCGGCGCGAGAATCGCCCCTCCGTCAACACGCGGCGGGGCCTGCTTCGAACCCTGCCCACCTCTGAAGATCTGGAAGCCCTGGCTTACCGGTTCGCCATCATTGGCTTCATCTTCTGGACCTTCACCCTGATCGCCGGAGCCATCTGGGCAAACGACTCCTGGGGACGCTTCTGGGGTTTTGATACCAAAGAGGTGTGGACTTTCATCATCTGGGTGCTGTACGCCGGGTACATCCACGCCCGTGCCACCCGTGGATGGCGCGGTAACCGTTCTGCGTGGCTGTCCATCGTCGGGTTCGCTGCGGTGCTATTCAACTTCACTGCCGTGAACATGTTCTTTAAGGGTCTGCATGCCTATTCGGGGCTGAACTGATGCCTACTTCCGGCGCCAAGCTTGGGCGCGCCCACCCGACGGTGACGGTGGGGTCACCTGGTGGACTGACCCCGTCTTGTAGGTCCAGTCGTTGTGTGAGTCGTCCTGTCGCCCGAGGGTTCGGGCAGGGAGACTGGTCAGATCATGACGAACAGCAGGAAGCGTCACACCCCGGAGCAGG
>NZ_JAKRNI010000046.1 GCF_022346945.1 Microbacterium sp. ACRRU | reverse complement strand
CCTGCTCCGGGGTGTGACGCTTCCTGCTGTTCGTCATGATCTGACCAGTCTCCCTGCCCGAACCCTCGGGCGACAGGACGACTCACACAACGACTGGACCTACAAGACGGGGTCAGTCCAGGGAGCGCTCGCCGCGTCGTTCGGGCGGTTCGAGGCCGAGATGGAGGTTGTGGGTCCGCCGGAGCTGACGGAGGCTTTCCGGGTGCAGGCCGAGCGGTTCGCGCGCGCGGTGTAGCGACGCCTCAGGTGCGTCACCCCTCTGCCGATGCGCCGCCGTTTCGGCAGAGAACCGCGGCGACCGGACGCTGCCCCGGGTCGGCGCGCCGATGGACGTCCGCGATGGTGAACCCGGCGCGCTCCAGTACCGCCGCCATTTCTTCGACGGGCCATCGGTATGCGCGGACCACTGCGTGATCGAACGGCTCGATCGCACCGTCCGAATCGAAGTGTCCCAGCAGCAACGTGCCGCCCACCCGGAGCGTGCGTCGGAACTCCGCGAGCGGCGCGGCGATGTCAGCCGGGCTGTAGTGAATGGTCGAGAACCACGACAGGATGCCGCCCAGCGAGCGGTCGGGCTCGTCGATCGCCTCGATGCTGCCTACGGCGAACGGCACGGCGGGGTAGGTCGAGCGTGCGTGCTCGATGAACTCGGGAACGCGGTCGGTTCCGCGCACCTCGACGCCCAGGTCGAACAGGTGCCGTGTCCAATGGCCCGGGCCGCATCCCGCGTCGACGATGCGACCGGAGACCGAACGCGCCCACGACTCGACGATCTCGCGATCGGCGGGATGCACGTCGCTGTCGACTACCTCGCCGCCTACGGGATGACGGTCCTGCTGGCGTCGCAGTTGAGGAGTGGCCGAGCGCGCGTCGTCAACGTCGCCTCGGACACGCTCCGCGATACCCGGCGACTCAAAGGGGGAGGTCAGCCCCGTCCCGCGACTCTCGACATCGACGCGCTGGGCGATCTCGCCCTTCTCAACCCGACCGCCGGCTTCGTGCCCTTCGAAGCGTACGCGCGGGCCAAGCTGCTGACGGTGATCGCGGGGTACGCGCTCGCACGTACGCTCGCGGGCGAGGTGACCGTCAACGCGGTGCACCCGGGCATCGTCGCCACCGACATCATCAGAGATGTCATGCCCGCGGCTCTTCGACAATTCGGCGGGCTCCTCCGCCGGGCGATGCTGACGCCCGAGCAGGGGGCGGCCGCGGCACTTCGGCTCGCGACCGACCCCGACCTGGACGGCGTCACCGGACGCTATTTCGTTCGCGACACGGACACGCCCACGCCGCCCGTGTCGTACAGCGTCGATGTTCAGACGCGACTGATCGCAACGACCGACAGGTTCCTCGAGTCCGGAACTCAGTCCTCGAGGAACGGGTAGTCCGTGTACCCGCGCTCGTCGGGGCCGTAGACCGAGGGCTGGTGCACCTCGTTCTCGTCGGCGCCGCGCTGCCAGCGCGTGACGAGGTCGGGGTTGGCGATCGCGGGGCGGCCCACCGCGACCAGGTCGGCGATGTCGTCGTCGATCGCGGCGATGGCCTCGTCGCGCGTGGTGACGAGGGAGAAGCCGGAGTTCACGATGAACGTGCCGCCGAAGGCGCGGCGGAGGTCCTGCACCAGCTCGCCCGCGGGATCGCTGTGGAGCACGCTCAGGTACGCCAGGCCCAGGGGCGCCAGACCGGCGATGAGTGCCTCGTAGGTGGCGCGGGTTTCGGCGTCGTCCTTCTCCCAGACGTCCTGGATGTTGTGGGCGGGAGAGATCCGGATGCCAACGCGACCGGCGCCGATCTCGGCGGCCACCGCCTGCGCGACCTCGATGACGAAGCGGGCGCGCGCCTCGGGAGAGCCGCCGTATTCGTCGGTGCGCTGGTTGGAGGCGGGGGAGAGGAACTCGTGCAGCAGGTAGCCGTTGGCCGAGTGGAGCTCGACGCCGTCGATTCCGGCATCCACGGCTCGACGAGCGGCGGCGACGAACTCGTCGCGTACCGTGGCGAGCTCGTCGGTCTCGAGCGCGTGCGGCACCGGGTAGGCGACCTTCGTGCCGTCGGCGAGGCGGGTGTCGCCCTCGATCGCGATCGCGGAGGGCGCGACGATGCGGTCGGTGCCGGTGATGAGCGGGTGCGTCACGCGTCCGCCGTTCATGAGCTGCATGAAGATCGTGCCGCCCTCGGCGTGCACGGCATCCGCCACCTTCGCCCACCCGGCCGCCTGCGCGTCGGTGACGATGCCCGGCTGCCCCGGGTACGCCCGCGACTCGCCGCTCGGGTAGACACCCTCGGTCACGAGCAGACCGATGCCCGCGCGCTGCGCGTAGTACTTCGCCACGATGGGGCCGGGAACGCCGTCGGCTCCGGAGCGGAGGCGGGTCATCGGGGCGAGCGAGACGCGGTTGCGGACGTCGACGTCGCCGACGGTGGTGGGGCTGAACAGGCTCACGGGTGTCCTTTCGAGGGGGAGCAGGGCCGACCCTCCCCAACCGGGGGCGCGTGGCGACTATTCCCCGGGCACGCGAGACGCGGGGAGCCTCGGCGGCGTCCCCGCGTCCCTCCGATAGACCCCGCCATCACCCCCGGTTCCGCAGGTGACGCGCGATCTCCGCCTCGATCTCGCGGCTCGACGACACCCCGTACTGGCGCGCCAGACTCGCTGCGGCTTGTTGGATGTTCGCCTGAGCGACATTGACCGCCATTCCTGCGGCAAATGCGAGCGCCTTTGCGACTTCGATGATCTTGACTTCGGGTACCTTCGCCATGGGTTCTTCCCCTTTCCTGCACTCGGGCGAGTGCGGGTCCACTGTCCGAGAAACAGGGTCGAGGAATTTCCGGTACGACCGGAAATTCGTGCGCTCGCGGCGCCCGAAACTGGGCCACATGGATGCCATGGATAACGCCGTCTCACCACCGCAGCAGTCTCCGTCGGAGACCTTGCACGCACAGTCCTACACTGATGCCGAGACGCTGGCTGGGGGAGCCGAGGGGGATCGGATGCACGAGGAAGCATCGCCGATGACGCTCGTCGTCGAGATGATGAAAGACGGTATTGAGTTCCCGGTGCTTGACGCCGAGGAATTCGTGCTGGAAGAGGGTGAGAGCTTTGAACTCGGCTCCTTCGTCAATAAGGACCTCAGCCAGACGTATGCCCCATTCCTGGATGAGTTCGCCGCCATCACCGAACACATCCCACGGACGCTCGTCGTCATCAGTCCGCGCGGCCGCCTCATCCACGTCTTCGTCGATCTCGGTCGGTACCACCGAGGACAGTTCGAGGCCTGGGTGGATGACGAGAAACTCGAGGCCGCCCGGCCCGCCCGGGGCGCTGCGTATCACGTCGTCGACCGTCACGAGCAAGACGGCTTCATCCTGCGGTTGCGGCACAAGACCCAGGGCCGATGGCTGCGCGTGATCGCGCGGTTCGGGGTGCGTGGCATTCCCACCGCCACCACGCGCCACGAGGCGCTCGAGTTCTTGCGTTCGTACATCGTGCCTCAGATGGCCTCCGGTCAGGCGGGCGAAGCACTCGCCGCGGCTCTGGACGCGTACGGGGACGGTCGCCGGAGCTCCCGCGAAGACCTTGTACGTCGGACGTTGGAGACGGCGGCATCTCGGTTCGCGATGACCGAGGGGACGCTGAAGGACGCCACGAGGTACGCCTACCGGAAGGTGTTCGTCTGGATCGTCGGGCAGCAGGTGAGGGTCCGGCACCGTCCGGATCGAGAGAAGTGGCTGACCGCCCTGGCCGCACTCGAACTCGATCGGTTCACGGCGCCCGGGGAAACGGGAGAGTTCCGGGAGAGCAATCGGGTCGAGGGCCTTGTCGACCTCGCCGCGGCCCTCAGCGACGCCGGCGTCCTCACGCGTGACGACCTCGCCCACTTACTCGACGACGCGACCGGGCGTCGATGATGCGCGTACGGACGAGCGGCCCGGTGTCGGTGAGCGGCTCCCGCTACGAGCAACAGGATGCCGCTGCCATCCACGCCACTCCGAGGTTTGCCGTGATCGTCGTCGCCGACGGGGTCAGCTCCTCGCCAGACGCGGGCGCCTGCGCCCAGGTCGCTGCGCGCTCCGCGTGCGACCATCTCGCAGTCTTCCCCGCCCACCGTCGGGACCCCGCGCCCTTCATTCACTCCACGGCCGATGCGGTCACGCAGGATCTTCGCGCTGCCGTCACCGCGGGCCGGGTGCACGAGCGTTCACAGTCCACTCTGGCCGCGGCCGTGGTCTTCCGCGGTTTTTGTTGGGCGCTGAGCCTGGGTGACAGCCGGGTTGCTCTCGTCCGCGACGGCCAGCCGATCGAGTCGACGACGAGGCACAGCGCGGCATCGGCTCACGCGGGCGGACTCGGTCCGCGCAGCACTTCGCCCGCGTTGACGCGATGGGCATCCCCCGCCGGCGACGGTGGAGGCGTCACGGTGCAGTGCTGGCGGCTCGTTCCCGGTGATGCCGTCTTGGTGACCAGCGACGGTGTCGACGACGTTCTGCCGCCGTGGAGGGCGGCCCAGGTGATCGCCACGGCGCACCGCGACGAGTGTGATCCGGCAGACATGGTGTTGGCCGAGATCGACGCCGTCGGCGGCGCCGTGGACAACGCAACGATCGCCGTTCTTTCGATCCCGACCGAGAGGAGCCGTTGATGGCACGAAGGTCTCACACCGCCGCGAGAGGGCCTCACTCGGTGCGCCTGCGCTCCGGGGGCTGGGTGCATTTCGATGACTCGCCCGAGAACCGCATCGACGCGGGGCGGGCGCGAAGCGGTCGATCGTCGTCTCGGGTCGTGGAGGGTGCGTTCGAGGCGCCGTGGAGCGGCCCCGTCGCCGCGGCCGTCAAGATCGCCGACGGCGAAGACGGCGCACGGTCCCGGCTCCGAGCCGAGATCGCCACCTATCGGAACCTCCACGACCTCCCCGTGGTGAAAATGCTGGGCTACCGGAGACAGCGGCACCGGGACGTGCTGGTGCTGGAGCGCGGGATGTTCTCGCTCGACGACCTGCTCTCGGCGCGCCCCACCGACAGGAGTCACCTGCGCGACCCCCTCGTTCAAGAGGACGTCGAGAGTGTGATCGGCGAGATAGCGACCATGGCCGGTGCGTCCCTGGTCCGCGTCCTCCGCGCGCTCGCCGCCGCTTCGGAATCGCGTGATCCGTCCCGTCACGGTGACATTCGGTTGGAAAACCTCCTCATGGTCGACCGTGACGGAGTGCTGCAGGTCGTGGTCGGAGACTGGGGCTCACCCGCGCGCACCATCGATGTCGACGCCGACATCGAGGCGGCCGGTATCGCACTGTGGGAACTGCTCCACGACGGCCACACCCCCTTCACCCTGGGCAAGGGCACGCCCGCTCTGCGACGCGACGATCCGCGCCTCACCCAGCAGCGCCATGAGCTCGTCCTCGACACCAATGCGTGCAACGACGCGCGTGCATGCGCTCTGGACGGCGCCCACGATGCGGACGGTTCGGTGCATGGCGCCGCGCACCGACTTGCCGTGGCGATCCTCCACTCCGGACGGGGGGACGCTCCGCGCACACCCACGGAGATCATCGAAGGGCCGCTCGCCGACGCGGTCGTCGCCGCAGGGCTCGACCTCCAGCGGGCGCAGGTCGACGGCGAGTATCGCACCCGCCCCGCTCATTCGTTGGCCCGCTTGATGGCCTTCACCGACGTCGCCGTCGCCGACGCTCACGGCAGGGGATGGATGCCACCCGGTCCACCGCCACGCAGTCGCTTCGGGGTCGTCGAACGGGCTCCCCGCGACCGGCGCGCCCTCCCCGCGCTTCGACGTCTGACCGTGCCGGCGCGGCTGGCTGCATTGCTCACGGCCACCGCCGTAGGCGTCCTCGTCGGCTATGCCGCGAGCACCGCTACCGTCCTGCCGTCGGGCGGCCCGATCTCGTCTGCCGCGTTCGAGCGGGCTGCCTCGCTTGTCGTGGGGGCGGGGTTCGTGGTGCTCGGCCTCGTCACCTGTGCCGGGGCCTGGTTTCTGGCGCGGGGGGTGCCGCGTGGACACCGTGCGCCCCTCCTCGAACGTTGGTCACCCGTGTCGGCTGTCGCGGGCTTCGTGACCGCGTCGATCGTCGTGGGGACGTGGGCGGCGGCATCCTTGTGGAGTCCGCCGACGCCTGCGGGCGCGTCCACCGGTCCGTGGCCGGAGGTCGTCGCGCTCGGCGCGGCGGTGGCGGCGGTCGGGGTGAACGCGGTCGTCGTCGCCGTGGTCGAACGCACGCACTATGTCGCGCGTCTGCGCCGAGGCCGACGGGAGCGGTGGTGGATGCTGACGGCCGCGACGACGGGTCTCGCCGTCACCGTCGTCATCGTCGGGTCGCTGCTGGCGGGCTCCGCCGTCCCGCCGACCCTCGTCGCCTCGGCCGAGACGCTGTACACGGGGATGCCGGGCAGCGAGCCGGCGTTCTTCAACCCGGACGCCGTCGCCGTCGCCGAGGACGGTTCCACCGCGGTGTTGGAACGGTACGCCGACGAAGCGGACGTCGTGTGGATCAAGCGGCCCACCGCGCCCTGGGCTCCCGAGATCCGCATCCCCCACAAGCGAACCAGCTCGACGCCGGCCTCGGAGGTGGGCGGGTCACCCATCGACGCCCTCGCCGCGACGCTCCCCGGGCTGAGTCCCCCGCGGGGTGTCCCCGCGGGGGACCGGCTCACTTCCCTCAACGATCTCGGATTCCTGGACCCCCGTCACGTCGCGGTGATCGGTGCGGAGGGCGTGTCGGTCATCGACCTCACCGCCGAGGTTCCCGTGGCCCGAATCGTGGATGCCAGCGTGCGCGCCGACGCTTTCGATCGGGACGCCGCGCTGGCCGTCGTCGACGACGGCATCCTCGTCACCGACTTCGACCACGAGGCGTTCGAGCAGGGGCACCCCGAAGAGTTCGAGAAGTGGAAAGCGATGGCGACGTGCCCGGACGCGGCGCCATGGACGGCCACCCGGGCGGACGTGGTGAAGATGACCGATCCTCTCGGCGACGCCCGCGTGGCTCCCCCGACATGGAAAGACCCAGGGACGGGAGCGGACTGTCGCCGTAACGCGTGGACGATCGTCGCCGATGGATCGAAGGGGGCGGTCATCGAGCGCACGCGGGACGACTCATCCGCGTACCTTGCCTATCGACCGCTGGACGATCGTCCCAGTGTGCGGCTCACTGACACAGTGACGGAGTACGTCGGTCCCGGCGTCGAGCACGGCGGCCGTTTGCTCGTGGAGTTCGCGAACTGTCTGCAGGGGTTCGCACTGGATTCGTCGGTCATCCCTCTTCCTCGAGTCGCGGATCGTTCGTGGTACACGACGACCGTCGACGACGATGTGTGCCGCAAGCCCGAGGGGGCGGCCGGTTTCATCGGAGCCGACGTGGACGTCGAAGGTGAGCCCGGGCAGCAACCGACGGGCGGGTCCGATAACTCCTCGACCCAAGCTCAGCCGGCGGACACGTGCGTTCCCCCTCGTGCGGGCGTGTCTGTTCTCGATCTCACGAAATGGGCGCAGAAGCCGCTGGCGGTGAGACCCGACGGGTCGATCCTGATCGCCGCACCCGCGGCTGCCGGCTGCAGTGCGGCCCTGTGGTCGCTGGATGCGAAGTCGTCTGACTGGATGCCGGAAGGCGGTGTTCTCACCGAGCGCAAAGGCGCTGAGGCGGCGACGATGCTCGTAGTTTCGCCCGAGTCAGTCAATGGCGGCGCCGCGTGGTTCGCTCCCGGGCATTGGGCTGTCCTCTCGGACGACGGGTCTTCGCGGTACCCGTGGTCGGGTGAGACGACGTCCTACCGTGCGCTCACCCCGCGCGTCATCACGACATCGGACGCGACCGTGGGCGCCTTCGGTGCCTATTCAGCCGACCTCGAACCGGACATCGACCGCACCAAGATCGTCATCGACGGCGACAACGTCGACCTCGGCGACTTCGAGGTCGATGTCCCCGGCATCCGGGATCTCGCCCCTCTTCGCACCTCGGAGAGCGGCACCACCAGCACGGTCGTGATGGCGCTGTGCGACGGAATCTTCTCCTTCGACCCCACCCAGCTGGGCGCCTCCCCGGAGACGACCGGATGGTTCGAGCCGTCGCCGGACGCGTTCCGGCGGGTCGCGGGCGACCCGGCTCGTGTCGTTCCCGGAGATCCTGCTGCTCCCGACTGCGGGCAGGTTCCCACCGAAGCCCGCGATGCGCACGGGGAGATCGCGTTCGCGCTGCGGCCGACCGCCGTGGACGCGGTGACGGTCGGCGATGCCGTTGTCGTGGCCTACGCGGAAGCGGGAACGTTCGCGGGACAACGGGTGTCACGTGTCCGCGTCATCGACCCCGATGCCCAGCTGGCCGACACCGTGAAGGGGGACGTGGCCTACACGCTGGGATGCGACGAAGACACCACGTACGACGGCACCTGCCTCGGCGACCTCGATCGTCTCGGTCTCGAGGCATCCGACATCGCCATCTCCGACGACGGTTCCGTTGCCGTGAGCACCACGTCGGCCGTCGGATGGGGCCCGGTGCTGCTCTTCCGGAACGGAGAACGACGGGTGGTTCGACTCGACCCCGGGATGCTGGCATCCGGTGTCGCCTGGAGCGGTGATCGCCTCGTGGTCACCGACGCCGCGCGAGGCGATGTCGTGGCGCTTTCGTTCCCGGGCTGACTTTCCGACGGCGCCGGAAGATACGACCCCCCTCTGGCGAGACGCTGAGACCACTCCGAAGGACGCACGGTTCTTCGGGGGGCGACACCGACGCGGTGCCGTTTCAGCGGGGCGATGCCCCTCGTCGAAGGAGTCAGACGATGTCCACCACCACCGACTACGCCCCACCGGTCGATGCGCCCGTCAGCGCAGTTGTACCGGTGTGCTTGCTGGGCGACACGAGTAGCTCGATGGCCGCCGGCCCGGGGCCGGTCTCGCCGATCGCCGCGCTGAACGCGGGCTTGAGCTCACTCATCTCGACGCTGCAGATCCACCCCGAGGCGGCGGATACCGCCGTTGTCGAGATCATCGAGTTCTCGTCGACCGCGTCCGTGGTCATGCCCTACACGCACGTCGACGCCGCCGCCACGCCCCCGGTGCTCTCGGCCAACGGCAGCACCGGCTACGGCGAGGCGTTCGCTCTGGCTCGTCGCGGCCTCGAGGCTCTCGTGGCCGCCCACCGCTCCACGCTCGTGTATCGCCCGACGGTCTACATGATCACGGACGGCGGGCCGACCGACACGGGGTGGGAGAGCGAGCTCGACACCCTCTGCAGCCTCCCGTTCGCTCCGAACATCTGCGTGTTCGGTGTTGCCGGTGCCGACGAGGCCGTCCTTCGTCGCATCGCTCGGCGCGACCGCGGCATGGTCTGGCTCGCTGATGAGGGCACCGATCCTGCGCAGGCGTTCGCGGCGCTCTTCCCCGCGCTGGTCCGCACCGTGCTGAACTCGGCCTCCGCCGCGGCGGCGGGAGCGCCGGTGCCCGCCCCCATCCCCACCAACGTGCCCGGGATGACGCAGCTGGATGTGGTCTCCGGTGCGCAGTAAGCAGACCCAGGACGTCGGGGGGTCGCGCACGGCGCGGCCCTCCGGCCCCATGCAGCGCCTGTTCGGGCGCCCGCACTCGATCTCGACGGAGGTCCTGCTGCCCGGACGATCGTCCGCGGCCACTCCCGCGTCCATCCAGGCCGACTACGGCAGGATCGTCGGGACCGATGTGGAACTGCGCGCCGCGAGTGTTCGCGGGCTGTCCCATCGAGCCGATCCGGGGCACGTTCGCCAGGACTCCTACGCCTGGGCCACGCGGGACGACCGTCTCTACGTGGCGGTCGCTGACGGAGTGGGGTCCGCCTCACACAGCCAGATCGGCGCCTGGACGGCGACGCGTGCGGCCATCGAACTGCTGTCGTCAGGGCTCGGTGACCCCCGCATGCTGGGTCGCGTCGTGGCGGCGAGGGTCACCGCCACGGCGCGGGAGCTGGGCGTTGATCCCGCCGCGCTCGCCACCACCCTCACCGTTGCCATGGTGCGGATCGGCGACGAGGACACTCCCTGGCGCGTGGCGGTCGCCGAGTGGGGGGACTCCCGCGCCAGCGTCTTCACCCCGGGCGAAGTCGTCGACGGTCACCCGGCGTGGCGGCGGATCACGGCGGAGACCGCTCCCGTCCTCGCCAACGACGTGCCGGCGCTTCCTCTGCACGCTGAGCCCACGGCCCGAGGCACGACGATGCTGGCGCCCGGAGACGTGCTCCTGGTCGCCACCGACGGCATCGACGCGCACCTCCGCGCCGAGAATTCGGTGGGTCACGGACTCGGCCATTCGTGGACGCGCCCGCCCTCGATCGCCCAGTTCCTGTGTGATGTCGACTTCGAGCGGGTGGGCGCGCGAGACGACCGTACCGCTGTGGCCCTGTTCCGCCCGGCACGCGTCGTTGACCCCGATGACGTCGGGGGCGCCCGATGATTCGGCTTCGAAAGGCGGCGGCGGTCCAAGTCGATGACCTCGGCCTGCTGCCGATGGATCCCTCCGCCGCCGCCTCAGGATTCGAGGGGTCGGTCGTCCCGTGCGCCGAGGTGTTCTTTCTGGCCAAGATGTACACCCGGCCGCGCAGCGGGGCCGAGGCCGCAGCGATCCAGCGGCTCATCGACCTAAAGGAGTACGAGCTGTCGCCCGCGGATCGGGAGTTGGCCGCCCGCTCCTTCAGTTGGCCCGCGCACCGGATCATCGACGGACAGGGCGACACCGTGGGTGTGCTGATTCCGCGGGCGGAACCGAGGTTCTCGTTTCCGTTCCAGGGTGGATGGCATCTCCTCGAGGGGCAGCATGTGGCGCGGGCCACCAGCGTGGCCGGGACCTTCACCGCCGAGCAGCGCCTTCGATTCGCCCTCGACCTCGCCACCGCATGGGATGTTCTCGATCGGCACGGACTCGTCTACACCGACGCCAACTCGCGCAACATCCTCTTCGCAACCTCGGGCGACCCCTCGACGTACTTCCTCGACTGCGATGGTGTTCGTCATCACGACGATCCCACGCTCGAGTTCCGGACGCAGCCGAACTGGAGCGATCCGCACGTCACCGGGGCCTCGATACAGAACGACAGGTACCTACTCGCCGTGTGGGTGCTGCGCATCCTCTCCGCGCAGATGGTGAGACCGCAGCCGACACCGACGGATGCCGAGACGCTGCCCGCCATGACGCGACGTGCGAAGGTACGACGCCTCGTTGCCCACGGGCTCGGACCGGCGGGATCGCGTCCCGCTCCGGCGGACTACGTCGCGGCTCTGGGGGGTGAGTGAACGGTACGGCGCCGGCCCGGCCGCGGCCCGGCCGTACGATGGTGCCTCCCGAGACCGACCCGGAGGACCCCGCGATGACCGAGAACCCCCTCGCCCACCGGCTCGACTACACACTCGCCGAGCTCGACGACAGCGCGCTGTCGGCATCCCCTCTCGCGCTCTTCCAACGGTGGCTCGCGGATGCCGCTGACCTGCCCGAACCCAACGCCATGGTGGTGTCGACGGTGGATGCCACGGGCTCGCCGACGGCGCGCACGGTGCTGCTGCGCGGAATCGATGACGACGGCGCACTGTGGTTCTTCACGAACCGGCAGTCGCGCAAGGGGCGCGCGCTCGCGGAGAACCCGTCGGTGTCGGTGCTCTTTCCCTGGTACGCACTGCAGCGCCAGGTCATCGTGCTCGGTCGCGCCGAGCCGCTCCCGGCGGAGCGGGATGACGCGTACTTCGCGTCGCGCCCGCGCGGTTCGCAGCTGTCGGCGTGGGCGAGCCAGCAGTCGGAGCCCGTGGCATCCCGAGCCGCCCTCGAGGACGCCATGGATGCCGTCGAAGCGCGCTTTGCCGACGACACCGCCGTGCCGCGCCCACCGCATTGGGGCGGGTACCGGATCGAACCGCGAGAGATCGAGTTCTGGCAGGGCCGCCCGTCGCGGCTGCACGACCGGATCGTGTTCACGCGCGACGGCGACGGGTGGGGGGCGGTGCGGCGGCAGCCGTGAGTCCGGGGCTCGGCATCCGTCGCTCGTGATGGTGCCGCAACGGGCTGGCGTCGGTCCCGGCTGCTCCTGCCACGGAGGCGTCGGGGCGCGAGCGTCGGGGCCTCGCTCCGGCAGTCGACCGCGTCAGCTCGGCTGGGCCCCCACGATGCCGATCGCGAAACCTCGCACCACATCGGCGAGCCGTGCGTCGTCGCGCGTCGCGAGCCACCATGCTGCCAGTCCTTCGGCAGACGCGTGGATGCCGTCGGTCAGAACGTCGACGTCGACGGGAGCGTCCGGGTGGGACGTCGCCCATTCGCTGACGTGCGCCCGTATACGGCTTCGAGCATGCCGCGCCTCGCTGGAGACGGCGTCGGCCAGTTCGGGAGACAGACGCGCCGTCGCCGTGAGCGCGGCGAGGCATTCGGAGTAGCGCGGGTCGCTGCGTACCGCGTCGGCGAAGGCGGTGAGTGAGCGGATGATCGCCTCCTGCGCGTCGCTGCCCTCCAGGGGCGCCCCCCACGCGGCGTCGATCGCGTCCGTCGTGTCGCGCACCAGCAACGCCCGCACCAGTTCCGTTTTCGAGCCGAAGGTGTAGGACACCAGTCTGTGGGCGACGCCGGCGCATTCGGCGACCGAGCGCAGCGACAGTGCGTCCGGACCACCTTCGCGCAGAACTTCGGCGGCGGCGTCGAGCAGCACGTCGCGCCGGTCCTCGCGCGCCATGTACGCGCGCGTTGAGCTCACAGCGGTCTCCGAGGCATAGCATCCATTCTACTTTTATCCACTTGGACCAAAGGAGATGTGAGATGACCGACCAGACGATCACCCCTGCCGTGGCCGATGACCTCGACGAGGCCGCCGCGGTGCTCGCCGAGGCGTTCCGCCTCGACCCCGTTCTCATGGCGATCGTCCCCGGCGGTGGGGATCGTGATCGACGGCTCTCGGCCCTGTTTCGTGCCACCCTCGAGGCCGGTCCATTCGTGACGGGAACGGTTGATCTCGCTCGCGACGACCGCGGACGCATCGTCGGCGTGGCCGCGTGGGAGGGTCCGCTCGGAGCGGGCGGCGAGGGAGCTCGTTATCTGCGCCATCTGCCGGCCCTGGTTCGCGCGCTCGGCCTGTCGGGCCTGCGTCGCGCCGCCCGCGTTTCGGCAGCGTGTCGGGCCTATCGGCCCCGTCAGCCGCATTGGTACCTGGCCGAGATCGGAGTGGCGTCGACGGCGCGGGGGCTCGGCGTCGGGGCGCGTTTGCTCGAGACGCACCTTGCCGCGCTTGACCGCATGAGGCAGCCGGCGTACCTCGAATCGTCGACGGTGGTCAATCGGCGACTCTATGCCCGACACGGCTTCGCTGAGCTCGGACCCATCCCGGGCATCGACGGCGCCGAGCCGATGGCCATGCTGCGTCTGCCCCGGTCTCTGTGAGCGGCGCTGCGGTGCCGTCTCGAGCCCTACGTGATCGGAGCCCGTGCCCTGACGGCGCGGCGAGCTCCCGCACGCGATTGCGGCGGGATCGTGTGCTCACCGTGGCACGCACACGCGGGTGAGGGTCCGGCCGGCGAGCAGGCACACGCGGGTGAGGGTCCGGCCGGCGAGCACGCATACGCGGAGGCGCGCGGAACACACGGGGGTGTCGACACCCCCGGTGCGGCCGTCAGAACGGCGCCGGCTCGCGGTCGTCGGGCGGCGGTGAAGCGAGTTCGTCGGGGAGGAACCGCACCGCCGGCGAGTACGGGAGCGGCTCATCGATGTAAACGCGTCCGGTCGGGGAGGTCCACTCGAGCGCCCCGCCGGGGAGCTGCCTGACCTTCCAGCGCGTGAACTGTTTCTGCGTGTGATGCCTCTGGCAGAGGTGCGCGAGGTTCGACACGTCCGTAGCGCCTCCGAGGGCGTGGTCATGCGTGTGATCCACCTCGCAGCGAACGGCGGGCGCGGTGCACCCCGGCCACCGGCAGTGGCGGTCGGGAGCCCGAAGGTGCCGATCGATGGCGGCCGTGCGCTGGTAGGTGTCGGTGCGCAGGACTGCGCCGGTCACGGGGTGCGTGATGACGCGGTCCCACGGCACCGCGGTCGCCTCTGCCAGCGCCCCGGCGGTCGCCGCGTCGACGGGTCCGTGTCCCACGAGCTCGGCGGGGTCGAGGTTCTCGCTCTCGGGTCGGAGCATCGTCAGGGCCGGAACGACGACCTGCACTCTCGCGCGTATCGCGCCGAGTGTGCCCGGGCCGTCGCCGACGCGAGTGGGGTCGGCGTCGGGCGCAGCCGTGAGAAGGAGATCGGCGAGGATGTCGGCGCGCACCTGATCGACGGTCCGCGTGTCGGCGGCGTGCTCACCGGCCTCGCCACCGTGATCGCCGGAGTCACCGCCGTCGTCGCTTGCCGCTCGGGCGGAGCCGTGATCGCCGCGCGTGCCGCGCTCGCCGAGGGCGGCGGCGAGGCCGGTCGGCACGGTGTCGCCATCCAGGTTCGGGAGGGAGGATCCCGCGCGCGCGTCGACGATCGCCGCGCTCTGCTGTACCAGTCGGTCGTAGATCCCCACCGCCAACACGGTCGGGAGCCTTGCGACGAGGTCGGACATCCCGTTCTCGCCGGGCACGACGCGAACGCACCGCGTCTCGCGGCCCTGTTGGTGACGCTCAACGAGTGTCGTCGGCTGCAGCGACTCGGCCAGCGCGGCGAGGCGGGTCTTCAACCGTCCAGGACTCAGCCCCTCGGCGGTCGCGACGGCGAGCACGTCGAACTCGCCACGCCGGTCGAGCGGCAGGGGCGTGCCGGCATCCACGATGACCTGCACGTGCGAACGGGACAGGGCGCCCGCCTCCCACGCGTCGAGCGTGACGGGGAAGTCGTCGGCGAGGGTCATCGCTCGGCCGATCTGCCGTTGCACGGTGCGATCCGACAGGCATTCGGCCGCGGCGATCTCAGACGCGATCTCCCGCAGCGCCATCTCGGACGCCTTCGCTGATGCCCGCAGACCCGCCGTCGCATCGAGGGCGAGGTGCCCCGCACGGGCGAGCGCGCGGACGCGTCGAGCTTCGGCGGAAGCAAGATCGGCATCCACTTCGCGGACCTCGGCCAGCACCGATGAGAGGGCGGCGGCCCCCGGATTCGGCCGGGTCGGCGGGGTCTCGGACATCATGTGTGCATGCTATTTGAGACCTCCGACATCGATCGGGGTCGAGGGGCCAGATGGGGACAGGGCGGAGAGCGTCCGTCCTGTGGAGGATGGCTGCGCTGCGCTCGCGGCGCGGGAAAAGCAACTTGACCTGGGATTCAGCGCGCATTCGAGGCGTCGGGTGAACTTTCGCAGACGCTCGCCAAACCCTCGTCAGGCCTACGCGGCAGCGAACCGGCAAGCCTCACAGCCAGCAGTTCCCCGGCGCGCACCCCGTCCGCGGAGCGCCTGCCACCCGCC
>NZ_JAKRNI010000045.1 GCF_022346945.1 Microbacterium sp. ACRRU | reverse complement strand
GTTGTGCGCGGGCGGTGGAGAGTGGCATCCGGTGCGCACAAGTCCTGCGGATGGCGTGGGCTCGTGGGGCGGGGGTGGTGGTTCTGCCGGAGTTGTGCGCGGGCACCCCGCGGGTTCGGCGTTACCGCACGGCGGGGGAGTCGAGGGTGCGCAGATAGCGTTCGGTCATGCGCCGCTGCACCAGCCGGTTCACCGGCCACGCCAGCCGCGTGAACCAGCGCCCCGGACGCGAGAACGCCGTGATCGTGAAGGTCACCTCCCCGGTCGCCGCCAGTGTCAGGTCGAAGCGTTCCTCGCCGCATTCGGGGTGCCCCGGCAAAGAGCCGTACGCGAATCCCGCGTGGTCGTCGTCGCGTTCGGCCCAGACGACCAGACACGGGATGCCGAAGGGGCCGAGCCGCATATCGATCCGGGTACCGACGCGCAGCGGTGTGTGCGACATGCGCACGGTCGCTCCCGCTCTCCGCTGTACCGCGCCGCACAGGAGTGCATCCGCCGCCTGCTCGAACGCGATCCGACCCCGCCCGATCACGCGTTCCGCGCGCACGTGGTGGTACCCCGACGGCAGGACCCCCGCCGTCGCCCCGATCTCGGGGTAGGTCAGGTCGCTCATGCCCGACACCGTACTCGCGCGCCGCGCGCGTGACGAGGCCTGTCCGCTCGCGGAGCCGGATGCCACGATCCCCCGCCTACGCTGACACCATGCCCCTCGACACGCGTCCCGTGATCGCGGTGTCCGCGCACCTGGCGGACATCCTCTCGGCCGCGCATCCTCTCGCCCCGGAGGAGCGCCCGCTCGATCGGGCGCGCGGCCGCGTGCTGCGGCATCCGGTGCGCGCCGCGGTCGACGTTCCGGGCTTCGACAACTCGGCCATGGACGGGTTCGCGGTGCGCCACGACGACGTCACGGTGCCGCCCGCGTCGCTGCGCGTCGTCGCGGATCTGCCGGCCGGGACGCCCGACGATCCCGCCCTCCCGCCGGGCGTAGCGGCACGCATCATGACGGGGGCGCCGGTGCCGACGGATGCCACGGCGATCGTGCCGTTCGAGGACACGCGCGACGGTCTGGTCGGCTCGCTGACCGAGACCACGGTGCTCGCCGCCCCGAGGGCGTCGGGTGCACACATCCGGCGGCGGGGTTCGGACACCCGGGCGGGGGAGGTGGTCGTCGCGGCGGGGCTTCGGCTCACCGCGACGCGCATCGCGGCGATCGCGGCATCCGGGGTCCCTGTGGTCTCGGTGGCCCGCGCGCCGCGCGTCGCGGTGATCTCGACCGGCTCGGAACTCGTCGCGCCCGGGATGCCGCTGCGCCGCGGGCAGATCCCGGAGTCCAACAGCTTCCTCCTCGCCGGGCTCGCCGAAGAGGCCGGCGCGGAGGTCGTGCTCCGGGCGAGCATCAGTGACGACGGAGACGGCCCGCGCACCATGATCGCCGAGGCCGAGCGGCTCGGAGCCGACGTCGTCGTCTTCTCGGGCGGTGTGAGCGCGGGGGCCTACGAAGTCGTGAAGAACGGTCTCGGCGACCTGCTGTCGTTCGTGCAGGTGGCGATGCAGCCCGCGCGACCGCAGGGGTTCGGGCGCACGCCGTCGGGCACGCTCGTCTTCGGCTTGCCGGGCAACCCGGTCAGTGCCGCGGTGTCGTTCGAGGTGTTCGTCCGCCCCGCGCTGCGGGCGCTGGAGGGCGACGTCGGTGACGACCGCGTGAGCGTGCGCGTTCCTCTCGCCGACGGGTGGCGCGTGCGCAGCGATCGTCTGCAGTTCGTGCCCGTCCGCATCGATCGCACCGACGCGACCGCCTGGAGGGCGGTCCCTCCCGCGCCGGGAGCGCGCGGTTCGACCCGCGGCCTTGGCGACGCCGACGGCTACGCCGTGATCCCACCCGGCGACACCGACCTCGTCGCCGGCGATGTCGTCGAAGTGCGGCTCGTGTGAGCCTCGACGCGATTCTGCTGGCCGGCGGCCGTGGCACGCGCGTCGGCGGTGCGGTCAAGCCGCTGTTCCGCATCCATGGCGAGACGCTGCTCGCCCGTGCGGTGGCCGCCGCGCGGCACGCGGGGGCGGACCGGATCGTCGTCGCCGGACCCGTTCTCGATCCCGCGCTCCCGGTGCGATGGGTGCGCGAGGAACCGTCGTACGGTGGGCCCGCCGCCGGTGTCGTGTCAGCGCTCGCCGAGCTCGGTGCCGATGAGGTGCTCGTGCTGGCCTGCTACCTCGTCGATCCCGCGGCGGCCATCAGCGCCCTCCCGTCGATCCCGGACGACGACGACGGCGTGTGTCTCGGCGAAGGCGGTCGAGCCCAGTGGCTCGTGGGCAGGTACCGGACGCGCACGCTGCGGAGGGCGGCATCCATTCTTCCCGACGGCGGGCGGGATGCCGCGATGCGCAGGCTCCTCGGAGGTCTGCGCATCGCAATCGCTGACGCCCCCGCGGCGCTGTCGCGCGACATCGACACGTGGGACGATCTGAGCGTGGCCGGCGGATCCGCGGTCCGCGATCCTGAGGAGAAGCCGTGACCGAATCCCGCACGCTGCCGCCCGAAGCGTTGAACGAGTGGAGTGCCGCCCTCGCGGAGCGTTTCGGCCTCGCGCAGGGGGACATCCCCATCGCGCTCATCCTCGACCTCGCCCGCGACGTCGCGAACGGCGTCGCTCGCCCCGCGGCCCCCCTCAGCGCCTTCGTCGCGGGACTTGTCGCCGGGCGTGCCGGCGGAACCCCCGGCGACACCGCCGCCGCCGTGGCCGCGGTGGTCGAGATGGCGAGGGGGTGGGAGACGCCCTGATCCGCCTCAGTCGCGGGCGCCGGCCGGGTGACCGTCGGTGAGTCGCGCCGGTGCGGTCGAGGCCCGGTTGAGTGTCCACGACACGCGGATGCCGGGGCGGCCCGTCCGCGTGTTGTGGACACTGAACCTGAGGCGGTGCCTCGCCGCTGACGTCGAGCCCGTGGCGGCGGTGCGGCCCCCGTTGAGTGTCCAAGACACGCGGATGCTACTGCGGCCCGTCCGCGTGTTTTGGACACTGGTTGGGTGCGGTGCGGTGCGGCTCGGTTGAGTGTCCAGGACACACGGATGCCGGTGCCGCGGGTCGGCGTGTTGTGGGCACTGAACCGGGGGCGGTGCCGCGCCGAGCTGGCATCGTGCCGGTGGCTGCGGTCCGGCCCGGTTGAGTGTCCAGGACACGCGGATGCCACGGCGGCCCGTCCGCGTGTTTTGGACACTGAACCTGCGGCACCGGCGCGGCACCGGCGCAGCACGTGGCGCGGCACCGGCGACGGCACCGGCGACAGCGCCGCGCCACGCCGCGCCGCGCCACGCCGCGCCGCGCCCCGCCGCGGCCGCGCCCCGGCCGTGTCAGCTCAAGAAGTCGGCGCTGCTGAACAAGCCGATCGAGATCGACAGCAGGAAGGCCGCGACGCCCGAGATGAACCCCGCGGCGGCCAGCTCGCGCGCCATCCGGGCGTTCAGGCTGAGGATGCCCGTCACGAACGACACGATGGCCAGAGCCCAGATGCCCAACTGAACCCACAGGAACCGGTCGAACTCGGCGACGGCGCTCACCGATACCAGGAAGATGTGCCACGCCACGACGATCGTCCCGGTCGTGATCGCGACGATGGATGCCACCCGCAGATCTCCCTTCGGGGTCGGCGGCGCGGGGGGCTCGGGCCGCGGCGGCACGGTCAGCCCCGGCTCGAGGGAGTCGGGGAGTTCGTCGTCGGCGGGCATGCGTCGATCCTCGCAGGTTCCCTGGTCCGTGGGGAGAGGGCCGCGACGCCCCCGGCGCCGCGTACCCTGCCTGGGATGAGGACCATCGGAGTCGACCTCGCCGCCGGCGTGCCCGGTACCGCGCTCGCCGAAATCCACTGGGGCGCGGGTACCGCCCGCCTCGCGCGGCTCGAGGTCGGGGTCGAGGACGCCGCGATCGTGGCATCCGTGGGCGACGACGGCTGGCTGGGGCTCGACTGTCCGCTGGGGTGGCCCGACGCATTCGTGGATTTCGTCCAGGCGCATCACAGCGGATCCGAGCCGGCGCTCGGCGCGGTCGACGGGGGAGCGGACTGGCGGCGCGGTCTGGTCTACCGCCGCACCGACGTCGCCGTGCGGGAGCGGATCGGGCGGTGGCCGCTGAGCGTCTCGACCGACCGGCTCGGCGTGACGGCGCTGCGCGGCGCCGGACTCCTGCGGCGGCTCGCCGATGCGGGATTCCCGGTCGATCGCGCGGGTCAGGGACGCCTGTTCGAGGTGTATCCCGGCGGCGCACTGCGGATCTGGGGTTTCGACACCACGAAATACCGGGTGGATGCCACCCGCCGGGCGGTGCTGCTCGAGACGCTGGGCGAGCGGGCGCCGTGGTTCGACGTCGGTCCGTTCGCGTCGCTGGCCACGACCTCGGCCGACGCGTTCGACGCGCTGATCGCGGCGCTGGCGACGCGCGCGGCGGCGGTGGGCCTCTTCTTGCGACCCGGGCCGGAGGATCTCGATGTGGCGCGGCGCGAAGGGTGGGTGGTCCTGCCGGAGGGGGAGCTGGAGGGGTTGATCGGCGCGGGGTCATCGCCCGGGGCCCGCGAGCATTTCGCCGCGGTGGTCGAGGACGAGGGCGGCGCTCCGTAGGGTGGAGCGATGCGCCGACGGCCGATCGTGTTCCTCGCCGCCACCGCGACGTTGGTGGGTTGTCTGAGCGGCTGCGGCTTCGTCCGTCCCGATGTCGTCGACCGCCGTGACGAGGTCGCTGCAGCGGGCGGGGTCTGCCGCATCGATTGGTGGCTCGCGGCCGTGTCCGAGGGGGTAACGGAGGAGGCGTGGCAGGTGGCGCGCGATGCTCTCCGGCAGGCGAGCGTCGGTCCGGAGGAATTCGCCGGGTGGAGGAGCACCCTCACTTCCCTCGACGACACCGATTGGCCCTCCGAAACAGAGCTCGAAGGTGCGGTGCACCGCGAGGCTGTTCGCGCCGCCGTGCGAGACGCCCTCGCGGACGCCGGCTATCCCGACGAGAACCGTGTCATCGAAACGTACTCGTCCATGCTCTGCGCCCCGTGAGGCGGAGCGCCGGTGCGAAGGGTTCGAACCCGTCGGCGTCGCCCCCGCGCCGCCGCGGCCCGGGGCGTGTGAGGCCCCGGGCGCGCGGCATCCGGGATCAGAGGGCGGTGTAGCCGCCGTCGACGAGGTGGTAGCTGCCCGTGACGAAGCTGGAGGCGTCGCTGGCGAGGAATGCGATGAGGTGGGCGACCTCGTCGGGCTGGCCGAGGCGCCCGATGGGGTGCTTGCTGACCAGGAACTCCTTGACGTCGTCGCCGACGGCGTCGAGCAGCGGGGTGTCGATGAAGCCGGGGCCGACGGAGTTCACGCGGACGCCCTGAGCGGAGTACTCCAGTGCGGCGGTCTTGGTCATGCCGACGACGGCGTGCTTCGCCGCGACGTACGCGGGCGACGTGGCGAAGCCGACGCTGCCGAGGATCGACGCGATGTTGACAACCGAGCCGCCGCCGTTGGCGAGGATCGAGGGGATCTGTGCCTTCATGTTGCGGAACACCGCGTTGAGGTTGATCGCGATGACCTTGTCCCAGGCCTCGTCGGTGTACTCGGCGGTCGGCGCCGCGGCGCCACCGATGCCGGCGTTGTTGACGCCGATGCGCAGCGGAGCGAGCGAGTTGGCCACCTCGATCGACGAGGCGATCCAGGCGCTGTCCGTGGCATCGCCGACGGATGCCTCAGCGGTGCCGCCCGCGGCACGGATCTCTTCGACGACCTTGTTCGCATTGTCGGCGTTGAGGTCGTTCACGACCACGGCGGCACCGTTCTGCGCCAGAAGCAGAGCGGTCGAGCGACCGATGCCGCTGCCCGCTCCCGTCACGATCGCTGAGCGGTCGGCGACGTCGTACTGAGCCATGGGTGGCCTACTCCCCGGACGGGCTCGGTGCCGGGAGCTTTTCTCGGACGGTCCGTCCTGTCCTTCGAGCCTATGCCCGCACCGGGGAGATGGATGCGTCTGAATAGATATTGGGCGGGGTGCAACAAAGCGATGTGCCGGGACTCAGCTTCCGAGTGCCCCGAAGATCTTCTCGTAGCGCTGGGCGGGTCCGAGGGTGAGGCCGGCCTTGACGAAAGCGGCCCACTCGTCGGCCAGCACTTCCTGAGCGCCCGACTCGACCGCGTCGAGAGCCGCGCCCGCCAGGTAACCCGGGGTGATCTTCGGGCCGGCGACCCCGCCGGACATGTCCGTGTCGACCAGACCCATGTGGACGGCCACGACGTGCGTGGCCTGTTCCGCCAGTTCGAGGCGTGCGCTGTCGGTCAGTGCCCAGGCCGCCGCCTTCGAGGCTGCGTAGGCGCCGGTCATCGGTGTCGTGAACCAGGACAGGGCGGACACCACGTTGACGATCGCACCGCCACCCTGCCGCGCGAGCACCGGGGCGAAAGCGCGGATCATTCGCAGGGGGCCGTAGAAGTTGGTGTCCATCTCCCGCCGGATGCTCTCTTCGTCACCGGTGACCAAGGGTGTGCCGGTGGAGATGCCCGCGTTGTTGATGAGGACGTGCACGTCACCCGCGGTATTGGCGGCTGCGGCGACCTGCGCAGGGTCGGTGACGTCGAGCCGGATGCGCTCTACGCCACCGGCCGTGATGCTGTCGACGTCGCGCGCGCCCGCGTAGATCGTGGCGGCGCCGCGCCGCTTTGCCTCCTCGACGAAGGCGGCTCCGATGCCGCGGTTTGCTCCGGTGATGAGGATGTTCCGGCCTTCGATGTTCACGAGTGGGCTCTTTCTGTAGTGATCACTATGGATGGGAGCGACCGTAACAGAGTTCTGTAACGATCGCTAATGATAGGCTCAGCGGGTGACCGGACGACCGCGCAGCTTCGACCGCGACGCCGCACTGGCGGTGGCCGTCGAGTTGTTCTGGCGCCAAGGGTTCGACCGCACCTCCATCGCTGACCTGACCGAGGCGGCGGGGGTCAACCCGCCGAGCCTCTACGCGGCGTTCGGTGACAAGAAGTCGTTGTTCGAAGAGGCCGCGGGTGTCTACTTCGCGCGGACGTGCGAGGGGTTCGACGCTGCGGCGGCGCTTCCCGACACGCGGGCGGCGCTGGCGCGCGTGCTCGACGACACGGCTCGCGCCCACACCGATACCGGGACCCCGCCCGGTTGCCTCCTGCTCACCGAACCGCGCCTGACCGCCCAGCGGATGGCGCTGCACGAGAGGCTCCGGCAGCGGCTGGATCGGGGTGTCCGCGACGGAGATCTGCCCGCCGCCACCGACACCGAGGCGCTCGCCACCTACTTCCTGGCCGTTCTGCGCGGGATGTCCGGGCTCGCGCGCGATGGCGGCAGTCTCGAGGAGGTGCGGGCTGTCGGTGCGACGGCGTTGGCTGCGCTGCCGGCATCGCCGCGGGAGAAGCACTGAGTCTGCCGACGCCGATGCGAGCGGGTCGCCGGGTCTTGCCGGACGCCAGAGGCGCTGCTAACGTGCAACCAAATGGTTGAACAAATCGCCCCCGCCGACGCCGACATCGACCGCGTGTTCCACGCGCTGGCCGATGCGACCCGGCGCGACATCGTGCGGCGCACGCTCGTCGCCGAGCGGTCCGTGTCGGCGCTCGCGGCGGGGTACGCGATGTCGTTCGCCGCGGTCTCGAAGCACATCGGCGTGCTCGTCGAGGCCGGACTCGTCCGCAAGCGCGCCGAGGGGAGGGAGCGTCTCGTGACCGCTGAACCCGAGACCATCGCGCGCGTGCAGCGGCTCCTCCGCTCCTACGAAGACCTGTGGCGCGGACGCATCGACCGCCTCGACGCGCTCCTCACCGAAGACACGGATGCCGCGGCATCCGGCATCCATCCTCCGAACACGCCCACGCCACAGACCGAGAACTGAAAGACGAAGGAGTCCCTCATGCCCGTCACCTCTATCGAGAGCGATGTCGAATCGCTCACCATGACGCTCGTCGCCGATTTCCCGGTGGGCCCGGAGCGGCTGTGGGCGGTTTTCACCGACCCGCGTCAGCTCGAGCGGTTCTGGGGGCCTCCAGGCTACCCGGCCACCTTCGACGTCTTCGACTTCACGCCCGGCGGGTGGGCGAAGTACCACATGACCTCGCCGCAGGGCGAGCGCTACGGCGGGGCGTGGAAGTTCGTCTCGATCGACCCGCCGCGCGGGTTCGAGGTCATCGACGCCTTCGCCGACGAGAACGGCGAGCCGAATGACGACATGCCGTCGATGCGCATGGAGTTCTCGTTCGACGCGACGCCCGAGGGGTCGCGACTGACGAACACGACGTTCTTCGCCTCCGCTGAGGCGCTCGACCAGGTCGTGGCGATGGGCGCCATCGAGGGGTCGCGTCTGGCGATGAACCAGCTCGACGCCGTCCTGCAGGATCTGCGCTCGTACGCCCAGGGCAAGGGCACGCAGCTCGAGGTGCTCGACGATCAGCACGTCCGGATTACGCGGCTCATCGACGGCCCGCGCGACCTGGTCTGGCGCGCGCACACCGACCCCGACCTGATGCGCCAGTGGTTGCTCGGCCCGGACGGGTGGCAGATGACGGTGTGCGAGATCGGCGACACCGTCGGTGCGCCCTACCGCACCGCGTGGGCGCCCGAACCCGGCACGGAGGGGGAGGCGTTCGGTTTCGACGGCGAGGTGCTCCTCATCGACGCGCCGCGCCGCGTCGTGCAGACCGAGCACATGACCGGCACGGACTTCCCCTCCACGACGAACGACCTGTCGCTCTACGAAGAGGACGGCGTCACGCTGCTGACGCTCCTCATCGAGTACCCGGATGCCGCCACCCGCGATGCCGTGCTCGCCACGGGCATGATCGACGGGATGGAAGCGAGCTACCGCCGGCTCGAGGGCGCGCTCGTCGGCTGATCCCGGATGCCACGGCGCGGCGCCGCGAACACCGCGGCGCCGCGCTCGTGCGGGGAGCCTCGCGCCGCCGTGCCGCGTCAGGCCGTGGGCGCCGCCCGGCGTACGAGCTCGCGGATCCTCTGCTCGACCTCGGGCGTGACCTCGAGCACCGCGAACGACACCGGCCACATCGGCCCGTCATCCAGCTGCGCCGTCTCGTCGAAGCTCACCGTGCCGTAGCGGGTCTTGAACTTGGATGCCGGCTGGTAGAACACCACGACCTTGCCGTCCTTCGCGTAGGCCGGGAAGCCGTAGAACGTCTTCGGCGTGAGGTGCGGCGCCTCCTCCATGACGATGACGTGGACGCGCTCGCCGATCGCGCGGTCGGTGCCCTCGAGCTTGTCGATCGCCTCGAGGCAGGCCTCGTTCTCCTTCACGAGCTTCGCCGCGCCCTTGAGGCCCTTCATGGCCTTGAGCTCCTCGGCGCGCTGCTTCATCGCCGCGCGCTCTTCGTCGCTGAATCCCGCCCCGCCTGTCGCCATGGCATCCGTCCTTTCGTGGGCCCGACCGCAGACTAGCGCCGCACGAGGCGTTCGCTCAGAGATCTGCCGAAAGTGCGTCGTGCCGGACCGGATGCCACGGAGGTTGCGCGCATCGCTGAGCGGTGCCGGGCTGGCACCGGGATCAGGCCTGGCGAAGCCCCTCTTCGAGCGCGACCCACGCGAGCATCGCGCACTTCACGCGCGCGGTGTACTTGGAGACGCCCGAGAGAGCCGCGGCGTCGCCGAAGGTCTCCTCGTCGAGGGGGATCTGGCCGCGCGAGCGCAGGGCCTCGCGGAACTTCGCGATCAACGCTTCGGCGTCGGCCCTCGCCATCCCGTCGTCGCCGCCGTCCTCGGCGAGCAGGGAGACGAGCATCGACGCGGACGCCTGTGAGATCGAGCACCCCGCACCTTCCCACGTCACGGACGTCACCCGGTCGTCGTCGACGTCGACCCGCAGGGTCACCTCGTCGCCGCAGATGGGGTTGCGCTGGTGCACGGTGGCGCTGTGTGCGCCGGGTTCGGCCAGACCGAAACCGCGCCGGTTCTTCGAGTGATCGAGGATCAGCTCCTGATACAGCGATTCCAGGCCGCTCATGCGCCGACTCCGAAGAACGCGCGGACGCCCGAGACGGCGTCGAGGAAGGTGTCGATCTCGTCCTCGGTCGTGTGGATGGCCGCGCTCGCGCGCACCGAGGCCGTCAGCCCGAAGCGGCGATGGAGCGGCTGAGCGCAGTGGTGCCCGACGCGCACGGCGACGCCGCGGCTGTCGAGGAACTGCCCCACGTCGTGGGCGTGGACCCCCTCGACGTCGAACGCCTGCAGGGCGACGCGGGCGGCGGCATCCGTGTCTCCGAGCAGACGGATGCCAGCGATCGAACGCAGTCCTTCGCGCATGCGCCGCTCGAGGGCGGCCTCGTGCGCGTGCGCGGCGTCGCGGTCGAGGGCGCCGAACCAGCGCACGGCGGCCGCGAGTGCCACGGCTTGCGACACCGGCTGGGTGCCCGGTTCGAAGCGCTGCGGCGGCGGGAGGAACTCGGCCTTGTCGAGCGTGACCGTCGTGATCATGGACCCGCCGGTGGTGAAGGGCGGGAGCGCGTCGAGCACCTCGTCGCGGCCCCACAGCGCGCCGATCGCGTACGGACCGAAGATCTTGTGCCCCGAGAAGACGGCCAGGTCCACGCCGGTCTTCGGCAGATCCAGCACGAGGTGAGGAGCGGACTGGCACGCGTCGAGCACCGTCAGCGCGCCCGCGCTCTGCGCGAGGGCGACGAGCTCGGCGACGGGGTTCACGATGCCGAGGACGTTCGAGACGTGGGGGAAGGCGACGACCTTCGTGCGCGCGCCGATCAGATCGGTCGCGGTCGCGAGATCGAGGGTGCCGTCGTCGTGGACGGGGATGTGGCGCAGGCGCGCCCCGGTGCGCGCGGCGAGCTGCTGCCAGGGGATGAGGTTCGCGTGGTGCTCGGCCTCGGTGACCACGATCTCGTCGCCCTCGCGCAGGCGACCGGCGTAGCCGAGGGAGCCGGCGACGAGGTTGAGGCCGGCGGTGGCGCCGGAGGTCCAGACGAGCTGCTCGGGCGCGGCGCCGACGAAACCGGCGACGGTGGCACGGGCATCTTCGAAGAGCTCGGTCGCTTCGGCGGCGAGGAAGTGCGCGCCCCGGTGCACCGCGGCATTGGCGGTTTCGAGGAAGTCGCGCTCGGCATCCAGAACGGCGCGCGGCTTCTGGCTCGTCGCGGCGGAATCGAGGTAGACCAGCGGCCGACCGTCGACCTCGGTGCCGAGGATCGGGAACTCGGCGCGTACGGCGGCCACGTCGAAGGGGAGTGTCACCCCTCCAGGCTACGCGGCGGCCGGGTCGCAGGGGTGGGTGACGGTCGGGTCGCAGGGGTGGGGTTCGCCGTCGTGGCGGCCGCCGAGACTTCATCCCGCCGACAACTCCCGCGCAGCCTGCGGCGCGACTGCGGGCGCGATGGGGTTCCGCGGTGATGAACCGTGAGGAACGGGTCGGGGGGCGTTTGGAAAGCGTCGGGGGCGCAGGAGCGGAGGCGTGCGCGGCCTAGAACGGATGCCATGACCCTCACCGCACTGCTCCCCACCCTGCGCGCGAGCATCCCCGCGCCCTTCGATGCGGCAGCCTGGCCTGCCGGTTCGACGCCGACGCTCGACGACGTGACCGTTCGCGCCATGTCGATCGGCCGGTACGCCGACCTGTGCGGCACACCGTGCGTGTGCACGGGTCCCGCGGTGATCCCGGCCTCGGGAGGGGTGGCATCCACGACGCTCTCGACAACCGTGGTCGTGGCGACCGTGGTGGTCGCCGACCCCCGCCTGCTGCAGCTCGACGCGCGCGTTGACGGGCTCGGCGCGATGTGGACGGAGGCGCGGCTGCTCGGGCGGGTGTCCTTCGCCTACGACGAGACGTTCGAGGTCGTCGACGCTCGGGGGCGTTCCGTCGGGAGAGCCACGCTGCCCGGCGATATCCGAGCGGGAGATCGCGTCGCTTTCCCGTGCCCGGGATGCCACACCGTCGGCGAGGTTCGTTGATGCTACTGCACGCGATCATCTACGCCTGCCGCTGCGCCCGTGTGCAAGCCGAGTTCGAGGCCGCGCTCCGCGAACCGGCGGTGCCCAGTCCCTCCGACGAATGACGGTCGCGCTGACGAATGCGTTTCAGGTCCCACACTCCCCGGCGGGCACGCGGTGTCGCGTTTCGGCGCCGCACAATCTTCAGCTCTGCCCCGACGCTGGCGAACGATAGTCCACCCACCCCGCGCGTACCGAGGACGGACATTGCCGTTGCCGCGCGCCACAGCGTCGCTCGCACACCCGTCCGCACCGAGACTCGGAGGAATTGGCGTGACAGCGCGCAACGCCACGCGGCGGACCTGCGTTACAGCACCAGCCGGTACCCCATGCCCTGTTCGGTCAGCAGGTGCACCGGCGCGGAGGGTTTCGCCTCGAGCTTCTTGCGCAACTGCGACATGTACAGGCGCAGGTAGCCGCTGTCGGCGACCTGCTCACTCGCCCAGATCTCCTTCAGCAGCGTCTGCCGTGTCACGAGCGAGCCGGGGTTGCGGGCGAGGAACTCCAGCATCCGCCACTCCGTGGGTGTCAGGTGCACGCGGGCACCGGCGCGGGTGACGGCCTTCGCGGCCAGGTCGACCTCGACGTCACCGAAGCGCACGATCGATTCCCCGGATGCCGGAACCGACCGCCGCGCGTGAACCCGCAAGCGAGCCAGCAGCTCGTCGATCTGGAACGGTTTGGTGACGTAGTCGTCGGCGCCGGCATCCAGGGCGTCCACCTTGTCGGCGGATCCGGTGCGTCCGGACACGACGATGATCGGCGCCGCCGTCCACCCGCGCAGTGCCTGGATCACCTGCACGCCGTCGAGGTGCGGCATGCCGAGATCGAGGAGGACGATGTCGGGATGAGCCTGGGCGGCGAGCGTGATGGCCGCGGCGCCGTCGGCCGCGGCGACGACGTCGTAGCCGTGTGCGGCGAGGGTGATGCGCAGCGCGCGCACCAGCTGCGGGTCGTCGTCGGCGATGAGGACCTTCACGGCGTCTCCCTCGTGATTCCGGATGCCACGGCATCCCCGTTCTCCACCGGCAGCGCGATCACCATGGTGAGGCCGCCGCCGGGGGTGTCTTCCGGGGTCAGGGTGCCGCCCATGCCCTCGGCGAAGCCGCGCGAGAGTGCGAGGCCCAGGCCCAGCCCGACGGTGTTGTCGGTGTCGCCGAGGCGCTGAAACGGCGCGAACATGTCGTCGCGCCGCTCGGGTGCGACCCCGGGACCGTGATCGATCACGCGGATCTCGGCCACCCCGCCGAGGCGGCTCGTCGCCACCCGCGCGCGGCCCCCGGGCGGAGTGAAGCGCACCGCGTTGCTCAGGACGTTCACCATGACCCGCTGCAGCAGCACCGGGTCGGCGCGCAGCGGCGGAAGGTCGGGGTCGAGGGACAACTCGACGTCGTCGGGCCCGAGGTCGAGCTCGTCGAGCGCGGCCAACACCACGTCCGCCGGGTCGACGGGGGCCAGCGAGATCGCGAGCACCCCCGCCTGCACGCGGCTGACGTCGAGCAGGTCGGTCACGAGCACCGACAGCGTGGCCAAGCTCTCGTCGGCCGTCTCGAGCAGCTCGCGCCGGTCGTCGGCGGAGAGGTGGTCCCCCGCGGCGCGCAGCCCGCCGAGGGCGGCGACCGCCGCCGCGAGGGGACGGCGAAGGTCATGGCTCACCGCCGAGAGCAGGGCGCTGCGCACCTGGTCCGTCTCGGCGAGCACCCCGGCCTCGGCCGCGGTCTCGGCGAGGTCGGTGCGTTCCAACGCGGCGGCGAGCTGCGCGACGACGACGTCGAGGAGGCGGCGTTCGGTGGCATCCAGGTCTCTGCCGTGCAGTTCGAGGCGTGCGCGTCCGTCGCCGACGGGGAGCTCGACGCGGCGACCGTCGCGGAGCGGCTCGCCGTCGGTGGCCAGCACGGACCCGTCGGCTGCCACCAGTCGCACGCCCGCCAGGCCGAACGCCTCACGCGCCCGGCTGACGAGGGCGGGAACCGCGCTCTCGCCGCGCAGCACGCTGCCCGCCACGGTCGCCAGCAGCTCGGACTCCGCCGCGGCGCGACGCGCGGCACGGGCGCGGCGCGCCGCCTGGTCGACGACGACACTGACGAGGATCGCGATGATCACATAGAGCACGAGCGACAGCGCGTGATCGGGGTCGTCGATCGTGACGGTGTACAGCGGATCGATGAAGAGGAAGTCGAGGGTCAGCCCCGACAGCACCGCCGCGAAGACGGCCGGCCAGATCCCGCCGATCAGCGAGACGACCACCACGAGCAGCTGATACGCGAGGACGTCGGTCGTGATGGAATCCTCGGTGCCCGTGGCGATCAGCAGCCACGACAGCAGCGGACCGCCGACGAGCGCGGTGACGAACCCGAGGATGCGCCGCTTCGCGCTCAGCGCTGGGCCCGACAGGCGGGGCAGGGCGAACCGTCCGCCCGCGCGGGAGTGGTTGACGATGTGCACGTCGATGTCGCCGGACAGGCGGATGACGGTCGCCCCGATGCCGGGGCCGGTGAGGGCGGCGCCGAGGCGTCCGCGTCGGCTCACGCCGATGACCAGCTGCGAGGCGTTCACAGAGCGGGCGAAGTCGACCAGGGACGCGGCGACGTCCTCGCCCACGACCTGGTGGTACGTGCCGCCGAGCGATTCGACCAGCGCGCGCTGCGAGGCCAGCGCGCCGGGTTCCTCGCCGCGCAGGCCGTCCTGGCTCGACACGTGCACCGCGAGCAGCTCGCCGCCCGCCGAGCGGGCGGCGATGCGCGCGCCGCGGCGCACGAGCGTCTCGCCTTCCGCTCCGCCGGTGAGCGCGACGACGACGCGCTCCCGCGCCTGCCACGACCCCTCGATACCCTGCTCGACGCGGTAGCGCTGCAGGGCCGAGTCGACCTCGTCGGCCAGCCACAGCAGCGCCAGCTCGCGCAACGCGGTGAGGTTGCCGAGGCGGAAGTAGTTCGACAGCGCCGCGTCGATGCGCTCGGCCGGGTAGACGAAACCCGCGGCGAGACGATCGCGGAGCGACTGGGGCGCGAGGTCGACCACCTCGATCTGATCCGCGGCGCGGACGATGGCATCCGGAACCGTCTCGCGCTGGGCCACCCCGGTGATCTTCTCGACGACGTCACCGAGCGAGGCGATGTGCTGGACGTTCACGGTCGTGATGACGTCGATCCCCGCGTCGAGGATCGCCTCGACGTCCTGCCAGCGCTTCTCGTTCGTCGACCCGGGGGCGTTGGTGTGCGCGAGCTCGTCGACCAGGGCGATCCGCGGATGCCGTGCGAGCACGGCATCCAGGTCCATCTCCGCGAGCGCCACGCCCCGGTGCGCCACTTCGCGGCGCGGAATGACCTCGAGACCCTCGGCCTGCGCGGCGGTCGCGGCACGCCCGTGCGTCTCGACGATCGCGATGACGACCTCGTGTCCTTCGGCCGCGAGGCGGCGTCCCTCCTCGAGCATCTCGTACGTCTTGCCGACGCCCGGTGCGGCGCCGAGCAGCACCCGCAGGCGCCCGCGCTTCACGCGATGCCCCCGCGCTGCTGCTTCGGTGTCCAAGACACGCGGTGGGGGCGGCTCGGCATCCGCGTGTTGTGGACACTCGAGGTGCGGTGGGGGTGG
>NZ_JAKRNI010000044.1 GCF_022346945.1 Microbacterium sp. ACRRU | reverse complement strand
CGAAGAGCACGCGCGTCACGCGCCCACCCCCGGCCCGTGCCGACGCACCGGGCGGAGTAGGGTCGGCGCGTGACGCGCGTGCTCTTCGCCCCGGACGGGTTCAAGGGGTCCATCTCCGCGGCGGGGGCCGCGGCGGCGCTCGCGGCGGGGTGGCGTTCCGTGCGGGGCGACGACGAGATCGTCGAGCTGCCGATGGCCGACGGCGGCGAGGGCACCCTCGACGCCTTCCTCACGGCCGTGCCCGGGGCTCGCCGGATGCCGGTGCGTGTCACGGGTCCGCACGGGCGTGGGGTCGCGGCATCCTGGGTCCTCCTCCCCGCGACGGCGGACGCGACCGGTGAGACCGGCGTCGTGGAACTCGCCTCGACCTCGGGCATCGAACTGCTGGGCGGCGACCTGCGGCCGCTCGACGCCGACACCCGCGGGTTCGGGCAGGCGATCGCCGCGGCGCTCGATCACGGCGTCACCCGCCTCGTGCTCGCGATCGGCTCGAGCGCGTCCACCGACGCGGGATTCGGCGTGCTCTCCGCTCTCGGGGCGCACATTATGGATGCCGACGGGCGCGACGCGCTGCCCGGGTTGCGGGGCGCGCGCACCGCGGTTCGCCTGGATCGCTCGGGGCTGCGTCCTCCGCCGCGGGACGGGGTTCTCGTGCTCAGTGATGTGCGCAGCCCGCTCACCGGTCCGTCCGGGGCGGCAGCGGTGTTCGGTCCGCAGAAGGGCCTCGGGGTCCGGGAGGTCGCGGAAGCCGATGCGGCGCTCGCTCGCGCGGCGGCGCTGCTCGGCGTCGACACGAACGAAGCCGGAACGGGTGCGGCGGGCGGGACCGGCGCAGCCCTGCGCGCGTGGGGTGCCGTCCTCCTGCCGGGGGCTGAGCGCGTCGCGGATCTGATCGGCCTCGCCGACGCCGTGGCCGCCGCCGACGTCGTGGTCACGGGGGAGGGGGCGTTCGACGCGGGGTCCGCGGCGGGGAAGGCGCCGGCCCTGGTCGCTGGGCTCGCCCGGCAAGCGGCGCGTCCGACGGCTCTCGTCGCGGGGCGGATCGCGCCGGATGCCGACACCTCGGGCTTCGTCTCGACGGTGGCGCTCGTCGATCTCGCGGGGACGGCCGACGCCGCTCTCGCCGACCCGGGGCGGTGGCTGTCGGCGGCCGGCGGGGTGTTGGCGCGGCGCGAAGGCCGGTCCGCGCCACGGTGAGCGTTCCCGGGGAGCCCGCGGGATTGCGGGTTGCCGTCGAATAGCCGGGCGGGGCCGCGACGGTCGAATGCGCCCGGCGAACGCACAATCCCGCCGCGAAACGCCCGGTCCGGAGCCGATCGCCCCCGCGACTCCGGTACCGTCGAAGTGTGTCCACGGTCTCCAGCAGCAAAGACGACGAGGTCGACCTCCTCATCGACGCCTGGTCGCAACTGCTGCCCGAAGTCGACCTGACCCCGCTGGACGTCATGTCGCGGCTGCGTCGCGCGGCCTTCCACCTGTCGAAACTGCGGGCCCGCGCCTTCGCAAGCGCAGACATCGCCGTGTGGGAGTTCGACGTGCTCGCCGTCCTCCGTCGCGCCGGTACCGAGCTGAGCGCCACGCGCCTCATCGCGGCGACGATGATCGGCAGCGCGGCGATGACCAATCGCCTCGACAAGCTCGCGGATCGCGGGCTCGTCCACCGTCGGCCCAACCCTTCCGACGGTCGCGCGATCCTCGTCGCCATCACCGCCGAGGGCATCGAACGTGTCGACGCCGCGATGACCGAGCTGGTGCGTCTCGAGGCCGAGGCCCTGCGCGATGTCAGCCGCGCGGATCAGGCGCTTCTCGCGCGCGTGCTGCGCGTCCTCGCCGCGGGCGAGACCCACGAGGCGTGATCGATCTCGAAACCCGCCCCCTCGTCCTCGACGGAGGCCTCGGCACCCTGCTCGAGCGCCGCGGCAACGATGTGTCGTCGTCTCTGTGGTCCGCGCGGGTTCTGCGCGACGACCCGGGCGAGGTCCGCGCCGCCCACGAGCAGTTCGCCGCCGCCGGCGCGGACGTCCTCATCACCGCGTCCTATCAGGTGGGCTTCGGCGGATCGATTCCGGATGCCGAGGTCGAGACGCTCCTTCGGCGCTCGGTCTCGCTCGCCCGCGAGGTCCGAGGTCCCTTGGTCGCGGCATCCGTCGGTCCGGTCGGCGCGCTGCGCGCCGACGGCAGCGAGTACACGGGGGAGTACGGGCTGGACGTCGCGCAGCTGCGCGGTCTGCATCGCCGGCGCCTCGCGGTACTCGCCGAGGCGGGCGCCGATCTGCTCGCGGTCGAGACGATCCCGTCCCCGCTCGAGGTCGAGGCGCTCGCTCTCGAACTCACCGCTCTGGGCATGCCCGCGTTCGTCAGCCTGTCGGCCGACAGCACCGGGTTCACTGCTGCCGGGGCTCTGGCCGAGGCCCTGCGCACCGCGGCATCCGTTCCGGAGGTCATCGCGGTCGGAGTCAACTGCTGCACACCGGCGCGCGTGCTCGCGGCCCTGGCCGAAGCGCCCGCCGTGCCGCTCGTCGCCTACCCGAACACGGGAGAGCGGTGGGATGCCGAGGCCCGCACGTGGCACGGCGCCCCCGCGCCGCTGGCCGAGGCCGCCCCGTCGTGGGTGGCGGCCGGAGCGCGGCTCGTGGGCGGCTGCTGCCGCTCGACCCCGGCTGACATCGCCGCGATCGCCGCCGCGCTTCATTCGTGACGCCTCGGTGTCAGGCGCGCTCGCCGCGCCCGCGCGCGGCCCGGCGTTCGGTCAGGAGTGCGATCTCTTCCGGGCTCCAGCCGAAACCGTTCTGCAGCTGGTCGCTGAGCGTGGACAGCGCCGATGGGAGTGCCGTGGCCACACCGTCGCGGACGTCGACGGCGCGATCGTCGATGGCGTGGGTCGCCGCCCGCATCTCGTTGACGAGCGACCTCAAGTGCTCGACGCCGTAGGCCCGCGCCACGAGGCGCGCGTCACCGACCACGATGACGGTGAGCTCGCCGGAGACGCTGTCCGCCGTCCGGCTGGGCGAGCGCAGGGACAGGATGATGGCGAGGCCGCACGCCAGAACGATCATGATGGCGACCGCGGAGCCGATCTCCAGCGAGCGGAACACCGGTCCCATCGGCCCGGCCCAGCCGGTCGCTGCGCCCACCACGGCACGCCCTGCCGAGTAGACGGTGTAGACCCCCATCGCGACGGCGAGGAGACGCGCAGGATGCCGCGGTGCGACCGTCGAGCGGGCCGCGGCGATCGCACACACACCGCACACCACGGCGAGGACCGCCGCCTTGATGATGAGGGACTGCTCCTCGCTCATGGTCGCAGTCGCTGCGCCCGTCGCGAGCGCGATCACCGCGACCAGCGCCAGAGCGGCGCGGCGGCGGCGCGTGGACAGTGCGGCCACGGCGACGGCCATCGTGCCGGCGGTGAGGACCATGCCGGCGTCGGCGACGACCAGGGCCAGCCGTGCGCCGTCGTACCGGTGCACGGCGTACATCATCGCCGATCCCACCGAGAAGATCCCGGCCATGGTGGCGTACTGCAGGAAGGTCGTGAACCGTACGGGCGCTGAGGTCTTGGGGAGGGCGATCCCCACCACGGCGATAGCGACGCCGATGGACATCGCAGCGAGCCCGATCGTCAGCAACACGGCTCTTCCCCTCGCCGTGCGGCGCCGCACGGTTCCGCCACTCTATCGGCCCGCGGTGCGCCGTCTCGCCGCCGCTGCGCGCCGTCTCACGCGAAGTCGGCCGCGAGGGCGTTGCGGTGGTACTCGAAGATGATGCTGGTGCGAGTGGATGCCACGCTGTGCCGGGCCGAGAGCTGATCGACCACGAAGCGGCGCACGGCCGAGGAGTCGTCCACGGCGATGTGCACGAGGAAGTCGTCGGCGCCGCCGAGGAAGAACAACTGGATGACGTCGGGGTGTCGTCGCACCTCCTGAGCGAACGCGCGGATGCTCTCGTGGCGCTGCCCAGGTCGGAGTGTGACTCCGACGATGGCCTGAAGCCCCCGGCCGAGACGGCTCTGGTCGACGGCGGCGTGGAACCCCGTGATGAGGCCGCGCTCGACCAGACCGCGCACGCGGGCGTGTGCCGTCGACGCGGCAACACCGAGCGCGTCCGCGAGTGCCGCGTTGGTCATCCGAGCGTCGGCGGACAGCAGGTCGATGATGCGGGCGTCCAGGGGATGTAGGTCGTCGTCGGCCATCGCAGATCCTTCGGTCGGGCCATCGGCTGAGGGTGGGTTCGCTTGAGGGTACCGCGGTGCACGGCATCCAGAGCGAAGAATATTCGGCGTTACGCCACGGAAACGTTTGTTTCTGCGATTCTTCCTGCCACGACCACCTCAGAGGAGAGACCGATGCGCGTCGCCGTGCCCACCGAGATCAAGAACAACGAGAACCGCGTCGCGATGACGCCCGCGGGCGTGGATGCGCTCGTGCATCGCGGACACGAGGTGCTCGTGCAGGCGGGCGCCGGTGAGGGCAGCGGCTTCTCCGACGAGCAGTACCGTGCCGCGGGCGCCGAGATCGTCGCCACCGCCGAGGAGACGTGGGCGCGTGCCGAGCTCCTGGTCAAGGTGAAGGAGCCCATCGCCCCGGAGTACGGGCACCTGCGCTCGGACCTGACGCTGTTCACCTACCTGCACCTGGCGGCCGACCGCCCGCTCACGGATGCGCTGATGGCGGCGGGCACCACCGCGGTCGCCTACGAGACGGTGCAGACCGCCGACCGGGCGCTGCCGCTTTTGGCCCCCATGAGCGAGGTCGCTGGACGCCTGTCGATCATCGAGGGCGCTCACCACCTGCTGCGCGCGTCGGGCGGGCGCGGGCTGCTCCCGGGCGGAGTGCCCGGCACCCCCAAGGCGAAGGTCGTCGTGATCGGCGGCGGCGTGGCCGGCGAGCACGCCGCCGCGAACGCGCTGGGCCTCGGCGCCGACGTCACCGTCATCGACATCTCGCTGCCCAAGCTCCGCCAGCTCGAGGAGCGCTTCGGCGGTGCGATCCAGACGCGCGCCTCGACCCGCCTCGAGATCGCCGAGCAGCTCGCCGACGCCGACCTCGTCATCGGGTCCGTGCTCATTCCCGGAGCCGCTGCGCCCAAGCTCGTCACCGACGACATGGTCGCGGCGATGCGGCCGGGGTCGGTGCTCGTCGACATTGCGATCGACCAGGGCGGGTGCTTCGAGGGATCGCGGCCGACCACCCACGACGCACCCACGTTCCGCGTCCACGACTCCCTCTACTACTGCGTGGCCAACATGCCCGGTGCCGTGCCTCACACCTCGACGCGTGCGCTGTCCAACGCCACGCTGCCCTACATCACCCGCATCGCCGACGCGGGCTGGGAGGCCGCGGCATCCGCGGATCCGGCTCTGGCGAAGGGCCTGAACGTCCGTGCCGGAGTCGTCGTGAACGAGGGCGTCCGCGCCGCCTTCGACCTCTGACGCGCGCTACCCGCTCCGCCCCGCGATCGGCGCGGTCCGCCTCCGATCGACCCGGTCCGGGACGGCGGGGCGTGGACCGCACCGGGTCGAGGCGCGTTGCCCGCTTGAGTGTCCAGGACACGCGGACGGACACGTGACGCGTCCGCGTGTCTTGGACACTGAACGGGATGCCGGGGCGCCGACGCGGGCGCCGGGGGTGGGCTCGGACGCAGACGCAGACGCGGGCTCGGACGCGGGCGAGTGGGTGGGTGGGCGAACGGGAGCGCGGGCGAGCGGGCGGCGCGGGCGGCCCCGCGGGGCGGCGCGAAGGACGGACGCGGGTGCGTCACGCGCGGACCCAGGCGTAAGTGATCTCGGGGCGACCGGGGCCGCCGTAGCGCGGCTCGCGTCGCACGCGGCCCGCGTCGGCGAGGTGTTCGAGATACCGTCGCGCCGTCACGCGCGACATCCCCTCGCGCTCGCCGACCTCCGTCGACGACACCGCCCCCGGGGACACGCGGACGCGCTCCGCCACGGCCTGCAGGGTCTCGTCGCTCAGACCCTTCGGCAACGCCGGTGAGACCGAGCGCAGCGTCCCCAGAAGCGCGTCGACCTCGGACTGCGTCGCCTCGCCCGCGGCGCGGTCGAGCCCCTCCACGTAGGCCCGGTACGCCTCCAGACGCTCGCGGAACGCGGCGAACGTGAACGGCTTGATGAGGTACTGCACGACCCCGGTCGACACGGCCGCGCGCACCGTCGCGGCATCGCGGACGGCCGTCACGGCGATGATGTCGACGCCCGCACCCATCGCCCGCGCGCGGCGGGCCACGTCGAGACCGCCGCCGTCGGGCATGGTCATGTCCAACAGCACGAGGTCGACCCGGCGGTCGGGGTCGGCGATCGCCGTGAGAGCAGCGCGCGCCCCCGCAGCCTGACCGATGACCTCGAAGCCCGGCACGCGGCCGACGTAGGCGGTGTGGAGCTCGAGGGCGAGCGCGTCGTCGTCCACGACGAGAACACGGATCACGCCGGCACCGCCTCGACGGGGGCGGGCAGGACCACCCGGATTGTCGTGGGGTCGGCCGTGACACGCAGCGTTCCGCCGTGGGCTGCGACGATGTCCCGCACGAGGGCGAGTCCGACACCGCGACCGCCGGGCACCGCGGCCGGCTTGGTCGAGGCGCCGAACGCGAACGGGTCGGCGAGGTTCGGATCGAACCCGGCCCCGCTGTCGCTCACCTCGATCGCGACATCGGGCCCGCGCCGCGTGAGCGACGCGCGCACCCACCTCGGCTCCGCGCCGGTCGAGGCGGCATCCAGGGCGTTGTCGACGAGGTTGCCGACCACCGTGACGGCCTCGCCGGGCGCGAGCGGAAGCGCGGGGGTGGGCTCATCGACGTGCAGTTCGAGGGCCACGCCGCGTTCGGCGGCCTCGTCCAGCTTGCCGAGCAGCAACGCCACCACGACGGCGGCGTCGCTATCGGCCACCAGGCGGTCGGCGAGATCCTGCCTCTCTTCGGTGGATGCCACGATGAGCCGCCGTGCGTCGTCGACACGGCCCAACTCCAGCAGCGCCAGCAGGGCGTGCAGGCGGTTGCCGTGCTCGTGCGTCTGCGAACGAAGCGTGTCGCTCAGGGTGCGCACTCCCTCGAGCTCGCCGAGGAGGGCCTGAAGCTCGGATCGGTCGCGCAGCGTCATGACCCGCCCGCGCTCGGGGGCGCGGCGCCCGGAGAGGTCGCGCGCCTCCTCCTGATTCACCAGCAGCACGCGATCGCCGGTGACCACGGTCTCCTCGACCATGCGGCGACCCGTCGCGATGGCGTCGGCGAGCGCGGCATCCATGTCGATCTCGCGCGGGTCGAGGCTCACCTGCCCCTGCGCGGCTGGCGGCAGGCCGAGGAGATCGGCGGCTTCGTCGTTGTAGAGCACGATGCGCCCGCGATGGTCGGTGACCACGAGGCCTTCTCGCAGCGAGTGCAGCACGGTCTCGTAGCTCTCGACCAGCCGCGCCAGTTCGCTCGGCGTGTACGAGCCGGTGACACGGCGGGCGCTGCGGCGGACGTACAGGGCGCCCAGGATGCCGATCCCGACGATGCCGGCCGCGGCGGTCACGATCAGGGGCACGCGCGCGGCCAGGTCGGCCTGCACCGCCGTGAGCGTGACACCGACCGAGACAAGCCCGACGATCTCGCCGTCGTCCGCGCCGTCCCGGCGGATCGGCGCGATCGTCCGTACGGAGGGGCCGAGCGTGCCGCCGTACACCTCGGTGAACGTCCGTCCGGCGAGCGCTTCGTCGCGGGAGCCCAGGTACGGTTCGCCGATCTCGTCACGATTGCGGTGGGTCAACCGGATGCCGTCGGGCGTCATGATCGTCACGAACGACAGGTCGGCGTCGGCCAGGATCGCCTCGACCATCGGCTGCAGCGCGTCCGAGTCGCGCGTACCGACGAGCGCGGCGACCTCGGGCTCGTGCGCGAGGGTCTCGGCGACGGAGCGCGTGACCTGCTCCGCCTGACGTTGTCCGGAGTCCGACAGCTGCACCGACATCAGCGCGGCGAGAACCCCCGCGACCAGCACGACGACGCCCAGCGACACCATCGCCAGCCGTCCGCCCACGCTCAATCGCACGTCGTGCCCTTTCCGGTCTGCCGTGAACAATACGACCACAAATCGTCCCGTGCCCGGCGGTCGAGCAGAGTCATCACGTCGCCGGCGACCCCGCCGGACTCAACGAAGACGTTAGGAAAAGGGGAAGTCGCCGATGTCTCTCTCACTCCGCACCACGCGCGACGGTCGTCCGCGCAAGAAGATCGACCGCAACCACTGGCTCTACATCGCCGTCATCGTGGCGGTCGTGGCGGGAATCGTCGTCGGGCTCGTGGCGCCGGCGTTCGCCACCGCTCTCGAACCCCTCGGCAAGGGCTTCGTCAACCTCATCAAGATGATGATCGCGCCGGTCATCTTCTGCACGATCGTGGTGGGCATCGGCTCGATCGCCAAGGCATCCACGGTCGGCAAGATCGGCGGCCTGGCGATGCTCTACTTCCTGGTGATGTCGTCGTTCGCGCTGATCATCGGCCTCGTGGTGGGCAACATCATCCACCCCGGCGAGGGGCTGAACATCGCGGGCGCCACCTACGAGGCGGCCCCCGAGGCGACCACGACGCAGGACTTCGTTCTGGGCATCATCCCCACCACGTTCTTCTCGGCGTTCACGGGCGGCAGCATCCTGCAGGTGCTCTTTATCGCGCTGCTGGTGGGCTTCGCCCTCCAGGGCATGGGCGAGCGAGGTGCGCGCATGGTCGAGGGCATCCGCAACTTCCAGGCCCTGGTGTTCCGCATCCTCGGCATGATCCTGTGGCTCGCGCCCATCGGCGCCTTCGGCGCGATCGCCGCTGTCGTGGGCAAGACCGGCTTCCAGGCCGTCATCAGCCTCGGCATCCTGATGGGGGCGTTCTACCTCACGTGCTTCCTGTTCATCACGGTGGTGCTGGGCGTGCTGCTGTACGTCGTGACGCGGGTCAACATCTTCACCCTCATGAAGTACCTCGGTCGCGAGTACCTGCTGATCGTCGGAACGTCGTCCTCCGAGGCCGCCCTGCCGCGGCTCATCGCCAAGATGGAGCACCTCGGCGTCTCGAAGCCCGTCGTCGGCATCACCGTTCCGACCGGGTACTCGTTCAACCTCGACGGCACCGCGATCTACCTCACGATGGCGTCGCTGTTCATCGCGTCGGCGATGGGGGCGCCCATGTCGATCGGCGAGCAGGTCGGTCTCATGGTGTTCATGATCATCGCCTCCAAGGGCGCGGCGGGTGTCACCGGTGCCGGGCTGGCCACCCTCGCCGGCGGCCTGTCGGCCTACCGTCCCGATCTGGTCAACGGCGTGGGCGTCATCGTCGGCATCGACCGGTTCATGTCCGAGGCCCGCGCGGTGACGAACTTCACCGGCAACGCGGTCGCGACGATGCTCATCGGTGTCTGGACGAAGCAGTACGACGGTGCGCGCGTGCGTCAGGTGCTGGCGGGCGAGATCCCCTTCGACGAGTCGCTCCTCACCGGTCACGACCACTCCGAGACCCCCGCGGCGGATGCCAAGGAAGAGGCGTCCGCGGAGGCCGGCGTCGGACCGGCACCGGTCGACACGCAGGCGCTCGACGCGTTCCGTGCTCAGGCCGAGGCCGAGGCCGAGGCAGCGGCACGGGGTCGTTCGTGAGCGTCACCCCGATCGCGGCGGGGGCGGCTTCGGCCGTCCCCGCCCCCGCGCGTGTCGACCTGGCCCGCACCTGGCTGCTGCGCTCACCGCTGGCCGCGGGCGGCGACACCGCGGCCGACGTCCTGGTGCTCGATCTCGAAGACGGACTGCCGGCCGCGCGCAAGGCCGAGGGGCGGGAGCGGGCGCGTCGTGCGGCCGAGCGTGCGCCGGTGTGGCTGCGCATCAGCGCCGCCGGAACGCGCGAGGGCGAGGCCGACCTGGCACTCGGCCGTGAGCTCAGCGACCGTCTCGCCGGTGTCGTCCTGGCGATGTGCGCCGGACCCGCCGACGTCGCCCACGTCGCGGCATCCCTCCCAGCGGGCGTTCCGATCGTGGCCATGATCGAGTCGGCCGCGGCGCTGCTGTCGGCCCCCGCGATCGCCGCGCACCCGGCGACCCGCCGCTTGGCGTTCGGTGTCGGCGACTTCCGCCGTGACACCGGTATGGCGGCGGACCGCGTCGCGCTGTCGTGGCCGCGCGCGCAGCTGGTCGTCGCGTCCGCGGCAGCCGGCATCCCGGGGCCGATCGACGGCCCGTGCGGCCCGGTGGAACAGGCCCGGGATGCCGCGGAGCACGCCGCCGCGATGGGCTTCACCGGCACGCTGGCGCTGCGGGATGCCGCGATCCCGGGCGCCCACGCCGGGTTCACGCCGAGCCCTGCCGACGTCGCGAGCGCCCGAGAGATGCTCACGAGCGTTCCCGACGGCCCCGTCGACGGCTCCTACGCCCCGGCCTTGGCCCGTGCCCGGGCCCTCGTGCGTCGTGCCGACGAGCTGTCGCGGCTCTGACGCGCCCCGTCCCGTCCCGTCCCGTCCCGCCGGAACGTGTGCTTTCGTTTCGCTCAGCGCGCGCGGAACCAGCGGCGGCGACGCGGCGTCGGGGGTGGCACGGCCGCGGCGGCCGCTCGCGCGCGGCGGCGTGACGCCCACGCCTCGATCTCGGCATCCACATCGACCGTCGGCGTGACCACGGGCGGGCCGCCGAGCAGCTGCCTGCGGGCTTCGATGACGCGACGGTTGAAGTCCTCGAGGGCGTCGCGAACGTCGCCCTCGCGCGCCAACGCGTCCATGCGGTCGGCGAGCGCGGCGTGCTCCACGCGCAGCGTCAACGCCGGCGGCCCGAGCCCGCTCAGCTTCTCATTCTCGATCTTGCGGCGGATCCACCAGTCGGGATCGTGGCTGTCTCCGAGGTTCGTGAGGGGCTTGCCGGCTCCCGGCAGGTCGTCGAAGTCGCCGCGCCGGATGGCCTGCTGGATCGCAGTCTCGACGTACGCGGCGCGCTCCGCGGCGGTCGATCCGCGTTCCGGCGCCGTGGATTCGGTCTCTCCCGGGTCGATACCGGCATCCCGCAGCCGCCGATCCAGGCGGTAGCGTTCGGCCGCCTGCCGGGGGTCTTCACTCATGCCGCCTCCGCGTGTGCTCGGGTGCTTCCAGGCTACGTCGGCGGCGGGCGCATGGCGCCGGACGGGAGGTGGGGGCGTCGCGCCCCCACCGGGGTCGGTGTCCAAGACGCGCGGATGCCACGTGAGGGCGTCGCGTGTTCCGGCCACCGAACGACAAGGGAGCGGGGCGCACGACTCCGGCAGACCCGCCGCTCGCCGGCTCCGGATGCCGCTACCCCCGACACCGTGCAGGACTTGTGCGGCACTGCCCCTGGGTGTCCACGACACGCGGATGCCGCTCGAGGGCGTCCGCGTGTTTTGGACACCGAACGGGAAAGGACGTGCGCCCCGCCCGCGCGAGAACTACAGACCCAGCCGGCGCAGCCGCAGGCGTGCCATGTCCTGCGCGCGGGGACCTGAGCCGAGCGCGCGCTCGGTGAAGCGCAGGATGAGGCCAGTCGCGGTCTTCACCGGAAGCCAGGACCGGCGGAGCCCGAGCATATGCCGGATCCGCGGGGGGAAGGTCGCCACGGCTGCCGCGAACAGCACCCGGTAGGCAAGACCCATCGCCCCGGGGAACGGAGGCTTTCGCAGGAACCGCACGACGTCGTCGACGCGTTCGTCGCGGCGCAGCTCGCCGCGGTCGAGGAAGCCGTCGAGCTCGGCGCGGAGCGCTTCTTCTGTCTGCGGCGGGTCGGGGATCCGCATGAGTCGGCCGGCGGTCGCCCAGTCGGCGACGTAGGCGTCGGGGCCCCCGGGGATCGGGCCCCCGTACGCCTCGTGGCTGCGCAGGAACGCGTCCGTGAAGGCCAGGTGCACCCACCGGACGAGGTCGCCGTCTTCCGCCGAGTACGTGCGTTCGCCGCCGTCGCCCGCCGTGTACGTACCCTGCACGCGGCGGTGGAACCGGCCGACGCGGGCGGTCTCGGCATCCGCTTGGCTCGTCGAGCCGTAGGTGAGCGTGATGACCCATCGCACGGTGCCGGTGAGGCGCCCGATGGGATCCTCGCGATAACGCGACCAGTCGTGGACCCCCGCGAGAGCCCCGGGGTGCAGTGCCTGGAGGAGCAGAGCCCGGATGCCGGCGACGAGCGTCCCCATGCCGGCGTGAACGGTCCACGCGGGACCGTTTTCGACGAAGTAGCCGCCGTCGTCACCGTCCGCGATCGCCCGCACGTACGGGGCCATGCCGGTCGGGTCGCCGGCGAGGGCGGTGAGCAGCTTCGCACGCAGCCGCGCGACGCGTGCCGGAACCGGGGGTGAGGACGTCACTGTTCCAGCGTGCCATCCCGTCGAAGCGGGAGGGCCGGATCAGTGATCGTGGGTGATGACGGGGACGGACCCGTCGTCGCGGATGAGGACGGCATCCTGCGCAGAGCCGAGCGCGGGCGTCACGACAACGGCGATGATCGAGGCGGCGAGGAGGAGTCCCCAGACACTCATCGGCTGAGCGGTGCTCGGCGTCGATTCGGCTCGTCCGCGTCGGCGCAGGATGGGTGCGATTCCGGCTCCGACCCCGATGAGGAGCAGCCAGGCCGCCGCGACCGCGATGACGCTGGTGTGAGAGGGGAGCACGAACATGAGCGCCGAGGAGGCCAAGAGGCCTGTGACGACGCCCGCGAGGGTCGCGCGGGGGAAGACGAGACGGCCGAGCGCGAGCGCGGCCCCGCCCCACACGAGGGCGGCGACTCCCAGCACGACCAGACCCGCTCCGAGGCCGCGCGAGGCGGCCCCGGAGCTCGGTCCGACGATGGCGCCCGCACCGAGGGCAGCGAGGATGAGCCCGGCCCCCCATGCGGACACAGAGGGCCACGACCGCACGAAGGTCGCGGCGTTCACGCTCAGACCGCCGCGGTGCGGGGGACGTTGCGCTCGGTGCCCAGGCCCACACCCAGCAGCACGACGGCGCTCGCGAGGTGCAGGAAGTGGTCGGGCACGTTCAGCGCGAGGATGTTCGCGGGACCCGTGAGGAAGAAGCCCACGATACCCAGGAGCAGGTACACGGCACCCACGGCGATGTTGACGCTCTTGGCGGCGCGGGCGTTGGCAAGACCGGCGACCAGAAGCGCGGCACCGATCAGGAGGTGCGCGATGTTGTGCAGCGGGTTGACCTCGAAGATGCCCAGCAGCAGGCCACCCTCGTTGGCGATGAACCCGACGCCGCCGGTCACGGCGAAGCCGAGCAGACCGACGAGCAGGTAGACGGCGCCGAAGATGGTGGCGACGATGCGGTTCGGTGACGAGCTCATGATGAACCTCCCAGAGTTCTGACAGCGACCACTCGGCCGCCTTCCCTCCATGTTCGGAGACAATAGAAGTTTCGGATTGGCCTTTGCAGCATTCGCCTGAATCCGGTAGAGAGCCGTGGCAGCTTTCTCGTGCCCCGAAAACGACAGAAGGCCCCCGAGTACTCTCCGAGGCCCTCCGCAACGGAGTCGACGCTACGAGCGCGCACGATCCGTGCCGGGGGCGTTGCATTTTTTTCTTTGTTCGCCTAATGCACGCGGGGAGCGTTGCGGAGGCCTTGAGCGGCGGATGCGCGCGCGACGTATCGCGAAGATCTTCGCCGCCCTGACGTGAGGGAGCGATGGCCCCGACGTCCTGGCGATAGCCTGGAGCGGGAGGTCGCGTGGGCCGGACGAAGGATGCCATCGCCGAAGGGCTGTCGATCGCGACGGCTGCGGCGCGACTCGCCGTACGCAACCGCATCCTCGTCGAGACCATCGCCCGGGGCGGGCATTTCGATCAGGCCGTCTTCGCCGCCTTCGCGCGCGACACGCTGCACGCCCTCGCCGACGAGCAGGACCAAGCGGCCGACCGGGTCACGCAGCAGCGGAAGAGGGCCTGGGGGCGGTTCTCCGATTCGTCGGGCACGCACGATTACCGCGACCGCGATACGCGGAATCTCCGCCGGCGCGCGCGGCAGTCTCGCGGCGTCGCGAAGGAGCTGCGCGATTTCGCCGACGATCCGTTCCGGGTGGAGCAACTGGTCGCGGGCGCGCGCGTCGCGGCCTGGGGGGATGTCGAGGCGAACCTGTCCAAGCGTCTCGACGTCGAGGGCATGACCGAGGATGCCGATCCGGATTACGCCACGATGCGTCGCGCCCGCATGGATGCGCTGCGCATGGTCGACCTCGCTCGCCTCGCCTCGCAGGCGAAGAAGCGGGCGAAGGCGCAGGCCACCGCCGACGTCGATGGGCCGACCGCGTCAAAGGGCGACACGAAGAAGTCGTCGGCGCCCTGAGCTGGTGCGGTCACCAGGACGCCGGCCGGATGGGCCGGTGGGGCTCGATGGTCGCCGCGGTGGGGGGCGACGGGGACATCATCGCGGCGTCACCCGCCGGGCGGTGCGCGTGGCTTTCGGTCCGGGGTGATGTGCACTCGTTCTCGTGGTGCGACCGGTGCGAGTGCCACAGCGTGGCCTTGGCCTCGTCGAGGTCGGCGAAGGTGTCGAGGGGGCGGGCGTCGTCGTCGAACACCGTCCACGTGTCGTCTCCACCGCGGTTGAGGAACCCGATCACGCGCCGTGAGCACGCCCCCAGGACGAAGTCCTCATCGACCGATCTCCACAGCGCCTCGGGCGCCGGTCCTTTCCGCCACAACATCGGCAGCCCCTTTGCATGCCCTGTCACCGATCGTCGAACACTAGGGCGGACCCGGGATGGCTGCGATGCCGCCCGTTTGCGTTTTTCGTATTTCGTACGAAAGTCGGCGTAAAGCTGCCGGAATGCCCTCGAACGACGGAGGCGGAGAAAACACCGACGGCCTCCGCCGAAGCGGAGGCCGTCGATTTACTGTCTCAACACAGTGTGCGCCCGAAGGGACTCGAACCCCTAACCTTCTGATCCGTAGTCAGATGCTCTATCCATTGAGCTACGGGCGCAGGGCCTCCGCGCGAAACGGCGCGCAGGCCGTGGTCCAGCATAGACGCAGAACCCGCGGAGGTCTAATCGGCGGGGACGGCATCGTATCTCGGGCGTGGCGCGAGCGTGTCCGGGGGGTGAAGCGGCAGCGACGTACGCTGGGGACATGAGCGCCTACGTCTCGGCGTTCGAGCTGTTCTCCATCGGTGTAGGACCCTCGAGCTCCCACACGGTCGGCCCCATGAGGGCCGCCGCCGACTTCGCCGCACGCCTGCGCTCGACCCGAGTGCTCGACGACGTGGCATCCGTCTCTTGCGCCCTCTACGGCTCGCTCGGAGCGACCGGGATCGGCCATGGCACGCCCGACGCCGTCGTCGCGGGGCTGCAGGGCCTTGAACCCGAGACGGTCGATCCGGACGCCGTGCGCCGGGCGTGGTCGGACTGGCCCGACGGAGGGACGCTCACGCTCGCCGGCACCCACGGCATCCCTTTCGCCAAGAGCGACGTGGTGCTCGCGCCGCGCACCCGCCTTCCCGGCCACCCGAACGCGATGACGCTGTTCGCGCGCGACGCCGACGGCGTCCTGCTCGCCGATGAGACCTACTACTCCGTCGGCGGCGGGTTCATCCGTCGCGAAGGAGAGGCTCCGCGGGTCGCCGCGGCATCCGTGCCCTTCCCGTTCACGGACGCCGCGAGCCTGCTGGCTCTGTGTGACGAGCACGGCATCACGATCGCCGAGGCCGCGCGGCGGAACGAACAGGCGCTGCGCTCGGACGAGGAGATCGCCGCGGGGCTGGACCGCATCTGGGATGCCATGGCCGCGTGCGTGGACGCGGGTCTGCATCACGACGGCGTGCTGCCCGGCATCCTGAAAGTGAAGCGGCGCGCGTCGGTGCTGCGTGCACAGCTGGAGGGCATTCAGGCGGAGGGGCACCGCGAACTCCCGGGGGAGTGGCTGGGGGCGTTCGCTCTCGCGGTCAACGAGGAGAACGCCGCCGGAGGCCGCGTCGTCACGGCTCCGACCAACGGGGCGGCCGGCATCCTGCCCGCGGTGGCGATGTACTGGTGGCGGTTCCTTGCGGACTCGGGGCTGGGCGTCGGCAACGCGGTCACCCCGCACGGTGAACTGGTCGGCAGCGCGCTCCTGGGCTTCCACGGGGATGCCGTCGCACCTGACGAAGCCGCCGAGTGGGATGACGCGCGAGTGGCCGAGGCCAACCGGCGCCGCGGCATCCGTCGCTTCCTGCTGACGGCGACGGCCCTCGGGTCGCTGTTCAAGAACAACGCCTCCATCTCGGGGGCCGAGGGCGGATGCCAGGCCGAGGTCGGCTCGGCGTGCGCGATGGCGGCCGGCGGGTTGACCGCGGTGATGGGCGGCACCAATCGGCAGATCGAGAACGCCGCCGAGATCGCGATGGAACATCACCTGGGTCTGACGTGCGATCCGGTCGGCGGACTCGTGCAGATCCCGTGCATCGAGCGCAACGCGATCGCCGCGTCCACCGCCGTGACCGCGGCCCGACTCGCCCTGCGGGGCGACGGCACGCACTACGTCTCGCTCGACACCGTCGTCGAGACGATGCGCCAGACGGGCATCGACATGTCCACGAAGTACAAGGAGACGAGCGAGGGCGGTCTCGCGGTGAACGTCATCGAGTGCTGACGCGGAGTCGGATGCCGTGCTTCGGTGTCGCCGTGCCCGTTGAGTGTCCACGACACGCGGATGCCGTGCTTCGGTGTCGCCGTGCCCGTTGAGTGTCCACGACACGCGGATGCCGTGCTTCGGTGTCGCCGTGCCCGTTCAGTGTCCACGACACGCGGATGCCATGCGCGGGCGTCGGCGTGTTCTGGACACTCAACCCGGAAGACCGGGAGCGGGCAGGGTGTCAGCGGGCGTCGCGGAGCTTTGCGGTCAGGGCGTGCAGCTGCGCGAGCTCGGCGTCGTCGAGGCGTGCCATGCGGTCGGCGATCGAAGTGGCGTGCGTCGCGGCGAGGCGCCGGAACGCGACGGCGCCGGCCTCGGTGGCCGTGACGAGCGAACCACGGCCGTCCTCGGGGTCGGCGCACTTGGTCAGCAGGCCGCGCGCGACCATGCGCTCGACCAGACGTGAGACGCTCGGCTGGCTGATGAGCATGTTCGCGGTGACATCGCGCAGCCGCGCGGTCATCGCCCGGCCGCGCGTCACCGTGAGGAGCACGTCGTATTCGGCCTGCGACAGTTCCGCGCACTCGAAGTCGGTGCGCAGGTCGTCGAACACCTCGTGTTGCGCGCGGAACAGGCTCTCCCAGGCCTGGACGGCGAGGCGACGATCGGTCATGACTTCAGCGTAGAGCCGTCCGGCCCGCGCGCGGACTCGCGCGGATAGCACACGCGGGTTGCGAGCCGAGTCACCCGCCGGTCACCTGCCGGGTCAGTCTGGTTCACCGTTCCGGTCACCCGGGCTCCTAGGGTCGGGCCGTTCCCCCGATCGAAGGTGGCTCTTCCATGCGCTCTCCGCGTCCCCGTCTCCTCTCCGCCGCTCTCGCGACCGTGCTCGTCGCTGGAGGGGTCCCGACCCTGGTCGCTCCGGCCGCGCACGCCGCCGAGGCGTCCTCCCGCGTCGTCGTCACCGAGATCCTCGCCGACACCACCGGCGTCGACGACTTCGAGTACGTCGAGATCCACAACATCTCGGATGCCGCCGTCGACCTCGGGGCATCGGGGATCACGTTCGCGTACTCGTACGACGACTCCACCGACCGCACCCGCGACGTCGCCCTCGAGACCGAGCCGCTGGTGCTGGCCGCGGGCGAGACGGCCCTGCTGTGGGTCAGCTACACCTCGGGGTCGGTGAACGCCTCGGCCAAGTCGGTCGCGGAGTTCCGCGCGTTCCACGCCGTCGCAGACGACGTCCAGGTCGTACGTCTCACGGGGCAGCCGGGTATCGCCAACGGCGGCAACCGTGGCATCCGCGTCGTCGAGAACGGCGAGCTGACCTCGTGGTCGCACGCGCCGGCCGGGGGCTTCGGTGTCGGCCTCGCCACCCACTTCCGCCTGGCCGCCGACACGGCGCAGGCGCGCCTCGACGTCCTCGGCGTCAACGCCGCGCCGACGCCCGGCTCGGTGCTGCCGGAGCAGGTCGGCGGCTCCGCGCCCTCGCCGTCCCCCGAGCCCACGTCCACCCCCACGT
>NZ_JAKRNI010000043.1 GCF_022346945.1 Microbacterium sp. ACRRU | reverse complement strand
CCACCGCACGGCCCTCGCCGACACGGTCGAGAACGCGATCGCGACCCCCGAGAAGGATCAGCCGTACGGCGCGCTCGGGCTCAAGGACGACGAGTACGCCAAGATCCGCGAGATCCTCGGCCGCCGCCCCACCAGCGGCGAGCTGGCGATGTACTCGGTCATGTGGAGCGAGCACTGCTCCTACAAGTCGAGCAAGATCTACCTGCGCCAGTTCGGCCAGAAGGTCAGCGACGAGATGAAGACCCGCCTCATGGTCGGCATGGGCCAGAACGCCGGGGTCGTCGACGTGGGCGACGGCTGGGCGGTCACCTTCAAGGTCGAATCGCACAACCACCCGAGCTACATCGAGCCCTTCCAGGGCGCGGCCACCGGCGTCGGCGGCATCGTCCGCGACATCATCTCGATGGGTGCCCGCCCGGTCGCCGTCATGGACCAGCTCCGCTTCGGCGCTATCGACCACCCCGACACCCCGCGCGTGGTCCACGGCGTCACCAGCGGCATCTCGTTCTACGGCAACTGCCTGGGCCTGCCGAACATCGGCGGCGAGACGGTGTTCGACTCCGTCTACCAGGGCAACCCGCTGGTGAACGCCCTCGCTGTCGGCGTCCTCCGCCACGAAGACCTCAAGCTGGCCAACGCTTCCGGTGCGGGCAACAAAGTCGTGCTGTTCGGTGCCCGCACGGGCGGCGACGGCATCGGCGGCGCGAGCATCCTGGCATCCGACACCTTCGCCGATGGCGGACCCACCAAGCGTCCCGCGGTGCAGGTGGGCGACCCGTTCGCCGAGAAGGTGCTCATCGAGTGCTGCCTCGAGCTGTACCGCGACGACCTCGTGGAGGCGATTCAAGACCTCGGGGCCGCGGGCATCTCGTGCGCCACGAGCGAGCTCGCCGCCAACGGCAACAGCGGCATGAAGGTCGAGCTGTCGAAGGTGCTGCTGCGCGACCCGTCGCTCACGCCCGAAGAGATCCTCATGTCGGAGTCGCAGGAGCGCATGATGGCGATCGTCGCGCCCGAGAAGCTCGACGCGTTCCTCGCGGTCGTCGGCAAGTGGGACGTCGAGACGAGCGTCCTCGGCGAGGTCACCGGCGACGGCCGCCTCGTCATCGACTGGTACGGCGAGCGCATCGTCGACGTCGACCCTTCGACCGTCGCGGTCGACGGCCCCGTGTACGAGCGCCCGGTCGCCTACCCGACGTGGATCGACGCGCTGAACGAGGACTCCGCGGCGAAGCTCCCCCGGGCGACGGATGCCGAGACTCTCCGCGAGCAGTTCACGACCCTCGTTGCGAGCCCGAACCTCGCCGACACGTCGTGGATCACGAACCAGTACGACTACTACGTGCTCGGCAACACCGCGCTGAGCTTCCCCGACGACGCCGGCATGATCCGCGTCGACGAGGAGACCGGGCTCGGCTTCGCCATCGCAACCGACTGCAACGGTCGCTACTGCCAGCTCGACCCCTACACCGGCGCGAAGCTGGCCCTCGCCGAGGCGTACCGCAACGTCGCCGTCACGGGCGCGGTGCCGACGGCGGTCACCGACTGCCTCAACTTCGGCAGCCCCGAGAACCCCGAGGTCATGTGGCAGTTCAGCCAGGCCGTCGAGGGTCTCTCCGATGGATGCCTCGAACTCGGCATCCCCGTCACGGGCGGCAACGTGTCGTTCTACAACCAGACCGGCGACCAGCCGATCCACCCGACCCCCGTCGTGGGCGTCATGGGCATCATCGACGACGTCGCCGCGCGCATCCCGAGCGGATGGCAGGATGCCGGCGAGAACCTGTACCTCCTCGGCGTCACGGCCGACGAGCTCGACGGCTCGCAGTGGGCCGGGACGATCCACGACCACCTCGGCGGACGTCCGCCGAAGGTCGACCTCGCGCAGGAGCGCAAGCTCGCCGAACTGCTGCAGGCCGCGGGTTCGCAGTCGCTCGTCTCCAGCGCCCACGACCTCTCGTCGGGCGGTCTCGCGCAGGCCCTCGCCGAGGGCGTGATGCGCTTCGGCGTCGGCGCGCGGGTGTGGCTCACCGAGCTCATGGAGCGCGACCGAGTGGATGCCACCGCCGCCCTGTTCAGCGAGTCCACGGGCCGCGTGCTCGTGAGCGTGCCGCGCGAGGAGGACGTGAAGTTCCGGGGCCTCTGCGACGGGCGCGGCTACCCGGTGCTGCGCATCGGCGTGACCGACGTCGAGCCCGGTACCGAGGCGAAGCTCGAGATCCAGGACGTGTTCACCGTTCCCGTGTCGGAGCTGCGGCGCCTGTCGACCGAGACGCTCCCGGCCGTGTTCGGTCCGACGGTCGCCGAGCCGGTCGCCTGAGCTCCGGCCGACCGCCGCACGAAAGGATTCCGCGATGACCGAGCCCGACGATGACATGGCGGGCTTCGACGCGCGCCGGCAGCGCCGCGTGAAGATCACCGCGTGGGTGGTCATCGCGGCGCTCATCCTCACGGGCGGCGGCGCGACGGTGCTGACGCTGCTGTTCGGCTGACGCGCCAGGGCGCGAGGCCCGTGACGCGCAGAGCGTGAGGTGCCAGGATTTGTCGCCTGGGGTTCACACCAGGCGACAAATCCTGGCACCTCACGCGCGTTAGAGCAGCGCGGCGAAGCGCTCCGTACGTTCGACGGGGCCGATGACGATCAGCACGTCGCCGGCCGACACCACGGATTCGGCGCCCGCGGGGCGCCACTCGCCGTCGGCACCCTTGATCTTCACGATCGTCACGCCGTGGCGGCGCCGCACGGCAGCCTGCTGGAGTGTCATCCCGACCAGTTCCTCGGGCGCGACCGTCTTGGCGACCACGAGGTCCTTGTCGAACTCGACGTAGTCGAGCATCGCGCCGCGGACGAGGTGGGCGACGCGACGCCCCATGTCGGCCTCGGGGAAGATCACGTGCTCGATGCCCAGCTGCTCGAGGATCAGCCCGTGCTGCTCGCTGATCGCTTTGGCCCAGATGGACCGCACGCCCATCCGCTTGAGCAGCGATGTCGTGAGGATGCTGGCCTGGATGTCGGTTCCGATGCCGACCACGACCCGGTCGAAATCGAGGACGCCGAGCTGCTCCAGGGCCGTCTGCTTGGTGGAGTCCGCACGCACCACATGGGTGAGGACGCCGTTGAGCGACTGAACGATCTCTTCGTCGGTGTCGATGCCGAGCACCTCGGTGCCCGAACGGGCCAGCTCGGTGGCCAGCGCGCCGCCGAATCGCCCGAGGCCGATCACGGCGATGGCGGACGCGCCTCCGCGGGAGCGCCGGCGGCGGAAGAAGGGGGACGAGTTATCCAATGATCGGACGCTCCTTCGGCAGTTCGTACATGCGCTTCTGACGTGTCAGCGCCAGGGCGGTCCCGAGCAGCACCGGGCCGAGACGGCCGATGAACATCAGGACGATGAGGATGAGCTGCGCCGCGGCGGGAAGATCGGCGGTGATGCCCGTCGACAGTCCGACCGTGGCGAAGGCGGAGATCACCTCGAACAGGACCCTGTCGAGGCCGAACGGGGTCATGACCATGATCGCGAGCGTGGACCCGACGACCAGCGCCAGCGAGAGCAGCGCGACCGTGAGGGCCTCACGGTGGGTCGAGCGGGGAAGACGCTTGCCGAACATGTTGACCGCGGTGTCGCCGCGGAGTTCGGCGACGATGATGAACAGCAGAACGGCGAACGTGGTGATCTTCAGACCGCCCGCCGTACCCGCGGGGCCGCCTCCGATGAACATGAGGATGTCGGTGACGTACCAGCTGGCCCCGTGCATCTGCGACACGTCGATCGAATTGAACCCAGCGGTGCGCGGCATGACCGACATCGTGAAGCCGGCGAGGATCCGGCCCGCGGGGTCCATGGGACCGAGGGTCGCCGGGTTCGACCACTCCAGCGCCGTCAGGGCGACGGCCCCGGCGACGAGCAGGAAGGTCGTGCCCGAGACGACCGTGACGGTGTTCAGCGTCCACCGGCGCGGGAACCGGATGCGACGGCGCAGCTCCATGATGACCGGGAAGCCCATTCCCCCGAGGATGATCGCGGCGCAGATGGGCAGGCAGATCCACGGGTCCGTCGCGAACGACATCAGGTTGTCGCTGAAGAGCGCGAAACCGGCGTTGTTGAACGAGGACACGGCGTGGAACACCCCGAGCCACACGGCACGACCGAACGGCTCGTCGTAGGCGAGCCAGAACCGGCCCGTCAGCAGGACGGCGACGACGACCTCGGTCGCCAAGGTGATGACGGCGACGCCGACCAGGACGCGGCGGACATCGCCCACGGCGACGGTGTGCGTCTCGCTGACCGCCGTGAGCCGCGTGCGCAGACCCAGCCGTCGAGCCACCAGCAGTCCGAGGAGCGTGGCCAGCGACATGACACCGAAGCCGCCGATCTGAATCAGCACCATGATGACGATCTGACCGAACGGAGACCAGAACACCGGCGTGTCCACGACGATATGGCCCGTCACGCACAGCGCACTCGTCGCCGTGAACAACGCCTCCAGGAACGTCGCGCTGCGTTCCTCGGTGGCGGCGGGAAGACTCAGCAGGGCTGTTCCCACCGCCAGCACCGACCCGAAGGCGAGGGTGATCGCCTGGCCCGGGGTGAGACGGAAGGATGCACTCGGCACGCCGCGCCCGAGCACCGCGGTTCGGCGGAGTCTCACCCCGCAACGATCTCACACCTTCGGGGGGAGCCGTCTCCCCCGCCGCGGGGGTGGCGGCATCCCCCTTCCGCCTGCGCAGGGCGGCCGGCGGCATCCGCCCCCCTGCACGACTCCCATGCCGCGACGTAGCATGAAGGAGTGGAACCGCTCCTGGCGTTGCTCGCCGAGTGGTGGTGGATCGGCCCCGCCGCGGCCGGTGCCGGCACCGTCGGCTGGATCGGCGTGCGTCGCACCCGACGCCGCGCCTTGCCCGCGGGCTCGTCGACGACAGACCGCGCCGCGCGGTCATGGGCGAACCGCCCGCTGAGCAAGACCGCGGCTCGTCGCCTCGAACTGGACGCCGCCCTTCTGGATCTGCAGACGGCGCGCCACGCCGTCACCCGCGGTCGGGCAGAAGTGAAGATCGCGGATGCCGAGGTGATGCGCGCTCAGGCCGAGCGGGCGGCGGCCCGCGTCTCGCCCGAGGCGGTCACGTCCGCGCGCGCTCGCCTCACCGCGGCGCAGCGGGAGGTGCGCGCGGCGTCGGCTGAGATCCGTGCCCGGCGTGCCGCCGTGCGAGCCGCGAAGGCGATGCTCCCCGCGATCCGCGCGGGCAACGCCCCCCTCCCCGTCGCTCGGCTCTTCGCCGAACACGACGCCGTCCTGGTCCGCTGGATGGCGTACGAGACCGACCCCGCGCTGGCGATCGATTTCCCCGCCATGAGCGACCCGGCCTCGCCCCTTCTCGCCGACTTCCTGCGCGCGCAGGAACGCGCGCAGTGGCTCCGTCCCGCCTCGACGACCACGAGGCTCGAGCCCGCGGAGTTCCTCGCGTACCGCGACGCCGTCCGAGCGCTGAACCACGCGTTCGAGCGGGCTGAGCGCGCCGCGCGTCGCGGCCGAGACGACCGCCCCGACGTCGACCCCACCGACGCCTGGGGCCGCGTCGCCTCCGACTGGGCCGAACAGGCGCAGCGTGCGCTGGCCTGGTCGATGGAGAACATGGGGCGCGCGGCATCCCGGTCCTGGAACGAGCGTCAGGCGAAGCGGACGCGGAAGAACGACCCGAACGCGTAGCGTGGCGGCGTGAACGAATTGCTCCAGTTCGCCGGGAACTACTGGTGGCTCGTCTTCCCCCTCTTCGGCATGACGATGGGTGCCATCGGGACGGTCAGCAAGCAACGCGAGCTCTCCGCCCGCCGCCGCCACCGCGAGCAGCTCGAACTCCTCCGGGCGCAGAACGGCGGGATGCCGGCATCCGCTCCCCTTCCGCCCGCTCCCGACCCGGTCGGAGACGACCTCGCCCGCGTCGAGGCGCGACACGACGACGTGACGCATCGGTGGCTCGACTACGAGCTCGACGTCTCGAAGCTCATCTCGTACCCGGCGATGAGCGACGGGAGGCAGCCGCTCACCGCGGCGTTCCTGCGCGCGAAGAAGGTGGCCGACAATCTGCGCCCTGCGCCGGGCGAGAAGCCGACGCCCGAGCGCCTCAACGACTACCGCGACGCCGTGACCGACTACGAGGTCGCGTTCGAGCTGGCCGAGCGTGACGCGCGGCGGGTGAAGGCCGCCGCGTTCACGCCCGAGGAGCGCAAACGCCTCGACACCGCGCAACAGCTCCTGGGCGTCGCCGTCGACGAGGCCGCCACGCCGAACGAACGGCAGGTGGCCTATCGGCGTGTCCGGCAGGAACTGGACGGGCTGATCTGGCTCAGCGACGAGGCCGTCGAGAATCTCGAGAAGAAGGTCGCGCGCGAACTGCCCCGGCCGACGTCCGAGACTCCGCCCGGGCCCGCCGTCTGACGACGCCGTTCATCGCGCACGGCGGATGCGCACCGGACCGCGGGCCGTGGTCACGTCGACGACCTCGCCGCGCTGGGTGACCTCGACCTCGCCCTGGTCGGCGAGCTCACGCGCGGCATCCCGGGCCGGCTGCATGAGGTCGCGCCAGTCGTCGCCGCCGACCGCCCGCGCCGCCTCCGACGGACAGATGGTCGCGCCCTCGGCGCGCTGCGCGAGCAAAGAGCGAATGGATGCCACCAGTCGAGGATCCGCAGCAGACGAGGACGCCATGTGTCCAGTCTCCCCCCGCCCCCGGGCGCACGGGCCAGAATCCTCACGTGACCCTCGAACGACACGCCCCCGCGCTCCCCGGCCGCGCCGTCATCGAACAACGGTGGAATCGCGCCGTGTTCGTCCACTGGCGCGTCGACCCCACCGACGTGGCCCCGATGCTCCCGGCCGGGACGCACCCCGACGTGCACGACGGGTCGGCCTGGGTTGGACTGGTGCCGTTCGTGCTGAGCGACTTCCGGTTCCTGCCGCTGCCCCGGGTGCCGTTCCTCGGCACGTTCACCGAGATCAACGTGCGGACGTACGCCGTCGACGACGCCGGCCGCCGCGGCGTCGTGTTCCGCACGCTCGAGGCCGAGCATCTGGCGCCGGTGCTGGCGGCGCGGGCGCTGTTCGGGCTGCCCTACCGCTGGGCGCGCGCCGGTGTCCGCACCGACGGACAGCTCATCGAGTTCCGGTCGCGGCGCCACGGGGGGCGGCATCCGGGAACCCGCCTGCGCGCGCGGCTGGGCACCGACACCGTCGACACCCCGCTCTCGCGGTTCCTGACCGCGCGCTGGGGCTTCCACGAGCGGCACCTCGGCCGTACGATCTGGGCCGCGAACACGCATGAGCCGTGGCCTCTCGTGAATGCCGAGCTCGAGACGCTCGACGACGAGCTCGTCGCCGACGCGGGTTACCCGCAGCTCGCCGGACGTGCCCCCGACTCCGTGCTGGCGATGCCGGCCGGGCACCCCGGGTTCCGCACCCGCTTCACCGCGGCACGCGTGATCGCGAAAGCCCCCTCCGCCTGAATCGGTGGAGGGGGCTCGCGGGGTGCGTCAGGAGCGCTGCGTCGAGAACGCGTCCGGGTACTGCTCGAGCCACGCGTCGATGGCCTCGGCCTCACGGCCTTCGCCGTACTCGTTGACCACGAGGTCCTCGAGGGCGCCGTACTGCTCGTCGTTCAGCTGGATGCCGGCGATGAGCTCCGCGGCATCCGGGTACTGCTCGGCGAAGCCGGACGTCCCGAGGAAGTGCAGCGCCTCGGGGTCGCCCATGAGGCCCTGCGGGTCTTCGAGGTCCTTCACGTCGTACGCGTCGTTGGCCCAGAACGGACGCCACAGCGTGACCACGATGTCCTCCTGCGCCGCGATGGCGTTGTCGAGCTCGGTGAGCATAGCCGCGGTCGAGGAGGTGACGAGCTCGTACTCGGCATCCAGACCGTAGCCGGGGAGCATCGATTCCTGCGTCTGCTTCGTCAGACCCGCACCGGGCTCGATGCCGAAGATGCGGCCGTCGAAACGCGCCGCGTTTCCGGCGAGCTGGTCGATCGAGTCGATGTCGACGTAGCTGGGCACCGCGATCGTGAGCTTGGCGTTGTCGTAGTACGACCCCAGGTCCTCGATGTCGGCGCCGTACTCCTCCATGTAGTCGGCGTGCGTCAGCTCGGGCCACGCCGAGGGGTAGATGTCGATGTCGCCCTGGGCCAGTCCGGTGTACAGCGGCCCGGCCTCGGTGAGCGTCTGCATCTCGACGTTGTAGCCGAGCTTCTCGAGCTGGTCCTCGAGCAGGTAGGCGGTGCTGAGGCCGTCGGTCCACGACGGCAGGAAGCCGAGGGTGATCGTGCCCTTGTCGCCGCCGTCGCCGGCGCCTCCCTCGGCCTGGTTGCCGCTGGCACAGCCGGCGAGCGCGAGGGCGCTGACAGCGCCGAGGGCGAGGGTGCTGGTGAGGTGTCGCTTGTTCATGTGAATGCTCTCTTTCGGTTCCGTATGTCGTTTCGTTCTTGCGCGCGCGAGTCTCGGTTGCGCGAGTCTCGCTTGCGCGAGATGCCAAGATTTGTCGCCTCTGGTGCCGCATGGGCGACAAATCTTGGCGACTCGCGCCCTTCGCGGCGGGTCAGGCGGCCGTCGGGATCGGGGTGCGGGTGCGGCGCCGGGCGACGACCCCGCGCAGCGAGGACCGGTGCTCGGCGGGGCTGCCCAGGGCGGCGGTCAGCCGGTCGAGGTAGACCGCGAGGATGACGACGCTCAACCCCGCCTCGACGCCCTTGGGCAGGTTGACGGTGGAGATCGACTGCACGACCTCCTTGCCCAGCCCGTCGGCGCCCACGATGCCGGCGACGACCGCCATCGACAGGGCGAGCATGATGACCTGGTTGATGCCCGCCATGATCGTCGGCATCGCGAGCGGCAATTGGATGCCACGGAGGATCTGGCGAGGCGTCGCACCGAAGGCGTGCCCGGCCTCGACGGTCTCGGAGTCGACGCCGCGGATCCCCAGCTCGGTCAGACGCACGCCCGGGGGGAGCGCGAAGATCACCGTCGAGACGACGCCGGGGACGACACCGATGCTGAAGAAGGTGATCGCCGGGATCAGATACACGAAGGCGGGCATCGTCTGCATGAAGTCGAGGACCGGCTTCAGGATCGCGCGGACGGTCGCGTTGCCCGCCGACCAGATGCCCAGCGGCACCGAAATGGCGACGGCCACGACGGTCGCGACCAGGACGAGCGCGAGCGTCTGCATCGCGGTCACCCACTGCCCCATGGCCAGGATCAGCGTGAACCCGACGACGGCGCCGACCGCGAGCTTCCACGAGCGCAGAAGCCACGCCAGAAGAGCGGCGACGGCGATCACCACGACGATCGGAGTACTGAGCAAGACGTCGCTGAGTCCCCCCACGAGGAAGCGGACCACCACGGCGACGAGGTCGAACAGACCCGACAGGTTGTCGCGGAGCCAGTCCACGCCGGCGTCGACCCACTGACCGACCGGAATGCGAAAACCCTCCATCAGCGCACCCCCTCGATTCCGGATGCCGCGGCTTCGTCGGCCAGGACGGCGTCGATCTCCGCGGAGGACACGGGCTGAGGCAGCACGGTGATCTCCTCCGTGGCGGTCGGACCGGGGCCGAGCGCCGCGAGAAGCGTGACGCGCGGGATGACACCGGTGAGGCGACCCTCGGCGTCCAGCACCGCCAGGGGAAGAGGCGACTCGATCGCCGGAACGAACAGGTTCATGAGCACCTCGTCCTCGCGGACACTGTGCGGAATCGGCTGGAGCCTGCCCAGGAGCGAGCTCTCCCCCGCGCGCACCAGCTTCACGGCATCCCGGTCGGTGATGATGCCGAGCGGTTTGCGATCGCGATCGGTGACGTACACGGCCGACATGTAGGCGTCGCGCATCTGCCGCAGGGCGGTGCGCGGGCCGGCCGAAGCGTCCACGCGGGGGCGAGGGCGCTCCATGACGTTCGCCGCGGTGAGCACCCGGGCACGGTCGACGTCCTGCACGAACTGCTCCACGTAGTCGTTCGCGGGGTCGGTGAGGATGTCCTCCGGGGTGCCGATCTGGACGATCCGTCCATCGCGCATGACCGCGATGCGGTCGCCGAGGAGCATCGCCTCGTTGAGGTCGTGGGTGATGAAGACGATGGTCTTCTGCAGCGTGCGCTGGAGCTCGAGCAGCTGCTCCTGCATCTCGCGCCGGATGAGCGGGTCGAGGGCGCTGAAGGCCTCGTCCATGAGCAGGATGTCCGTGTCGGCGGCCAGGGCACGGGCGATGCCGACGCGCTGCTTCATCCCGCCCGAGAGCGCCGAGGGGAGCTTGTCGCCCCACCCCTCGAGACCCACGAGGGCGAGGATCTCGTCGGCCTTGGCGAGCCGCTCGGCCTTGCTGACGCCGCGGATCTCGAGCGGGTACGCGACGTTCGCGGCCACCGTGCGGTGGGGCAGGAGGGCGAAGTGCTGGAACACCATCGCGATGCGCTCCCGGCGGAGGGTGCGCAGACGGGAGGGGCTGACGCCGGTGAGCGGGTCACCCTGCACCTCGACGGTGCCGGCGGTGACGTCGTGCAGGCCGTTGAGCATGCGGATGATGGTGGACTTGCCGGATCCGGACAGGCCCATGATGACGAAGATCTCGCCGGGCCGGACGTCGAAACTGGCGTCAATGACGGCGGCCGTGCCGGCGTCGTCGAGCTGATCGCGGGAAGCGCCGGCTCGGAGCTTGTCGACCGCGGTCTGGGGAGCGCGGCCGAAGACCTTGAAGAGGTTCTTGGCCGCGATGGCATGCGGGTGGGTCACTGTGTGCACCTGGGCGGCCTCGGGTGGCCGCATCGGTCACGCCCGGGTGGCAGCCGTTCAGCGCTCGTCGGGGGCGAACGCGTCGGCACCGGACGTCTGGTCCGGGCCAGGGCCGCCGACCGTACGCTCGCGGCGCGACTCCCCCGAGTCGGCACCGGCGACCGCGGACTGGTCGGGTGGGCGGCCCTTTCGGGCCTCCCCTACCGTTTCACGCTGATGGATCCCCTGGCAAACCGGCCGTCGGCTTGCGTTCCGCGGCCCGACATGGCACGCGCGGGCGCGTGGCGGTGCGCACCGGCATTGCCCTCCCATCCCGCCTCGCCGCGCGGGTCGGGCGTGTCGCGAGGACGCGACGCTCAGCCGTCGGTCGCGTCGCTCGCGGCAGAGCGATGGTGTCGGATGACCTCGGCCACGACGAAGTTGAACCACTTCTCGGCGAACGCGGGATCGAGGTCGGCCTCGGCCGCGAGGCGCTTCAGCCGGGCGATCTGCTGCTCTTCACGCGCAGGGTCGGATGCCGGCATCCCATGCTGCGCCTTGAGAACGCCGACCTGCTTCGTGCAGCGGAAGCGTTCGGCGAGCAGAAAGATGAGCGCGGCGTCGATGTTGTCGATGCTGCCGCGCAGGCCCTGCAGGATCGTCGTGGGGTCGGCGTCGGTCATGGGTCCTCCCGGATCCCGACCTTATCGCGCAGGGGCTCCGGCGACGGTGCGCCCTACAGTGTCACCATGAGCCGATCGACCCGTCCCGACCCCTCCGCCGCCGGCGCCAACGCCGGGGAGGTCACTTCGCGCGATCGTCCCGTGTGGTCCGCGATCGCACGGCCGTACGCGGCGGGTTTCTTCCTGACCCTGGGTGGGCTGACGGCGATCCTCCTGGGCCTCGCCCTGTCGAACCTCTCGACGGTGCTCATCTACATCGCGATCGCGCTCTTCGTCGCTCTCGCGCTCGACCCCCTGGTCCGGCTGCTCGTCCGCCGGGGTGTCTCCCGCGCCTGGGCCATCGTCATCGTGTTCGGCGGGCTCGCCGTCATCCTCGTGGCTGCGCTGTGGCTGCTCATCCCCCCGGTCGTGCGTCAGATCGAGCAGTTCGTCACCGACATCCCGAGCTTCGTCAACGACCTGATCAACAGCGACGCCGTGCAGTGGGTCGAGGCGAACTTCGGAGACAGCCTCGGCAGCATCCTGACGGAGGTGCAGTCGTTCTTCACGAACCCCGCCAACCTCACCGCGATCGGCGGCGGTCTGCTGCAGGTCGGCGTCAACATCGCCACCGGCATCTCGGGCGCGATCATCGTGCTGGTGCTGAGCCTGTACTTCTTGGCATCCCTGCCGTCGATGAAGAACTCGCTGGTCCGTCTCACCCCCGCCCGCAGCCGGGAGACGGTCGCGCAGATGACCGGGCAGATCACCGAATCGGTCGGTGGCTACCTCGCCGGGATGGTGGTGCTGGCCCTGTTCAACGCGGTCTTCGCCTTCATCGTGCTGACGATCCTGCAGCAGCCGTTCGCGGCGCTGCTGGCCGCCCTCGCGTTTGGGATCACCCTCATCCCCCTGGTGGGTTCGGTGCTCTTCTGGGCTACCGCCACCGTGTTGACGCTGATCGTCGACCCGGTGTCCGGTCTCATCTTCGCGGCGGTCTATCTGGTGTACATGCAGGTCGAGGCATATGTGCTGACGCCGCGAGTGATGAACCGGACGATCTCCGTCCCCGGCTCACTCGTCGTCATCGGCGCTCTGGTCGGCGGCACGTTGCTGGGGCTGCTCGGCGCCCTCGTCGCGATCCCGGTCACGGCGTCGCTCCTGCTCATCATCAAGCAGATCATCATCCCGCGGCAGGACGCGAAGAAGTAGACCTCGGCTCCTGCCGGGGCCGGCTCAGCGCATCGGAAGCAGGCGCGTCGGCGACGGGGACGCCGTGCGGTGGCGCACACGGCCTGGAACGCCCGTGCGGGCGTCGAGGGGCAGCGACACGATCTCGTCAGCGAGCTGACCGGCCACGAGCAGCGTGTCGTTGACGACGACGTGGTGGCGCGGCCAGTGCGTTCCGGCCTCGGCGAGCGCGGTGAGCTGCAGCGACTCACCCGCGCCGCGCACGGCGAGCACACCGATCGTGTCGCTGCCGCGGACGCCGGCGTACAGCGTCGAGGCGTCACGGCTGGCACACAGCTCGGCAGCGGTGTCGCCGTCGAGGGTGCCGAGGAGCGGCTCGCCCGAGATGACACGCCAGCGCCCCTCGGCATCCGGAGCGAGCACGAAGACCTCGCGGCTGAGCTCGGTCACGACGTAGAGGTGGCCGGACGGATGCCACAGCGCGTGCCGGGGTCCGCTGCCCTTCGGCAACGCCACCTCGTGCACGAGGCGCAGGCCCACCCCGGTGGAGCGCCAGAAGCGCACGAGGTCGAGGCCCATGTCGGTGGTGGCGAACAGCCCCCGGGGAAGCGCGATCGTCTGATGCGCGCGCGAGACGCGGGCGCCGGCGGCCGCCTCTTCGGACTCGGCGTCGGTCTCGGGCAGCGCGTCGTAGGCGGGGACGAGGTGCCCGAACTCCTCGCCCGCGGCGTCGCGGAGGGCCCGGGCGGCGGCAGCGAGGTCGGGGACGACAGCGCCCGACACGCGGGCGCCGGTCTCGACGACGGATGCCTCGGGCGCCCCGCCGTACGGATCGCTCGCGGCGACGGCGATCTCGGGCGCCGACGGACGGCCCGCGGTGTCCAGTGCGATGCGAACGACACGTCCATCGCCCCAGCAGCTGGCGACCAGGAAGGACCCGTCGGGCGCGACGGCGACGTGGCACACGGCCTCACCCGCGGGGACCGGTGCACCGAAGGGGGCGAGGCTCGTCTCGCCGGTACGGCGGTAGGCCTGCACCGCCCCGTCGGACTCCAGGGCGGCGTAGAGCACGTCGAGATGCGGGTGCGACGCGACCCACGACGGCGAACCGGGGGCGGCGACGGCCGTCCCGACCATGCCGAGAGGCCCCGATGCCCACACCGAGTCGGCGTCCCCCGCCTGCAGGATGCCGATGCCCTCGGCCGACCCCGCGTCAGGCGCGTAGGCGCCGACCCAGAAGCGCACGTCAGTCGATCAGGTCGTGGCGGACGATGACCTGGTCGCGCGCCGGCCCGACACCGATCACCGAGATCCGCGTTCCGCTCATCGCCTCGAGCGCGAGGACGTAGTCGCGAGCGGTCTGCGGCAGATCGTCGAACGTGCGCGCGGCGGAGATGTCTTCGCTCCAGCCGGGCAGGTACTCGTAGATCGGCTTGGCGTGGTGGAAGTCGGTCTGGTTGACCGGAAGGTCGTCGTAGCGCTCCCCATCGACGTCGTACGCCACGCACACCGGGATCTGCTCGAGGCCGCCGAGGATGTCGAGCTTGGTGAGAACGAGGTCGGTGATGCCGTTGATGCGCGTCGCGTAGCGGGTGATGGGCGCGTCGTACCACCCGACGCGGCGCGGACGACCCGTCGTCGTGCCGAACTCGAAGCCGCGCGACCGCAGCCAGTCGCCGCTCTCGTCGAACAGCTCGGTGGGGAACGGACCGGAGCCGACACGGGTCGTGTAAGCCTTCACGATGCCGACGATGCGGTCGAGGCGGTTCGGTCCGACGCCGGAACCGGTGGCGGCGCCGCCCGCGGTCGCCGACGACGACGTCACGAAGGGGTAGGTGCCGTGGTCGACGTCGAGCATCGTGGCCTGACCGCCCTCGAAGACGACGACGTCACCGGCATCCAAGGCGTCGTTCAGAAGAAGCGAGGTGTCGCTCACCATGGGGCGAACCCGCTCGGCGTAGGAGAGCAGGTCTTCCACGATCTCGTCGACCGTGATCGAACGACGGTTGAAGACCTTCACCAACAGGTGGTTCTTCTGATCGAGAGCACCTTCGACCTTCTGCCGCAGGATGTTCTCGTCGAACAGGTCTTGCACCCGGATGCCGACACGGTTGATCTTGTCGGCGTACGCGGGGCCGATGCCTCGTCCGGTCGTGCCGATCATGCGCTTGCCCAGGAACCGCTCGGTGACCTTGTCGAGCGTGCGGTGGTACTGCGTGATGATGTGCGCGTTGGCGCTGATCTTCAGCCGGCTGGTGTCGAGGCCGCGAGCGTTGAGCGCCTCGAGCTCGTTGAAGAGCACCTCGAGGTCGACGACGACGCCATTGCCGATCACGGGCGTCACACCGGGCGAGAGGATGCCACTGGGCAGCAGATGCAGCGCGTACTTCTCGTCGCCGATGACGACGGTGTGGCCGGCGTTGTTGCCGCCGTTGAACTTCACCACCCAGTCGGTGCGTTCACCGAGCAGGTCGGTGGCCTTGCCCTTGCCTTCGTCGCCCCACTGGACGCCGACGATCACGATTCCGGGCATGTGCGCTCCTCGCGTGTTATCCGGCGGTACGCCCCATCCTATCGAGCGGGCCCGACACGCCCCGCCGGGGTTGTCCACAAGCCCGCCCCGGCCCCTCGTGGGCTCACTACTCTGAGCGCATGCTCCGCTCCCGTTCCTGGGCGACTTCGTGGACCGTCCTCCGCCTGGCCATGGCCGCCCTCATCGTCGCCGCGATCATCGCGCAGTTCCTCTCGACCGTCGGTACGGCGGCGCGAGATGGCCGAGACGTCGCCACCACCGTGGCGAACTTCTTCAGCTACTTCACGATCCTGTCCAACACCGCTTCGGCGGCTGTTCTGATCGCCGCGGCCGTGTGGTTCCTGCGGCGCGGCCGGCGGATCGCGCCCGAACCGGCGGCGATCGCCGCGGCCCTGGCGTGGGTGACGACCTACATGGTCACGACGGGCGTGGTCTACAACCTGCTTCTCCGCGCGATATCGACCGGACCGGACACGGTCGGCTGGTCGAACGAGGTCATGCACGTGTGGGCGCCGCTGTTCCTGCTCATCGACCTCTTCGTGGGTCCGTGCCGTCGCCGTTTGCCGTGGAGTTCCGCGGTGGGGGCCTCGGCCTTCCCGCTCGTGTGGATCGCCTACACGCTGGTCCGCGCCCCGCTCGTCACCAACCCCACGAACGGTCTTCCGTACTGGTACCCGTACCCGTTCCTCGACCCGAACGATGGCGGGTGGGGAAGCGTCGTCGGATACATCATCGGCATCGCGATCGGCATCGTCGTCGTCGCCGTCGGTGCGATCGCCGTGGGCCGAGCTCGCGGCATCCACACCCCTTCACACAACGACCGGGAGGGGGTCGTACTCTAGGCGGGTGCGTACGCGTCTGTTCGCGGCGACCCTCGCCGCCTCCGCTCTTCTCGTTCTCGCCGGCTGTGCGGGAGACGGAGCCGCCACCCCGACATCGGCGCCGGCGGGTGCCGACGGGTGCACGTACACCGCCGCCGGCGAGGCCGAACGACCGGTGTCGCCGCCGAGCCCGGATGACGAGCCGACGGGCGAGGTCTCGGCCGTGTTGGAGACGTCGGCCGGAGACATCCCCCTGACCCTCGACGCCGACAGCGCGCCGTGCACCGTCGGCAGCTTCGTGTCGCTCGCCTCGCAGCAGTACTTCGACGACACTCCGTGCCACCGCCTGACCACTCAGGGCATCTTCGTCCTGCAGTGCGGAGACCCGAGCGGCACCGGCACGGGCGGGCCCGGCTACCGCTTCGACGACGAGCTCGACGGGTCCGAGACCTACGCGGCCGGCACCGTCGCCATGGCCAACGCCGGTCCGGGAACCAACGGCTCGCAGTTCTTCCTCGTGTACGAAGACACCGACCTGCCGGCGGCCTACACGGTCTTCGGGCGCCTCTCGGCCGATGGTCTCGCCGTGGTGCGGGAGATCGCGTCCGCGGGCACCGCGACCGGCGGCGGCGACGGCCCACCGGCCACCCCGGTGACGATCACCGGCGTCGCGATCGACTGACCCCGTCCCGAGCGTTTCGGGGGGTGGCATCCGTCCCCAATAGAATCGAGCGCATGTCCAAGGTCCTGCAGTCCCTTCCCGTCGGCGAACGCGTCGGCATCGCGTTCTCGGGTGGTCTCGACACCTCGGTGGCGGTCGCCTGGATGCGCGACAAGGGCGCTGTGCCCTGCACCTACACCGGCGACCTGGGGCAGTATGACGAAGACGACATCGCCTCGATCCCGGGACGCGCGACGCAGTACGGCGCCGAGATCTCACGCCTGGTCGACTGCAAGACGGCGCTCGTCGAAGAAGGGCTCGTCGCCCTCGCGTGCGGCGCATTCCACATCCGCTCGGGCGGCCGCACGTACTTCAACACCACTCCGCTCGGTCGCGCCGTCACCGGCACGCTGCTTGTGCGCGCGATGAAGGAGGACGGCGTCGACATCTGGGGCGACGGGTCCACCTACAAGGGCAACGACATCGAGCGGTTCTACCGTTACGGCCTGCTCGCCAACCCCGCGCTGCGGATCTACAAGCCGTGGCTCGACGCCGACTTCGTCACCGAGCTCGGCGGGCGCAAAGAGATGAGCGAGTGGCTCGTCGCCCATGACTTCCCCTACCGCGACAGCGCCGAGAAGGCGTACTCGACGGATGCCAACATCTGGGGCGCGACGCACGAGGCCAAGACGCTCGAGCACCTCGACGTCTCGCTCGAGACGGTGGAGCCCATCATGGGCGTCCGGTTCTGGGACCCCGCGGTCGAGATCGAGACCGAAGACGTCACGGTCGAGTTCGAGGGCGGACGCCCCGTCGCGATCAACGGCACGCGCTTCGACGACCCGGTGGCGCTGGTGCGCGAGGCCAACGCGATCGGCGGACGCCACGGCCTGGGCATGAGCGACCAGATCGAGAACCGCATCATCGAGGCGAAGTCCCGCGGCATCTACGAGGCGCCGGGCATGGCCCTGCTGTTCATCACCTACGAGCGCCTGGTCAACAGCATCCTCAACGAGGACACCCTCGCCACCTACCACGAGCAGGGCCTCCGTCTCGGGCGCCTGATGTACGAGGGCCGCTGGCTCGAGCCGCAGTCGCTCATGCTGCGCGAGTCGATCCAGAAGTGGGTCGGCTCCACGATCACGGGCTCGGTCACCCTTCGCCTGCGCCGCGGCGAGGACTACACGATCCTCGACACCGTGGCATCCGGGATGTCCTACTCGCCCGAGAAGCTCTCGATGGAGCGCGTCGGCGACGCCGCGTTCGGCCCCGTCGACCGCATCGGCCAGCTCACCATGCGCAACCTCGACATCGCCGACTCGCGCGCGCGCCTCGAGCAGTACGCGGGCCTCGGCCTCATCGGCGGACCCACCGGCGAGCTCGTCGGCGACGTCGCCGCCGGCGGCGCCCGCGAGATCATGGAGTCCGCCGCTCCCCGCGGGGCCGCGGACGAGCGCCTCGCCGAGGCGACCGACGCCGCCGGCGAGTCCGCCGCGTTCGACACCGGCACCGACTGACCCCCCCCC
>NZ_JAKRNI010000042.1 GCF_022346945.1 Microbacterium sp. ACRRU | reverse complement strand
GTCGTGTTCCTGTCCCTGCTGCTGAGGATGCGTGCCCGTGTCTGACATCCTGCTCCGTCCCACCCCCGCGGTGCGGTCCCCGCGCATCGCGTGGCGCTTCGCGATCCTCGCCGCGATCGTCGCGGTCGCGGCCGTCGGCGTTCTTACGTGGGACATTCCGGGCGCCCCCGGCTCGCGGGGATTCTGGATCGCGATGAACCTCCGCGTGGTGAGTGTGGCGACGATCGCCCTCGTCGCGTGCTGTCAGGCCACGGCCACCGTGCTCTTCCACACCGCCACGGCCAATCGCATCCTGACCCCGTCGATCATGGGCTTCGACGCCCTGTACGTCGTGATGCAGACCGCGCTGGTGTTCTTCTTCGGGGCCGCGGCCCTCTCGGCGACCGATGGCCTGCTGAAGGTGGCGCTGCAGAGCGCGCTGATGGTGGGCTTCGCCACCCTGCTCTACGGCTGGCTCTTCGCCGGTCCCCGCGGCAATCTCCACGTCATGCTCCTGGTGGGGGTCGTGCTCGGTGTGGGGTTCGGCTCCCTCTCCACCGTCATGCAGCGGCTGCTCACCCCGAGCGACTTCGACATCCTGTCCGCGCGATTGTTCGGAAATCTGTCGAACTCGGATGCCGACTACTTGCCGTGGGGAGCGCTCGTCGTCGCCGCGGTCCTCGTGGTCGTGTGGCGCGCACGGTACCGGCTCGACGTGCTCGCCCTGGGACGCGAGGCATCCGTCAACCTCGGGCTGTCGTACCGCCGCGAGGTGACGCTGATCCTGGTGCTGGTGGCGGTGCTCATCTCGGTGTCGACCACGATGGTGGGGCCGATGACGTTCTTCGGCTTCCTCGTCGCCACGCTCGCCTATCAGCTGGCGGGGTCCTCCGAACACCGGATCGTCCTGCCGTTCGCGATGCTCCTCGCGATGGCGACCCTCCTCGTGGGGTACTTCGTGCTGCGGCACGTGTTCTACGCCGCCGGGATGCTCTCGATCATCATCGAGTTCGTCGGCGGCGTGTTCTTCCTGATTTTCCTGCTCCGGAAGGGAGCGATGTGATCCGCCTCACCGACATCACGATGACCTACGGAGACCGAACGGTGCTCGGGCCGGTGACTCTCGACATCCCCGCGGGGGGTGTCACGGCGCTCGTCGGGCCGAACGGTGCGGGCAAGTCCACACTGCTCACCATCGTGGGAAGGCTGACGACGCCCACGTCGGGTCGAGCGTCGGTGGCGGGCCTCGACGTCGCCACCACGCCCGGGCGCACCCTGGCGCGCGTGGTGTCGATCCTCCGGCAGGAGAACCACTTCGTGACGCGGTTGACCGTGCGCGATCTCGTCGGCTTCGGGCGCTTCCCGCACTCGCAGGGCCGGCTGACCCCCGCGGACCGGGCCGTCATCGACCAGGCGATCGCGTTCCTGGATCTCGAGGAGCTCTCGGAGCGCTATCTCGACCAGCTGTCGGGCGGACAGCGGCAGCGCGCCTACGTGGCGATGGTGTTGGCGCAGGACACCGACTACATCCTGCTGGACGAGCCCCTGAACAACCTCGACATGCGCCACGCCGTCGCCATGATGGGGCAGCTGCGTCGAGCCGCCGATGACCTCGGCAAGACGATCGTCATCGTCGTGCACGACATCAACTTCGCCGCAGCCTACGCGGACCGGATCGTCGCCCTCGCCGACGGTCGCGTCGTGCACGCCGGGACTCCCGCCGAACTCATGACGCCCGCAACCCTCGAGGAGGTGTTCGGCACGCCGGTGGAGGTCCGTCATGACGGCGCGTACCCGTTGGCCGTCTACTACCGCTGAGCGACCCGCGACGGAGGGCGCCGCAGCGGTGGTGCGTCAGAGCTCGACGCCGTTGTCGGGGTCATTGACCCCGACATTGCGTCCGCGGCTGGATTCGAAGGCGAGAAGCCAGCCGAGCGACACTACCGCGGCCAGGAGCACGCCGAGCCAGACGTTCTGGAGGATCAGACCGAAGAGCACGCCGCCGGCCAGCAGCACGAGGGTGCCCAGAATCCAGTACGTGCGTCCCCGCGGCCATCCCGTGCCCGATTGCGTCATGCGCCCAGCCTAGGGTGCGGGCGCTTCCGCTCCGGTGTCGATGACGACCTGCCAGTCGATGCCGAAGCGGTCGGTGACCGTTCCGTAGCGGCCGCCCCACGGCGGCGTCTCGAGGGGCAGACCGATGCGACCGCCCTCGGCGAGGGCGTGGAACCATCCCTCGAGCGCCGCTTCCTCGTCCCCGTGCAGCGCGATGGAGATGCCGGCCGCGGGGGTGAACGGCATCCCCTCCGGAACGTCGGATGCCATCAGAACGAACCCCTGCGGGGTCGTGAGCTGGGCGTGCATGACCAGATCGCCGTCGCCGTCGCCGACGGGCATGCCGTAGTCGTCGAACGTGGCGATCTGCAGGTCGCCTCCGAACACGCCGTGGTAGAACTCCATCGCTGCGCGGCTCTCGCGTCGGAAGTTGAGGTAGGTGGTGAGTGCTGTCGTCATGCCGACAGTGTGTACCCCCTCCCGGGCGATGTCGATGGCCCGCGTCGACGTCGCCGCGCTAATGATCGCGGTGGTCTTGCGGGTGAAGCCGCGGGCCGCGACGCGGCTCCAACGACGCGCCCGCGTAGATGAGGCGGATGACGCGCTGGCGGTGCCCCGCGAACGGTTCGAGGAGCTCGAGCATGCCGTCGTCGTCGGTGCGATGCCCGGTGAGGGCGAAGCCCACCTGGTGCGCCAGATGGTAGTCGCCGATGCTCACGGCATCCGGGTCGCCGAAGGCGCGGATGCGGGTCTCGGCGCTCGTCCACACGCCGACGCCGCGGAGGCTGATGAAGACGCGATCGCGCGCCTCGCCGTCGGGGGCTGCCGTCGCCGCACGTTCGATAGCCGACCCGCGGCGTGCGGTCTCCACGATCGTGCGCGACTGCGGGGGCTCGAGCCCCGCGCGATGCCACGCCCAGGACGGCACGTGTCGCCACCCCTCGATGTCGGGCGGGGCGAACATCGGCAGCGGGGTCGGACCCGGCGCGCGTTCGCCGTACCAGGTGACGATGCTCCGCCAGGCGGAGAAGGCCTGCAAGCTGGTCACCTTCTGCTCCATGATCGCGCTGACCAGAGCGTCGAACACGAGGTCGGTGCGCCCGATGCGCAGGTCGGGGTGCCGTCGGTGCCATTCGGCGACGGACGGATGCCGCGACGCATCGAAGCCGTCGGGGTCGTCGTGCGCGCCGCAGAGGGCGGGGAGCTGGGCGAGGGCCCACTCCGCGCCCGGGCCCCACGCGGCCGCGCGAACCGTGCCGCCCGCGGTGCACCGCAGGGCCATGGTCGCCACGCCCATCGGCGTGCGGCTCGCGCGCCACACGATGCCGCCGGTGCGCAGCGGGCCGGTCGCCGCGAAAGTCGGGTCGTTGCGCCCGTGCCGCTGCGCCGTGATCGTGCGATCGATGTCGACCGGCTGCGGCGGTCGGTACTCGGTCTGAAGGGGGTCGGAGACCGGTGGCCGAACCTCGCGCGAGGGCAGTGCCGCGCGCGCCCGGGTCGATCTCATGCCGACACCCTACGTCGCCCCGCCGACATCGCGGTGGGAGCGGCGGGAGCAGGGCTCAGAAGCGGTCGGGCGAGGGCGTGCCGTGGCCGTAGCGGATCGAGACGTCCGCGTGGCGATCGAACCGGTATCCGACGCCGCGTACGGTGCGCACGATGTCCTCGTAGACGCCGAGCTTGGCGCGCAGCCGACGCACGTGGACATCGATCGTGCGCTCGCCGGGCGCTTCGTCGTCGGTGGCACCCTCCCACAGCGACGAGACCAGCTCGGTCCGCTCGATGGTGCGGCCCTCGCGGAGAACGAGGTACTGCAGCAACTCGAACTCCTTGAAGGTGAAGGCGGCGGACTCGCCGTCGATGAGGACCCGCTTGCGTGAGATGTCGACGACGACGCCGCGCGGGGCGCGGTCCTCTTCGGCGGGCTCGTCCTTGGTGCGGGCGACGGCGGACGGTTCGTGCAGGGCCAGTCGGACGACGTCGACGTCGCGGCCTCCGGCGCCGGCGGGGGCGAGAGCGACCGTGGCGTACGTCTCGGCGGCGGGGGCCAGTTCGCCGAGGGTGCGACGCAGAGCCTCGACGAGGGTGCCCAGGCTCACGCCGGCGGCGGCGGCCTTGGCTTCGTCGATGCCGACATAGAGCGCGAATCCGCGCGGCGAAGTGCCGGCGGGGACAGCGGGGCGGGCTGCGGCGGCGGGCGTCGTGGGAGCCGGTGCCGAGGGAGCCGGCGGTGCGGTGATCCGGCGTGCGGGCTGCGGGCGAACGGCGGAGACGGGGGTGGGACGATCGAGAACGGCGGAGGTCGACATGAGGAAGGTGTCCTTCACTGGTGAACCCGGGCGTCGAGGGAGCGGGGTTCGACGGGAGGTGTGTGGCCGAGGGGCCGGAGCGCGGTGTCGGGGTGCGCGTGATCGACGCGGACCGCGGACGACCGGGGGACGACGTCGGCGTTCAGAAGCTCGAGATCGTCGGACGAGGGTCGCTGTTAGCGGCACATTCGACAACACATGACAACGCGGCCGGGCATCATCATGCCGGCAGTCCCGTTCGCCTCCCGGGCGGACAGAGAGAGCGCGTTGACAGTCATGCGGCCGATTATGACCTACCGTGTCCGCTCGCGTCAAATCATGACGCCCGGAGAACCGGGCATCCTGCTCGATGTCGTGGCCGATGGTGGGCATTCATCGAGCACATTGCTCGTGAGGCGCCGGTGTCGGCGGAACGGCGTACCGTGTCATCCCATGACCGACCTGCGTTTCGCCGATGACCGGGCCGCCTCGCGCTACACGCTGCACGACGGCGACGACCTGGTCTCGGTGCTCGATTACCGCGACGACGGCCGCACGGTGGCTCTCACTCGCGCGTTCACCATTCCCACGTTCCGCGGTCGCGGGTATGCCGCGGTGCTCGTCGAACGCGCCGTGGATGCCATCGAGAAGGCCGGCGACCGCGAGATCCTGCCGGTGTGCTGGTACGTGGGCGAATGGTTCGAGGCGCACCCCGAGCGGGGAAGCCTGCTGCACGCCCGCCGCTGAGCGATCCGGTACCCGCGGCCCGCAGACCCGTCAACCCCTGCCGCCTCACAGCACGGGGCGACGATGCTGGGTCGGGTCGAAAGGGGTTGTCATGACCGACGAACGCGACCTGCCCGAGGGCGTCATCGATGCGAACCCGCCGGGAGGCTGGGAGAGCGGCGCCGTCGCGGACGACGAGACGGCCGAGCAGAACGAGAACGCGAAGGGCTCGCCGCGCCTGAACGACGCCGAGCCGTCGGACCCGATCGAGGGGGATGCCGCCAGCCAGGGCATCGACCCCGACATGAGCACGGAGGAATGACATGACCGAGCACACCCGAAGCCCCGAGCCGTCCGACGCCGCCGAGACCGGCGCTTCGCCGGCCGACTCCGTCGGGGGAGCCGTCCACGAGGACGGGAAGGCGTCGCGGCCCGATGAGCAGTCCGCTCCCGCGATGGACACGCACCCCACCGACGACGAGGCGCGGATCGCGGGCGTCGTGGTGCAGACCCGGGCCGACGTGGGCGACAAGTCGCCGGAACGTATCGCCGACGTTCTGCGACAGCGTTTCGCTGACATCGGGCTCGAGCTGGGCGATGACCGCATCCGGGCTCTGGCGGCCGAGGTGTCGGGGGCCTGAACCGCGGCGCGGGTGCCGTACGGGCGACCCGCGCGGCAGCTGACCGCCGATGTCGGAGGCCCGACGTACCGTGTCAGCATGCGGATCCTGCACACGTCCGACTGGCACATCGGGCGCTCGTTCCACGGCCACTCGACGCTCGAGGCGCTCTCCGAGGTGCTCGGGGTCCTGGTCGGTCAGGTGGAAGAACACGGCGTCGACGTCGTCGTCGTCGCCGGTGACGTGTTCGACTCCGCGGCGCCGTCCGCGGCGTGCTATCCCCTCTTGACCCGCACGCTCGCCGCCCTTGCAGAGGCGGGGGCGCGCGTGGTCGTCACCTCCGGCAACCACGATTCCGCCGCGCGTCTCGGGTTCCAGTCGGCGCTGCTGCGCGACGACATCACCGTCGTCACCGACCCGCTGTCCGTCGGCACCCCCGTCACGATCGAGGACGCGCACGGCCCCGTTCACTTCTACGGCATCCCGTACCTCGAGCCGGCGATCGTGCGGCATCTGTGGCCGGGTGCAGAACTGCGCAGCCAGGCGCAGACGATGGCGCACGCCATGGATCTCGTCCGCCGTGACCTGTCCGCGCGCGGCGGTCGCTCCATCGCGATCGCGCACTGCTTCGCCGCGGGGGTCGAGGCCACCCCCGGGGTGGAGCGCGAGATCCGGCAGGGCGGTCTCGACAACGTGCCGCTTCCCGTCTTCGACGGTCCCGACTACGTCGCCCTCGGCCACATCCACGGGCGACAGAGCCTGTCGGATCGCGTGCGCTACGCCGGCGCTCCTCTGCACTACAGCTTCGGCGAGGCGGGCAAGCCGCGCGGGTCGTGGCTCGTCGAGCTGGATGCCGCGGGCCTCTCGTCCGTCGAGTGGCTCGCCCTGCCGGTACCGCGACCGCTCGTGACCCTGCGGGCACCGTTCGACGACTTGCTCTCCGACGCGGCCCTGGATGCCCACGTCGATGACTGGGTGCGCGCCGAGTACACCGACCCCACTCCCCAGATCGACCCGATGCGTCGGCTGCAGGCTCGCTTTCCGTGGTGCGCGACCGTGGCTCACCTGCCGGCCGAGGCGAGACAAGACGACGGACGCGGGTACGCCCGCCGGGTGCGCGCGGCTCGCGACGAGACCGAGATCGTCGACGCCTTCCTGGTGCACGTGCGCGAGGGCGAAGGGGCGTCCGAGGCGGAGCGGGAGATCCTCCGCGACGTGCTCGACGCGCGCGCGATGACCCAGGCGCAGTCGTGAAGCTGCACCGCCTCGAGCTCGAGGGCTTCGGTCCTTTCCTGGAGCGTCAGGTCGTCGACTTCGACGCCTTCGCCGATGACGGCATCTTCCTGATCGCCGGGCGCACGGGCGCCGGGAAATCGAGCGTGCTCGACGGCGTCTGCTACGGGTTGTACGGCGGCGTTCCCCGGTATGACGGAGCCGAGCGGCGACTGCGCAGCGATCATTGCGGCCTCGATGACCCCACCAGCGTGACCGTCGAGTTCAGCGCCGAGGGGAGGCGCTGGCGGGTGACGCGGTCGCCCGAGTACGAACGCCCCAAGCGCACGGGCACCGGCACCACGAAGGAACCGCATCGCGCGAGCCTCGAGGTGCTCGAGCCCGAAGGCTGGACGGGCGTGGCCGCACGACCGGTCGATGTCGCCGCCCGGCTGGATGAGATCCTCGGACTCACGCAGCAGCAGTTCCTTCAGGTGATCCTCCTGGCCCAGAACCGGTTCGCCCGGTTCCTGCTCGCCAAGAACGACGAGCGTCAAGCGCTCCTGCGCACCCTGTTCGGTACGCGCTCGTACGAGCAGTACGCGGCGGCCCTCGACGAGCGACGCAAACGCGCGGCCGAGCGACTCGCGTCCGGCGGCACCGAGGTGACCACGCTGCTCGACGAGGCCGAGCGGATGATCGTCGCCGACGAAATCGCTCGGGGCGCGGGAACACCCGACGTCGCTCCGGGAAAGGACGACGCGATCGAAGGGGTCAGCGGCCCGGCGGCCGCCCTGACCATCGACGAGCGCCTCGCTCGCGTGGTGCGGGCCGTCGAGCGCATGGAGTACCGCGTGGACGCCGTCGCGCACGAACGCGTGGTGGCCAAGGCCGCCCTCGACGCCGCTCTGGCAGCGGAGCGCGACGCGACCGCGATGCGGGACCGGCAGATGGAGCGGCAGAGTGCGCGTGAACGTCTCGCCGCCCTCGAGGCCGACGCCGAGCGAATCGACGCCCTGCGCGCCGAGCACGACGCCGCCGCCGCGGCGGAGGCGTTGCGGGCTCCGCTCGAGGCGGTCGATCGTGCGCAGCGGTCCCTCCAGTCGGCGGAGGACGCCTTCGCGGCCGCGCTCGATGCGGCGGAGCGGTCCGGCGAGTCCGGGCTCGGCGACGCCGGGGTGCTGGCGCAGCGCGATGACGACCTCACGGCCCTGCTCGCACGCGTCGACGAAGCCCTCGCGGCCGAAGAAGACCTCCGCCGGGTCGAGGCCGGGGTCGCGGCCCGGCGCGTCGACGTCGAGAGCGCCGAGAGTCGGAGCGCCGACGTCGCAGCGCGCCGCGCCGAGGCGCCGGCGTTACGAGAGGCGCTCGAAGCGCGTCTGACCCTGCTCGCCGACGCCCAGCCGCGCCGTGACGTCGCCATCGCCGAGCGCGACGAGATCTCGCGGCGAAGGGCGGCGGCTCGTGAGGCGGAAAGGCTTCACGAGGAACGGGAGAAGGCCGACCTCGCCGCGCTCGTGCGCTCCGACGAACTGCAGCGCGCGGTCGAGGCCTGGAGCACTCTCCTGCGCCGCAGACTCGCGGGCGCCGCCGGTGAGCTCGCCCACCGCCTCGTCGACGGCGAACCGTGCGCCGTGTGCGGGTCACGCGAGCACCCCGCGCCCGCGGTCGGCAGTGACGACCCCGTCACCGACGCCGAGATGTCGGCGGCCGAGGATCGCAAGGCCGTCGCGGCCGAGAATGACCGCCTCGCCTCCGACGCGTCGCGCATCGCCCGCGATGCGCACGCGCTCGCGGCCGCGCGCGCCGGCGGTGAGACGGTGACGGAGCTCGACGAGCGCCTCACCCGCGTCGAAGACGTGCTCGCGCGCGCCGAGGCCGATGTGGCCGAGTACGACCGCCTCGCTGCCGAGCGCACCGAGCTGAGCGATCGCGAGCGCGCGGACGCCGCCGAGAGCGAGGAGCTCGCGCGCGAACTCGCCGACGCGCGGCAGGATCTCGCGCTCCAGCTTCAGCGGGCGGACGGTCTGCGCGCCACGGTCGCCGAGGCGCGCGGAACGTTTGCAACGGTGCGCGAGCGTCGGGACGACCTGCGCACCCGCCGCGATGCCGTGCGGGCCGTGGCCGCTGCAGGGGCTGAGCGCGACGCGTGTCGGCGCGCCGCCGTCGACGCGCGCACGGCCTTCGGCGCGCTGCTCGCCGCGAGCGACTTCCCCGACGAGGCGGCCGTGCGCGCCGCCGTGCGCGACCTCGCCGAGCGCCGCCGGAACGAGGCCGTCCTGGCCGAGCACGACACGGCGCTGGCCGCGACGCGTCGCCGCCTGCTCGACCTCGAGCTGCAGCTCGTCGGCGCGCCCGACGATCCGATCGACCTCGCCCCCGTCCTCGAGGCGGTGACCGTCGCGCGGGCGGAGGTCGAAGCGGCGGCCGCCGCTCATGCCTCCGCGTCCGCCGCCGCGCAGCGCGTGCGCGATCTGGCACAGCGGGCCGACGCCGGGAGCGCCGCCGTCGCGCGATTGTCCGACGAGCATGCCGTCGTGGCGCGTCTGGCCGACACCGTGGCCGGCCGCGCCCCCAATACCCGCCGTATGACCCTCGAGACCTTCGTCCTCGCGGCCGAGCTCGAAGAGATCGTGGATGCCGCCAACCTGCGCCTCGATCACATGTCCGCGGGGCGGTATCGACTGCAGCACACCGACGCGCTGGCCGCGCGCGGAGCGGCGAGCGGGCTGGGTCTCGAGATCATGGACGCCTTCACCGGTCAGTGCCGGCCCCCGCAATCCCTCTCCGGTGGTGAGACGTTCCTCGCCTCGCTCGCGCTGGCGCTCGGACTCGCCGAGGTGGTCACGGCTCGGGCGGGCGGCATCCATCTCGACACGCTCTTCATCGATGAGGGGTTCGGTTCGCTCGACGACGAGACCCTCGATCTGGCGATGCGCACTCTCGACGAGCTGCGGCAGGGCGGCCGCACGGTGGGAGTGATCAGCCACGTCGCCTCCATGAAGGACCAGCTGCCCGCACAGGTGCGCGTGACCGCCACCCCGCGCGGCCCGAGCGTGATCCGGCAGGACTCGGCGGTGAGCTCCCTCACCTAGGCTGGAGGCATGCGCAAGAGCACCCTGTGGACCGTTCTGGGGGTCATCGCGGCCATCGTGATCGCGTGGGTCCTCGTGAACATCCTGTTCTCGGTCATCGCGTTCGTCTTCCGGCTGGTGGTCGTCGCGGTGGTCGCGGTCGTCGTGTTCTTCATCCTGCGGGCCGTGTTCGCGCGACGCGACATCGACTGACGCCGCGAACGCCGGGACCTGCCGTCCTCGGCGCGCAAGCCCCGGCCGGGGCGGGTGATCGCGGGGGTACCGTGAGCTGCGATGCCTGAAGACAGCTCGTCCCCCCATCCCCCCACCCGCGACATCCCGCTCTCGTCGCGCCACCGCTGGCGCGCCTACTGGGTCGCCGTCTCCGTCGCGGCGCTGACGATCCTCGATCTCACGAAGGTCAACGTCGCCCTCCCGTCCATCGAAGCGGCGCTGAACGCCGGACCCACCGAGCTGCAACTCGTCGTGTCGGGGTACATCCTGACCTTCGGGCTGGTGCTCGTGCCCGCGGGCCGGCTCGGCGACCTCCGCTCGCGTCGTGTGCTCTTCCTCGTCGGCCTGTCGCTGTTCCTGGTGACGAGTCTCGTGTGTGCGCTGGCCCCCAACACCGCCGTGCTGCTCATCGCGCGTCTGCTGCAGGGCGTCGCCGCCGGCATCCAGATGCCCCAGGTCCTCGGGCTCGTACAGCAGCTCTTCCAGGGAAAGGAACGCGGTCGCGCATTCGGGTTGTTCGGGGCGACGATCGGCATCGCGACCGCGCTGGGCCCGACCCTCGGCGGACTGCTGATCGCGGTGGGCGGTCCGACCGACGGCTGGCGCCTGATCTTCTGGATCAACATCCCGCTCGTCGCGATCGTCATCGCGTTGGCCGCGTGGCTGCTGCCCAGCACGCGCACGAAGTCGCACCGGGCGCTCGATCTCGACCCGATCGGCGTCGTGCTGTTCGGCGCGACCATCGTGGCCCTCATGTGGCCGTTCTTGTTCACGACGGGCTCACCCGATGACGACCCCCGACGGTGGTGGCTCCTGGTGGTGTCCGCGGTCTTGGCCGCCGGGTTCGTCTTCTGGGAACGCCGCTACGCCCAACGGGGACGGATGCCGCTCATGCCGTTCTCGATCTTCTCCCTCGCGTCGTACCGCAACGGCGTGCTCATCTCGACCGCCTACTTCTCGGCCGTTCCCGCGATGTTCCTCCTCGGCACCCTCTACTTGCAGGGCGGTCTCGGACTCGAGCCCGTGTTCGCGGGCATGGTCACGATCGGCTTCGCGGTGGCATCCGCGTGGAGTTCGTGGATCGGCGGGAATCTCGTCACACGTCTGGGTCGACCGCTGGTGGTCGCCGGCATCGTGGGCGTGCTCGCCGCAGCCGGTGCGCTGGCCCTCGTCGCGCTGGTGACGCCCCCGGAATGGACGCCGTGGGCGATGGCCGGGGTCATGGTGGTGGGCGGCTTCGCGGGAGGTCTCGTCATCTCGCCCAACCAGACGCTCACCCTCGCCGACATCCCCGTCAGCAGCGGCGGTGTGGCGGGATCGGTCGGTCAGCTCGGGCAGCGCATCGGCACCGCGGTCGGCACGGCCATCGCTCTCGCGCTGTTCTACGCCACCGTCTACCGCGAGCAGGGGGAGCGCGATCCGCTCGTGGTGTTCCACGACGCGTACGCCTACGGCATGATCGCGGTCGGAGTGTTCCTGGGGTTGGCTCTCATCGTCGGCGTCGCCGACCTCGCGGGCCGGGCCCGGAACGGGTCTCAGACGCCGTAGAGCTCGCGCAGCTTCGCGCGCAGCTCGTGACTGCACCGCTCGACGACGTCGTCCCAGAGCTCGGTCGCTCCGCCTTGCGCGCGATCCGAGACGGCGCGCAGGATGCGGATCGGCACACCGAACTGCTGGGCGACCCAGGCGAGGGCGTAGGACTCCATGTCGACCATGCGGGCGTCGAGGTCGCGGATGAGCGCGACGGCTTCGGCGTCGTCCACGAAGTGGTCGCCCGTGGCGATGACGACGCCCTCGGAGGCGATGTCCACCCGAGAGGGCAGCCACACGTGCTCGCCGAACGTGCCGTCCAGCCCCTTCACGTCGTGCTGCACGGCGGCGGCGATGTCGTAGATGCCCCCCTCGAGTGCGGGGTCGATCGCGCCGGCGGTGCCGACGACGACGATCTCGTCGTACTCGCCCTCGCAGAGGGCCCGCGTGAGCGCGTAGGCGGCGGGGATCTTGCCGACGCCCGTGAGCAACCGGTCGAAGCCGGGGATATCGGCCTCGAAGGCGACGAATTCGGACGCGTGGGCGGCGACGAGAAGCTTCACCGGACCATTCTCGCCGACGCGGCGCACGAGCCGCGTCGGCGAGCACGATCCGGGGCGACTCAGCCCTGGGCTTTGGCGCAGACCGCTCCCAGGCGGGCGAGTTCGTCCGCCGACAGTTCGAGCGACATGCTCGCGATCAGGTCGGCGACCTGTTCGGGTCGCGACGCGCTGGCGATGGGCGCGGCGACGGTCGGCTGCAACCGGAGCCATGCCAGCGCGGTCGAGGCGATCGACGCGTCGTGGGCGCGGCCGATCTCGTCGAGGACATCGATCACGGCGAGACCCGCGGGCGTGGCGAGCTTCGCGGCGCCGCTCGCGCGGGGCGACTCGCCCGCGGCATCCGTCGTGCGGTACTTGCCCGTGAGGAAGCCGCTGGCCAGCGCGTAGTAGGGGACCAGCGAGAGACCGAACTCCTCGGCGACCGGCACGATCTCGCTCTCGACCTGTGTGCGGTGCACGAGGTTGTAATGCGGCTGGATGGCGACGGGGAGGTCGGCGCCGGCGGCCTGCGCGAGCGAGATCCATTCGCGGATGCGGTCGGCGGTGTAGTTCGAGACGGCGACGTAGCGGACGAGACCGTCCGACACCAGGTCGGCGAAAGCGCCGACCGTCTCTTCGAGCGGAGTGTCGGGGTCATCGAAGTGGGCGTAGTAGAGATCGATCGCGTCCACGCCCAGCCGGCGCAGTGAGGCCTCTGCCGCGGCCCGGACATTCGAGGCCGACAGGCCGCGGAAGTCGGGGTGGGTGCTCACCTTGGTCGCCACGACGACGTTCTCGGGTCGGCGGCTCGCGAGCCACTCGCCGATGATCGTTTCGCTCTCACCGCCGGAGTTCCCCGGCGCCCACGCGCTGTACCCGTCCGCAGTGTCGATGAAGTTCCCCCCGCCGGTGTGGAAGGCGTCGAGAACCGCGAACGAGGTGTCGCGGTCGGCCGTCCACCCGAAGACGTTGCCGCCGAGGGAGAGCGGACGGATGTCGAGGTCGCTGCGTCCGATGCGCGTCATGGATGCCCTTTCGTCGTGATCGGTGTCCTCGGGACAACGACCACGACCACGGGGAATTCCCGCTCCGGTTCAGTTGCCGGAGAGGATGCCGATGAGACCGCTGCCGAGCAGCCAGAGCCCGACCGCGGACACGGCGACCCAGATGGCGACCGTTCCCGGCGGGTACTTGCGGGGCCGGGGGTCCTGGCCGCCCTCGTCGGCGCCGCTCACGAGCGGACCATCATGACGATCGAGACGATGATCACGGCGAGGCCTCCGATTCCAGCGATGGCGGCGATCACGGGACCGCCTCCCGAGAGGAGCGCGGCGATGCCGAGACCGAGGAACAGCACGCCGATCAGGATGCCGATCACCTGGTACACCCGGTACCGTCGACCGCTGTCGATGCCGTGCTCGCCGCTCACTCGTGCCCCTCCTGTTCCCAGGCTACCGAACCCACCGCGCCGAGCGATCCGTCCTGCGTTCAAGGGCGCCCCGATTCCGCCCCTCCCCGGCGTGGTCGGCGTAGCGTTGATCCATGGCCCGCCCTGTTCCCGATCCCGTTCGTCCCGGTCAGGAGTCCGTCTGGGACTACCCCCGCCCACCCCGCGTGGAACGTATCGCGAAGCGCGCGCAGATCGATTTCGGTGGCATCCGGATCGTCGACACCGACGACGTCGTGCGCGTGCTCGAAACAAGCCATCCGCCCGTGTACTACCTGCCGATCGCCGCGTTCGGCGATGCTCTCACGCTCGGTCAGGGGGCGTCGTTCTGCGAGTTCAAGGGCGGTGCTCGCTACTTCGACGTACACGGCGGGGGAGGTGCGCTCGCGGAGCGGGCCGCGTGGGACTACCCGCATCCGATGCCCGGCTACGAAGTGCTCGCCGATCGTGTCGCCGTGTACGCCGCCCCGATGGATCGGTGCATCCTCGCGGGCGAGACGGTGCAGCCGCAGCCCGGGGGGTTCTACGGCGGCTGGGTCACGAGCGATCTCGCGGGACCGTTCAAGGGCGTCCCCGGCTCGATGGGCTGGTGAGCTCAGTCGCCGGCGAACGCGCTCGGAACGGCCGCGTGCAGATCGGCGAGCCACGCGCGCGCGTTGCCGTCCGACGGTGCGCGCCAGTCGCCGCGGGGTGAGAGCGACCCGGCGGGCGAGACCTTGGGCCCGTTGGGGATGGCGCTGCGCTTGAACTGGGCGAACCCGAAGAAGCGCTGCAGGAACACTTCCATCCACCGGGCGACGGTGACGAGGTCGTACGAGGGACGTGCGCCCTCGGGGTAGCCCGCGGGCCAGGACCCGGCATCCGGATCCTCCCAGGCCTTCGCCGCAAGGAACGCGATCTTCGACGGCCGGAAGCCGAACCTCAGCACGTGGTAGAGCGTGAAGTCGTGCAGGTTGTAGGGACCGATGCGATCCTCGGTGGACTGCATCTTGCCGTCCTGGCCCGCGGGCACCAGTTCGGGGCTGATCTCGGTGTCGAGCACGGCCTGCAGCACCTCGACGGTCGCGGCGCTGAGCTCGCCCGCCGAGATGACCCAGCGGATGACGTGCTGGATGAGCGTCTTCGGCACGCCCGGGTTGACGGAGTAGTGGCTCATCTGGTCGCCGACGCCGTACGTCGACCAGCCCAACGCGATCTCGGACAGATCGCCCGTGCCGATGACGATCCCGTTCCGCTGATTGGCGAGGCGGAACAGGTAGTCGGTGCGGAGCCCCGCCTGGACGTTCTCGAACGTGACGTCGTGCACCGGCTCGCCGGCGGCGAACGGGTGGCCCATGCGGGAGAGCATCTCGGATGCCGCGGGGCGGATGTCGATCTCTTCGATCGTCGCTCCGACGGCTTCGGCCAGGGCGATGGCGTTGCGTTTGGTCTTCTCGCTGGTCGCGAACCCGGGGAGGGTGTACGCGAGGATGTCGCTGCGCGGGCTGCCCATGCGGTCCATCGCTCGGGCGATCACCAGCAGCGCATGGGTGGAGTCGAGCCCACCGCTCACGCCGATGACGGGCCTCGGACCGCCGATCGCTTCGAGACGCTGCACCAGGCCCGACACCTGGATGTTGAACGCCTCGTAGCAGTCCTGCGCCAGACGCGCCGGGTCGTCGGGGACGAAGGGGAACCGGTCGAGCGAGCGGCGGAGGCCGAGATCGGCAGCGGGCGGTGCGAGCTCGAACGTGACCGTGCGGAAGGGGGCTCCGGCGGTGCGCCGGTTGTCGTCGAACGTTCCCTGGCGGAGCCGATCTTGGCGCAGACGATCCAGGTCGACGTCGGCGACGCTGCGCCGCGGCCCGTCGGGGAAGCGTTCGGTGGTGGCCAGGAGCTGGCCCCCCTCGTAGATCATCGTCTGACCGTCCCACGACACGTCGTTGGTCGACTCGCCCTGGCCCGCGGCGGCGTACACGTACGCGGCGAGGCAGCGCAGGGACTGGGACTGCGACAGCAGGGTGCGGTCGTCGGCGCGGCCGATCGTGATGGGACTGCCCGAGAGGTTGGCCAGCACCGTGGCCCCGGCCAGGGCGGCGGCGGACGACGGGGGGATGGGGACCCACACGTCTTCGCACACCTCGGCGTGCAGAGTCAGCCCCGGCACGTCGACGGCGTCGAACAGCAGGTCGGGACCGAACGGCACCGTGGAACCCGCCACGGAAATGTCCTGACCGGCCTGGTCGTCGCCCCGGGCGTACCAGCGGTGCTCGTAGAACTCGCGGTAGGTGGGCAGATACGACTTGGGCGCCACGCCGAGGATCCGGCCCCGATGGATGACGACGGCGCAGTTGTAGAGACGGTTGCGGTGCCGCAGCGGGGCCCCGACGAGCAGGACGGGCAGCAGGTCGGCGGACGCCGCGACGATTCGCGCGACGGCGGCCTCGACGGCATCCAGCAGGGGGTCCTGCATGACGAGGTCGTCGATCGCGTAGCCCGACAGGCACAGCTCGGGGAACACCGCCACCGCGACGCCGTCTGCATCGCAGTCCCGCGCGGAGGCGAGCACCGCCTCGGCGTTGGCGGCGGGGTCGGCGACCGCGACGGGGATCGTGCACGCGGACACACGCGCGAACCCGTGCCGGTAGACGCTCTCGAACGGCAGCTCGGTGATCACCGGTCCAGTCTGTCAGGTGGGTCGGACACCGCGGCAGACGGTTCGCGCAGACTCGCGGACCGTGCGCACCGCCGCGCGGCGATGTCGGCGGCCCCGGTTAGCGTTGGGGATCATGCGGTACATCGAGCAAGACGCCCGGATCGTCTGGAGCGCCAGCGACCTCAAGGCGGCGGCCGAGTGCGAGTTCGCGTGGCTGCGCGCGATCGATGCGAAGATCGGCCGTATCGCCGCCGTCCCCGACCCCGAGGATGCCACGCTCGAACGCGCCGCCGCGCTCGGCACCGCGCACGAACGGCGCGTGCTCGACGACTACCGCCGCCGCCTCGGATCCGCGGTGCGCGAGATCCCCGCCGTGCGGTCCTCCGACGCCGATGCCCTGGCCGAGGCGGTGCGGCTCACGTCCGCGGCACTCGCCGACCCCGCGGCCGAGGTCGTGTACCAGGCGGCGTTCTCGACCGACGAGTTCGTCGGGTTCGCCGATTTCCTCGTGCGCGAGCCCGACGACGGCAGCGGCGGTCCCCGACCCTGGATCGTGCAGGACACCAAGCTCGCGCGGCGGGCGCGGGTGACCGCCCTCATGCAGTTGGCCGCCTACGTCGATCAGCTCGACAGGCTCGGCGTTCCCCGCTCCGACGAGGTGCAGTTGCTCCTCGGTGACGGCACCACCAGCACGCATCGCGTCGACGATCTGCTCCCGGTGTTCGCGTTGCGCCGCGCACGTCTGCGCGCCCTCATCGCGGACCGCCGGGCCGATCTCGGCGCCGCGGGTCCCGTGGTGCCGTGGGGCGATCCCCGCGGGGAGCTGGCCGTCCTCGCGTGCGGCCGTTGCCCCACGTGCGAGATCGAGGTGGTGGCGCACCGCGACCTGCTCCTGGTCGCCGGTATGCGTCCGGTGCAGCGCGACCGCCTCCGCGCCGGGGGCATCACCACGATCGACGCGCTGGCGGCGGCGCCCGTCGCCCCTGAGGCGATGAGCCCCGACACCTTCGCCTCCCTCCGCACGCAGGCGCGGCTGCAGCTGGCCAGTCCCGCCGGCGACGGCGCCTCCGCCGCGCACGTGGTCCCGACCTACGAGGTGGTCGCTCCGAAGGCGCTCGGCGTCCTTCCCCGCCCCGACCACGGCGACCTGTTCTTCGACTTCGAGGGTGATCCGCTCTACACCGAGGGCGATCGCGAGCACTGGGGCATCGATTACCTCTTCGGCTGGGTGGATTCCCGCGAACGGTACACCGCGCTGTGGGCGCACACGTTCGACGAGGAACGGGCAGCCCTCGAGCGGTTCCTCGACATGGTGGCGGTCCGCCGGGAGCAGTTCCCCGGCATGCACATCTACCACTACGCGCCTTACGAGCCCACTCATCTGCTCACGATGGCGGCCCACTACGGCGTCCGCGAGGCCGATGTCGACCGGCTCCTGCGCGACGGGGTGTTCGTCGATCTCTATCCCGTCGTCCGCCGCGCGCTGCGCGTGGGGTCGCGCTCGTATTCGATCAAGAAGCTCGAACCGCTCTACATGGGCGATGAGGTGCGCACGAGCGACGTCCAGCGCGGCGACGACTCGATCGTGAAGTACGTCGAGGCGCGCGCGCTCGCCGCCGACGGTGAGGCCGAGGCCGCGCAGCGCGTCCTCGACGACCTCGCGGACTATAACCGCTACGACTGCGTCTCCACTCGCCGACTGCGCGACTGGCTCGTCGAACGCGCGCGCGAGGGCGGAGCGGTCCCGGCCCGCGGCGCCGAGCCCGACGAGCAGTCGTATGAGCCGTCACCGCGCGCCACCGCGCTGCAGCGCTGGGCGGCCGACGCCCCCGAGCCCGAGGCGACGGCTCTCCGGCTCGCGGCGGCGGCGATCGACTACTACCCGCGCGAAGACAAGACGTACTGGGCCACGCACTTCCTCCGCCTGCGCGAGCCCGTGTCGATCTGGGAGGACTCGCGCGACGTCGTCGTGGTGGATGCCGCACGCTCCCGCGTCGTGGCCGACTGGCACATCGCGGAGTCGGGCCGGGGTGCCGAGCGGCGTCTCGTCGAGATCCGGGGCGAGGTCGCCCCCGGGAGCCGGCTGACCGTGGATGCCGAGCCGTTCGCCGTCTACGACCTGCCGACGCCCTTCCCCCTCGACGTGCGGCCGCGCTGGATCCACGGAGCACGCAGGGTCACGGTGCGCGAGGTGCTCGACGACGGCGCGGTCATCGAGGAGACCGCGGTCGACGGGATGACGTGGGATGTGCTTCCGCTCGCGCTCACACCGCCGGCGCCGCCCCGCGCGGGCAATCAGCAGAAGGCGATCGACGCATGGGCGGATGCCGTGCTCGCGGCGGCGCCGTCCATCCCCGACGGGCCGGCGGCCGACATCCTGCGTCGCCGCCCGCCGCGCACGCGGTCGGGGTCCTTGGCGCCGGTGACCGCTCTCGACGGCGCCGGGGGAGACGACGAGGTCGCCGCGATCGCCCGTACCGTCGCCGACCTCGACCGCAGCTACCTCGCGGTGCAGGGCCCACCCGGCACCGGGAAGACCTACGTCGGGTCGCACGTGATCGCACGGCTCGTCGCCGAGCGCGGCTACCGTGTGGGCGTCGTCGCCCAGTCGCACGCGACGGTCGAGCACATGCTCGACCGGGTCATCGCCGCCGGCGTGCCGGCCGCGCGCGTCGGCAAGGCCCCGAAGGACCCCGCCGCGGCGCACGCGTTCACGGTTCTGCCGAAGAACGGGATTCCCGCGTTCGCCGCCGAGAACGCCGCCCACGGCTTCGTCGTCGGGGGTACGGCGTGGGACTTCAGCCACGAGGGCCGGATTCCTCGTGGAAGCCTCGACCTGCTCGTCATCGATGAGGCGGGGCAGTTCTCCCTGGCATCCACGATCGCGGTCTCGCTGGCGTCTCCCCGGCTGCTGCTTCTCGGCGACCCGCAGCAGCTGCCGCAGGTCAGCCAGGGAACGCATCCCGAGCCCGTCGACACCTCGGCACTCGGCTGGGTCATCGACGGCGCCGAGGTCGTCCCCGCCGAGCTCGGCTACTTCCTCGCGCGAACGCGGCGCATGCACCCGGCGGTCGCGGGTCCGGTGTCCCGTCTGTCCTATGAGGGACGCCTCGCCGCGCACCCGTCCACGGCGCTGCGCGTGCTGGAAGGGATCGAGCCGGGCGTGCACCCCCGGCCGGTGCGGCACAGCGGCAACGCCACGTGCGCGCCGGAGGAAGCGGAGGCCGTCGTGCACTTGGTCGCCGACCTCGTCGGACGCGAGTGGCTCGGCGCCGACGGGGGCGCCGGTGACGACGCCGTGATCCACCCGCCACGTCCCCTGCGCGCCGACGACATCATCGTGATCACGCCGTACAACGCGCAGCAGGTCGCCGTGGAGGAGGCGCTCGCCGCGGCGGGGTACGCCGATGTGCCGGTGGGCACCGTCGACCGGTTCCAGGGCAAGGAAGCGGTCGTCGCGATCCTCACGCTCGCCGCGTCGTCGGGGCGCGACGCCCCGCGAGGATTGGAGTTCCTGTTGCTCCGCAACCGCATCAACGTCGCGATCTCGCGGGCGATGCAGGCGGCGTACGTCGTGTACTCCCCGTCGCTGCTCGACGATCTCCCGCGCACGCCCGAGGGCGTGGCCCGTCTCAGCGCGTTCGCGCGCTTGGTCGGCGCCGACGGCTGACCCGGGCGAAGCTCCCACCTCCCCGCACAACCCGCCCGGCTGCTCAATGTTTCTGGTTTGGGGCGCATTTCGTGCTTCGGGGCGCGCGATGTCCGCCCCAAAGCACGAAATGCGCCCCAAACCAGAAAC
>NZ_JAKRNI010000041.1 GCF_022346945.1 Microbacterium sp. ACRRU | reverse complement strand
GCTCATCGGCCCCGCCTCGGTTCAGTGTCCACAACACGCGGACGCGACCCCACCGCATCCGCGTGTCCTGGACACTCAAGGCCCCGACCGCGCGGCCCGGGGTCAGCCGCGGAAGCCCGCGGGGTTGGCCAGGAGGTCCGCGAAGGCCAGTTCCGCGGGGCCGATGAGCATCAGACGGGAGCGCAGATGCGCGCGTTCCAGGCGGATCGCCCGGCCCTCGGCGCCGAGCGGGTGAACGCGCACCGCCTCGGCCAACCGCTCACGACTCACCGAGAGCAACGCACCGAGATAGCCCGACAGCACGACGGTCTCGGGGCTGAAGGCGTTGACGAAGTTGGTCAGGGCGAGCGAGAGCACCTCCACCTGACGCGTGACCTCGGACAGCACTCGCGGATCGCGGGCGACTCCGAGCTCGACGTCGAGCTCGTCCTCGTCGAGCTTGCGGCGTCCGAGCAGCGGCTCGAGAAGGTCGAGGCGGACCTCTGCTTCGAGGCATCCCCGGCGCCCGCACACACACGCGCGACCGCGCGGATCGATCACGGTGTGGCCCAGTTCGCCGGCGTAGCCGGAGGTTCCGCGCAGCAGGGTGCCGTCGATGATGAGCCCCCCGCCGATGCTGTGCATCGCGCCGCCGAGGTAGAGCAGGTTGGACACGCCCACGCCGACGCCGAACCGCGACTCGGCGAGCGCCCCGATGCTCGCGTCGTTGCCGGCCGTCACCGCGAGACCGAGCTCGTCGCTCAGGCGCGCCGCCACGGGGTCGCGCTTCCACCCGAGCGTCGGCGACACCAGCACGGAACCGTTCGCGTTGACCAGACCGGGTACGGCAAGGCCCGCCCCGACGACGCGGTAATGGCGGTCGATGTCGGCGCGCATCGCCTCGACCGACGACGCCACGATCTGCACGAAGCGGCGGGGCGACGGTGCGTTGGCTGTGTCGTGTCGCAAACGGGCGTGGACGACGCCGCCGAGCCCCACCAGGGCCACGGTGACGGCGTGCGGCTCGGCACGCACGCTCAGCGCCGAGACGTGGTCCTCGGGCTCGATGTCGAGGGTCGGGCGCCCGACCTTCCCGGTGCGCTCCCCCGCGGCGACCTCGCGCACGAGCCCCAGCTCGGTCAGTTCCATGACCAGACCGGTCACCGTGGATCGGTTCAGACCGATCGCGGCGCCCAGCTGTGCGCGTGAGAGCGCTCCCCGCAGATGCAGGAGCGACAGCACGGACGCGAGGTTCTGCTGCCGGATCAGGTCGTTCGTCGTACGACCGGAGGGCGGTGCGAGCGGCGTCGCTGGCTCGAACACGGCAGGGGTCATGAGGGAGGCACCTCCCCTATTCTCGCATCACCCGCGGGTTCACCACGGAGTGGGGGCGCGGACGGATGCCGCGCCCCCACCCCGTCAGACACCGCCGTTGCGTCGCTTGTTGAAGATGTCGAATGCCACCGCCAGCAGCAGCACGATGCCCTTGATGGCCATCTGCCACGCGGCGTCGACGCTCAGGATGGACAGCCCCATGTTGAGCACGCCCATCACCAGACCACCGACGACCGCCCCCACGACCGTCCCGATGCCGCCCTGAACGGCGGCGCCACCGATGAACACGGCGGCAATGGCATCCAGTTCGTAGTTCTGACCGGCGGATGCCACGGCGCTTCCGGCGCGCGCGGTGCTCACCACCGCGGCCAGCCCCGCGAGCACACCCATGTTGACGAAGATGAAGAAGGTGACCCACTTCGTCTTCACGCCGCTCATCACCGCGGCGAAGAGGTTGCCGCCCATCGCGTAGACGTGGCGACCGAAGGTCGTGCGGTTCAGGACGAACGTGTAGGCCAGAACCAGCACCGCCAGGATGATCAGGACGATCGGGGTGCCGTTGTAGGTGGCGAGGGTGAAGGCGACGGCCAGGATCGCCACGACCGCGACGGCGTTCTTCAGCCAGAACGACCACGCGACCTCGCGGGGCAGTTCGAGGCGGCGCAGGGTCGCGCGGGTGCGCAGCTGCTGAGCGACGAGCGCGACGCACGCGAGAGCGCCGAGCAGAAGGGTCAGGCTGTCCCAGTTGCCCAGGTAGCCGAGCACGGGCGGGAGCCAGCCGGCACCGATCGCGGTGAATCCGTCGGGCAGACCGCTGATCGTTCCACCGGTGAGCAGCACGAGCGTGAGACCGCGGAACAGCAGCATGCCGGCGAGGGTCACGATGAACGCCGGGATGCCGATGAACGCCACCCAGAATCCCTGCCAGGCGCCGATCACCGCGCCCACGACGAGCGAGAGCAGCACCGCGATGTACCAGGGCAGCCCCCACTGGTTCATCGCGATCGCCGCGATGGCTCCGACCATGGCCACGACCGACCCGACCGACAGATCGATGTGTCCGGCGATGATGACCATGACCATGCCGATCGCGAGGATCAGGACGTAGGCGTTCTGCTGGATGAGGTTGTTGACGTTGCCGGGCAGGAGCAGGCGCCCGCCGGTGAGCACCTGGAACAGCACGATGATGATGACCAGAGCGGCGAGGATGCCGAACTGGCGGAAGTTGATGCGGGCCAGCAGGCCGCGGCGGCGGGGTCCGGGTTGCGTCGGAGCCTCGACGGTCTGGGTGGATGCGGTGGCCATTGCTGTCAGTTCCTTCCGGCGGTCATGTGCCGCATGAGCGTCTCTTGCGTGGCGTCGTCACGGCTGACCTCGGCCGTGATGCGCCCCTCGGAGATGGTGTAGATGCGGTCGGAGAGCCCGATGACCTCGGGCAGCTCCGACGAGATGACGATGACGGCCTTCCCCTGGGCCGCGAGTTCGTTGATGATGCCGTAGATCTCGTACTTGGCCCCGACGTCGATGCCGCGGGTGGGCTCGTCGAGGATCAGCACGTCGGGACCGGTGAACATCCACTTGGACAGGACGACCTTCTGCTGGTTCCCTCCGGACAGGCGCCCCGTGATCGCGGCGACGCTGGGCGCCTTGATGTTCATCTTGTAGCGGTAGGAATCGGCGACCTTGTACTCGCGATACCGGTCGACGACCCCGAGGCGCGCGAGACGCGACAGTGCGGAGGCCGACACGTTGACCTGGATGTCGCCGATGAGGTTGAGACCGTAGCGCTTGCGGTCCTCGGTGGCGTAGGCGATGCCGTGCTTGATGGCCGCGTCGACCGTGCGCACGTCGATCTGCTCGCCGTTCTTGTACACCTCGCCGGAGATCCCGGTGCCGTACATGCGGCCGAAGATGCTCATCGCCAGCTCGGTGCGGCCCGCGCCCATGAGGCCCGCGAAGCCCACGATCTCGCCCGCCCGCACCATGAACGACGCGTCGTCGATGACCACGCGCTCCGTGTCGACCGGGTGGTGCACGGTCCAGTGCTCGACGCGGAACAGCTCGTCGCCGATGTCGGGCTCGCGCGGGGGGAACAGGCTGTTGAGATCGCGTCCCACCATGGCGCGGATGATCCGGCTCTCGTCCGTGTCGGGATCGTCGCGCAGCATCGTCTCGATGGTGCGACCGTCGCGGATGATCGTGATGCGGTCGGCGATGCGCAGCACCTCCTTCAGCTTGTGGCTGATGATGATGCAGGTGATCCCCTGGTCGCGCAGCTGGTCGATGAGGTCGAGCAGGTGCGCGGAGTCGTCGTCGTTGAGGGCGGCGGTGGGCTCGTCGAGGATGAGGAGCTTCACTTCCTTGGCCAGCGCCTTGGCGATCTCGACCAGCTGCTGCTTGCCGACGCCGAGTTCGTAGATCTTCGTGGCCGGGTTCTCCCGCAGACCCACGCGCGTGAGCAGCTCGGCGGCGGCGGTGTTGGTGGCGTTCCAGTCGATGACGCCGCGCTTGGCCTTCTCGTTGCCGAGGAAGATGTTCTCGGCGATCGAGAGGTACGGGCTGAGCGCCAGCTCCTGGTGGATGATGACGATGCCGGCGGCCTCGCTGTCGTTGATCGACCGGAAGGCGACGGGCTCGCCCTCGAGGGTGATCGTGCCCTCGAAACTTCCCGCCGGGTAGACCCCGCTCAGCACCTTCATCAGCGTCGACTTGCCCGCACCGTTCTCGCCGCAGATCGCGTGCACCTCTCCGCGGTGCACGTCGATCGAGACGTCGGCAAGGGCCGGAACGCCGTTGAACGACTTGGAGATCCCCGACATGCGCAGGATCGGTTCGGTCATGGTGTCTCCCTCCGTCGCCGTGCGGCGACAGGTCGTGGCGTCGCCCCGAGGCGACGGAGAGCGGCGGGGCGGGCGAACCCGCCCCGCCGCAGAGGTGGATCAGAGCCCGACGTCGGAGGCCTTGAGGAAGCCCGAGTCGATGAGCTTGGTCTGCACGTCGTCCTTGACGACGACCTCAGGCGTGAGCAGGTAGGAGGGCACGACCTTCTTGCCGTTGTCGTAGGTCTCGGTGTCGTTGACCTCGACCTCCTCACCCGCGGTGATCTGCTCGATCATCGTGAAGACGCGGTCACCGAGCGCGCGGGTGTCCTTCCAGACCGTCATGGCCTGCAGACCCTCGAGGATCGCCTTGACGTTGGCCTTGTCGGCATCCTGACCCGTGATGATCGGGTAGTCCGCGCCGGCGGTGTAGCCGGCGGACTTGAGGGATGCCTCGATGCCGATCGCGAGGCTGTCGTTGGGCGACAGGACCACGTTGACCTTCTTGCCGTCGCCGTAGAACGACGAGAGGCGGTTGTCCATCTCGGCCTGCGCCTTGTCGGACGCCCAGCCCTGGATGCCGATGCTGGCCCACGCGTCGTCGTTGGCGGGCGCCTTGCCGCTGGGGACGACGAGCTGGCCCTTCTCGACGTACGGCTGGAGCACGTCCCAGGCGCCGGCGAAGAAGAACTTGGCGTTGTTGTCGTCGGGGCTGCCGGCGAAGGGCTCGAGGTTGAACGGCCCGGCGCCGCTCGCGAGGTCGAGCTGCTCCTCGATGAACTGGCCCTGCAGGGTGCCGACCTTGTAGTTGTCGAAGGTGGCGTAGTAGTCGACGTTCTCGCTGCCGTTGATGAGACGGTCGTAAGCGATCACGGTGGCGTTCTGCGACTTCGCCTCCTCGAGCACGGGGCCGAGCGTCGAACCGTCGATCGCGGCGATCACGAGGATCTTCGCGCCGCCCGAGATCTGATTCTGGATCTGGCTGATCTGCTGGTCGGTCTTGTTGTCGGCGTACTGCAGGTCGACGGTGCAACCGGCGTCCTGGAGCTTCTTCTGGAGCTGCTCGCCGTCGTTGATCCAGCGCTCGAGGCTGCGGGTGGGCATCGCGATGCCCACGTTGCACTCGCTGGTGCCGCCGGCGGCGTCTCCGCCCCCGTCCGCGGGCCGCGTCGAGCTACAGGCTCCGAGGCCGACGGCCAGCGCCGCGATGGCCGCACCGGTCAGGATTTTCTTCAGCATTGTGATCTGCGTTCCTCTCTGAACTGCAGGGACCCCCGTGGCCGCATCCGCCGCCCCCCGGCGTCGGATCGGGTACGTCCTCGTCCCGGCTTCCTGGTTCCGTCGCAATTATGACGGCTCCGTGAACATATCCCCGGCCCGCGGGATTTGTCCAGATGCGAGGCCGTGGTCGAATGCAACGAACGAGTAACGGAACGACGGCACGGCGGGGGATGCCGGACCGGTCGGTGTCGCGCGAATCGCCCCGCTACGGCACGTCGCGGTCGGCACCGGACCACAGATCACCGCACTCGACGGCCTCGGCGCGGTGCGCGCGGAGGTAGGGGCCTGCCCCGACATCGCCGCGGACTGCGCCGGTCAGCGCATCCCAATGCTCCCGCCCGAGGAGCGCCGGATGCCCCGGGGCTCCCGCGTACGTCGCGTACGCCAGGGCGACGCTGCGTGCGCGGTCGACGAGTCGCGCCACAGCTGCGGCGGGCAGCTCGGGGGTGTCGACCGGCACCACCACGACGGCGGGAGCGGCAGTGGATGCCACGGCCGCAAGGCCCGCGCGCAACGACGCCGACACCCCGTCGGACCAGGATGCGGCGAGCGTGACTCTCGCCCCCGCGGGGACGAGGGGAGCCGCCTCGTCGGCCGCGGCTCCCAGCACGACGACGACGGGATCACAGCCGCCATCGCGCAGGGCCCGCACGGCCCGATGGATCCATGGCACGCCGTCCCGGTCGCGCGCGAGAGCCTTGGGGCCCCCGAAGCGGCGGCCCGCCCCGGCCGCCAGCACGAGCCCGGCCGGCCGAGCGTCCGCCCGCCCGTCGACGGGGGCGGAGACGGGCTCGGCGGGCATGGTCACGACAGCGTAGCGTGCGCGAAACACGGCGCGGATACGGTCGCGAGCATGCTCGAACTGGCCGCCGACCTGCTGCCCTTGGTGGACGCGGGCGTGCCCGTCGCCGCGGTCACGGTCACCCGGGTCGTGCGCAGCGCGCCGCGCGGGGTGGGCGCGACTCTCGCCGTGACCTCCGACGCGCGCGTCGTCGGGTCGCTCTCCGGCGGGTGCGTCGAAGGCGACGCGGTCATGCTGGGGCTGGACGCTCTGCGGTCGGGCGAGGTGCGCCGCGGGAGCTTCGGCTTCACCGGACCGGACGACGCGGTCGTCGCGGCGGGACTGGCCTGCGGCGGGGCCATCGAGGTGGTCGCGTATCCCATCGACGGCACCGACCCGCGGGTACGCGAGGCGCTGTGTGCGGCGGCGGCCGGCCGCGAGAGCTCGATCGACCTCGCCCTGGACGACGGCCCGGTGCTGGCACTGCGTCGACCCGCCCGGCCGCGTCTGATCGTCCTGGGCGCCGGTGAGCACGCCGCCGCCCTGTGTCGCGTGGGGGCGGCCGCGGGCTTCGCGGTCACGGTGTGCGACGCGTGGGCCCTCCTGGTCACCGCCGCGCGATTCCCGGAGGCATCCGAACTCGTCGTCGCCCCGCCGCACGAGTACCTGGCGTCGCTCGAGGCCCCCGACGATCGCACGGCCGTGTGCGTGCTCACGCATGACGAGCGCCTCGACGTTCCGGCTCTGCGCGCCGCGCTGCGTCTTCCGGTCGGCTTCGTGGGTGCGATGGGGTCGCGGGCGACGGTCGCCCATCGCGCCGCTCTGCTGACGCAGGCGGGCGTGACCGAGGCCGAGCTGGCCCGGCTGCACTCCCCCCTCGGACTCGACCTGGGGGCACGGACCCCCGAGGAGACCGCGCTGTCCGTCATCGCCGAGATCGTCGCGGCGCGTACCGGCGCCGACGCGCGGCCGCTGCGCACGAGCGAGGGACCCCTGCACGCGGCGAGCGCGACAGCCTGCTCCCTCCCCGTGCCGGAGGCCGTTCGATGACGGCTCTCGTCGTCCGCGGCGCCCACGCCGTCGTCGAGGCCGAGGGGCGTGTCCGCAGCGGTGACGTCGTGTGCGTGGATGGCGTCGTCATCGACGCTCCCGCCCCCGCCGGCGCGACGGTGCTCGACGCGCACGGGTGTGTCGTGACGCCCGGTCTCGTCAACGCCCACCACCACTTGCTGCAGACGGCGTTCCGGACGCTTCCGGGCACCCGCGGCATCCCGATGCGCGAGTGGCTCCCGGCGATGGCGACCGCGTACGCGGCGGCGGGAGTGGACCCCGAACTCACCGGGATCGCCGCGCGAGCGGGGCTCGCCGAGGCCCTGCTGAGCGGCGTCACCGCGGTCGCCGACCACCACCTCACCTGGCCGGACGATGCCGACACGGTGGGCATGGCGCAGGCCGCCGCCGACGCGGCCGCCGATCTCGGCGTGCGACTGGCGTTCGTGCGCGGTGCTGCGCGGGACGATCCGGAGCACGCCGCGCTGTCGGCCGAAGCCATCGCCGCCGCGCTCGTGGACGGCTGCCCGGACGGGGTCACCGCCGACGGCATGCTGCAGGTGGCCGTGGGGCCGGCCGGGGTGCACAGCGACTCGCGCGAGACGTTCGCCCTGCTGGCCGAGGTCGCTGCTCGGCGCGGGCTGCGCCGGCGCACGCAGGCCAACGAGGTGGTCGATGTCGAGGTCGCGCAGCAGCGCTACGGCCGCCGTCCGCTCGACCTGCTGGAGGAGTGGGGCTGGCTCGCCCCGGATGTGACCCTCGCGCACCTGTGCGGGGTCACCGACGGCGAGATCGCGCGTCTGGCGTCGGCGGGCGTGACCGCGACACACGCGCCCGGATGCGATGTGCCCATGGGCTGGGGCGTGGCCCCGGTCGCGAAGCTGCGGGATGCCGGCATCCCGGTGGGGCTCGGAACGAGCGGCGGGGGCAGCAACGACGCCGGCCACCTGCTCGCGGATGCGCGCCTCGCGATGCAGGTGTCGGCCCTCGTCGGGCCGCAGCTCGCGGCATCCGCGGTCCTGGCGATGGCCACTGCGGGGTCGGCGGACGGTCTCGGGCGCCCCGAGCTCGGCAGGCTCACGCCGGGGTCTGCCGCCGACCTGTGCCTCTGGGACGTCTCGGGCGTCGCCGACGCCGGAGTGGACGATCGCGTCGCGGGCCTGCTGTGGGCGTCACCGGGGCGCCGTCCGCGGACCGTCGTCGTGGCCGGTCGCGTCGTGGTCGAGGACGGATGCCTCCGGTCCGCCGACGAGGCGGAGATCACCGCCCGATTGTTCGAGAGGGTGGGACGATGACCACTATGGCGCCCGCACTTCCCGCCGACGATCCCGCGACCGGTGACGAGCGCCTCGGCGCCCACCTCCGCGGTCTGCGCAAGGCCCGCGGGCTCACGCTGACCCAGCTGGCCGAAGCGGCAGCCCTGTCGCATCCGTTCCTGAGTCAGCTCGAACGGGGGCTCGCGCGCCCCAGCATGGCGAGCCTCGAGCGGCTCGCGCGCGCGCTGGGCACGAGCCGGGTCGAGCTCATCGCCGCCTCCGAACCCCCGCGCCCGGACGAGAGCACTCACCCGACCATCGTGCGCGCGGACGAGGGGCTCGTCGGCCCCTACGCCGAGGGCAGCGCACGTCTGCTCGCGGAGGGTCCGCGACGCTTCGAGCCGTTGGAGTTCACCGGCGCGAACGCCGAGCCCGGAGACCACTACGTCCACGAGGAGGACGAGTTCCTCACCGTGCTGGAGGGATCGATCGTCGTCTCCCTCGGCCCGTTCGGCGAGACCACGCTCGAGGTGGGCGACTCGGTGTACTGCCGCTCGGGCACACCGCACCGCTGGCATTCGCCCGGCGGTGCGCCGTACCGGCTGCTGATCGTGAAGGAACGGGTGCACGGCACCCCCGACCCCGGCGAAGGAGAGACATGAGCGGGGGCCTGACGTTCGAGGTGAGCGTGCGCGCGCGTCGCGAGGCTGCGGACGGCATCGTCGTCCTCGATCTCGAACGCGCCGGCGGAGCACTCCCGCACTGGTCACCGGGGGCGCACATCGATGTCGTGCTCCCCGGCGGCGTCGAACGCCAGTACTCGCTGTGTGGCTCACCCAGCGATCGCGCGACGTGGCGGATCGGCGTCCTCCGCGAGCGCGAGGGATCCGTGTGGCTGCACGAGAACGCCCACCCCGGGGCCGCGCTGCGCGTGCGGGGCCCCGCGAACCACTTCCTGTTCGCGCCGACCGCCGGGCGCTCGTACGTCTTCGTCGCGGGCGGCATCGGGATCACGCCGATCGTGCCGATGATCGAGGCCGCCGAGGCGGCGGGCTCGGCCTGGACCCTGCTGTACGCGGGCCGCTCGCGCCGCACCATGGCGTTCGCCGACGAACTCGCCGACCGCTACGGGGGCCGCGTCGAGGTGTTCGCGGCCGACGAGGGGCGTCGCCTCGACCTGGAGGCGCGCCTGGGCACTCCGGTGGCGCGGGGGGTCGTCTACGCGTGCGGGCCCGCCCGGCTGCTGGAGGCTCTGGATGCCGCGATGTCGGGCTGGCCGCGCGGGAGCCTGCACGTCGAGCGGTTCGAGGCGAAGGTGCTCGGACCGCCGGTGTGGACGGAGCCGTTCGAGGTCGACCTCATGATGTCGGGCCTGACGGTGACCGTGCCGCCGGAGAAGTCCGTCCTCGACGTCGTCGAGGAGTACGGCGCCGTTGTGCCGTCCAGCTGCCGCGTCGGCACGTGCGGAACGTGCGAGGTTCCGGTGATCGATGGGGAGGTGGAGCACCGCGACTCGGTCCTCTCGCCGGAGGAGCAGGAGGCGAACCGCACCATGATGCTGTGCGTGTCGCGCGCCGCGTGCCCGCGGATCACGCTGGAGCTGTGACCCGGCGGCTCGCCCGATCCATCACCTGATCCCGGCTAGAAATTCACCCGCCTGCCCAGGCGGTGGGACAGGGCGTCACGGACGGCGCGGTGGATCACGCGCATCGGACGCCACCGCCGCGTCGCGACCGCACACGCCAGGCAGAGGGCGAGGAACAGGGCCGCGTTCACCGCGCGCGGGACACTCCACCGTCGCCCGGTCGCCAGCTCGCGATGCACGCGATTGCGGAGGAAGTAGTACAACAACGCCGGATTGGTCGACAGGAACATCGCCCGCACCTGGAATCCCGGCGGCATCCACCGTTCGCCCCGGGGATCGACGACGACCGCGTCACGGACGTGGACGAGCCGACCGCCCCGCGCGGGGATGCGCGCGGTGTACTCGAGGTCGTCGCCGTAGAGCACGAAGTCGGCGCGCGGCTGACCGATCCGCCGCAGCACCTCGGCCCGCGCGAGAAGTCCCCCGTACGGGGCGTACGACAGATCGTCGCCCGCGGCGACGGCGTGAGGACGCCGCAGACCGATCCGTTCCAGGAAGCGGCGGGCGAACAGGCCCGCCTCGACGCCCGCGAACGAGATCGACTCCCGGGGGCTCTCCCTCACCCGCTCCTCCGCTGCGACGTCGGCGATCGTCGCGGCGTCGGCGCCCGGGACGCGCAGTGGCGCGACCGCGGTGAGATCATGGCCGGCGTCGCGCAGCGCGCGATCGGTCGAGAGCAGGCGCTCCAGGGCACCCGGCTCGGGCAGGTTGTCGTCGTCGAGCAGCCACACGTAGTCCGCTCCCGTGGCCGATGCCCGGGCGATCGCGGCGCCGAAGGCCGGCGCGGATCCCTCGTTGCGCGGCATCCTGTGCACGACGACGCGTCCGGCGCTCTCGGCGGCGACGCGGTCGAGCGCCGCGGAGGACGGGGGCGCGGAACCGTTGTCGACGATCAGCACCGTGTCGACGCCGGCGTCGATCATCCGCTCGACCACCGCGAGACAGGACTCGTGCCGCGAGCCGTAGGTGACCGTCGCTCCGGCGACGGTGGGGCGGGGATCGATCACGGGAGCGGCCTTTCGTAGACGTCGGCGAGCGCGCGCAGGAACGCCTCGCGCGAGAACTCGTCGGCCGCGGCATCCCTCGTCCGTGCGGCCTGATCTCGTGCGGCGGCGGGATCGTCCAGCACACCGACGAGTGCGGTGGCCAGATCTTCCGCGTCGTCCTCGACGGCGAACGCGCGGATGCGGCCGCCCACGATGCCCTCGACGCCGATCGCGGTCGACACCACCGGGATGCCGCGGAGCATGGCCTCGACGGTCTTGAACTTCACGCCGGCTCCGGCGCGCAGCGGCACCAGCACGACGTCGGCGGCTTCGTACACCGGGTCGAGCGAGTCCACGCGACCGGTGACGACGAAAGCGTCCGGCGCCTCCGCGGCGAGCCATCGCATGGCATCCGTCGGGTGCGCGCCGGCGAAGACGAACCGAGCGCGAGGACACGCCGCGAGTACGCGGGGCGCGATGTCGGTCATCGTCCACACGGCAGCGTCGGCGTTGACCGACCGGTCGAACGCCCCCACGAACAGCACGGTGGGCGCAGGATCGCCGGAGCGAGGACGGGGGGAGACACCGTCGGCGAGAGGCGGACGGACGACGACCGCGCGGACCGGTGCCACAGCGACCCGGCGCACGAGCGCGGCATCCTTCGCGCTGAAGGAGACGACGACATCGGCACGGCGATAGATGCGTCGCTCGTCGCGGCGGACACTCGCGTACCGCCACCGGGCGAGGAGGACGCGCGGATGCCAGCCTGTTCCGGCGGCGGCGAGGAAGCGCGCGTAGTTCTGGAGCACCACGTCGTGGGCGATGACGACGTGACGCGCCGACGCGCGACGGCGATGCACGCCGAACCACCCGGACTCGGTCCACTGGTACTCGACCGCGTCCGCGGCGGCCACGGCCGCGCGCGCTGCGGCGCTGCGGCGCAGCGCCCGGCGGCGGCGGGAGACCGGACGCACGGGGAAGAGGCGCTGCTCCTGGCGCTCGATCGTGGCGCGCAGCCGGCGGAGCGGTCCACGGCCGAGGCCATCGACGGGGACGAGCACGACGTCGGCGACCCCGGCGAGCGCGTCGGACGCGGTGCGGTTCTCGGGGTCGGCGAACGAGACGACCGTAACATCGTGCCCCCGATCCCGCAGCGCGCGCAGGTGCCGCAGAAGGTACTGGCCGCCCGCGTGCGGGATCCCCTCGTATGGCACGACCGGCGACAGGCTGACGATCCGCATGCACCCTCCACTCGTGCCGCGCGGTCGGCACACGATTCCCAGCCTGACCGCCGCGGGGCGCGGGCGTCCCGGCCTCCCGGGCTCCCCCGCCTGGGTGAAGTCCGGCCCCGACAGTCGCGATGCGGCGAGTGAACGACAGACCAGGCGGACGGAACCCTGGCACGCGGGAGAGACGCGTGCTCGGGGCGCGGTTTACCGTGTGTCGCGGCGGCGGTCTCGGTCCGCTCGAAAGGAGAAGGACGAACCGCCGTGAGAATCACCCACCTCCACAGCACGCTCCTCACCCCGTGGGGCGGCGCCGAGGCCTACCTCTTCGCCCTCGCGGCGGCGCAACGCGCGCGCGGCCACGACGTCGAGATCGTCACCGCCATCGCCGACGACGACAGTGCGGCACGCGTGTCCGCGGCGGGGATCTCCCTCTCCATCCGACCCACGTGGCGCCCGTACGCGCCGGACCGGCGCGGGTCGTCCGCGTTCGCCCGCATGACGTTCCACACGCTGGACCTCGTGCACAGCGTGCTGCTTCCCCGCGCGTATCGGGACGTGCAGCGCGATCGCGACGTCGTCCACGTGCACCGATTCCAGGGGGTCGGGGCCAGCGTGCTGCGCGCCCGCGACGCCCCCGTCGTGCACACGACGCACGACTACTGTCTCGTCGACACCTCCTCCACGACGCAGCGCGCCGGCGGGCTCCCGCCGCGGCTCGGGTTCGCGCAGCGCGTCCGGGCGTGGATGGTGTCCCTGTCGGCACGGCGCTCCACCGTGATCGTGTTTCCGAGCGAACGGACGCGTCGGCGCCACGAGACGCTCGGCTTCCGGCACGGGGGTGCGGCGGTTCTCGTCGTCCCGCACGGGTGGCCCGCGCCCACGGTCCCCGCGGAGGCTGCGGAACCACCGCAACGACCCCGGCTGGTGTTCCTCGGCAAGCTGCAGCGCGCGAAAGGCATCGAGTTGCTGTTGCGAGCGTGGCGGTTGGCGGGCCTCGACGCCGACCTCGTGGTCGCCGGGGACGGCCCCGAACGCGCGGCCGTCGAGGCGGCCGCCTCCGACGGCGTCCACTACGTCGGGTGGGTGGATGCCGAAGACAAGGGTGCCCTCATCCGCTCCGCGACGGCCCTCGTCTTCCCCTCGCTCTGGCCCGAGACGTTCGGTCTCGTCGTCGCCGAGAGCCTTCTGCTCGGACGCCCCGTGGTCGCAACGCCCGCGGCCGCGGGAGATCTCGTGGTCCACGGCGCGAACGGTCTGGTGGCAGCGGATGCCACTCCGGCGGCGTTCGCGGAGGCCCTCCGCCGCCTCGTCACCGATGCCGACCTCCGCCGAACGGTCACGTCGGGGGCGGCGGACAGCGCCGCAGCGCTCGACTTCGATCGTCACGTCGAACGGATCGACACGGTCTACCGCGAGGCGCGCGACGCCTCGTTGCCGCACGTCTGACCCTGGGCGCCCCCTCCGGCCGGGGGCGGTCGCGCAGGTTTGTCACGAGGGTCACGAGCGGGAAATACGTCGGAAACGACCGGTTCCTAGCATCGGAACAACCTCAGATGTTGGTCACACCAACACTGGGACGCCGCTCCCGACGGCGCGCCTCGATGATGCGGCATCCCTTCTCACACCTCTCGGAGGTCCCCGTGTCCGCCGCTCCACCCGTGTCGATCACCGCCATCCGCAACGCGCGGCTGGCCTCGGGCGCGCTCGTCGACATCGCGATCGACGGCGAGACGGTGGTCGCCGTGGTGCCGGCCGGGAGCCCGCTCCCCGACACCGGCGGCGAAAGCCTCGACCTGGACGGCTACGTCGTCACGGCCGCGGGCGCCGAACCCCACGCCCACCTCGACAAGTCGCAGTCGTGGGATGCCATCCAGCCCCCGTTCGGCGACCTCGAGCGCGCCATCGAGAGCTGGCACGCCTTCGCGATGACGCTCGACGAGGACGACACTCTCGACCGCGCGCGTTCCACGGCCCTGCGGATGCTGGCATCCGGAATCACCGCCGTCCGCACGCACGTCGACCTCCTCCGCGGCGCCGACGCCCTCACCGGAGTCCGAGCGCTGGTGCGGCTGAGGGAAGAGCTCGCGGGCCTCATGGACATCGAGCTCGTGGCGCTCGGCGGCCCCACGGTGCCGGACGCGGTCTTCGACGCGGCGCTGGACGCGGGCATCGACCTCGTCGGCGGCGCCCCCCATCTCGCGGACGATCCGATCGCCGACCTCGAGCGCCTCGTCGCGCTCGCGCAACGCCGCGATGTCGGCATCGACCTGCACACCGACGAGAGCCTCGCGGGAGCCGACACGCTCGCGGCCTACGCGCGGGCCGTGACCGGCTGGCACCGTCCCCGCACGGCGGGGCACTGCGTGCGCCTGAGCATGATGCCGACCGAAGACCTCGTCGCCCTCGCCGCCGACGTGCGCGACGCCGACATCGGCATCATCGCCCTCCCCATCACCAACCTTTACCTGCAGGGGTGGGATGCCGACCACGCGGTGCCCCGTGGAATCGCGCCGATCGGCCGCCTCAAGGCCGCCGGGGTGCGCGTCGCCGCCGGCGCCGACAATGTGCGCGACCCGTTCAACCCCGTCGGCCGCTGCGACCATCTCGAGACCGCGTCACTGCTGGTGGCGGCGGGACACCTCGCTCCGCACGAGGCCGTGGATGCCGTGACCACCGGCGCGCGGGACGTCATGGGCCTCCCGCTCGCCGGGCCCGTCCCCGGCGCCCGTGCCGACCTCGTCGCCGTCCGCGCGGACTCGCTCGGCGAGGCCGTCGCGTTCGCCTCGGCCGACCGCGTCGTCCTGCACCGCGGCCGACTCGTCTCCCGCACCACCGTCTCGACCCGCATCGCCGCCCCCGCCCCGCCCGCCGACGCACCCGCACCGGCGATCCCGACCCTCGTCCCGACCGGAAAGTGAGCGTTCCGTGACCCTCGCCTCCCCCTCCCCGGCAGCCACGCTCGCGGACCCCGCCGCGCCGCTGCTGGACTTCCGGAACGTCGCCATGACGTTCCCCAACGGCACCACCGCTCTTTCGGGCGTCGACCTCGTCGTGCAGCGCGGCGAGTTCGTCAGCGTCGTCGGCCCCTCCGGCTGCGGCAAATCGACGCTGCTGCGCATCGCCTCGGGCCTCGAGTCCGCGAGCGAAGGCACCGCGACCGTCAACACCGACCGCATCGGCTACGTCTTCCAGGACGCGACGCTCCTGCCCTGGCGCGACGTGCGGTCCAACGTCGAGCTGCTCGCCGAACTCAACTGGCAACCCAAGCGGGTGCGCACACCGAAGGCGCAATGGGCCATCGACCTCGTCGGCCTGAACGGCTTCGAGAAGCACCTGCCGAAGCAGATGTCGGGCGGCATGAAGATGCGCGCCTCGCTCGCCCGCTCCCTCACGCTCGACCCCGAGCTGTTCCTCTTCGACGAGCCGTTCGGCGCGCTCGACGAGATCACCCGCGAACGACTGAACGACGAGCTGCTGAAGATCTTCGTCGAGCAGAAGTTCGGCGGTCTCTTCATCACCCACTCGGTCTCCGAAGCGGTCTACCTCTCCACCAAAGTCGTCGTCATGTCGGGCCGCCCCGGCCACCTCGTCGACACGTTCGAGGTCCCCTTCGACATGCCGCGCGACCCCGAGATCCGCTACACGGGCGAGTTCGCCCGACTCGTCGGCGAGGTCTCCCACGCCCTCCGGGAAGGACACTCATGAGCACCACCTCTGCAGAGCCGGTCGTCTCCGAGACGTCCGAGCCACTGGCATCCACCCCCACCCCGCCGATCGCCGCACCGCCGAGGGCGTCACGACGTCCGCGGGGACCGATCGCCCGCGCCCTCCTCCTGGCCGGCCCACCGCTCGGTGTCCTCGTCGTGCTCCTCGGGGTCTGGTACGTCATCTCGGGCGTGCTGAACGCCACCGGCAAGGGGTTCCTCCTGCCGATGCCGCACGAGATGTTCACGAAGGGCTTCTTCGACCCCCAGGTGAGCGTCGACATCTGGACCGCCCTGTTCCGCACCACCGGTGTCGCCCTGACCGGACTCGCGATCGCCATGGTGATCGGCATCGGGTGGGCCATCGCGATGTCACTGGCCCGGTGGGTCGAGCGCAGCACGTACGCCTACGCGGTGATCCTGCAGTGCATCCCGATCCTCGCCCTCGTGCCCCTGGTGGGCTTCTGGTTCGGATACGAATTCCTGGCCCGCGTCATCGTCTGCGTGTTGATCGCCCTCTTCCCGATGGTCTCCAACACCCTCTTCGGCCTGCAGTCGGTCGACAAGTCGCAGCGCGAACTGTTCCGCCTGCAGAAAGCCAACAAGTGGACGGTGCTCACCAAGCTGACCCTGCCCGCGGCGCTCCCCTCGATCTTCGTCGGCATGCGCACCTCGGCCGGGCTCTCGGTGATCGGCGCGATCGTCGGCGACTACTTCTTCCGCCGCGGCGAGCCGGGCATCGGCTCGCTCATCTCCAACTACCAGTCCCGACTCCAGAGCGCCGAGTTGTTCGCCTCGATCCTCGCGGCGTGCCTCCTCGGCGTGGCCATCTTCGCCTTCTTCGGCTGGCTGTCGAAGGTCGCCGTCGGCCGCTGGTACGAAGCCACGAACTGACCGCCGCGGGCCGCGGCCCGCACCCACCGCACAGACCCCGGATGCCACGGCACCGCGCCCTCCAGCGCGCCCGCGGCCGTGGCATCCGCCCCTCCCGCACCACCTCCGTACCCGAGTGCTCCACCCGTCACAGAAAGCGAAACAGCATGAAGAGCAGCACCCTCGTCCGCGGAACCGCCGTCACCGGCGCGTTCGCGATCGCCCTCACGCTCACCTCGTGCGCCGGCAGCGCCGCGGAGACCGCCCCGAGCGCCGACCTGACCGTCGGCTCGGTCGACCTGTCGGCCGACTGCCCCGCGACCGTCGTCGTCCAGACCGACTGGAACCCCGAGGCCGAGCACGGCCACCTCTACGAGATGATCAAGGACGACTTCACCGTCGACGCCAACACCAAGGCGGTCACCGGGCCGCTCATGTCGGACGGCGAGTACACCGGTGTGAACCTCGAGATCCGTGCCGGTGGCCCGGCGATCGGCTTCCAGACCGTCTCGGCGCAGATGTACCAGGACGACGCCATCACCCTCGGCTACGTCAGCACCGACGAGGCCATTCAGCTCTCGAGCACCACCCCCACCAAGGCCGTCATGGCGCCCCTGGACATCAGCCCGACCATGGTCATGTGGGACCCCGAGACGTACCCCGACGTCACGACCATCGAGGACGTCAAGCCCGCCCTCGAGTCGAACGGCGGCGTGTGGCGGTACTTCGACGGCTCGGCGTACATCGAGTACCTCAAGAGCGCCGGTCTCGCGAGCCCCGAAGTGCTCGACGGCTCGTACGACGGCACCCCGTCGAACTTCGTCGCCGCCGGCGGCAAGGACATGCAGCAGGGCTTCGCCTCGGCTGAGCCGTACGTCTACCAGAACGAGGTCTCGGCCTGGGGCAAGCCCGTCGAGTTCGCCCTCATCCACGACTCGGGGTGGCAGACCTACCAGTCATCGATGTCGGTTAAGGCCGACCAGTTCGAAGAGCTGTCGCCCTGCCTCACCAAGCTCGTCCCGGTGCTGCAGAAGGCGGGCGTGGCGTACTACGACGACCCGACCGCGGCGAACGACCTCATCCTCCAGCTCGTCGAGGAGTACGACACCGGCTGGACCTACACGCAGGGCGTGGCGGACTACTCGGTGAAGACGCAGGTCGACCTCGGCCTCGTCGGCGACGGCCCCGACTCCACCTACGGCAACTTCGACGACGCCCGCTTCGCGGACTTCTTCGACAAGGCCAGCAAGGTCTACACCGACCTCGGCACCCCGCCCGCGTCGGGCTACACCCCGGCCGACCTGTACACCAACGAGTTCATCGACACCTCGATCTCGTTCTGACCCGGACCGGCCCGGCCCGCCTCGCGCGGGCCGGGCCGTCGCCCGCCGCTGCTTCGGTTCGCCGAGACCGCAGCCCCCGCGCAGCCCCGACCCCTGGCATCCACCCCATCCGCGTCACCCGGAGACACCCATGAGCGATACCGCCACCCGCGTCCTCTCCCTCGAGGACGACCTGCTCGACCTGCTCGGCCCCGCCGCCGTCAGCACCGAACCGCGCGTGCGCGAGCGCGCCAGTGTCGACGGGTCGCCGATGTCGCCGATCATCGCCGCCAAGCTCCCCCTCGGACTCGCCGACCTGGTGGTGTTCCCCGCGGATGCCGAGCAGATCGCGATCGCCGTCGCCGCCGCCGCGCGGCACGGCGTGCCCGTCACCGTGCGCGGCAAGGGCACCGGCAACTACGGCCAGGGCATCCCGATGCACGGGGGACTGGTCATCGACACCACGCGCGCCAAGGCGATCGTCGAGGTCGGCGACGGCTTCATCACCGCCGAGGCCGGCACGCCCATGGTGCTGCTCGAGCAGGCCGCGTGGGCGGCGGGACAGGCCCTGTGGATGTACCCCTCCACGGCGCAGTCCACCCTCGGCGGCTTCCTCTCCGGCGGCTCGGGCGGCACCGGCTCCATCGAGCACGGCTCCAACGACCGCGGCTTCGTCGCGGCGCTCGACGTCGTGCACGCCGACGGCAGCGCCGACATCGTCCACGTCGAGGGCGACGAGGCCCAGAAGTACGTGCACAACTACGGCACCGCCGGCGTCATCGTGCGCGCCACGGTACGCCTCGAACCGCTCCGCGAGTGGCGGGGCCTGTGGGCGAGCTTCCCCGACTTCGCGGGCACGCTGTCCGTGCTGCAGACCATCGGCAACCTCGAGCCCGCTCCGCGCCTGGTCTCCGGCGACGGCCCCGAGATCGCGGCATCCCTCCCCTCCGACGACGCCATCCCGGCCGGCCGGTCGAGCCTGCGGGCGATCATCGACGCATCGCTCATCGACGAGGTCACCGCCATCGTCGAGGGCGCGGGCGGCCGCGTCGAGGCGGTGCGCGAGGGGCCGCAGGCGAGCATCCGCCTGTCGATGCTCAGCTACAACCACCCGATCGAGTGGTACCAGAAGAGCCAGCCGCATGAGGTGTTCCACCTCGAGGTCGCCGGCACACCGCTCGCCGAGAACGTCGACGCCGTCGAGGCCGTGTTCCCCGGCGGGAAGCTCCACATCGAGTCCACCAAACAGCACCCGATCGGCATGCTCGCCGCGCCCTACGTCAGCGAGGAAGACGTCTACCGCGGTATCGCCGACCTCAACGCCCTCGGCGTCGGGGTACACAACCCGCACCAGTGGAACGTCGACTTCAACGTCGAGCAGACCGCCGCGACCGCCCGCATCACCGACCCGCACGGCCTGCTGAACCCCGGCAAGCTCGACCCGACCTACGCGGGCCCCCGCAAGGGCGCGATCCGATGACCCGGCTGCTCGCCGAGCTCAGCGGTCCGGCGGCTGCCGAGGCCCTGACCGAGAAGTCCATCGTCGTGCTGCCCACCGGTGCGATCGAGCACCACGGCCCGCACCTGCCCCTGGCGACGGATGCCATCGTCGCCGAGGCCTCCGCCACGGCGGCCGTCGCGCGCGCCGCCGCGATGGGTCTCGACGTGTGGCAGCTGCCGACCCTGTCGATCACGAAGTCGGACGAGCACTCGTGGGCGCCCGGGACGCTGTGGCTCACGCCCGAGACGATGATGCAGACCGTCGTCGACATCGGCCGCTCGCTCCTGACCACACGAGCGCGCACCCTGGTGTTCCTCAACGGCCACGGCGGGAACGTCGCGCTGCTGAACGTCGCCAACCGCGAGCTGCGCCGCCGCTTCGGCCTACGGACCTTCTTCATGCCCGCCGCGCGCGTACCGTCGTTCGACGGCACCGACGGCGGCCCCGACGAGCACGGCACCGGCATCCACGCGGGTCACGGCGAGACGAGCATGATCATGCACCTGCGCCCCGAGCTCGTCGACGCGTCGCAGTTCGCCGCCACCGTGCCCGCACACATCGGCGACTTCCGGCACATCGGCTTCAACGGCAAGCCCGTGACCTTCGGGTGGCTCTCCAACGACTTCGGCCCCACCGGGGTGCTCGGCGACCCGACCGGCGCCAACGCGGCCCACGGCGCGGAGCTGTTCGAGCAGAGCGTGTCGTTCGTCGTCGAGGCGCTCGAGGAGATCAGCCGATTCGACTACACGGCGTGAGCGGGGTGCACGCCGGGCGGGCACAACTCCTGCTGGAAGTCGGGTGTCGGTCGCCGCGGGCCGTGGGCGCGCCGATCCGCAGGAGTTCTGCCCGGCCGGCCCCCCTCCGCCCC
>NZ_JAKRNI010000040.1 GCF_022346945.1 Microbacterium sp. ACRRU | reverse complement strand
GCCCGCCTCCTGCCAATTCGGGCAATCCTCGATATGCAGCACCTGGATCTTCACACGCCCATTCTCCCGCGCAACTCGCGGCGGCTGGCCACCCCGCACCTTCTTGATCAACACGCCCTAGCCGGAAGACGGAACGGGGGCGGATGCCGATCGCATCCGCCCCCGTTCTGCGTCTTCGGGCAGAGAGCGGCTCAGACGTGCTGCACGGCCGACATCCGCCCCCGCCGCACGTACCGGCCCGGGTAGTGTGCCTCGTCCTCGAGCTCCTCGACCAGGTCGAGGGTCCGAGAGAGCGCGTCCTGCATGGCGTCGATCGCCGTGACCAGCATCGCCGTGTCCTGAGTGCGCTTGGTCTCCTCGACGATTCCGAAGACGAGACTGAGCTCGCGACGAATGGGGTAGATCCTGGCGTCCATGCGCTCAAGTCTGTCGAGGGCCGCGGAGCACGGCAGCCCGGACACACCGTGAATAATCGCGGGCGCGGTCCGTGCGTGGCGTCGTGGCGAGCGGAGGAACGAACGCGAGCGGAGGACCGGAACGGCCGTCCGCATCCTCCGCTCGCGTAATCCCCTCCGCTCAGCGCGGGTCAACGCCGCTCGGCGCAACTCAACGCCGGTCAGCGCCACTCAGCGCGGCTCAGCGCGGGACGTCGCCGCGCCATCCCTCGGTGCCCGCCGCGGGCACCTCCTCGATGAGCTTCTTGAAGTTCTCGAGGTCCTTCTTGATGGCGTGGTCGTCGACGCCCACGAGCGCCCCGACCTTCTCGAGGAGCCCCGTCGGCTCCCAGTCGAGCTGCACGGTCACGCGCGTCTCGGTGTCGCTGATCTCGTGGAACGTCACCACGCCGGCGTGGTTCTCCTCGCCACCGATGCTGTTCCAGGCGATCCGCTCCTCAGGGTGCTGCTCCGTGATCTCGGCGTCGAACTCGCGCTCGGCGCCTCCGATCTTCACCTTCCAGTGCGTGTGCGTGTCGTCGGTCTGCGTGATCGACTCCACGAAGCTCATGAAGCGCGGGAACTGTTCGAACAGCGTCCACTGGTTGTACACCGCGGCGATCGGGGCCTTCACGTCCACGGTCTCGATGATGCGTGCCATTGCTCTGGCCTTCCCTTCGATGTCCGGTCGGATGCGGACCCCGCATCCGTGCCCCTAGTACACGCGACCGGGCCCCGGGATCCCGGGGCGTTGCGCAACGGCGGACGACAGCGTAAGAGAGGGCGCTACGCCCGCGTCGCCTCTTCGAGCAGCTCCAGCACATGCCGGTAGGACTCACCGGTCGCCCGCGTCATGCCGATCTCGCAGGTGCGGTTGCAGGACGCGTGTGCCTGTGCACCGAGCGCGGCGACCTCCGCCGCCTCCCGCGCGGTGGCCGACGCGGTCAGCTCCGGATGCAGCATCCCCCGGTCCCCCGCGAAGCCGCAGCAACTCCAGTCCGTGGGCACATCGACGGTGACCGCCGCGGCCTCCGCGATCGTCACCAGGTCAGGGTCGAGTCCCATCTGCCGCGACGAGCACGTCGGATGCAGCACGAGCGACGCGACCGGAGCGGTCACCGACAACCGCGGCAGCAGCTCCCGCCGGGCGAACGCCACGGCGTCCTCCACCCGCATCCCCTCGGCACGGAGCATGCGCTCGAAACCCTCGCTGCAAGTGGCCGCGTCACTGATGACCGGCAGCTCGCCGCCGCGCGATGCCTCCCGCACGCGCTCGACCACGCGGCGGGACATGACGTCGTACCCGCCGGCATACCCCTTCGACGACCAGGGCGTCCCGCAGCACATCGACTCGACGCCCTCCGGAACGACCACCGCGACACCGGCACGTTCGAGCAGCCGCCGGAAGGCGACCGCCACGCCGTCGCCGCCGTCCGCCGCGCCGAACATGCTGTTCACGCACGCGGGTACGTACACGGCGATCGGGTCCCCTTCGCCGCCGCCGACGACGCCCGTCGCCCCGCGGCGTGCCGCCCCGCCACCGGGGAGATCCGCGCTGTACCTCGGGACCGTGTCCTCGCCCAGCACCGCGCGGGCAGCGGCGGTCACACCGGTGACGAGCGGCGCGGGTACCGCCTTGGCCGCCGACAGCGCCACCGCCCCGGCACGGGTGGCGGCGCCCCATCCGGATGCCGCCGCCTTCCAGCCCGCGGCCAGCACCGGGTTCCCATCCTCACGGCGCAGTCGCTTCACCAGCGACCCCGTGTTGATCAGCACGGGGCACGCCGTCTGGCACATCCCGTCGACCGCACAGGTCTGCACGCCGGCGTAGTCGTAGTCGCGCTCCAGCTGCGCCACCGCCGAGGAGTCCCCGGCCTGTCGCGCCCGCTCGATGCCACGGCGAACGACGATGCGCTGCCGAGGCGTCAACGTCAGGTCCCGGCTCGGACAGACCGGCTCGCAGTAGCCGCACTCGACGCAGCGGTCGATCTCCTCCTCGACCGGCGGGGCCAGCTTGATGCTGCGGATGTGCGCATCCGGGTCGTCGTCGATCACGACGCCCGGGTTCAGCACGCGCGCCGGATCGCACAGCCGCTTGATCTCGCACATCACGTCGTACAGCTCGTCGCCGTACTGACGACGCACGTACGGCGCCATCGCCCGCCCGGTCCCGTGCTCCGCCTTGAGGTTCCCCCCGGCCGCGAGCACGAGGTCGACCATGTCCTCGGTGAAGCCGAGGTAGCGCCCGATGGCCGGCTCACCCTCGAAGCGGTCCGTGAGCATGAAGTGGATGTTGCCGTCCTTCGCGTGGCCGAAGATCACGCTGTCCGCGTAGCCGTACCGGTCGAACAGCTCCTGCAGCCCCTCGCACGCCTCGGCGAGCGCCGGGACGGGGACCGCGACGTCTTCCAGCAGCGCCGTCGTCCCGCTCGGACGGGCGCCCGCCACCGACGCGTACAGCCCCTTGCGGAAGGACCACGCCGCTTTCCGTGCGGCGGCGTCCGTGGCCAGGGGTGCCGGCGTGCGCAGCGGAGCCTCCGCGAGCACGCGGGAACCCGCCGCGGACAGGACCCGCAACTCCTCGTCGGTGCGCGCGTGGTACTCAACCAGCAGGGCGGCGTGGTCCTCGACCTCGAACCCGAGGATCTCCGCCGGCGCCCCCGGGAGTCGCTGTCCGACCCGGAGCGAGGTCGCGTCCATGAGTTCCAGCGTCGCCGCGCCGGTCGCGGTGAGACCGGGAAGGGCGACGGTCGCCGCCTGCAGCGACGGGAAGACGGCGAGCGCCGTCGTGACCTCGGGCGCGATCGGGACGGTCCGGAACGTGGCCTCCGCCACGAACGCCAGCGTCCCCTCGGATCCGATCACGAGGTGCAGGAGCAGCTCGACGGGCGCGTCGAAGTCGAGGAAGGCGTTGACCCCGTAGCCCATCGTGTTCTTCAGCGCGAAGTGCTTCCGGATCACCGCGACCGAGTGCGGATCCTGTCGCACGCGGTCGCAGAGCCGCAGGAGCCCGGCGACCAGCTCCGGTTCCCGCGCACGTAGGCGGGCTTCCGCATCCGGAGCGGCCGTGTCGAGGATCGTGCCGGAGGGCAGGACCAGCACGGCGGATTCCAGCGTGCGGTAGGTGTTCTGCTCCGTGCCGCACGCCATGCCGCTGGAGTTGTTGGCCACGACGCCGCCGATCGTGCACGCCGCCTCGCTGGCCGGGTCCGGCCCGAGCCGGAAGCCGTACGGGGCGAGATGCGCGTTCACCTGTCGCACCGTCGCGCCCGACTGCACGCGCACTCGCTCCCCGCCGGAGAGCACCTCGACGTCGCGGAACCGCTGCCGCACGTCGATCATGAGGCCGTCGCCGCTGCCCTGGCCGGACAGGCTGGTCCCGCCGGAGCGCAGCGTGACCGGCATCCCCTCCCGCGCCGCCGCGCAGAGCAGTCCGCCGACCTCGGCGGCATCCGCGGCGACCACCACGGCCTGCGGCGTCAGCAGGAAGTGCGAGCCGTCGCCCGCGTAAGCGACGCGGTCGATGAGCCGGGTCTTGATGCGCGACGCCTCCGCAACCGCGGCCGCGATCGCGGGAGGGAGTCCGGCGTTCACCAGCCCTGCCACTCCGGCTTGAACCGCGCAACGTCGCGGTAGTAGTCCGCGTGGGCGAGCCCGCTCGCGGCATCCTCGTCGAGGATGACGGTGACGTGCGGATGCAGCTGCACGATCGACCCGGGGATACTCGCCGAGAGCGGGCCCTCGAGCGCCGCCGCGACCGCCTGCGCCTTCTGCGCGCCGAACGCGAGGAGCAGCAGGTGGCGCGCATCGCGGATGGTGCCGAGCCCCTGCGTGACGCAGTGCCGGGGCACGTCGTCGATCGAGTCGAAGAACCGGGCGTTGTCGCGCCGGGTCTGCTCCGTCAGCGTCTTCACCCGCGTGCGCGAGGCGAGCGAGGAGCCGGGCTCGTTGAACCCCACATGGCCGTCGCTGCCGATGCCGAGGATCTGCAGCCCGACCCCGCCCGCCGCGGCGATCTCCGCCTCGTACCGCTCCCCCGCGTGGGGCAGCGACGCGGCGTCGGCCGGCGGCACGTGCACGTGCTGCGGATCGAGGCCGAGCGGCTCGACGATCTCCCGGCGGAGCACCTCACGGTACGACTCCGGGTGGCCGGCGGGCAGTCCGACGTACTCGTCGAGGGCGAACGCACGCAGCCGCGACAGGTCCCGTCCGCCTCTCGTGCGCGCCAGCTCGCGGTACAGCGGCTCCGGGGTCGACCCCGTCGCCACCCCGAGCACCGGCTCGGGGACGCCGTCGAGGTACTCCCACACGACCCGCGCTGCCAGCTCGCCCGCGGCATCCCGATCAGCGACGATGAGGATCTCCGCCATCAGCCCTTCACCCCGCTCGAAGCGATCCCCTGCACGAACACGCGCTGGGAGATGAGGAACACGATGAGGGTCGGCAGCGACGCGATCAGCGCGCCGGCGATCACGACGTTCTGGTAGTCGAAGCTCATCGTGTACGACATGAGCCGGTTCAGCGTGAGCACCACCGGGTACATCGCCTCGGTGCGCAGGATCGTGAGCGGCCACAGGAAGTTGTTCCACGAGAACACGAACATGAACACCGCGAGCGTCACGACGGCAGGCTTGATCAGCGGCACCACGAACTGCCAGACGATGCGGAACTCGCTCGCCCCGTCCAGGCGCGCGGCTTCGATGAGCTCGTCCGGGACGTCCATGATGAACTGCCGCATGAGGAAGATCCCGAACGCGTTCGCCAGCCAGGGCAGCAGCACCCCGATGTACGAGTCCGACAGCCCCATCGAGTTCACGAGGTAGTACAGCGGCACGAGCGTGACGATGGGCGGCAGGAACATCGTCGCGACGATGCCCCAGAACATCAGGTTCTTCCCGCGGAACCGGTACTTCGCGAACACGTAGCCCGCGAGGATGCTGGTGATCAGTACCGAGATCGTGGCACCGCCTGCGATGATGACGCTGTTCATCATGGACTGGGCGAACGGCACCTGGGTCAGTGCCGCGTTCACCTGGTCGAACGTCGGCGACGCCGGGAACCACGTCGGCGGGATCGTCACGAACTCGGCGGGCGTTTTGAACGCCGAGATCACCAGCCAGTACAGCGGGAACAGCGGCACCAGGGCCACCACCGCGAGCAGCAGGTACAGCAGCGCGCGCTGGGCGAGCGTGCGGGGATGGGTGCGGAGGCGGCTCATCGCTTCCTCGCCTTCGAGATGGCGTTCAGGACCACGCCGACCAGCACGATCAGCATGAACAGCGAGACGGCGAGCGCGCTGGCGTCGCCGGCCTGCCCGTACTGGAACGCCGAACGCTGGATCTCGAACGAGACCACGTTGGTCGACCCGGCGGGACCGCCCTGGGTCAGCAGGTAGATCGGGTCGAACACCTGGATGGAGTTGATGATGGTCATCAGGACCACGAACACGAGCGAACCGCTCAGCATCGGGATGGTGATGGACCGGGTCTGGCGCACGATCCCGGCGCCGTCGACCTTGGCGGCCTCGTACAGCTCCTCGGGGATCTGGGTGAGGCCAGCGACCAGCAGGATGACGTAGTAGCCGAGCATCTGCCAGACGTTGAAGATGACGAGGGAGACCAGCGCCCAGGACGGGTCGCTGAGCCAGCCGGGGGGCGTGATCCCGATCGCCTGGATCATGGCGCTCAGCGGGCCGTAGCCGGGAGCGTAGATGTTGCTCCAGATGATCACGATCGCGATCGTCGGGATCACGTACGTGGCGAAGAGGATGACGCGCACGATGTTGCGCCCGCGCAGCCGCGGGAAGTACAGCAGCATGGCGATGAGGAACGCCAGCGGCACGGTGATCACGACGCTCAGCAGCACGTACACGCCGGTGTTGGCGATCGCCTGGACGCGCGCGCTGTCGCTCAGCAAGCGGGCGTAGTTGTCGAGCCCGACGAAGTCCATCTCGGTGATCGGGGTGAACATCGACCAGCGGTGGAAGCTGATGACGATGGTCATGATCATCGGGACGACCGTAAACAGGCCGATGATGAGCACCGTGGGACTCAGGAAGATCGCCGCGGTGATCCCGCGGTGCGCCTTGTCCGTCCGGCGGCGACGTGGCCGGGGGAGGCCCGAGATCGGGCCTCCCCCGGCTGTTGACGTGAGGTTCACGGGTTCCTTTTCGTCAGCGTGCAGCGGTGAGCGCGGCGTCGACGTCCGCGGTCGCCGTCTTCATGGCGGTCGCCGCGTCCACCTGCCCGTTCAGCAGCGCCTCGATCTGACGCTGCAGCGCGTCGGCACCGGCGCTGGCGCCCAGGACGGTCGGGAACGGCGTGGCGGTCTCCATCGCGGCGACGTAGGAGCTCAGGAAGTCGGACCCGAGTGCCTCGGCGTGCGCCTCGACGTCGGACAGCCGGCTGGGCAGTATGCCCATCGAGATGAGCATGTCACCCATCGCCGAGGAGCCGTTCTCGCCCGAGTCCGGGCCGTTCAGCCAGCTGAGGAACTTCCAGGCGGCCGCCTGCTTCTCGTCGGAGGCGTTGCCGTTGACGATCGTGTCCCACGAGTACGAGATCGAGCTGGACACGTCGCCGCTCGGCCCGACCGGGATCGGCGCCGTGGCGACGTTCGCGAAGTCATCCCCCATGGCGTCCTTGAGGGAGCTCTCCCACCAGTTCGCCATGATGATCATGCCGGTCTTGCCGTTGACGAAGTTGTCGAGGTACGGACCGGTGGTGTTGGCGTTCGCGCCCGACATCGCCGGGTTCGTCGCACCCGCATCCACGAGCTGCTGGTACAGCTCGGCGGTCTCGAGGGCCTCTGGGCTCTCCAGGTCGGCGGCGTCGCCGGCCTCGTTCAGGAAGCTGCCGCCGTTGGAGGCGAGCAGCGACAGGAAGGGGTGCACGGCGCCGGAGTTCCAGCTCGTGATGAACCCGATCCCCTGACGTCCATCGCCGGTCGCGGTGATCGCGTCGGCGGCGGTCAACAGCTCGTCCCAGGTGGCGGGCGGAGCGGCGATGCCGGCCTCTTCGAACAGCGCGGTGTTGTAGTTCAACTGGTACAGGTCGACCTCGTTCGGGATGCCGTACAGGGCTCCCTCCTGGGTCGCGGCGTTGACCACACCGGACGGCCAGTTGTCGGTGACGTCCTTGGCGACGTCGCTCGGCGCCTCGGCGGCGAGACCGTCGCGAGCGAGCTCCGGCAGCCAGGCGTCGTAGATGCCGGCGATCGTCGGGCCGTCGGCGGACGCGCCCTGCGTGCGCAGCGTCGAGAGCAGGTTCGCGAACGGCACGGCCTGAACCTCGACGGTGATGTCCGGGTTCTCCTCCGTGAAGGCCGCGGCGGCGTCCTCGAGCATGGTGACCTGCTCCGGACCCCAGTGGGTCAGGAACGTCACTTTGGTGGATCCGTCATCGGATCCTCCCGAGCCCGAGCAGCCGGTGGCGACGAGCGCGACCGAGGCCGCGACACCGAGGCCTGCAAGCAGCGTGTGCTTCTTCATGGTTTACCTTCCAGATGCGATTGCGGTTGTGTTCGAGGGGAGATCAGGGACCGGCGAGGGCGAAGCGCTCGTGCCCGGCGGACTTGAAGGCGGCGGCGCGCTGGTGACCGACGAGGCATCCCTTGACCTGCATCAGCGCGGAGTAGTAGTCGATGAAGCGGAAACCGTAGGTCTCCCCGCGCGCGAACGCGTGACGCTCGATCCCGGCACGCCACCGCTCGTACGCCTCGTCCGGGATCTCGTAGAACGTGTCGGCCTCGAAGCCCTCCATGTCCTCCCAGTTCTCCGCGTGCAGGATGACCGGCACGGAGTGACGCTCGGCGTCGATCTCCTCGATCGGGATGGACGCGAGGAACGCGGCCCGGATGGCGGCCTGCGCCGCCCGCTCGTGGTCGCGGTGCATCGAGTGCAGCCAGTGCGTGATGAGGATGTCGGGCTTGGCCTCGCGGATGACCTCGGCGATCTGCTCCGCGACGGCCTCGTCGTCGGGCAGGAAGCCGTCCGAGTAGTCCAGGGTGACGAGTTCCGCACCGATCGTGTCGGCGAAGAAGCGGGCCTCCTCGAGCTTCTGCTCGCGGTAGACGCTGGGCGCGATCGTGGGGTGGCCGCGCTCACCGTAGGTGCAGTCCACGATGATCGCGCGCCCGCCCTCGAGCACCACCTTGGCCAGGGTGGGTCCGGCGGTCAGCTCCATGTCGCCGATGTGTCCACCGACGGCGATGACGGTCTTACTCATGGATGGGGTTCCCTTCTCAGGAGATGTCGGCGCGCAGGATGGTGAAGGTGCGCGTGATCTCGAAGCCGGTCTTCACATAGAGGTTCGAGGCCGCCGAGCCCTCGTCCGCCCACAGGAACCACGCGGCGTGCGCCTGGGTCGCGGCCATGCGCTCCAGGGTCAGGTGCAGCAGCAACCGGCCGAGGCCCGTGCCGCGGCTCTCGGGGAGCACCCCGAACGGACCGAAACGGTCGATCACGTTCTCGTAGGTGCCGTGCATGGCCCAGCCGATCACGCGTCCCTCGGGGTTGCGGGCGACCATGATGCGCTCCAGCGGCAATCCGGAGACGATCCCCTCCCGGATGGCGCGCGCCCAGTCGGAGTTGAACTCACGCCCGGCCAGTTCGATCAGCGGCACGATGTCCTCGTCGCGCAGGGTGCCGAGGTACCAGCCCTCGGCGCGCAGCTCCGCGGCACGCACCCGCTCGCTCTCCGGCAGCCGGTAGCCGCGCAGCGACATCTCCATCGAGCTCGGGCGCTCGATGGTCTCGAAACCCAGCGAGGAGAGCAGCGCGGCGGCCTCCGGATACCGGTCGGCGTCGAGCCCGGGCAGCACGTAGTTCGGCGTGTAGCTGGAGAAGACGACCTCCGCGGCGCCCTGGGCGCGCAGCCATTCGATCCCGCTCGTGAGCAGCGCCCGGCCGAGTCCGCGACCCCGTGCATCGGGCGTGACGAAGAAGAAGGGGATCCAGCCGCGGCCGCGCTCGAGGTCGTCCCCGTCGTGGGCCACGCGCCGGCGCACGACGTAGGCGGCACCGACGACCTCGCCGTCACGGTCGGCGACGAACAGTCCCGCCGGGTCGAAGTTGCGGTCGAGCAGGATGAGGTCCCGGAACCGGGTCTCGGTGATCGGGTCCTGCGGGGCCGCCGCCGTCCAGGCTGCGGCGATGCGGGCACCATCGCCGGGCTGGAACGTCCGCAGCTGCACCGTCGCGTCCATCATCCGGTTCCTCCTCGACTTCGAGAGCCGTAAGCCTACGGCACTGAGTTTCATTATGCAGTCTTCTTGTGGAGCATTGTTACACATGACGGCACAGCGATGTGCGCGGTGCCGCAGGGCGGACTCAGACGCCCCGTGCGCCCCGGGTGACCTCACGGGTGCGGCGCAGCGCGTCCACGGTGTAGTGGTAGCGGCGCTGCGCGATCCCGGCGAACAGGCAGTCGACCAGCGCGAGCTGCGCGATCCGGCTCACCATGGCGCCCGCCCGGAACGTCGTCTCCCGCGCCCGGGTGTAGAGCACCTCGTCCGCGGCGTTCGCGATGGCGGAACCGGGCACCCCGGTGAGGGCCACCGTGAACGCGCCGTTCTCCGCGGCGATCCGCAGGAACTCCAGGGTGTCCTTGGTCTCCCCCAGGTGCGAGATCCCCATCGCCACCACGCCGCTCACCGGCAGCGCCGCCGCCGCCCAGGCTTCGTGCGGGTCGGAGAGCACGAATGCGTCCCGCCCGATGCGGAAGAGCTTGTGCTGCAGGTCCTCGGCAACGAACTGGCTGGCCCCGACCCCGTAGAGCAGGATCCGGCTGGCGTTCTCGAACCGGCCCACGACCCGCTCGAGCACCTCGAAGTCGAGGGAGCCGATCGTCTCGTCGATCGCCATGAGCTCGAGGGAGGAGATCTTCCGCGCGATCTCCTGCAGCGAGTCCCCGGGCGAGACGTCCGCGCCGTAGGCGGCGGGCATGCCGAACTGCGCGGATTCCTTGCCGAGCTCGGTGGCCAGCGCCACGCGCAGCTGGGCGTAGCCGGCCATCCCGATGGCCTGGCAGAAGCGCACGACCGAGGCGACCGAGGTGCCGCACTCCGCAGCCAGATCGTTGATCGTGCTCTCCAGGACGATCGTCGGACGGTCCCGGATCGTCTCCGCGATGCGCCTCAAGGAGGGCGACAACGACCCGACGGCCGCTTCGATGGTCGACTGAATGCTCATTCGCGCTCCCGGCGTCATCTGATCACTCGTCCCAGTATGGTCTCGCCGATGCACGTCGCCCACTCCACCCATCCGTAGATGAAACTATGTTTCGGTCAGATTACCGGATGCGTATACTTCTTTCAGTTCGTGCAGAAGGAGAACCATGAGCACTGAGGACGCCATCGTCTGCGTCGACCTCGGCAAGACGCGGTGCCGCGTCACCGTCTGGGGGCCGGACGGACGCATCTCCGGCGCGGACGGACCCGGTCTGCCCGGCCTCGCCGTCCCGGGCGCCCCCGAGCGCACCGCCGCGGCCCTGAGCAGCCTGGTCGCCGGGCTCTCCCCCACCGTCGTGCCGACGTCCTTCGGCATCGGTGCCGCAGGCGCACTGTCCGCCCCTGAGGGGGCCGCCGATCTCGCGGACCGGCTCGCGCGCACGTTCGACGCTCCGGTCGCGGTGGCGTCGGACATCGTGACGGCGCACGTAGGCGCCTTCGACGGGGCCGCCGGGGTCTGTCTGGTCGCGGGTACGGGCGCCGTCGCGCTGGCGGTCGCCCCCGACGGCCGCACTTCCCGGCGCGACGGCCGCGGGCTGCTCGCCGGCGACGTCGGCTCCGGAGCGTGGATCGGCCGCGCCGGGTTCCGCGCCGCGGAGATGGCCGCCGCCGGCGCCGCGGAACCCACCACCCTGAGCACGCTGATCGACACGGGCGACGCCGCCGTCGCCCGCCTCACCGCCGCTCCGTCCGACGCCGCGTTCCTCGCGCGGCACGCCCCCGCCGTGCTCTCCGCGGCCGAGGCCGGCGACGCGACGGCCCAGCGGATCGTCGACGAGGCCGTCGAGGAGCTCGCCGCCACCGCCCTGGCGGCGGCGCTGCCCCCCGATCAGCGCACCGTCAGCATCCTGGGCGGCCTGACCGGATCGGACTGGTTCCGCCACCGCCTCACCGCCGCCCTCGCGGCCCGTGACCTGACCACGCGTGCCCCCGCGGGCACCGCCCTCGATGGCGCGCGCATCATCGCGACGCTCCGCGACCTACCTCTGGAGGGGTTCATCCACCGTGCCTGATTCTTCCCACACGACTCGGATGAACGAGTTGATCGACGAGCTCGCCGCGCTCACGACCGAAGCCGCCCGCGACTCCGTCGACCTCGACACGCTCGACACGCTGGAGCTGGTCACCCTGATGAACCAGGGCGACCAGAGCGTCCCGGTCGCCGTCGCGCAGCACGCCGCCGTCATCGCCCGCGCGGTCGACGCCATCGTCGAGCGGTTCCGCCGGGGTGGCCGGCTCGTCTATCTCGGCGCCGGGACGGCGGGCCGGATCGGGGTACTGGACGCCTCCGAGTGCCCGCCCACGTTCGGCACCCCGCCGGAGATGGTCCGTGGCCTCATCGCCGGAGGTCCCACCGCGCTCCTCACGGCCGTGGAGAACGCGGAGGACGACGACACCGCCGCGGCCGCGGAGCTCACCGGACTCGGTCTCACCGATGCCGACGTGGTCGTGGGCATCTCCGCATCCGGCCGCACCCCCTATGTCCTGGGCGGCCTCCGCCACGCGCGGGAGCACGGCGCGCTCACGATCGCCGTCGCGCAGAACACCGATTCCGCGATCGGGCGGATCGCCGAGATCCCGATCGAGGTCGTCGTCGGCCCCGAGTTCGTCGCCGGCTCCACACGGCTGAAGTCCGGCACCGCGCAGAAGCTCATCCTCAACATGCTGAGCACGCTCGCCATGGTGCGCCTCGGGAAGACCTACCGCGGCATCATGGTGGACCTCGTCGCCACGAACGAGAAGCTCCGCGCCCGCTCCGTACGCACCGTCATGACCGTGACCGGCGTGACGGCCGACGAGGCCGAGTCCGCGCTGGATGCCGCCGAGGGCCACGTGAAGGAGGCGATCCTCGCCGTCCTGACCGGGATCGCCCCGGCGGAGGCCGGTCGACGCCTCGAGGAGGCCGGAGGTCTTCTGCGCGTGGCCGTGGAGCGCGCCCCGTCCGCGTGAGCGAGCGCCCGTGAACACCCTCATCCACTCGGTCCGGGTGGTCTCCGCCCTCCCCGCCGCCCCGGCGATCGACCTGGCGGACGGATGGGTCCACCTCGCCGGCGGGCGTGTGCGCGCTGTCGGCACCGGCGACGCCTGGCGCCACGTCCGAGATGAGGACACCCGTGTCGTCGACGGCACCGCCGAAGCCGGCCCCGGCGCGATGCTCACCCCGGGGCTCGTGGACATCCACAACCACGGTGGTGCCGGCTGTTCGTTCGACGACGGTCTCGATGCCGTCGCGGCGGCCGCAGCGGCGCACCGGGCGGACGGGACGACACGGCTCGTGGCCTCGCTCGTCAGCGCGCCGGTGGCGCTCCTGCGCGACCAGCTGGCGACCATCGCGCTCGCCCGCCGACGGCTCCCCGGGATCCTCGGCGCGCATCTGGAGGGTCCGTTCCTCAGCCCGCTGCACGCCGGCGCGCACGCCCCGGAGGCCCTCGTCCGGCCGACGCCGGAGCTGATCGATGCGCTCCTGGCGACGGGGGTGGTCCGCCAGGTGACGATCGCCCCGGAGCTGGAGGGCGCGCAGGCGGCGATCGCCAGGATCGTCGCGCAGGGCACGGTCGTCGCGATCGGCCACACGCACAGCGACGCCGCGACCGCACGGGCGGCGATCGACGCGGGGGCGATGCTCGTCACGCATGCCTTCAACGCCATGCTTCCGCTGCACCACCGCGCACCCGGGGTCGTGGGCGTCGCGCTTGCGGATCCCCGAGTGATGCTCGAGGCCATCCCCGACGGAGTCCATCTGCACGACGACGTCCTCGGGCTCCTCCTGCGGGCCGCGCCCGATCGGGTCGCCCTCGTCACGGACGCCATGGCCGCGGCCACCTGCGGCGACGGCGCCTATCAGTTGGGCGGGCAGGAGGTGGAGGTGCGCGACGGCGTCGCGCGCCTCCGGGAATCCGACACGATCGCCGGTTCCACCCTCACCCTCGCGGCCGGTATCCGGCACGCGACCGCAGCGGGCATCCCCCTGCCCCAGGCCGTCGCGGCGGCGACGTTCCTTCCGGCGCGGGCGCTGCGCGCGCCGTCGGTGGGCGCGTTCACTCCGGGGTTCATCGCCGACGCCGTGCTCTGGGACGGGTCGCTGAACGTCCGGGAGGTCTGGCAGGACGGACATTCCGGGAAGGGATAAACGGCTCTTCGGACTTCCGGTGGGGGTGAGGCTCGCCGGGTGAGTTCGGGCGGGTAGGGGTCGAGGTCCCCGAAGATCAGTAGCGCCAACTGCTGCTCCAACCGAGGACCTCGACGTGTCTCACCATAGTTCGGGGTGCGCTGATGCGCGCTCTGCCGCTTGCCCGTGTTCGGGTCTGTCGGAAAGTTGGGCGTGAGGAACGAACTGGTGACAGGTTCGGTTTAGGCCGCGAGTGTGAGCGGCTCGGCTAGCTTGGCTTCGAACTCGATGGGCGTCAAGCCGCCGAGGGTGTCCTGGGCTCGCTGGCGGTGGTACTTCCGTTCGATCCAGACCACGATGGCCAGCCGCAGCTCCTGCCGGCTCGTCCACCGCTGCTGGTTGAGCACGTTCGTCTGCAGTAGTGACCAGAACGATTCCATGGCCGCGTTGTCCCCCGCGGCGCCGACGCGTCCCATCGATCCGACCATGTCGTGCCGGCGCAGTTCGCGGGCCATGGCCCGGCTGCGGAACTGGCTGCCCCTGTCGGCGTGCAGGATGCATCCGGCGACCTCACCGCGGCGGGCCACGGCGTTTCGGACGGCGTCGACGGCGAGTTTCGCGGTCATCCGGTCCGAGATCGAGTACCCGACGATCCGGTTGGAGAACACGTCTTTGATCGCGCAGCAGTAGAGCTTGCCTTCGCTCGTCCAGTGCTCCGTGATATCCGTGAGCCACAGCCGGTTGGGCGCGTCGGCGCGGAACACGCGCTGGACGTGGTCGTCGAACACGGGCGGCCCGGCCTTCTTCCCCTTCCCACGTCGCCGGCGCTGCGCGGATGAGAGAAGCCCGGCCTGCGAGCACAGCTTCCACGCCGTCCGCCGGCTCATTCGCCACCCCGCTCGCCGGGCTTCGTCGGCGAGGTATCGGTAGCCGAACGTCGGGTCATCATGGTGCGCGTCATGCAGCGCGTTGATCCGATACGCGCGGAGCACATCGGCGTCCCGGACCGGGTCGTTTCGCCACCGGTAGTAGGGCTGTCTTGCGAGCTTGAGGACCCGACGACACCGTCACGGGAATCCCCGCGTCGGCGAGCTCAGATACGAGCGGGTACGTCATTTTGGGGAGCCACCGAGCCGCAGGTTCGCCTGGACAGATACGCCGCCGCACGACGAAGCACTTCGTTCTCCTGCTCGAGGAGGCGGATCCGCTTCTTCAACTCCCGAGCCTCGGCAGCATCGGCGGCAGTCTGACCGGGACGGTTGCCGTCCTCGACATCGGCCTGGCGGAGCCAGTTCTGCAGCGTCGCTTCGCTGATACCGAAGTCAGTGGCGATCTGCTTGATGGTGACGCCGCTCTCACGACGCCGAGCGACCGCGACAACGTCCTCGCGGAACTCTCTGGGATAGGGACCGGGCATGATGACATCCTCCCCGCCAGCGCCTCCCGGCACTAACGATCAGTTGTCACCGATCCGTTCCTCACGCCCGACCGTATTGAGGCCGCGGAGTTCGTCGACGACCGCGTGATTGTGTCCACGAGCTATGGGCTCAATGCCGAGATCGAGAGGAGCGGCGAGATCGGCAGGCTATGGAACACCCGATCTTCGTTCCACCCCCTCGGCCGCATCGACGGTGCCGTGCTCGGGTTCGCGGACGGTCACTTCCTGAAAGTCGCCGACACCGCCCTCGTGCGATCCGGAGACCGGTCGCCCGTGAAGCTCGAAACCACTCCGGCGCCCGGCGCGGATCCAACCTCGGTCTTGATGACAGCCATTGGTGATCCGCTCGCGGGAGCGGGCTGGGTCGCGACGATCGCCGACAGGACACTGACCGTTGCTTCGCAGGATGACTGGTCATCTACCGCGTACGAGCTTCCGTCGGCGCCGCGAGCGGTCGTCGTGCTCAGCGGCGCGCTTCGAATCCACACCAACACCCAGCACGCGTTGATCCCTCTGCCCTAGTTACAACAGAGCGGGAATCGTCTCGTCAGGATCCCGAGGTTCACCGATCCTCTCCTGACCCAGCGACTGCTTCCGGATCGGTCCGTCGGAGTCAATGTGCAACTCGACAGGACGAGTCCACAGCTCCTGACCGCTCCTCCCCGATCCTTCTGGCAGTGGCTCACAACGCGACCGGAGGCGTGCGCAGTGCCGAGCCCGAGGATTACCGGACTGAGCGGAGCGAGGGAGGATATGCCGCAGGGCCGGAACGGAGCGCGCCGTAGGTCGCTACGATCGGCCGCCAGGAAGGACCGAACCCTCACTCCCCCGAGATCTCGGCCAGCTTCTGGATGAACGGCCGACGGTCGGCGAGCGGCTCGGTGATCAGCATTCGGATGACGCTGCGGAACATCTGCAAGTCGGGTTGGGGGAGGCGCTTCTCCAGCGGCACGGTGCACCACGCGACGTCTTCCTCGACGTCGTAGCCGGGCTCCCTGTCGGACTTGCCCGGGTAGTACGTGAACGCGCAGATGGCGACGCGATAGAGCACCTTCTCGGCGCGATTGCGGTCGATAGTGGTCATCGGTTCAGTCCTGTCGTCCCGCTCTGCTGGAGCATCGGATGCGGCGCCGCGGGGTCCAGATGGTGCGGGCGGCGAGGCTGCTCGCGGTGGCGCAGACGATCGTTGACCTGCTTCGCGATGGCTTCCATGCGGACCTCCTCAAGCTCTTCGGGTGTCAGGCGCGGCTTCGGCTTGGGACCAGGCGTCCCTCGTCCAAGCTCCTTCTGCAGCCGCGCCAGCTCCTGCTTCTGTTCTGCCAGCGTGTACGTCGCGCGGGCCTTGAGGCAATCCCGCTTCCACTCCGCCCACAGCTCGGGAGGCGTCTCGATGCTCTTCTTGGCGACCGAGAGCTCCGGCTTCGTCCAGACGCGTGAGAAGAAGGCATCCGCCGCGGCTCGGTTCTGTTCCCGCTCGTCTCGCGGCACACGGTGCATCCGCCGCGCGGGCAACCCGGCCGCACGGCGCCGCTTCTCGCGATCGCGCCAGGCGCGGCTCGCGGCGTTCTGCTTCTCCTTGTTGCGCGCGTAGTACTCGCGCCGCCGTGCCCGCTGCTCTTCGGCATGCTCGGCGTAGTACTCGCGGCGCCGCTCGCGATGCTTCTCGGGGTCCTCGCGGTACTTGTCGCGGAGCCGCGCGTTGACCTCGTCCTTGTGCTTGTCACGCCAGCGCTGGTTCCGCTCGCGCTTGCCCTCTCGGTAGGCGTCGGGGTCCTTCGCCCGCTGCTCGGCACGATACTGACGCTGGTACTCGAGGTACTCCTCGCGGTGCTTGGCGTAGTACTCCCGCGCGTACTCGCGGCGGGCTTCCTTCCGCTGCTTCTGCCGATCGTGCAGGGCGGCGCGCGCATGGGCGATCTGCAGGCGGAGGTCTTCGCTCTCTCGCTCGAAGCGCTCGGTGTCGTCGTCGGTCACGATAATCACCTCGCCAGTGAGGAGTCGGCTGGTTGCGGCATCCAGATGCCGTCGAGCAGTGAGTCAGCGGGAGCGAATCGATCGCGGATGCTGCGCGGCGGCGCGAGCGGGAAGCGACGGTCGGCCTCGGAAGCCGAGCGCTTGCCCTTCGGAAAGTACTCGTGGAACAGCCGGCATCCCGGGTCGGCGGCGACCCAGTGGCAGCGGACGCCCCACCACACGGTGAGGTCGAGCTCCGCTTCGTCGGCCGACTGTGCCCAGACGCCGGCGACGTGTCCGTCGACAAGCTGGGCCGTGTGCCAGTCTCGGTCGCCAGGCTCGACACCCCGGACGGCAAGTGTGGCCTCGATCATTTCGCGACGGATGCGGCAGTCCTCGTCGGTCGCGCGCTCACCACGGATCGGTGCCGCGTCACGGATCCGCTCCCCCGCCTCGGCAAGGCTTTCGCCGGCGACCGGCTCGATTCGCGACGTCATGGCCGGCTCCCGAGGTGCGCGGCGACTCGCTTCAGCTCGCCCGGCTGGAAGCCCGACCAGTGGTCGTGCTCATCGACGACCACGACGGGTGCGCCGGTGTATCCGAGGTCGCCGGTGACGTACTCGCGGGCGGCGCGATTCTCGTCGCGCGTGATGTCGCATTCGACGAACGGGATGCCGAGCTCGGCGAGCACCTTCGCGGTGAGCGCGCACTGCACACAGGCGCTCCCCGCTGTGTACACAGTCACGACGGGTACTTCGGATGCGGCATCCCGAACCGAACCGCTCTCAATGGCAATGGCGAGATCAGTAGTCATCGCTCGTGCCCTCACGGGTCCCGGCGTCGACCCACTCGTCGACCTCGTCAGCCGCGTACAGGACGATGCGGCCGAGCTTGCGGTAGCGCGGTCCCTTGCCCTCATGACGCCACATCGCGAGGGTGCCCGTCGTGATGCCCGGCAGCTGGTCCGCGACCTGCTGCGGGCTCAGGTATCTGTGCTTCAGCTCGACCGGAGTCGTGTCGATCTTCGTTGCCACGGTACACCTCCGTTGCGTTATCCAAACCGTGTTTGACATAAGTACACAACTAAGCGGTATGCTCTGTCAAGAGGTTCCTGCGATGCGCGTTCGCGGTAATGCAAGATGAGGAGGTGAGAATCGACGTGACCACTCCCGAGGGCACACCGATGACGGCGGATGCTGCGACCGAGCCGGTCGGGTCCGCACTGCGCATCGCCCCCGCGTTCGTCGCAACGACGACGAACGACGAGACGGGAATCGAGACGACGCTCGAGGCGCAGTACTCCCCGGACGATGGCCGCTACATCGTGACCACGATCGTGAGCCGCGCTGTGCGGCCCGACTTCGACCAGCGCGCGCTCCGCCACACGGCGGCGCAGTCCATCGTGCAGGCGGCCGTGCCGCATTGCATCGCGCTCCGACTGGATGCCGGCGAGGAAAGCGAGTGGACGACGGTCGCCGACCTCACGACGGGCGAGGGTCGCATCATCCCGCAGTGGATGGCATCCGCTGTCGTGAAGCGCGGGATGAAGGACGAGCGCATGGAGGTGATCGAGATCCTCTACGGCGCCGCGGCGCTTGCCGACCTACCCCCGACGAAGGCGGTGCAAGTCGAGCTCGATGTGCCACATCGCACGGCATCCGATTGGATCGCGAAGGCGCGCGCGGCGGGTCGCCTCAAGGGCATGAACTACACGCAGGGCCGGCCACGTCGAACGGACGATGCCTAAGCGCACGACCCGGAACGTCTACTCCTACGACTCGGTGAAGCACGGCACGCTCTGGCGCGCCCGCTACGTCTCGCCAAGCAATCGGGTGGTCGAGAAGCGCGGCTTCCTGACCAAGGCCGAGGCGGAGGCCTGGCTCACCACAGAGAAGTCCAAGCTGATCACCGGCGACTGGACGGACCCCCGCAAGGCAGCCGTGACGGTCGGCTCGTTGGCGCCGGCGTGGCTCGAGATCAAGCGGCGGACGCTGAAGCCGTCGGCGTACCGGCCGCTCGAGACGAGCTGGCGGCTTCACGTCGCTCCACGTTGGGAGAACGTTCCACTGCGGCGCGTGGTCAACGGCGACGTCGCCGCGTGGCTGAGCGAGATCGATCGTTCACCGTCGATCGTGCACCGCGCGTACGGCGTGCTCAACGGCATCCTGAAGCAGGCAGTGAAGGACGGGCGACTGTCGAGGAACCCCGCCACCGGGGTGGACTCGCTACCGCGTCGCCGCACCCGACGGATGCGCCGGTACCTCACGCAGGACGAGCTGCGTCGTGTCGCGGACGCGAGCGGCTCGCATCGATCCCTCGTGCTCACGCTCGGCTACTGCGGCCTGCGCTGGGGCGAAGCGGTCGCGCTGAAGGTCGCTGATGTCGATCTCGAGCGCCGCCGCATCACGGTGCACCGGTCGGCCGTCGAGGTGCACGGCCAACTCCACATCAGCACCCCCAAGACGGATGCCGGCACCCGGCTCGTGCCGCTCCCTGCGATCGTGGTCGACGCGCTGCGGCCGGAGCTGTCGGGGCGTCGACCGAGCGCACTCGTCTTCCCGGGCCCGACCGGCGACTACATGCGGCGCGTGCGTGCGTCGGCGGGCTCGAAGTCGTGGTGGAAGACTGCGCTCGCGACGGCTGGCGTCGAGACGATGGTGCTTCACGATCTGCGGCACACCGCCGCATCGATCGCGGTGAACGCCGGCGGCAACGTCAAGTCGGTGCAGCGGATGCTGGGGCATGCGTCGGCTGCGATGACGCTCGATCGGTATGCCGATCTGTTCGACGACGGGCTGGATCGGCTGCTCGATCAGATCGACGGGGCATGAGAGACACGCGTCCGCGAAAGGGCTCCATTCGGCAGAACACGGCGCAGCTCACCTTGCCTCGTGATGATGTCGGCCATGATGGACGAGTGTCGTCGCGCCGCGCACTGCCTACGTGGCAGGGAGTAGTGCGCGTGGGTCTCATCGCTACGATCCTTGTCAGCTCGATCGCTGCCGCCTGGATGCTCCGGGCAACATTCGAGCATGCCTCAGTCACCCCGAACATCGTCCTGATAGGCGTTGAGCTTGAAGGCCCCGACGCGCGCGTCGAGTATGTCGCATTCAGTCGGGACGAGTCAGGCGGTACCAGTCTGCGCCTCGCGGCAAGCGGAACCAGCTCGTTGGGAGCATCGATCTTCGGGCCGAGGTCCGGCGATCCAGGCGGTCTCGAGGCGATCAAGACAGGGGCTGACCTTCCTCCATGCCAGGCAAGCGTCGGGACATGTAAGACGCTCACTCAGCTGGACGGCAACGAGCCAATCTTCCTCCTGCAGGCCGAATACGCGGCTCGGGGAGCTCAAGAGGGGGAAGATCCCAACTTCTTCGTGATTGACGTCGACATCCCTGCATGGCGAGGGACCGGGTACGTTGTCGGCGAGTCTGCTGCGTACCTGTGGGCCGCCCCCTTCATTCGGTCCGGTCGCTGTGCGAGTCGTCGGTTTCCAGTTGATGGGTGCATTGCCGAGCGTAGTCGACCGGTGCGAGGTATCCGAGCGATGAGTGCCGGCGGTCAT
>NZ_JAKRNI010000003.1 GCF_022346945.1 Microbacterium sp. ACRRU | reverse complement strand
GGAGCGGTGTCGCGACCGGGGCGGCGGATGCGACGAGCACGGGGGGCGACGCGGTGTACGACGCGAACGGCAATCTCGTGAGCGGGTCGGCCGCGGCCGGGGGCGGTGTCGCGGCGGCTGCGGTCTCCTCCCCGTTCACCCTCGCGGAGGACGGATGGAAAGCGCCGCAGTGGCTCATGCTGGCCGCCGCGCTGCTGCTCATCGCCGCGATCATCCTCCCGCCCGTGAGTTTCCGTCGTATGCGAACGACAAGAGCCGGCAAACGCTGATCGCCGTCGAATACCGCCTCCTCGCGGAGGCGGTATTCGACGTGTCAAAAAGGACCTTTGACCTCGGCTTTGTTTTGCCATCGGGGCTTCCGTGCAGATACGACCTCTCGTTGATGGACCGTTCACGCGGAAGTCACGACCCGCCCCTACTTTCATCGCTGTCGGCACCCGGACAGGGTGTCGCCCCCACTTGGAGAATCCTGTGCGTAGTGCTCTACCCGAAGGGCGCGCCGCGCGACGTGCGCTGTCCGGCCTGTCCGGCGCGCTCGTCGGCGGTCTCGTCTTCGCCGCTCTCACTGCCGGCGGCGTTATGCCGGTCGGTGCCGCCGTCGCGGCCGATGCGACGTCGGCGACGGTCACCGCCAAGGCCTACGACGCGGATTGGGAGAACGCCCCGTTCCCCGATCTCTCCGTGACGGTCTCACAGACCAAGGGACTGGTCTCCCAGGGCGTGGAGATCAGCTGGACAGGGGGGAAGGAGTCGACGCCCCCCACGCAACAGTCCGGCGGGCAGAACTTCTTGCAGATCGCCCAGTGCTGGGGCGATGACCCGCAGAACCCGGGGCGGCCCGACCGCACGACCTGCCAATACGGCGCGTTCGGCACACCTGGTGCGACACGGGACGGAAACCGCGTCGAGGGGAGCGTCGCCGACGCCGATCGATCCTTGACGGTGCCGGCCGCGGGTGTCCTCGACCCCGCGTACACCTCGATTCCCTTCCGATCGGCAACCGGCGAGACGGTCGCCTCGGTGGTCGACGGCACCCGCGTTCCCGGCGTCGACGTGAACACCAACCCCTTCTTCACGCAGTACACGTCCAACGAGGTGCCGTGGGCCGGTACCGGTGCGGACGGGACCGGCAGCACCAAGTTCGAGGTTCAGACCGTCACGCAGTCCCGGGGTCTGGGCTGCGGCGCCCGCACCTCGGATGACGCTGCGGCGACCAGCGGCCAGCCCTGCTGGCTCGTCATCATTCCGCGCGGTACCACCGACACGGGTGAGGCCTCCGTGGTGAGTTCCGGTCTGTTCTGGGACAACTGGAAGCACCACGTCGCGATCAAGCTCGACTTCCGCCCGGTGGGTCTCCGGTGCGCCATCGGCGCGGCCGAACGTCAGCTGTCCGGCAGCGAGGTCGTCGCGCGAGCGGTGTCGTCGTGGCAGCCGTCGCTGTGCTCGGGCGGGGAAGGCAGTGTGTTCACGCTCCTCACGGGAACCGAGAGCGACGCCGTCGCCACCGCCAACACGGCCGCCGACACCGCGCCGCTCGCCCTCACCTCTCTGCCCTACCGCGGTGAGGAGGAGGACAGGCTCGTGTACGCCCCGATCGCGCTGAGCTCGGTCACCGTGGGCTTCGCGATCGATCGATTCCCGCGGCAGGACGGGACGGTCCCCGCCGACGCGCTCGCACGCGCCCGGCTGCCGTTGACGGACATGAAGCTGACTCCGCGCCTTCTCGCGAAGCTGCTCACCTCCTCTTACCTGGATTCGCTGCCCTACCAGGCCGACCGGTCGCACCTGGGCAGCAATCCCCGGAACCTCCTCTTCGATCCCGACTTCCTCGAGATCAACGACCCCGAGTGGTCACAGCAGGCGATCGCCAGCGTGGCCGTGGCCGACATGCTCGTCCCGCAGGGACGAACCGACGTCGCCACCGCGCTGTGGAGCTACGTCATGGCCGACCCCGACGCCCGAGACTTCCTCGCGGGGAACCCCGACGACTGGGGGATGGTCATCAACCCCTACGCCTCCACCGACGCGGCGAAGAACCCCACCGGCACTGCCTTCGCGCTACCGCGCGACAGCTTCCCGCGCCCCGACCCGGTCGAGGTGCCGGCCGTCGAGGACGGCCCCGCGGCCATCAACTCGGTCACGTGGCGCCCCTACACCAACGACCTCGACAACGCGGCGTATTACACGCTGCGCGGCGACGGGCTGGCGCTCAGCGCGTGGGACCCGCTGGGCAACCCACCCCGCTACACACGCAGCCCACGGAACCTGCCGGGCACACAGGCTGTCATCTCCCTCACCGACGGCGCCGCCGCCGACAAGTACCAGCTCGTCACCGCGTCGTTGCGCAACCCGGCCGGGACCTTCGTGAGCCCGACGAACGAGGCGCTCGTGGCGGCAGCCGTCGCGATGACGCCGATCGGATCGCAGGCGCAGGTCCGCGGCTTCGATCCCGCCAGCGCCGAGGCGGCTCGAGCGGTGGATGCCTATCCGCTCGCGCTTCCGGTCTATGCCGCCGCGAGCCCGTATGTGAAGGATGCCTCCGTCCGTCGCGTGTACGCGGACTTCATCCGCTATGCCGCGGAGCCCGGCCAGGCCCCGGGGGTGCAGACCGGTCAGCTCCCCAGCGGCTACGCTCCGCTTCCCGACAGCTGGCGGGTCCAGGCGCGTGCGGCAGCCACCGCCCTCGAGAACGGTGTCACTCCGGCGACTCCGGCGCCGCCGCAGGCTGCGCCGTCGCGGCCCTCCGGAGCGGTCGGAGGCAGCGTCACCGGCGGAGGATCGTCGTCTGGTGCTTCCGCGGGAGCGGCCGCGGCGCCCGCGGCGGCAGCCTCGGCGGGAGACGCCAACCCCACGGCATCCGGGGCCGTCGCCGGCGCTCTCGCGGGCGCCAAGACCGCGGCCGACCCCGACTCGGGTGCCCTCCCCGCCGCCCTGCCGATCAGCCTCCTCGCCGGTCTCATCGCCGCGCTGGTCGTGCTGCTCATCCCTCGTCTGCCGCGCAGAACGTGACCTTCGACTTTCCCTTCCCGCAGTTCCCTTCTCACCACACCAACCCACAGATAGGTCATCAGTGAAGATCAAGAAGATCGCCGCACTCGGTGCGGCTGTCGGCCTCGTCCTCTCGGGCGTCGCCTTCGCGTCATCGGCCTCCGCGGAGCCCGTGTCGAACAGTTATGCCGTCGTCGGTTCGGACACGCTCCAGGACTCGATGAACGCCCTCACGAACGGCACCAACGTGTCGGGCTCCTTCGTCCGCATCCTCGCCGGCGGCAAGTCGGTCGGGAACTTCGACGCATTCGGGTCGGCCGCGATCCAGACCAAGCCGGGTGGCGTGTTCTTCGCCCGGCCGAACGGCTCGGGGTCGGGGCGCGACGCGCTGCGCGCTTCGGTCAGCGGGGCGAACTGGTCGGTCGCCAACAACAGCACGCCCGCACGCGCCATCACCAACCAGGTCGACATCGCCCGCAGCTCGAGCGGCCCCGGCACCAACGCCAACGCCAACGGCCGCCTGCTCTACGTCCCCTTCGGTCGTGACGGAATGGCCTACGCCTACAAGGGCGGCACGGCCGCGTGGGCGAACCTCACCGCCGCGCAGCTCAAGTCGATCTACGACGGCACGCTGACCTCGATCGACGGTGTCCCCGTCACCCCGCGCCTGCCGCAGGCCGGTTCGGGTACCCGCACGTTCTTCCTGAACGCGATCGGCTACTCGGGGAGCGCCCCCACGGCCCCCGCGGTCAACGACACGGGCAACGTCACCCCCGAGAACGACGCGACCGTCCTCGGCGACAACCAGATCATCCCCTTCTCGGTGGCGAACTGGGTCGCTCAGGCCAACAACGTCTCGGGTGTCAACACCGTCGCGGCCGCTCCCACGGTGGCCCTCGGTTCCCCCGTCGCCGGCCAGGTTCCCTACACGGGCACGGCGCCCAACCTGATCCCGAGCACGGCGTACTACGCCGACACCACGTTCGGCCGTGACACCTACCTGATCGTCGAGCGCGCCAAGGTGCAGTCGTCCTTCACCTACACCGGTTCGCCCGCGTACGACCCGGTGCTCGCCGGTCTCGTCGACTCGTCGAAGGTCACCAGCCTGACCAACTTCTCCACCTCGCCCTTCGCGCCCGGTTCCGTCAAGCGGAAGTTCGGCTTCCTCGCGCCCAGCTCCTCGACCCCGATCGCGGCCTACGCGGCCGGCTGACCGACCTCTCGATTGGACAGATCATGAAGAACCTCCGTATCAAGGCCGCCCTCGCCGGCGTCCTCGCCCTCACCCTGTCGGCCGGCGGCGCCCTCGCCGCATCGGCTGCCCCCACCCCGGCCCCCTCGCTCGAGCAGATGTGGCTGTGGAACCCCGATGAGACGATCGTCCAGAGCACCGACGTCAAAGCGTGGGACGACCCCGTCTACGGGTACCCGCTGAACGCCGGCTTCTCGGACTACGACGACATGTTCACCGGTCCCGCGGACGCGGCTGCCGTCTTCACCTTCTTCTCCAACCCCGGCGATGAGCTGGACTCGCAGAAGTGGCTCGGCAGTGGCTTCAACGGGTTCAACGACCCGGCGCTGAAGACCGTCCTGACCCCCGCCCTGCGCCCGATCGACATCGACGGCCTCGGTATGGCGGCCGCGAAGGCCAACGGTGGCATCTACTCGGTGGGCATCGCCTTCACCGACGGAGCCGGCGTCCTGGTCAAGGGCGTCACCTTCGTTCGCGTCAACGTCGCCCCCGGTGGGAACTACACCTACACGCCGACCATCGAAGGCACGGTCGACCCGGAACCCACCGGTGACTCGAAGGACATCGACATCTCGGCCGACGTGCAGGAGGCGCCCGGCGACCTCACCTTCACGGTGCCGACGACGTCCGTCGCCCTGACCACGTCGATCAACGCGCAGAAGCTGTCGGAGTCCACCGGCTCGATCACCGGCATCACGGTCGCGGACACGCGCCGTACGGCCGACCGCAAGGGCTGGGACCTCACGCAGTCCGTCGCGAACTTCGTGTCGGGCGCGAACACCATCGACAAGGCCAACTTCGGTGTCAAGGTCACCAAGACCGAAGGCGCCGCTGCGACGGCCGCCGCGGAGCAGGTCGCCGGCAGCGCGACCTACCCCTCGCCGTTCGCCACGGCCGGCGCGGGGGTCTCGACCGAGCCCAACACGACGCTCAACGCCGACCTGAAGCTCGTCGCCCCCGCCGGCACGCCCGCCGGCACCTACACCTCGAAGATGACGCTCACGCTCGTCTCGAAGTGACCCCGGGGAAGGGCGGCGCCGACGGCGCCGCCCTTCCTCTCGGACCTTCCTCGTTCAGCCCTCGTTTCCGCTGCCGCAGTGCGGCCGTAAGCCCTTACTGGGGAGATGTACCGTGCAGATCTTCCGACCCGCGGTGCGCCCGAACGCCCGCCTTTCCGCCACGATCGCGTCGGTCGTCGCCGGTGCCGTGGCACTCGGCGCGATGCTCGCGTCCCCGCCCGCCCGCGCCGAAGAAGCGGCCCCCATCGACGAGATCGGTATCTCGGCTCAGCCCGTCAACGACGACGGTCCGATCCGCACGCGGTTCGACTACCAGATCGGTCCTGGCCAGTCGTTGGAGGACGGCTACAACGTCAGCAACCGCGGAACCGCTGCGCAGACCTTCAGCGTCTTCGCCACCGACGCCTTCAACACCGACGAGGGAGCGTTCAGCCTCCTCGATACGGGAGTCGCCCCCACCGATGCGGGAGCCTGGGTCAGCTTCAGCGGTGAGCCCTCGGTGCAGGTGACGCTGCAGCCGGGCGAATCGACGACGATCCCGTTCACGATGCGAGTCCCGGACGACGCCACACCGGGCGACCACGCCGGGGGCCTGGTGGCATCCGTCCAATCGCCCGACGGCCAGGTGATCGTTGACCGCCGTCTCGGGACGCGCCTGTACGTCCGCGTCCCCGGCGACCTCCAGCCGAACCTGTCCATCGCGGGAATCTCGGCGTCTTACACGCCGAACGTCAACCCGTTCGCGGGCGAGACCACGATCACCTACACCGTCCGCAACGCGGGCAACGTCGCCCTCTCGGGAGATCTGAAGGCCGAGGTTCGCGGTCTTTTCGGCATCCCGCTGGCGGCTCCCGTCCAAGAGGAACTGTCCGAGATGCTGCCCGGGAGCACCCGAACGGTCACGACCACGATCAGCGGCGTAGGTCAGTGGGTTTACCTCAATCCCTTGGTCACGGTCTACCCCCGGGTCGATGAGACCGCTCCGAACCCCGGCCCACTGCTGAGCGTCTCACGCGACACCGTCGTGTTCGCGGTGCCGTGGCTGCTCCTCGGGCTCATCCTTCTCGCCCTCCTTGTCTGGGGTGGGCTCCGTCTCAGCCGCCGACGCAACGACGCCCGCGCCAAGGAGTGGATGGAGTACGCCGAGGCGGAAGCGCGCCGCAAGGCCGAGACCGAGCGCGAATCCGTCTCCGCCGGCTCGGGAGCGTGACCGCCGTGCGCTTTGTTCCTCCGTCGATTCGGTCGGCGCGTCGCGTGGGGGGTGCGGTGGTTCTCGCCCTCGCGATGATCGCCGCGCCGGCGGCGGTGACCTCGGCGGCGGCGGCGGACGGGGCGGTCCAGTGCCCCTCGCCCTCGCCGGTGGTCTCGCCGGCTCCGACGGGAGGGGGAGTGGGGATCACCGCGCTGGTGTGCGGACCCACCGCCGCGCCCTCCGGTACCGGGACCGCGGGACCCGCGTCTTCGGGCGGTCTCCCGGCTTCCGTCGGGTCCGGTGCGTCGAGCGGAATACGCGGCGGTTCGAGTTCCGGTGGCGGAACGGGTGCGCCTTCGACGGTGACGCCTTCGTCGCCCGCGGGGGTGACTCTGGTCGACAGCGTCGACCTGGGTGGCATCCTGTCGATCGGCGGACTGTCGACCGGAAGCGCGCCCTCGCTGAATCCCTTCGGCGGGGAGGCGCAGGTGTGGTTCACCGTGCGCAACATGTCGAAGTCCTCGATCGACCTGACCGTGGACTTCTGGATGGAGAACGTTCTCGGCCTGCGCCTGTCGAATGTCGACGGCGTCGCCGTTCCGGCGCTGAAGCCGGGGGAGACCCGCACGGTCGGCGCCGACCTGCCCGGTGCCGGCCAGTGGACGGTGCTGACCGCACACGCACGGGTCAACCCGCCCGCCCAGGTCGAGGGAACCGCGCTCAGCCCTGTGACCCGCGATGCGACGGTGTTCGTCCTGCCGTGGCTCGTCGTGCTGCTGCTCGGCGTCGGTGCGGCGGCCGTGGTCGTCGTCTCTCTCATCCGTCGTGCCGGTGGCACGCCCCTCCCCGTGACGGTGGGCGCATGACGGTCACGGAAGAACACGCCACCGGCGTCCCGGCTCGCCCGCGCCGTGCGCCGTCGGTCCCGCGCCCACCGCGTCGCCCTCCGCGCGAGAACAAGCCCGCTCCGCCGCTCACCGCGACCGAAGCGATCGTCCGAGCCGTCGTCGCGCTCGCTGCGGTACTGACGCTCATGTTCGTCCTGAACGTCACGGTGTTCAGCCACGTCCAGCACCTCGTTTCCCAGCAGCGCGTGGGGGATCAGTTCCGCGAACAGCTGCGCGCGGGGACGGCCCCGGTCAGCGAGTACACCTTCGACGAGAACCTGCTACCCGACGGTGCACCCGTCGGCATTCTCGAGATCCCGAGCCTCGGGCTGCACGAGGTGATCGTCGAGGGGACGTCGTCGGCCGAAACGGCGCAGGGCGTCGGCCATCAGCGCGACAGCATCCTGCCGGGTCAGGCGGGCGTCAGCTTCCTGCAGGGGCGCAGTGCCGCGTTCGGCGGTCCGTTCTCCGGCATCCAGTCGCTCAGCCCCGGGGATGCCATCACCGTACGCACCGGACAGGGGCTGCAGGAGTTCTCCGTGGTCGGCGTCCGCTATGCGGGCGATCCGACGCTCCCCAACCTCCGCCCCGGGGAGAGCCGCCTCGTCCTCATGACGGCGCGCGGTGCGCCCTACGTCCCGACGGGCGTGGCCTATGTCGATGCCCGGCTGGTCGGCACGGCGCAGCCCCGCGGCGCTCGTGTCACCACCACGGCCGCGCTGCCCCCGGAGCAGCGTGCGATGTCGACCGACACGACGACCGTGTGGGCGCTCGTGTTCGCTCTGCAGTTCCTCATCGCGGCCGAGCTCGCCGCCGTCTGGGCCTTCCGGCGGTTCGGCGCGCAGCGCACCTGGATCGTCTTCGTGCCGGTGCTGCTGCTGGCCGGCTTCCTCGCGGCCTACCAGGTCACGCTCCTTCTCCCGAACCTCCTCTGACCTTGCGAGAGGCATCCATGTCCGACGACATCACCCGCGTCATCGGGGCGACACCCGATCCGACACCCCCGGGGCCCGTGCTGCCCGTCCCCGCCGCTGCGCACGACGACATCACCACCGTCGTCACTCCGGTCGCCGCGGAGCCGTTGCGCCGCAACCGCGCCGGCGGCTCCCCGGCGCCGGATGGCGTCCCGCCGGTGGCCGTTCAGCCGGCTCCACAGGACGTTTTCTCGTCCCCCGCGCCCTTGGCGACGCTGGAAGCACGCGGCATCACCGCCTGGTTCGGTGACCACCAGGTGTTGGACCGCGTGTCGCTGACGATGCCTGCGGGGCAGGTCACCGCGCTCATCGGACCATCGGGGTGCGGGAAGTCGACGTTCCTGCGCATCCTCAACCGCATGCACGAGCTCGTGCCGTCGGCATCCCTCGCCGGTGAAGTGCTCCTCGACGGCGACGACATCTACGATCCCGCTCGCCGCCTTACGGACGCCCGCAAGGACATCGGGATGGTGTTCCAGAAGCCCAACCCCTTCCCCGCGATGTCGATCTACGACAACGTCGTCGCCGGCCTGAAACTGACGGGGGTGCGGGCGAGCCGTGACGAGAAGGACTACCTGGTGGAGCGCTCGCTCACCTCGGCGGGACTGTGGAAGGAGGTCAAGGACCGTCTCCGCGCTCCCGGCGGCGGATTGTCCGGCGGTCAGCAGCAGCGTCTCTGCATCGCCCGGTCGCTCGCGATCAAGCCCAAGGTCCTCCTCATGGACGAGCCGTGCTCGGCGCTCGACCCGACCTCGACGCGTGTGATCGAGGAGACGATGGGCGAGCTCCAGCACGAGGTGACGATCGTCATCGTCACGCACAACATGCAGCAGGCGCAGCGTGTGTCGCAGCAGTGCGCGTTCTTCCTCGCGTCGCAGGGCCAGCCCGGTCACATCGTCGAACACGGTGACACGGAGGCGATGTTCGATTCGCCCATCGACCCGCGCACGTACGACTACGTCAACGGTCGCTTCGGGTAAGGGTGCGGCGATGACCCTCTTCGACGAATCGACGGCCGTTCTGACGCGCCCTGCGCCGTCGCCGGAGGCTGCGGATTCTCCGCCGTCGTCTTTTCCCACGGCGCGGGTCGTCCTGCTCATCGTGATCCTGCTGGGCCTCGCGGTCGCCGCTGTCCTGGTCGGGGAGGCGGTCGGTCGCAGTGAGGTCGAACGCTCGGTCGCGGCGGAGGCGCGCGCGGCGATGTCCCTGCCGGAGAGCCAGCACATCGGAGCAGTCGTGGACGGTTCCGCCCTGCTCCAGGGGGTGGTCAATCACTACGAGAGCATTCATTTGACGATGCCGAATGCACCGTTCGCCGAAGGAACCGCTGATCTCGCGATGACGCTCACGGGTGCGCATCTCGACGACGGCGGCGTGTGGGTCGCGGACCGGGTCGCGGTCGTCGCGAGTCTGAACGCCGGGCAGGCGACATCGATGTACATCCCCGAGAACGCCCGCGGCGCGATGCAGATCGGGTTCCGTGGGGCGGACATGGCCCTCGATGTGTCGATGGCGTCCGGCGGCACGAATGTCGCGGCGAGCGTCGCGGTCACCCCGGCGTTCGCGGACGGTTGGCTGAGCGCGACGGTCTCGTCGGTCACGATGGGTGGCACGACGCTGTCCGGCGATGAGCTGCGGGTGAAGTTGGGTGACGACGCTCTCGGCGCCCTGCAGGCGCCGCCCGTGTGCCTCGCCGAGGCCTTGCCCCGGTCGATGACCGTGCGTGAGGTGGAAGTGCGCGACCAGCACCTGCGAATCGATGCCTGGGTCGACGTGGCTCTGTGGAACACTCCGGCGGGCGCTGAGCCCGGGGCCTGCGGTCAGGTCAGCCCGTGACGAGGCGTTACGTCCGCGTGCGCGTTCGAGCCCGCACCACGCTCGACAGCGTCGCGCGCACCGGCTGCCCGAGGTAGATGCCGAGCGAGGCGCCGACGGCCAGGGCGATGCCGATCGTCGCCGCACCCGCGAGGGTCGTGACCCCGGCCATGAGGACGGCGGCGTCGTCGCCGGACTCCACGATGCCCAGCAGCCCCCGGAACACCGCTGCTCCGGGCACCATCGGCAGGATCGCGGCGGTCGTGATCGCCACCGAGGGCACGTGGAGACGGTAGGCCACCACGACGCCGATGAAGCTCGCGACGAACGCCCCGACACCGCTGGCTGCGGCCACCTCGAACCCCAGGCCCGAGGCGCCGACGTACCCGACCCAGGCGAGGAGGCTGAGGACCGCGCTGACGAGCACGATCCGGGCTCCGGCGCCGTTGTAGATCGCCACGGCGATCGCGATGACAGCCGCGCCGACGAACTGGACCGGCAGCGGCCCGAGCGGCAGCGCGGTCGAGGGCGGCGACATCCCGAGGCCCAGGACGCGCACGGTCTCCAGCCCCGCGAGGATCCCGAGCACCACGCCGAGGGTCTGCGTCGTCAGCTCGAGGATGCGGCCGGTCGCGGTGAGGGCGAACCCGTCGATGGCATCCTGAGCCGCCCCGACGACGGTGAGCCCCGCGAGCATGAGGACGATCCCGGATGCCACGATCACCGAGGGCCGGATCGCGGCGGCCGCCTCGATCCCGGTGTAGCGCAGCAGGGGCGAGAGCGCCGCGACGACGGTGATGACGAACCCGCCGGCGATCTGCGCGAAGAAGTACGGCACGCGCACGCGCGCGAGGAAGTACTGGGTCGTGGCGGCCAGGGCCGCCGCGACGAACGAGAGCATCAGCGCCAGCCAGTTCGCGCCGAACATGATCGCGACACCCAGGGCCAGCATCGCCTGGGCGGCGATGACGGCGGCGGGCCGATATCGGAAGGGCAGGCGTCGGATCGCGCGACAGCGCGCGATCGCCGCGTCGAGGTCGAGACCGTCGGCGATCTCGCCCACCAGGGCTTGAAGACGCTGCAGCTTGGCATGGTCGGGCACCGACCCCCGCACCACGCGCAGCAGTGTCGTCGGGTGCGCCGCCCCGGGCAGGCTGTGGGCGATCGTGATCGAGTTGTAGGTGACGTCGACGTGGACGGGATCCAGACCGTATGCCCCGCACACGCGGACGATGGTCAAGGTCACCTCGTTCGCCGGAGCCCCGACCACGAGCATCGTCTCGCCGATGCGGATCGCCAGGTCCAGGATGCGGGTGGCGAGCCCCTCGTCGATGACCGTGAGGAGCTGGGTTTCCGGCGCGAGGGCCTCGTCGGCGTGGACGAGTCGGCGAAGTGACGACAGCCATCGACCGGGGGTGGGGGACATCCGCAACGCTCCCAGAGGCAGAGGGTGGAACTCCACGATCCTATCCGCGCCCGCACCTCCGCCCCGGCCGCGCCCCTGCCCCGCGCCCGCATGACGTCAGCGGCATGCGGGCGCCTCTAAGATGAACCCTCGGGCGTGGCATCCGAGCGCCCCTTCGTGGCATCCCGACGCCCGACCCTCCCGGGAGTTCCCCTCATGGCGCTGATCGTCCAGAAGTACGGCGGTTCGTCCGTCGCCGACGCCGAGAGCATCAAGCGCGTCGCCAAGCGCATCGTCGACACCCGGCGCGCCGGCCACGAGGTCGTCGTCGCCGTCAGCGCCATGGGCGACACGACCGACGAGCTCCTCGACCTCGCGGGGCAGGTCGCCCCGATCCCGGCGCCGCGCGAACTCGACATGCTCCTCTCCAGCGGTGAGCGCATCTCGATGGCGCTGCTGGCCATGGCGATCCACTCGATGGGCTTCGAAGCCCGTTCCTTCACCGGCAGCCAGGCGGGCATGATCACGGATGCCACCCACGGCGCCGCGCGGATCGTCGACGTCACCCCGGTACGTCTGCGCGAAGCCCTCGACGAGGGCGCCATCGTCATCGTCGCCGGCTTCCAGGGCTTCAACCGCGACACCCGCGACATCACCACCCTCGGCCGCGGCGGGTCGGACACGACCGCGGTGGCGCTCGCCGCGGCGCTCGAGGCCGACGTGTGCGAGATCTACAGCGACGTCGACGGCATCTTCACCGCCGACCCGCGGGTGGTGCCGCTGGCCCGGAAGCTCGACCGCGTCTCCAGCGAGGAGATGCTCGAGCTCGCCGCCAACGGCGCCAAGGTGCTGTACATCCGCGCGGTCGAGTACGCCCGCCGCCACGGCGTCCTCATCCACGCGCGGTCCACGTTCAGCTCGAGCGAGGGCACGTGGGTGCTCGACGCGTCGAAGAAGTCCCCGCTCGTCCCCGAGGGAGCCACCATGGAAGAGCCCATCGTCGCCGGCGTCGCCACCGACCTCAGCCAGGCCAAGATCACCGTCATCGGTGTGCCCGACGTGCCCGGCAAGGCCGCCGACATCTTCAAGATCGTCGCCAAGTCCGGCGCGAACGTCGACATGATCGTGCAGAACGTCTCGGCCGCCGCGACCGGTCGCACCGACATCTCGTTCACGCTGCCGAAGACGGACGCTGCGACCGCGCTGAAGGCGCTCGCCGGCGAGCAGTCCGAGGTCGGGTTCGAAAGCCTCGTGCACGACGACCAGATCGGCAAGCTCTCGGTCGTCGGCGCCGGCATGCGCACGCACTCCGGCGTGTCGGCGACGCTCTTCGAGGCGCTCAGCATGGCGGGGGTGAACATCGAGATGATCTCGACCTCCGAGATCCGCATCTCGGTGGTCGTCCGCGGTGTCGATCTTGCTGAGGCGGCGCGTGTCGTGCACACCGCGTACGGCCTCGACAACGAGATCGAGGCGACCGTGCACGCCGGCACCGGTCGCTGAACGCCTCCGGACACGTTCAGCCGCGTCGCAGAGAAAGCCCCTAGTCTTCGGCCGAACGGAGGCGGAGATGGCACGGTCGTGGCCGACGAAAAGGTCTCGCTGGTGGTGGGGAATCGGCGCATCGATCGCGGTGGTCGCCTTGGTCGTGCTGGGGCTGATCTTCCAGCCGTGGTTGCTGTTCATCGACGTCCGCGTCGATGACGAGATCCCCGCGTCGGCGCCCACCGTGTCTGCGCCGGCCGCGCCCTCCACGGCCGCCACCGCACCCACGACGGACCCCGTCGACGTCGTCGAACCGCAGACGGGACCCGTCGATCTGCTCACCGGTGCGCTGATCAGCCATGAGCACGAGACCAGCGGGACGGTGCGGGTCATCGAGAATCCCGACGGCTCCCGCCAGCTGGCCCTGATCGGCCTCCAGACGACGAACGGGCCCGACGTGCACGTCTGGCTGAGTGCGGGCCCCGTCGTCGAGGGCCGAGAGGGATGGTTCACGGCCGCGGGCTACGACCACGTCGACCTCGGCCCCATCAAGGGGAACCTCGGCGATCAGCTGTACGACATCCCCGCCGACGTCGATCTGTCGGTCTTCCGCACGGTCGATCTGTGGTGCGTGCAGTTCGGGGTGTCGTTCGGTGCAGCGGCGCTGACCTGAGCCCCGCCGGCCGAGGCGATCGCGCTCCGCGGCAGAACGCTACAATCTGGATTTCACCCACGAATCCCGAGGACTTCGCATGACCCGCATCTCCGATTCCGGAATCTCCCTCGCCGTCGTCGGCGCCACCGGCCAGGTCGGCACCGTCATGCTCGAGATCCTCGCGGAGCGCGCCTTCCCGATTCGCGAGCTGCGCCTGTTCGCCACCGCCCGCTCGGCGGGCACCTCGATCGACTTCAGCGGCCACACGGTCGTCGTCGAGGACGTCGCCACCGCCGACCCGGCCGGCGTGGAGGTTGCGCTGTTCTCCGCCGGCGCCACCGGTTCGCGCGCCCACGCGCCGCGCTTCGCCGAGGCGGGGGCGCTCGTGATCGACAACTCCAGCGCGTGGCGCATGGACCCCGAGGTTCCGCTGGTCGTGAGCGAGGTCAACCCCCACGCCATCGCCGAGGCGAAGAAGGGGATCGTCGCGAACCCCAACTGCACGACCATGGCCGCCATGCCGGTGCTGAAGGTGCTCGACGCCGAAGCGGGTCTCGGACGTCTCATCGTCAGCACCTACCAGGCCGTGTCGGGTTCCGGCCTCGCGGGTGCGCGGGAGCTCCTCGGCCAGGTCGAGGGCGTCCTCGCCCAGGGCGACGTCGAGCGTCTCGTGCGCGACGGCTCGGCGCTCGACTTCCCGCAGCCCGAGAAGTACGTCGCGCCCATCGCGTTCGACGTCATCCCCTTCGCGGGCAACCTCGTCGATGACGGCCTCAACGAGACCGACGAGGAGAAGAAGCTCCGCAACGAGAGCCGCAAGATCCTCGAGCTCCCCGACCTGCGCGTCGCGGGCACGTGCGTGCGCGTCCCCGTCTTCACCGGCCACTCGCTCAGCATCAACGCCGAGTTCGACCGTGACATCACGCCGGAGCGCGCGCGTGAGCTGCTCGCCGATGCGCCCGGCGTCGTCCTCGAAGAGGTGCCGACCCCGCTGCAGGCCGCGGGCACCGATCCCAGCTACGTGGGCCGCATCCGCGCCGACCAGTCCGCGCCCGAAGGCAAGGGCCTGGTGCTGTTCATCAGCAACGACAACCTCCGCAAGGGGGCCGCGCTGAACGCCGTGCAGATCGCCGAGCTCGTGGCGAAGGAGCTTTCCGCACGCGTCTGAGCTCGGCATCCGGATGCCGTTCGAGCGGGCGTTGTCTCGATATCGAACCGACGGATCTCTCGATGTCGAGACACTCTCACCCGGCACCTAGAATCGTCTGGTGACCGAAAACGTCGACGTTCTCCTCATCGGAGGCGGCATCATGTCCGCCACCCTCGGCACGATGCTGAAGGATCTGCAGCCCGATCTGAAGATCGCGGTGCTCGAGAGGTTGAGCGACGTCGCGCAAGAGAGCTCGAACGCCTGGAACAACGCCGGCACCGGGCACGCGGCACTGTGCGAGCTGAACTACATGCCCGACAACCCCAACGGGCCGCTCGATCCGTCCAAGGCCGTCACGATCAACGAGCAGTTCCAGCAGAGCCGCCAGTTCTGGGCCTCGCTGGTCGCGGAGGGCGTGCTCGACGAGCCGTCGACCTTCATCAACCCGACCCCGCACATGACGTTCGTGCGGGGCGAGAAAGACGTCGCCTACCTGCGCCGCCGCTACGAGGTGCTCAAGCAGCAGCCGCTGTTCGCCGGCATCGAGTACAGCGAGGACTCCCGCGTCATCAACCAGTGGGCGCCGCTGCTCATGCAGAAGCGTCGGAAGGGGGAGCCGTTCGCGGCGACCCGGGTTCCCGCGGGAACCGACGTCGACTTCGGCTCGCTGACGCGTCAGCTGTTCGCGGGGCTTCGCGAGAAGGGCGTCGAGGTCGTCACCAACCACGAGGTGAAGAAGCTCAAGAAGCGCAAGGACGGTCGGTGGGACGTGAGCTACCGTCACGTCATCGGTCACACCCCCGGCACGATCACGGCGAAGTTCGTCTTCGTCGGCGCCGGCGGCTGGGCGCTGAAGCTCCTCCAGCGCTCCGGCATCCCCGAGATCAAGGGGTACGGCGTCTTCCCGATCGGCGGCCAGTGGCTCAAGACGTCGAACCCGGCGATCGTCGCGCAGCACCGGGCCAAGGTGTACTCGCAGGCGTCGGTCGGAGCGCCCCCGATGTCGGTGCCGCACCTCGACACCCGTGTCGTGGACGGCGAGACGTCGCTGCTGTTCGGTCCGTTCGCGACGTTCAGCCCGAAGTTCCTCAAGAACGGCTCGATGCTCGACATCGTCACGCAGGTGCGCCCCCACAACATCTTCCCGATGCTCAAGGTCGCCATCGACAACCCCAGCCTGCTGAAGTACCTCATCAGCGAACTCCTCAAGAGTCACGCGAAGAAGGTCGACAGCCTGCGGGAGTTCATGCCGACGGCCAAGGCCGAGGACTGGGAGCTGCTCGACGCCGGTCAGCGCGCGCAGGTGATGAAGCGCGACAAGGACAAGGGCGGTGTGCTGCAGTTCGGCACAGAGGTCGTCACGTCGGGCGACCGCTCCATCGCGGGTCTCCTCGGGGCGTCGCCGGGGGCCTCGACCGCCGTCTCGATCATGCTGGGCCTGATCAAGACCTGTTTCCCCGAGCGGATGCCCGAGTGGGAGCCGCGCCTGCGTCAGCTCATCCCCAGCTATGGCGAGACGCTCAACACGCGTCCCGAAGCGGCGCGCGCCGAACTGGATGCCACGGCCCAGGCGCTCGCGATCAACGCCTGAGGCACCCGTGGCCAAGCTGTACTTCCGCTACGGAGCGATGAACTCCGGCAAGTCCACGGCCCTGCTGCAAGCGGCGTACAACTACGAGGAACGCGGCCAGCGGGTGCTTCTCGCCAAACCCGAGATCGACACCAAGGGCGCTGACCAGATCGACAGCCGACTGGGGGTCACCCGGGCGGTGGACTTCCTCGTCGGCCCGGCCGATGACCTGCGCGCCGTCTTCCACGAGGCCGCGGGTAAGGCGCCCGTGGCGTGTCTCCTGGTCGACGAGGCGCAATTCCTGACCGCCGAGCAGGTCGACGACCTCCTGCGCATCGCCGTGCTCGACGGCATCCCCGTCCTCGCCTACGGCATCCGCACGGATTTCCGTACCGACGCGTTCCCCGGTTCGGCGCGGCTCCTCGAGATCGCGCACAGCCTGGAAGAACTCAAGACCATCTGCCGGTGCGGCCGCAAAGCCGTGTTCAACGCGCGTCTGGTGGGCGGCCGGTTCGTGTTCGACGGCGACCAGGTCGCGATCGACGAGGGGCAGATCGCCGGCGAGGTGACGTACGAGTCGATGTGCGCGGCGTGCTACCTGCGCGAGTCCGGCGGTCGTCTCGACGGGCGCTGAGGCCGCGCCGACCGACCTCGTCGGGCGAGGCCGTCGTCGGCCGATAGCCTGGAGACATGCGCGTACTCCTGGCCGGTGGTGCCGGCTACATCGGAACACACACGGCCGTCGCTCTTCTGGATGCCGGTCACGACGTCGTCCTCCTCGATGACCTCTCGGGCACGCACGCCGTCGCCGCAGAACGCGTCGAGCGCATCACCGGAAAGTCGGCGCCCCTCGTCGTCGGCGACGCGGCCGACGAGGCCGTGGTCGCGTCCGTGTTCGACGAGCACGGCCCCATCGACGCGATCATTCACCTGGCCGCGTTCAAGGCCGTGGGCGAGTCCACGCAGAAGCCGTTGGAGTACTACTCCAACAACCTCGACACGACGTTCACGCTTCTGCGTGTCGGTATCGCCCGCGGCATCCGATCGTTCGTGTTCTCCAGCACGGGAACGGTGTACTCCGACCCGGCGGACCTCCCCTTCACGGAGGAGTCCACGACGAGCGTCGACCTGTCGAACGCCTACAGCAAGTCCAAGCGCATGAACGAGGTCGTCCTCGCGGACGTCGCCCGCGTGAACCCCGAGCTGAACGTCACGGTGCTGCGCTACTTCAATCCCGTCGGGGCGCACCCGTCCGGGCTCATCGGCGAAGACCCGGCCGGCATCCCGAACAACCTGATGCCGTTCGTGTCACGCGTCGCGATCGGAACGCTCGATGAGATCGGCGTGTTCGGTGACGACTACGACACCCCCGACGGCACGGGGCTGCGCGACTACATCCACGTCGTCGACCTCGCCGAGGGGCACGTCGTGGCGCTCGAGCAGGCACGGCCCGGACACCAGGTGTTCAACCTCGGCACGGGCCGACCCGTCAGCGTTCTCGAGCTCGTGGCCTCGTTCGAGAAGGCAGTCGGTCACGAACTGTCCAAGAAGATCCTCGCCCGCCGTCCCGGCGACGTCGCCGCGACGTACTGCGACCCGACGAAGGCCGCCGACGTGCTCGGGTGGCGGACGCGTCTGACGATCGATGACGCGTGCCGTGACTACTGGAACTGGCAGTCCAAGAACCCGGCCGGTTACGCAACCCCCGCCGAGGACTGACGGACCGCGCGTAGTGTCGTGTGGTCAGGCCACATGGTCTGCCGCATCGACCGAGGGGATGCCATGTCGGATTCCGCACTGCGCGCGTGGCAGGTGGTTCTCGAACGTATCGAGACCGACCTGCGTGAGGGGCGGCTCTCGCCGGGCGAGCGTCTGACGCCCGAGCGTGAACTCGCCGCCCAGCTGGGTGTGGGGCGTTCGAGCGTCCGCGAGGCGATCCGCGTGCTGGAGGTACTGGGGGTCGTGCGCACGGCGACCGGATCCGGTCCGTCCTCGGGAGCGATGATCGTCACGACGCCGCGCGGGGGGCTCGCCGCCTTCCTGCGACTCCAGGTGGCGGCGAGCGGCTTTCCGCTGGGTGATGTGGTCCGCACTCGCACCGTGCTCGAGTGCGATGTCGCCGAGACGCTCGCCGACGCGGATGCCGACCTCACCGAGATCCGCGGCATCCTGGATGCCATGGATGCCGCCGCGCTCGATCGCGACGAGTTCCTCGCTCTGGATGCGCGCTTCCACCAGGCTCTGGCGGAGGCGTCGGGCAACGCCGTGATCTCGGCGATGATGGCGGGCCTTCGCAGTTCGATCGAGTCGTACACGCGGGCCGGTGCGGCGATGCTCGAGGACTGGGACGAGACCTCTCGCCGGCTGCGGGCCGAGCATCGGGGCATCGTGCAGGCGGTCGCCGACGGTGACGCCGCGGCCGCACGCGACCGCGTCCACGCGCACATCGCGGGCTACTCCGCGCAGGTGGCCGATGCGTTGCGTCGCCGAGGAGCGGGGGTGGATGCCGCGTGAGCGACCGTCCCGTGCGCCCGCCGCGCCCGCAGCACGTGCTCGAGGTGGTCTCGGCGGAGCGCCTCACGCCCCACCTCGTGCGCCTGCGGGCGCGCGGTGTCGATCTGGCGGTGTTCCGCGACAGCCCGCACACCGACCGGTACGTGAAGATCACCTTCGCCAAGCCCGAGCTGGGCCTGGAACCGCCCTACGACCTGGCGGCGCTGCGAGAGACCCTCGCCCCGGAGGATCTGCCCGTCACCCGCACGTACACCGTGCGGGAGGTCCGGGGCGACGAGCTGACGATCGATTTCGTCGTCCACGGCGACGAGGGACTCACGGGACCGTGGGCGGCGCGCGCGCAGCCGGGGGAGCGGCTGGTGGTGTCGCCGCCCGGTGGAGGGTACGCCCCCGACCCCACGGCATCCTGGCACCTGCTGGTCGGCGACGAGTCGGCGCTGCCGGCGATCTCGGCGGCGCTCGAGGCCCTCGCCCCCGACGCGCGCGGGACGGTGTTCGTCGAGGTATCCGGCACCGACGATGAGATCGCGCTGGTGTCTCCACCCGGTCTCGAGATCGTGTGGCTGCACCGGGGAGGGGCGGCGGCGGGAACGTCCCGTGTTCTCGTGGAGGCCGTCACGGCGTGGACGGTGCCCTCGGGGCGAGTGCACGTCTTCGCTCACGGAGAGCGCGAGGCGATGAAGGCTCTGCGCGAGGTCTTCTTCACGGCGTGGGGTCTGGAACGCGCCCAGGTGTCGCTGTCGGGCTACTGGGCGTACGGCCGCACCGAGGACCGATTCCAGGCCGAGAAGCGCGAACCGATCGGGAAGATCCTCTAGTCGCGGCTCGTGCGCCCCGGCATCGGTCGCGTCGCGGTCGGCGGGATCCGATCGTGTCGGTCGCGTGCGGCGGGTCAGTCGCGTGCGGGCAGAGTGGGGATGAGGGCCTCGAGGTAGTCCGCGGTGTCTTCCCACCCGTGGACGGCGTGACACTCGACACCCATGGCCAGCACGGGGTAGTCGTTGCCGTCGGGGTCGAGCCGGTCGCCGATGAACAGCATGTCGTCGAGCGAGATGCCGGTGGCGTCGGCGAGCTGACGCATGCCGTACGCCTTGTCGATGCCGCGGTGGGTGATGTCGACCGAGGTGGATCCGCCCGAGCGCACCTCGAGGTCGGGAATACGGGCGGCGACCGCCTCGCGCAGCGTGTTCTTCTTCTCGCCCGTGGGATCCCAGGCCATCTTGGCCTCGAGGGGAGCGCTCTGGCCGAGCGCGGAGAAGGTGATCTGAGAACCGCGATCCTCGAGGATCTCGCCCCACGGCTCGGCCTCCCACAGCCCGAGACGCTCCGCCTCCTCGCGAACGGCGGTGAGGGCGCGCGACTTCTCGTCGTCGGTCAGCGAGTGAGCGTAGACGGTCGTGATGCCGTCTTCGCTGAGGCGGTAGTACTGCGTTCCACACGTCGGCATCAGGTGGAGGTGTGACACGAGTGCGGCGTCCGCCTGAGGCAGGCGCTCGACCACCTGCGTCTTGAACTGCTGGAGCTGGCCACCCGAGATGATCGCGACCTCGACACGCTCGGCCAGAGCGAGCAGCAGGTCGCCCATGCGCGGGTCGATCGCGGTCTTCGATGGAGCGAGGGTGTCGTCGAGGTCGAAGGCGACGAGGCGGGGCGAGGTATCGGACACGGTGCTCCTGAGGGCGGGTGAAGTCGGTATCTCGGTACACGAGAGGCCCCACCCGAAGGTGGAGCCTCTCTGCGGTCGGGGTGACAGGATTTGAACCTGCGGCCTCGTCGTCCCGAACGACGCGCGCTACCAAGCTGCGCCACACCCCGTGGCCAACCCTGCAAGTCTACCCCGTCTGCGACCGTGGTCCGAACCGGGCCGTCGGGCGGGCGCGTCGCGATGGGCGCCACGACCCGACGGCGCCGCTCGGTCGTCAGCGGTAGTCGAACCTGTGCTGTTCAGACGCGCCTGGTGACGCGGCGGCGAGCGATGACGAGCGCAATGAGCCCGACCGCGATCGCCGACGCCGCAAGGCCCCCGGCCGTGCCGACGTCGGGGGTCGTCAGACCCGTCGCTGCGAGAGCCGCGGTCGGAGGCGCCGCCGGCGGCGCTACCGGTGCGGGAGTCGAGACGGGCGTCGGCGTCGGCGCGGGGGCGGGAGGGGCGAGCTGCTCGGTCTGGCTGGGCGTGGCGAACCGCTCCACCCACACGTAGCGGGTTGGCAAGTGAGCAAGGGTGGCAACCTCCTGATCGGCGCGTTCGATACGCCAGACCGCGCTGTAGACGCCGGGTCCCGGCAGCGGCCCCGTCGATGCCGTGTAGGTACCCGGCCCGATGTCGGGGGAGGTGGTCAGCTCGAGCTGGGCGACGGGTGTGAGCCCGGCCGGGATCTCGGCAGACTCGGCCGGAAATGCCCCCGTACGGTAGACGTCCGCGCGGGCCCGGAGCCGGACGAAGCTGCCGTCCGCGTGACGGGGCCATACCCCCTCGCCCGAGGTGAACTCCACGTCGTCGACGAAGCGCCCCTCCTGGATGCGGGCGAACGTCTGAATCCGGGGCGAGAACCGCACCGGTCGCGCCGTGGCGTCTTCGGCCGCCAGAGTGAACCGCTGCGGCTCAGCGGGGCCGGCGGACTCCTGCTGGCCCGGTGTCGTGAACAGGCGCACGGCTGCCGACCGCACGGAGAAGGTGCCGCGGACCCGCACGGTGTATGGCCGCCCGTCGGTGTCGACGGGCGGTGGCGCGAGGATCGGATACGCCACCCCGGCGAGGACATCGCTGCGTTCGGACAACCCGGTATCGGCGAACACTGCACCTTCGAGGCGAAGGGCGCCCCGTGCGTCGGGGTCGACGTCGGCGACGACGGTCCCCTGGGTGGGATCGTCGGGGTGCACCGTCAGCGTCAGCGTCCCGCCGACGCGAGGAACTCGGACGGCCGCGGCCTCCGCCAGATACTGCTCCGCGCGCTCTTGAATGGCGAGGCTGTTCTCAGGGCTCGCTCGCCGCATGATGTAGTCGATCGCCTCGCGGAACGAATCCCCCTGGTATCCCCACGAGTGCAACGTCGTGTCGCGGTCGGCGATCGCCTTGACCGCCCACCCGACGCTCGCCGCTTGAACCGGGTCGTCGGTCTGGCCGTAGGTCGTGACGAGGTGGTTGATCGAGACCAACTGCTGGGGGCTCATTCCGTCGGCATCCGTGCGGACACCCTGGTCGGTCGTGGGACCGGTGGCCAAGGGAAGGCCCGGGTGGATGCAGTACGTGTGGATGTCGCCGACGCGCATGGAGCCGTGCCACCCGGTGGAAGACAGCGGGGCCCACGTGCCGAATCCGGTTCCCCGGTCTGCGGCGTGCGCGGGAGCCGCCACGAGAGCCGGAGAGGTCAGGACGGCGGCGCTGAGGAGGAGTGCGATCGCCGAGGGGAGTCGGCGGCGGCGGGGAGGTGGTCGGTGCATCGAGTTTCCCTTCGGTCGAGGAGACTCGATCATGCGATGTCGGCGTGGGCACGGAACGACCGAAAGGGCCGATCCGTGAACGGATCGACCCTTTCGCCAGAGGGGGAGGAGCGGTCAGCGCGGCAGCAGCGTCAGCAGTGTCGCCTCGGGACGGCACGCGAAGCGCACGGGCGCGTAGATCGAGTGGCCGAGACCGGCACTGACGTTGAGCGGAACCGTCCGTCCGCCGTGCGACCACTCGCTCAACCCGCGGGCCTGATCGAGCGGCAGATCGCAGTTGGAGACGAGCGCTTCGCGGCGGAACGGCACGCGGACCTGACCGCCGTGCGTGTGACCGGCGAGGAGGATATCGGCGCCGAGAACGACGAAGCGATCCAGCGTTCGCCGATAAGGCGCGTGCATCACGCCGAGCGTGAGGTCGGCGGCATCCAGGGTCGACAGCACCGGGGGAATGAGCTCGGGCTTGTCCCAATTGCGATGCGCGTCGTTCACCCCGAACGCGGTCAGACGCACACCCTTCACGTCGACGGACACCGCGGTGTCGTCGAGGATGTGCCAGCCGAGATCGTCGGTGAAGAAGCGATCGAGCGCGTCGACATCGAGGTGTTTGTGCTCGGGAACGTTCTCGGACGGTCCGAGGAAGTAGCGCAGCGGGTTGCGCGGCGACGGTTCCTGAAAATCGTTCGAGCCGTGAACGACGAGACCCGGTACGCCGCGCAGCGGCGCGAAGGCCGTCCGGATGCCGGTCAGCCCGTCGCGGTGGCCCAGGTTGTCGCCCGTATTGACGACGAGATCGGGCGACAGCTCGGCGAGCCGCGCCATCCACTCCTGCTTCCGGTGCTGCCACGGCGCCATGTGAGCGTCAGAGACATGGAGGACACGCATCGCGTCCACGCCCGGCGGGAGTACGCGAAGCGCGTGATAACGCACGGTGAAGAGGTAGCGCTCGACGCCCATACCCCATACAGCAGCGCCGACAGCGGCCGCCCCCGCAACCCCGAGGGGTGCGAGGGCGGCCTTCACGAGCGGACCCGTCACGGGCAATCCTTCGCCACGATGTCGAGTCGGATGCCGGTGTTCTTGTTGGCGGACGAGTTCGCGGCCGGATCGGTCGACCTCACCTGACCCTCGTCGGGGGCAGATCCGTTCTCTTCGCAGTCACCGATCGAGACATTGCCGAAGCCCGCGGACTGCAGCGCCGCTCGTGCGGCGTTGACGTTCTGACCGCTGACGTCCGGCACCGTCCCGCCCTGGCCGTTGCCGGGGCGGATCGTGATCACGGAACCGGCGGCCGCCGACCCGCTCGGGCTCTGCTCCGCCACGCGGTCGCCCCCGAACTCGGCGTCCACCGGGTCGCCGACGTTCACGCGGAAGCCCGCGCGTTCGAGCGTGCTCCGCGCTTCGTCGATGCCGCGTCCGACGACGTTCGGCACGTCGCGCTGGATGGTGCGCAAGAGGTTCTGCGCCGGGTCGGGGAACCGGTCGCCACCGTAGAACTCGTTGGCGGCGCTCTGAACGTCGCGAGCGAGCGTGTAACGCATGTCGCTGAGCCGCAGCCCGTTGGAGTACCGGTTGAACAGGTCGACGTCGCCCGTCCAGTTACCGACCCACACCGCGGTGGTGGCGTTCGTGGACGACTCGATCATCCAGGTCTGGAAGCCTTCGTGTGTACCGGTCTTTCCGATCACGGGGACGCCGTCGCGCGGGTTGGCCGACGAACCCGTGCCGCCACCGGCCATGACGCCCTGCAGGGCGTACGCTGTCGTCGCCGCGACCTCGGGGGTCAGCACCGGCTCGCACTTCCGCTCCGGAATGGGCCGCTCGGCGCCATCGGCATCCGTCACCTTGTCGATGACTTTCGGCTGGCAGTGGTTGCCGCCGTTGGCCACTGTGGCGTACGCACCGGCCATGGCGATCGGCGACACGTTGTCGCTTCCGATCACCTCGTTGGCGTTGGCCATGAGGATCTCATTGCCGTCGCCCGTGGTGACGCCCAGCTTCTTCACCGTCTTCGCGATGTCGCACAGGTCGAGCTGAGCGGCCATGGCGAGGTAGCCGGTGTTGAGGGAGTCGCGCGTGAACATCATCGGGGTTCCGACGTAGCCCGAGTTGTTCGCGAAGTTGTTGATGCGCACGTTGCCCTGGTTGACCCACCGGCCCTGGCAGGAGTTCTCCATGTTGGGCACCGGCTGCAGGCGACCGTTCAGCTGCTCGTTGAGCGATTTGCCCTGCTCCAGCCAGTCGACCAGGGTGAACAGCTTGAAGGTCGATCCGGCGTTGAAGCCGATCGAGCCGCCGTTGGTGGAGTCTCCCGCGAAGATGATCGAGTTGTACGACGGGTCGGACTGGGCGAGGTCGGGGTCCTGCGTGAACTTCGTGTTCTGCGCGATGGCGAGTAGGCGCCCGGTCTTGGCCTCCAGGCTCACGGCCGTGGCGCCGAACTTCATGCCGTCGAGGCTCTGCGGCGTGTTCTCGTTGATCGAGTTCTGCGCGGCATCCTGCATGCGCCAGTCGAGCGTCGTCTGGATCGTGAGCCCGTCCTGGCGGAGGGCGCGCACGCGGTCGTCGACCTCGGCGCCGAAGGCGGGGTCGTTCAGGATCGTCGAGACGACGTACTGGCAGAAGTACGGAGCGCGCGAGCTGCCGCAGCCCTGATCGGTCGGGGTGATCTGCGGCGAGATCGGCTCGGTCGCGTACTGCACGTACTGTTCGTGCGTGATCTTGCCGTCAGCCTCCATGCGGCTGAGCACGTAGAGCTGGCGGCCCTTGGTCTCGCTGTAGCCGTCGGCGGCGGCGACGAGCTGCTCCTGGGTGATCTCGCCGTTGTCGAGAAGGGTGTACAGAGCCTGGATCGTGCCCGGGTCGACGTCGTCGATCGAGCCGTCCGGCTGCTTGTTGTAGGCCGTGCCGTCGTTGTCGAAGATCGAACCTTCGGCGCGGTCGATGCGGAAGCGGTTGGGGTTCTGCACCATGCCGGCGAGGACGGCCGACTGCCCGATGTTCAGCTCCGACGCGGGGACGTTGAAGTAGTACTTGGCGGCGGCGTCGATGCCGTACGTCACACCGCCGAAGTTGGCGATGTTCAGGTATCCCAGAAGGATCTGGTCCTTGGTGTACTGCTTCTCGAGCTGCACGGCGTAGCGCATCTCCTGCAGCTTGCGCTGATACCCCTCCACGCCCTCGGCCTGGATCGCCTCGAGAGCGCACGCCTGCAGCGCCTCGTCGCGCGTCATCGCCGGGGTGTCGTCGGTGGCCTCGACCGCGCGCGCGTCGCGCTCGCAACGCTGGACGAGCACGTTCTTGACGTACTGCTGGCTGATCGACGACCCACCCTGCGTCTCGCCGCCCGCGGCGTTGCTGAGGAGGGCGCGCGTGGTTCCGATGAGGTCGACACCGCCGTGCTGGTAGTAGCGCGGGTCTTCCGACGAGAGGATCGCGTCGTACATGACGGGGTTGATCTGGTCGAACGTCACCGGCGAACGGTTCTGGTCGTAGAACTTCGCGAGGACCTCGTCGCCGGCCATGAACGTCGTCGGCAGCATCAGCTGGTCGGGCTGCAGGTAGCTCGGCATGTTGTCGAAGATCGTGATCGCGCTCGACGCCGCGAGGCCCGAAACGGCGATCGCCGGGGTCACTGCCGCGGTCACGAGGACGCCGGCGGCCGCGCTCAGGCCGACGAGGCCGACGATGCCGCCGAGGGCACCACTGGCCGTACGTTTGTTCTCAGGCATAGGCTTGATGCTAAGCGACGTTGCTGGGCGATGCCTCGAAGGCGTGCCCTCGCGCGCGTACGCGCCCATCCTCTCGCTCGCTGATCGAGCCGACCCGCCGGGAGTCCGTATGACCACGTGGGAGTACCTCACCACGCCGCTGCTGATCCACAACACCGCCGCGATCCTCAACAACTGGGGCAAGCAGGGGTGGGAGCTCGTCCAGGTCGTGACCGGCCCCGAGGGGGGACTCGTGGCGTACTTCAAGCGCCCCGTCGGCGGGGGTGAGGCCAACGCCGGCCTGGGCGCCGCCGCGACCGCCGCTCGCCAGTTCGAGGGTCAGCAGTGAGCGTCTCGGAGCGCCTCGCCGCGCTCGGCGTCGAGCTCCCCGGTGTCGTCCCGCCCGTGGCGGCCTACATCCCCGCGAAGCGGCACGGCGACCTCGTCTACACCTCCGGTCAGCTCCCGATGGTGCAGGGCGCGCTCCCCGCGACCGGCAAGGTCGGCGAGGCCGACGCGCTGGTGTCCCCGGCGGATGCCAAGACCCTCGCGCGTCAGTGCGCGCTCAATGCCCTCGCGGCCGCCGCGTCGCTCGTGGGCGGTGTCGACAACGTCACCGGCGTGCTGAAGATCACCGGGTTCGTGGCATCCGTGCCCGAGTTCACCGGCCAGCCCGGCGTGATCAACGGCGCGAGCGAGTTCCTCGGCGAGGTGTTCGGCGAAGCGGGTGCCCACGCGCGTTCCGCCGTCGGCGTGCCGGTGCTGCCGCTCGACAGCCCCGTCGAGGTCGAGGTCGTCTTCACCGTCTCCTGAGCTCGCGTCCGTCGCTGCGCGTCACCGCGACGCGACGCTGCCGAAGACGCGCGCGACGGAGGCGAGCACGGAGGGCCGAGCGGCGATCCACGCCGCGGCGATCACCGCGAGGGATGCCGCGAACACGATGACCCCGAGCCATCCGTCGCCGTCCTGCGCGGCGTACATGTGGTTGAGGTTCCTGCGCGCCCCCGTGGCGAGCACGAGCCCGACGTGCACGACGGTGAAGGCGACGAAGAACAGCATCACCGGGTAGTGCACCGCGCGGGCCCACGCGATCGGGTAGGCGCGGTTGAGGCGCTCGGCGTCCCTCGGCCACACACCCGACATCCGCACCCCCGACACGATCGCGAGCGGGGCCGCGACGAACACGATGGTGAAGTACGCCATCTGCTGCAGCGCGTTGTACGCCACCCACCCGTTCTCGGTCGGCCACTGGAGCGACGCGTACTGCAGGACGGCGCTGACGGCGTTCGGGAAGACCTCCCACGATGTCGGCACGATCCGCATCCACTGCCCGGTGGCGAACAGGAGGACGACGAACAGGATGCCGTTGGCGATCCACAGCACGTCGAGGGCCTGATGGAACCACAGCGTCAGGCTGATCTTGCGCTTGGCGTTGCGACGGGGTGACCAGAAGGCCGACGGGCGCTTCTCGTGCCGCACCTGCAGACCCGACCGCACGATGAGCACGAGGAAGAACGCGTTCAAAAAGTGCTGCCAGCCGAGCCACGCCGGAAGCCCCACGGGGGCGGTCTCGGGCAGCGGGTAGTCGCCCGGGTAGGCGATGAGGAAGGCGGCGACGGCGGGGGTGCTGACGATCCACCGGGTGAAGAGCACCACCATCACGGCCGCGACGGCGAGGGCCGCACCGCCCGCGAGAGCCTGAGCGACGCGTCGCGAGGGCGCGGGCGCCGGGGTTCGCTCGCGTCCGAGCCGTTCGGCGCGCAGGTCGCTCCACTGCTCCGACGACGCCGTGGGGACGACGGTGCGCGGCATGCGGAGCGGAGGTCGGTCGGCGGCCGCGGTCGCAACGGCCGGAACCTCGGATGCCGCGGGATCGGCGAGAGCCGTTGCGCCGGTCGTTTCGTCGCCGACGTGGACGGAGGATGCAACGGCATCCTCGACCGGCCGTCGCGCCGCCGCCGGGGGCCACGGATCGCCCCCCGGGGTGCGGGGGAGTCCGCGGCGCAGCGGGAGTCCCTCGGTGGCGGCGGGAAGGACGGCGTCGGTCGTGCGCGTGCTCGTCGCAGAGGGCATCGGTGCCGCGGCCGGGGCGGCGGGCGCGTCGGAGGACCCCACGGCATCGACCGGAGCGGTGGTCGCCGCCGTGGCCGCGCCGGTTCCCGGCGGCCACGGCTCGCCGCCGGGAACACGGGGGAGCCCGCGGCGCCGCACGGTGGCGTTCATGACCGCTTCGCCTCGAGCGCGGCGATCGCCTGCGGCACCACGGTGAAGACGTCACCGACGATGCCGAGGTCGGCGATGGCGAAGATCGGCGCCTCGGGATCCTTGTTGACGGCCACGATCGTCTGCGCGGTCTGCATCCCCGCGCGGTGCTGGATCGCACCGCTGATGCCGAGCGCGACGTACAGCCGGGGGGATACCGACACCCCCGTCTGCCCGACCTGGGCCGCCGCCGCGACGTAGCCGGCATCCACCGCCGCCCGGGACGCGCCGACGGCGGCACCGAGCGCGTCGGCGAGCTGCTCGACGAGGGCGAACCCCTCGGCCGAGCCCAGGCCGCGGCCGCCCGATACGACGGCGGAGGCCCCGCGCAGCTCGGGGCGGGCCGACGTCGCGACGACGGGTTCGACGCGCTCGATGATCGCGGCGGGCGCGTCCGAGGCCGCGACGTCGAGCGTCTCGACCGGGACGTCGGCGACCCGATCGGCGCGCGCGTCGATCGCTCCGAGACGGACGGTCACGACGAGCGGCCCGAACGTCGAGGCCGAGGTCACGTCATACCCCCCGCCGTACACCGAGTGCCGCGCCAGGACGCCCTGGTCGTCGCGCTCCACGCCGACGGCATCCACCGCCAGCGGAAGGTGACGTCGTGCCGCGAAACGTGCCGCGGCATCGCGACCATCGACGGAGTTCGGGACGAGCACGGCCGCGGGAGAGACGCGGTCGAACGCCGCGTCGAGGGCGTCGACGACGGGGACGGTCAGCGCCGTGGCGTCGCCGCGCGCGACGAGCACGCGCTCGGCGCCCGCGCCCATGGCCTCGTCGGCGAGCGTGGCGACCTCGCCGTCGCCGACGACGAGCGCGACCGCCGTGCCGAGCTCCCGCGCGGCGGCGAGCAGACCCGCCGCGGAGCGTGTCAGGGTGCGCGCGGGGGTGGTCTCCAGCAGGACCAGGATCGTGTCGGTCACAGTCGTCCCCCTCACGCCAGCCGGTTCTCGAGCAGGAACGCCGCGAGCCGCTCGCCCGCGTCGCCCTCGTCGACGATCACGGTTCCCGCCGTGCGGGCGGGTCGCGGCGAGATCGTCGTCATGATCGACCAGGGTGCTCGCGCCGGGTCGGCGTCGAGATCCAGATCGGCGAGCGTCAGCGTCTCGTACGGCTTCTTCTTGGCGGCCAGGATGCCTTTGAACGTGGGGAAGCGTCCGTCGGGCAGCGCCTCCGTCACGGAGATGACCGCGGGAAGCGGCGCCGACACCCGTGCCGTGACGGCCTCGGTCACCCGCGTGCCGGACACCTCGGCGTCACCGAGTTCGACCGTCGACAGCGAAGTCGCGTGCGGCACGCGCAGGTGCTCGGCGAGCATCGCGGGCAGCACCCCGCCGGATCCGTCGGTGGAGAGGTTCCCCGCGATGACGAGGTCGAAGCCGACGCGCGTGACCGCGGCCGCGAGCACCTCCGCCGTCAACGACAGGTCCGCGCCGCGCAGGGCATCGTCGACGATGTGCACCGCCGCGTGCGCCCCCATCGCGAGCGCTTTGCGCACCGTGGCCGCCGCCGCTTCCGGTGCCATCGTCACGGCGACGACCTCGGCATCCGGATGCGTGTCGGCGTAGGCGAGGGCGACCTCGAGGGCGCGCTCGTTGATCTCGTCGACGACGTGATCGCTCGCGTCGCGTCGCGCCAGGCCCGTTTCGAGGTCGAGCGTGCGCTCGCCCCACGTGTCGGGCACGTCTTTCACCAGGACCACGATCTTCATCGATCTCTCCTTGTCCGATTCCGCCGCGTCGCGGAATCCGCCGTCGCCCCGGGTCGGGGCCGATCTCGCGCCCCGGGTCAGGGCGACGAGGTCACTGTGCTTCTGCGTCGCGTTCCGCGACCTCCCGTTCGGCCTCGGAGGCGACGTAGCCCTCGATGTGCCGTTCGTCCGGCCCGTTGTAGGCGGACAGCGGACGGATGAGGGCGTTGGATGCCGCCTGCTCCCTCACGTGGGCCGTCCACCCGGTCACGCGCGCGGCGACGAACAGCGGCGTGAAGGTGAGCGTGTCGAACCCCATGAGGTGGTACGCCGGGCCCGACGGGTAGTCCAGGTTCGGGTAGATGCCCTTGCGTCCGACGAACTCCGCCTCGAGCGCGTCGTACAGCGCGGCGAGGTCGCCGGCGCCGTAGTGCTCGACGAGGGTGTCCAGTGCGGCCTTCATCGTCGGGACGCGCGAGTCGCCCTTCTTGTAGACGCGGTGGCCGAATCCCATGATCTTGCGCTTCTCGGCGAGAGCGGCATCCAGCCAGGGGCCGACGTTCTCGGCGGATCCGATCTCGTCGAGGATGTGCATCACGGCCTCGTTCGCGCCGCCGTGCAGCGCGCCCTTGAGGGCGCCGATGGCCCCGACGACCGCGGAGTACAGGTCGGCGGTGGTCGAGGTGATAACGCGCGCGGTGAACGTCGAGGCGTTGAAGGAGTGCTCGGCGTAGAGCACCATCGACACCGTGAACGCCCGGGCGACGACATCGTCCGGGTCTTCACCGAACGTCATCCAGAGGAAGTTGCGCGCGTAGTCCAGGTCGGCGCGCGGCTCGATCAGGGCCTCGCCGCGTCGACGCCGCTGGTCGTACGCCACCATCGCGGGGATCTTGGCGAACAGCAGCTTCGCCTTGGCGAGGTCGGCCGCGGGGGAGTTGTCGTCGACCCCGGCGGCGGACGCGCCGAGGACCGACACCGCGGTGCGCAGCACATCCATCGGGTGCGCCTCGAGCGGCAGCAGGTCGATCACGGTGCGGACGGCGTCATCGAGATCGCGGTTCGCGCGCTCGTACTCCTCGAACGCGCGCAGTTCCTCGTGAGTGGGCAGCTCGCCGTTCCACAGCAGCAGCGCAACGGCCTCGAACGACTGCGTCGCCGCGAGCTCCTGAACCGGGTAGCCGCGGTAGAGCAGGCTGTTGGTCTCGGGGTTGACCTTGCTGATGGCGGTGTGGTCCACCGTCACCCCGGCCAGGCCCTTCTTGATCTCGACGTCGGTCATGCTCACTCCTTCGTGACGGTGAAATCGAACACGTTCGCGTCGAAGCGCGAGTAGTGCTCGTAGTCGATGAGGTCGTACAGGTCGGCACGGTGCTGCATCTGGTCGAGCTGGTCGCGCAGGTGCCCCTCGGATGCCAGCGCGTCCAGGCCGCGGCCGGCGGCACCCATCGCCAGGCGCAGGAGCGACACGGGCCAGATGACCATGTTCACGCCGGCGTCGCGCAGCTGGGTCGTGGAGAACAGCTCGCTCTTGCCGAACTCGGTCATGTTCGCCAGGATCGGCACGTCCAGGGCGGCGCGCATGGCCTCGAACTCTCCGAGGTCGCGCATCGCCTCGGGGAACACCGCGTCGGCGCCGGCGTCGACCAGGGCTTTGGCGCGGTCGATCGCGGCAGGAAGCCCCTCCACCGCCCGCACGTCGGTGCGGGCCATGATGAGGAAGTCCGGGTCGCGGCGGGCGTCGACGGCGGCGCGGATGCGCTTGATCGCGGTGTCGGCATCCACCACGCTCTTACCGTCGAGGTGGCCGCAGCGCTTCGGGTTGACCTGGTCCTCGATGTGGGTGCCCGCGAGCCCCGCGTCTTCGAGCGTCTGGATCGTGCGGGCGACGTTCATCGGCTCGCCGAAGCCGGTGTCGGCGTCGATGATCGCCGGCAGCTCCGTCATGCGCGCGATCTGCTGGCCACGGCCGGCGACCTCGCTGAGCGTCGTCAGCCCGATGTCGGGGAGCCCGAGGTCGGCCGAGATCACGGCGCCGGAGATGTAGACGCCCTCGAAGCCCTTGCGCTCGATGAGGCGGGCGGACAGTGGGTTGAAGGCCCCCGGCATCCGCACGAGCTCCCCGGATGCCAGTCTCTCGCGCAGCGCGCGGCGCTTCTGCGCCGGAGTGGTCTGGGAGTACAGCATCAGTTCTCCTCCATCGGGCGTGCACAACTCCTGCAGAACCGTGTCGACCGGGGCGTGCGACCGCGGAAACCCGCGGGCCAGGCGCCCCCGACCGGCCGGATTGCCGGAGTTGTGCGGGGCATCGCCCCCGCGCGCGTCATCAGAACAGCCCCTTCGGGGCCGGAGCCAGGGCCAAGACGCCGGGCTTCGCGACAATCGTCAGCTGCAGCACCTCGTCGGCGGTCAGCTCGGGCAGGCGCTGCGCGAGGTCGAGGAAGCGCTCGATCTCGTCGGGCAGCAGCACCGGCTCGGCGAGCAGGCGGAACTTGCGGACGTAGTCCTCGCGCGCGAACGGCCGCGCCCCGAGCGGGTGGGCGTCGGCGACGGCGATCTCGTCCTCGACCACCGAGCCGTCGGCGAGGGTGATCACGACCCGCCCGCCGAACGCCTTCTCGTTCGGGTCCTCGGAGTGGTAGCGGCGCGTCCACTCGGCATCCTCGGCCGTCGTGATCTTGTGCCACAGGGCGACGGTGTCTTCGCGGCCGGCGCGCTCGGGCGAGTAGGAGTCGACGTGGTGCCACGCGGCGTCCTGCAGGGCGACGGCGAAGATGTACGGAATCGAGTGGTCGAGCGTCTCGCGCGACGCGGTGGGGTCGTACTTCTGCGGGTCTCCCGACCCCGAGCCGATCACGTAGTGCGTGTGGTGGCTGGTGTGCAGGACGATGGATGCCACGTTCTCGGGGTCGCGCAGGTCGGGGCGCTCCGTGCCGAGGCGGCGGGCGAGGTCGATCCACGCCTGCGCCTGGTACTCGGCCGAGTGCTCCTTCGTGTACGAGTCGAGGATCGCGCGCTTGGACTCGCCCTCGGCCGGCAGCGGCACGTCGTAGGTGGCATCCGGTCCGCCCAGCATCCAGGCGATGACGCCGTCTTCGCCCTCGTAGATGGGGGAGGGGCTGGTCTCGCCGCGCATCGCGCGGTCGACGGCCTCGATCGCCATCTTGCCCGCGAAGGCGGGGGCGTGCGCCTTCCACGTCGAGATCTCGCCCTTGCGCGACTGCCGTGTGGCCGTGGTGGTGTGCAGGGCCTGACCGATCGCCTGGTAGATCGTCTCCTGGTCGAGGTCGAGCAGCGTGCCGATGCCGGCGGCGGCCGAGGGGCCGAGGTGGGCGACGTGATCGATCTTGTGCTTGTGCAGCGAGATCGCCCGGACGAGGTCGATCTGCACCTCGTACGCGGTTGCCAGCGCGCGCACGACGGCGGCGCCGTCGCGGCCGGTGTGCTGCGCGACGGCGAGCACGGGCGGGATGTTGTCGCCGGGGTGGGAGTAGTCGGCGGCGAGGAACGTGTCGTGGTAGTCGAGTTCGCGCACGGCGACGCCGTTGGCCCATGCCGCCCATTCGGGGCTCGAGCGGCGTTCGAGGGTGCAGCCGAACACGGTCGCTCCGACGCCCCCGATCGAGACGGCGTGGTCGAGGGCCTGCTGCCGGGCGGCGCTGACGGGCCGGCGGGTGAGCGAGGCGGCGGCGACGGCGGCGTTGTCGATGATGCGGTTGATGATCATGTCGACCACGTCGTCTTCGACCGCGACCGGGTCGACGGCGATGCGCGCGAGGGCCCACGCCAGCTGTCCTTCGCGGGCGAGGTTCTCGTCGCTGCGGTGGACACGGAGGTGGTGGGTGATCGTCATGCGGAGGCCTTTCGTTCGGGCGAGGGCGCGGCGTCGTCGAGAGACTCGAGGATGCTCGTCAGGGCGTTGTGCAGGTGCACGTGGGTGGCGTCGGCGGCGAGATCGGCGTCACCGGCGGCGATCGCGGCGGCGATGAGGCGGTGCTCCGACACCGAGGCGGCGAGCCGCTCGGGCTGGTAGCGGGCGAGGCGACGCACGCGCACGAGGTGGGTGCGGACGGTGCGGAGCGCGGAGCTCAGGTATTCGTTCGCCGCGGCCTCGTCGAGCGCCGCATCGAAGCGGGCGATGAGGCGGTAGTACGCGTCGCGCGCGGCCTCGCCGTCGAGGCGGGCGTCGTCGAACGCGTGGACGAGGGCGGCGAATTCCGCCGAACGGTTCGACGCGGCGGCGAGACGCGCCGCGGTCTCTTCCAGGGCGCGCCGGACGACGAAGAGGGCGCGGATGTCATCCCCGTCGATGTGGGTGACGACGGTGACGCGGGGCGAGGTCTGGGCGACGAGTCCGTCCGCGGTGAGGCGCGCGAGGGCCGCGCGCAAGGGTGTGCGGCTCACACCGAGTCGGGCGGCCTGCTCGACCTCGCCGAGGACGGTTCCGGGAGCGAGAGCGCCGGTCTGGATCTCTTCGAGGAGCGCGGCGTACGCACGGTCGCTGGCGCGCATGGCATCCCTCCTCCCCGCCCGTTCCTCTCAGTGTATACACACGGTGCGAGGGTGGCGCTTGAAGGCTGCTGCCTTGCGTCTTTCGTATACAACACCGCCGCGCCGGCATCCGCCGTGAAGAACGCGCCGCGGATGCCAGGGCTCGGGCATCCGCGGCGCGTCCGGGTCTCACTTCACTTGCGCGCTGATGACGCTCATGACCGCGGTGTCGGCCAGCGTCGTGGTGTCGCCGACCTCGCGGCCTTCGGCGACGTCGCGGAGCAGGCGCCGCATGATCTTGCCGGAGCGGGTCTTGGGGAGCTCGCCGACGATGTAGACGTCGCGCGGGCGGGCGATGGGGCCGATCTGCTCCCCGACCCACCGGCGCAGTACGTCGCCGAGTCCGTCGACGCCATTCTTCTTCATGTAGCGGCTCTTGATGATGACGAACGCGACGACGGCCTGACCCGTGGTCTCGTCGGAGGCGCCAACGACCGCCGCTTCGGCGACTCCCTCGTGCCCGACGAGCGCCGACTCGATCTCGGCGGTCGAGAGGCGGTGTCCCGAGACGTTCATGACGTCGTCGACGCGGCCGAGCAGCCACACGTCGCCGTCGTCGTCGAGGCGCGCACCGTCGCCGGCGAAGTAGTAGCCCTTGTCGGCGAACTTCTGCCAGTACGTCTCGACGAAGCGCTCGGGGTCGCCCCAGATGCCACGCAGCATCGACGGCCACGGTTCGGTGATGACGAGCAGACCGCCGTTGCCGTGGCCGACGTGCTCGCCGGCGTCGTCGACGACGTCGACCGAGATGCCGGGGAGCGGCACCTGCGCCGAGCCGGGCTTGGTCTCGGTGACCCCGGGAAGGGCCGAGATCATGATCGCCCCGGTCTCGGTCTGCCACCACGTGTCGACGATCGGGGCGCGGTCGCCGCCGATGATGTCGCGGTACCAGACCCACGCTTCGGGGTTGATGGGCTCACCGACCGATCCGAGCAGACGCAGCGACGACAGGTCGAAGCCCTGCGGCACATCGCGCCCGATCTTCATGAACGAGCGGATCGCGGTGGGCGCGGTGTAGAAGATCGTCACGCCGTGGTTCTGGATCAGCTCCCACCAGCGGCCGGGGTGCGGGGTGTCGGGCGTGCCCTCGAACAGCAGCTGCGTCGCGCCGTTGGCGAGCGGGCCGTACGCGACGTACGTGTGCCCGGTGATCCAGCCGATGTCGGCGGTGCACCAGTACACGTCGGTCTCGGGATGCACGTCGTGGACGACGCGGTTGGTGAACGCGGCCTGGGTGAGGTAACCGCCCGAGGTGTGCAGGATGCCCTTCGGCTTCCCGGTCGTGCCGGAGGTGTAGAGGATGAACAGCGGGTTCTCGGCCGGGAAGGCTTCGGCCTCGTGGTCGCTCGAGGCCTGCGGCACGACGTCGTGCCACCAGATGTCGCGGTCGTCGGTCCATTCGACGTCGTTCTCGCCGCGCTTGATCACGAGGACGTGCTCGACGGTCTCCTGGATGCCGGACCCGTTGCGGTCGGCGAGGGCTTGATCGACCGCGGGCTTGAGGGGCGAGACCTTGCCCTTGCGCCATCCGCCGTCGGCGGTGATGACGAGCTTGGCGCCGGCGTCGTCGATGCGGGCGCGCAGGCTGTCGGCCGAGAAGCCACCGAACACCACCGAGTGGACGGCGCCGATGCGGGCGACGGCGAGCATCGAGGCGATGGCCTCGGGGATCATCGGCAGGTAGATCGCGACACGGTCGCCGCGCTCGACGCCGAGGTCGAGGAGCACGTTCGAGAGGCGCTTGACCTCGTCGGTGAGTTCGGCGTACGTGACATTGCGGCGGTCGCCGGGCTCACCCTCCCAGCGCAGTGCGATGCGGTCGCCGTTGCCGGCCTCGACGTGGCGATCGAGGCAGTTGTAGGCGACGTTGAGCTCGCCGTCGGCGAACCATTCGGCGAACGGCGGGTTCGACCAGTCGAGCACGGTCGTGAACGGCGTGTGCCAGTGCAGTTCCCGCGCCTGGTCGGCCCAGAACCCCTCGCGATCGGCGGCCGCGCGCTCGTACAGACTCGCGTCGGCGACGGCGTTCGCGGCGAATTCCGCCGACGGGGCGAAACGGCGGGTCTCGTTGAGGAGATGATCGATCTGGCTGCTCATCTGGCGCTCCTTCGCGGTCGAGGCACGGCGCGTCCTCGCGCCACGGTCACGTTATCCCGCGGCCTCGCACGGCGGTTACCTCCGATAGTTGGCATCCCTCCTCCGCGACCCGCCTGATATATCGCTCGCTTATCGAGATATATGAGTTGGTGCTCGCTGCTCGCCTGCGTACGCTGGACTTGCCCGAACATCGTTCGGCAGCGCGTCGGGGGGAGCCCCCCAATTTTTCCCCGGCGCGTGGCGGCATCCTTCGCCCCCCATTGACGGGATGCCGCCCCCTCTTTTTTCCGCCGACATCCCTGGCGCGGGTTCTCCCCAGGCGGGCGATCGGCCGAATGCTTCACGCAATCGGCAGCGAGCCCCGCGCGGCCGGCGGCGCTTTTCTTACGTTGTCGGCGTGACTTCCCCCCGCCTCGTTCCCGTCCCGACCTCGCCCCGGTCGTCCGCGGCGCCATCGCCCGCGCCATCGCCGCCCTGGGGTGAGCCCTCGCTCGCCTTTCTGCGTCCCTTTCTCGATGACCCCGCGGTGACCGACGTCTTCGTCAACGGCGAGGACGGCCTCTTCGTCGACCGCGGTGCCGGCCCGGTCCGCGTGCCGTCGTGGCGGGCGAGCGAGAGCGAGGTGAGACATCTCGCTGTGCGCTTGATCGCGCTCGGTGGTCGGCATCTCGACGACGCGTCTCCGTGTGTCGATGTCCGCATCGAACGGGGGGTACGTGTGCACGCCGTGCTCGCTCCGGTCGCCGCGCGGGGGACGGCCATATCGATCCGCGTTCCGCGGTGGGACGCTCCCGATCTCGACGAACTGCAGCACACGGGAATGCTGTCGGGCCCGGTCCGGGATCGCCTGGAGGCGGCCGTTTCCGCCCGATCCAACGTGCTGATCACGGGCGCGACGGGGGCGGGCAAGACCACACTTCTGTCGGCGCTGCTGTCGCGCGTTCCGGCGACGGAGCGCATCGTGACCATCGAAGAAGTGGCGGAGTTAAGCCCCCGACACCCGCATCATGTCTCGCTGGAGGCGCGCCAGGCCAACATCGAGGGTGCCGGCGCTGTCGACCTTGCGCGGCTCGTTCGTGAGGCGCTGCGCATGCGGCCTGACCGGTTGGTGCTGGGGGAGTGCCGCGGCGCCGAGATCCGGGAACTCCTCCTCGCGCTGAACACCGGTCACGACGGCGGGGCGGGCACACTGCACGCGCGCGGGCTCGCCGAAGTTCCCGCGAGGCTCGAAGCCCTCGGAGCGCTGGCAGGAATGGATGCCGTGGCCCTCGCGCGCCAGGGGGTGAGCGCGCTGCACGTCGTCATCCACGTCGAGCGCGTGGCCGGACTCCGGCGCGTGGCCGGACTGGGCCGGCCCGTTCTGCGCGACGGGCGGCTGGCGATCGTCGAGGAGCCCAGCCCGTGAGGACTGCCCGCCGAGAGGACTCCGACGCCGTCATCATCGAGACGACCATGCGGTTGGCTGTCCTCCTCACCGCGGGGGTGGCCGTGGCGTCCGCCTGGGCCCACCTCGCGAAGGCCGGCGACCCCCTACTCGTGCGTGCGGCGCACGCCGCCGAATCGGGGGGAGATGTCGCCGCCGTCTTGCGCTCGGGCGAGGGTGCCTGGCCTGACATCGCGGCCGTCTGGGCGGTGGCGGTGGACGTCGGGGCGCCGCTCGCCGACACCCTGCGATCCGCTGTGGCGGCGTTGCAAGCCGCCACGGAGGTGAAAGCCGAGGTAACCGTCGCGCTGGCCGAACCCGCGGCCACCGCGCGCTTGTTGACGTGGTTGCCGCTTCTGGGCGTTCCGCTCGGATGTGTTCTCGGGCTCGATCTGCTGCGGGCGGTGAGAGAGCCCTTCGGCGCCTGCTGCGTGATCGGCGGGCTGATGCTCGTCGGAATCTCGCACGTCTGGACCTCACGTCTGGCCCGACGCGCCCGACCCTCGCCCGGTATACCGGGCTGGGATGCCGAACTCCTCGCTCTCGCTCTGGCATCGGGGGCGTCGATCGATCGCGCCCGCGAACTCGCAGACGGGCACCGGAGTCTCGCGGAGGCCGAGCCGCCGGAGGGCGTGGACGCGGCACTCGACCTGTCGATGAGCGCGGGGGCGCCCGCGGTAGACCTCCTCCGGGGCGAAGCCTGGCTTGCGCGGCACCGCGCACGCACGAGAGGGCGAGAAGCGGCCGCGCGGCTGTCGACGCGGCTGCTCGTCCCCCTTGGCGTCTGCACTCTGCCCGCGTTTCTGCTCCTCGCCGTGGTTCCCGCGGTGTTCGGCATCGTCCGCTCCACTGTCGTGCCCGTCTAGCCCGTGGTCGGCCCCGCTCGTGCCCACACCTCAAGAAGAAGGAGTCCTATGTTCCGGTTTCTCGCCCCTCGTCCCCTGCCCACAGTCGGTCCTCTGCCCGCGCCCCCGCGGCTCGACTCCCGGCGCGCGTCGTTCCTGTTCCTCGATGACCGCGGGGCCGCCACCGCCGAGTACGCGATCGCAACGATGGCCGCTGTCGCCTTCGCGGGGCTACTGGTCGTCATCATGCGGTCCGACGAGGTGCGGGGCATTTTGACCGACCTCGTGCGCCGAGCGCTGACGGTGCAGTGATACGTCCGCTGCACGACGACCGTGGAGCGGTCACGGCGGAGTTCGCCGTGGCCCTCCCCGCGGTCATCCTCGTCCTGGCGCTGGGTCTCGGTGCTCTCGCCGCCGGCGCGACGGCGGTGCGTCTGCAGCACGCCGCCGCGGAGTCGGCGCGGCTATTCGGCCGCGGTGACGACGGCCGCGCTCGAGAGGTGGTCGCGGGCGTCGGCGCCACGATCTCCGTCGAACGGCACGATCGACTCGTCTGCGTCGAGGCCTCGGCGCCGGTCCCTATTCCCCTTCCCTTCGGACCGCTCACCGCGCGCTCGTGCGCGCTCGACGGGGGCGAGTGATGGCGGGGAGCGTTTCGGCCGTCGGCGTGGTCGCCGCCGTCGCCGTCGCCGCCGTCGGCCTGGCGGTCGTCGCCGGCGCCGCCGTGCAGGCGCAACGTGTCGCGGGCATCGCGGATGCCGCGGCGCTCGCCGCCGCCGACACCGTCAGCGGCGCCATCCCCGGGGTGCCGTGCGAGGCGGCCGCGGAGGTGGCGAGCGCGGGTGGTGTGAACCTGAACGGATGCGATGTCGACGGCCTCGTCGCGACGGTCACGGTCGGTACCGCGTACGGTGGGATTCCGTTCGCTGCACGCTCGCGGGCAGGACCGCCCGATGTCTCGACCGCGTACGACCTCCCGGATCCCGACCAGGAAGGCGTGTGTATGGTGTGCAACGAAGAAAGGACCCCAGTGGCAAACGGCAAGAAGCTCGTCATCGTCGAGTCCCCGACGAAGATGAAGTCGATCCAGGGATACCTCGGCGACGGTTATGAAGTGCTCAGCTCGGTCGGGCACATCCGCGACCTCGCCTCCAAGAAGGAGATCCCCGCCGACAAGAAGGCGGCCTACGGCAAGTACTCCATCGACGTCGAGAACGACTTCGACCCGTACTACGTCGTCAACGACCGCAAGACCAAGACGGTCGCCGAGCTCAAGCGTGCCCTGAAGTCCGCCGACGAAGTCCTGCTCGCCACCGATGGTGACCGCGAGGGCGAGGCCATCGCGTGGCACCTGCGCGAGGTGCTCAAGCCCAAGGTCCCCGTGCGCCGCATGGTGTTCCACGAGATCACCAAGGACGCCATCCAGGATGCCGTCCAGCACACCCGCGACCTCGACGAGTCGCTCGTCGACGCGCAGGAGACCAGGCGCGTCCTCGACCGCCTCTACGGCTGGGACGTCTCGCCCGTGCTGTGGCGCAAGGTCGGTTCCGGCCGCGAGGGCACGGCTCTCAGCGCCGGCCGCGTCCAGTCCGCCGCCACCCGCATGGTCGTCGAGCGCGAGCGCGAGCGCATGGCGTTCGTTTCGGCCACGTACTGGGACGTCGAGGCCTTGGCATCCAAGTCCGGCTCCTCGTTTACCACGCGCCTCAACCGTCTCGACGGCGCCCCGCTCGCCCGCGGCGGTGACTACGACGACAACGGAAAGCTCAAGAAGGCCGTCGTCGTGCTCGACGAGGCGCAGGCACGCGCGCTCGCCGCCGACATCGTCGCCGCGGCTAAGGCCACGGTCGCCAAGGTCGAGGCCAAGCCCGGAACCCGCAGCCCCCGCGCCCCCTTCACCACCTCCACCATGCAGCAGGAGGCCGGTCGCAAGCTCTCGATGAGCGCCAAGCACGCCATGGGCGTCGCTCAGCGTCTCTATGAGAAGGGGTACATCACCTATATGCGTACCGACTCCACGGCGCTGTCGACGCAGGCCGTGAAGGCCGCGCGGGCGCAGGCCGTGGCGCTGTACGGCGACAAGGCCGTCCCGGCCAACCCCCGCGTCTACAAGAGCAAGTCCAAGAACGCGCAAGAGGCGCACGAGGCCATCCGCCCCTCCGGCGAAGACTTCCGCACCCCGGCGTCGGTCGCCTCCGCGCTCGACCGCGACGAGCAGAAGCTGTACGACCTGATCTGGAAGCGCACCATCGCCAGCCAGATGTCGGATGCCAAGTACGAGACCACCACGGTCACCCTCGCCGTCCAGGCGGGGGAGAAGAGCGCCGAGTTCACCGCGTCGGGCACCGTCTACACCTTCAAGGGCTTCCTCGAGGCCTACGAAGAGGGCAACGACGAGAAGCGCAACGACGACGACGCCGACCAGTCGCTCCCGGCCGTCGCCGTCGGCGACGAGCTGGCGATCAGCGACGTCGAGCCCAAGGGCCACAGCACCTCGCCCAAGCCCCGCTACACCGAGGCGAGCCTGGTGAAGGCCCTCGAAGAGAAGGGCATCGGTCGCCCGTCGACGTTCGCGAGCATCATCGGCGTGATCCTCGACCGCGGCTACGTCACCAAGCGCGGACAGGCGCTCGTGCCCAGCTGGCTCGCCTTCAGCGTCGTGCGGCTCCTCGAACAGCACTTCGCCGACCTCGTCGACTACGACTTCACCGCCGCGCTCGAAGACGACCTGGATGCCATCGCCCGCGGCGAGCAGCGCCGCACCGAGTGGCTCAAGGCCTTCTACTTCGGCTCCGACAAGCAGGTGGGTCTGCGCCACATCGTCGAGAACCTCGGCGAGATCGACGCACGCGAGCTCAACTCCACGCGCATCACCGACACCGCGACCCTCCGCTTCGGCAAGTACGGCCCCTACCTCGAGGTCGTCGAGCCCGGCGCCCCCGAGGACGCCAAGCCGCGCATCGTCAACATCCCCGAAGACCTCGCCCCCGACGAGCTCACGCCCGAGAAGGCGCAGGAGCTCATCGACGCCCCCGTCGCCGGCGACCGTGTGCTGGGCGAGAACCCCGAGAACGGCAAGCTCGTCGTCGTCAAGGACGGTCGCTTCGGTCCGTACGTGCAAGAAGTCGAGGCCGAAGAGCCCGAAGAGGTCGACCAGGCCACCGGCGAGGTCGTCGAAGCGCCGAAGAAGCGTGGTGCCAAAAAGGAAGCGGCGCCCAAGCCCCGCACCGCGTCGCTGTTCCGCTCGATGTCGGTCGACACCATCGACCTCGACACCGCGCTGCAGCTGCTCTCGCTCCCGCGCGTCGTGGGCGTCGACCCCGAGTCCGGGGCGGAGATCACCGCGCAGAACGGTCGCTTCGGCCCGTACCTGAAGAAGGGCACCGACTCCCGGTCGCTCGACTCCGAGCAGCAGATCTTCGACATCACGCTCGAAGAGGCCATCGCCAAGTACGCCGAGCCCAAGTACGGGGCGCGTCGTGCCTCCAGCGCGCTGAAGGAATTCGACGCCGACCCGGTCAGCGGCAAGCCGATCAAGCTCAAGGACGGGCGCTTCGGCCCTTACGTCACCGACGGTGAGACCAACGCCACAGTGCCGCGCGGCGAGGACGCGATGGCGATCACCTTCGAGCGGGCCGTCGAGCTCATCGCCGACAAGCGCGCCAAGGGCCCCGCCCCCAAGCGCACCGCGGCGAAGAAGACGACCACCACCCGCAAGGCCCCGGCGAAGAAGTCGTGACCGGCGCGTCTCCCCGGCCGCCCCACGCCCCCCGCGCGGCAGCAGCCGGGGGGCCCGGGCTGTTCCTCACCTTCGAGGGCGGCGACGGCGCCGGAAAGACCACACAGGCCGCACTGCTCGAGGAATGGCTGCGGGCGCAAGGTCGCGAGGTCGTGCGCACCCGCGAACCGGGAGGCACCGACGTCGGCGTCCGCATCCGCGACATCGTGCTCCACCATCGCGGCCACATCGCGCCCCGCGCCGAAGCCCTGCTCTACGCCGCCGACCGCGCCCACCACATCGAGACCGTCGTGCAGCCCGCCATCGCGCGCGGCGACGTCGTCATCCAAGACCGGTACCTCGACTCGTCGGTGGCGTACCAGGGCGCCGGTCGCGTGCTCGACGCCGACGACGTCCGCGAACTCTCGCTGTGGGCCACCGGGGGACTCCTCCCCGACCTCACCGTGCTGCTCGACCTCGACCCCGCCGCAGCCCGCGCGCGCCTCGACGCCGACGACAAGCCCTTCGACCGGCTCGAAGCCGAGAAGGCCGAGTTCCACGAGCGCGTGCGCGCCGCGTTCCTCGCCCTCGCCGCCGACGAGCCGAATCGCTTCCTGGTCCTGGATGCCACCGAGCCCGCGCTCGCGCTCGCCGAGCGCGTCCGCGAGGCCGTGGCATCCCGACTGTCCTGACCGTGCCAGCCGCCGACGCTCAGCGGATCGACAGCGGCCGTGTCGGCGCCCGCGATTAGGGTGGAACCCATGTCGGCCGCCGTGGACTCGCCCCCTCGACCCGTCGCCGCCCCCTTCCCGTGGGACGCCGTGTGGGGCCAAGACGATGCGGTCGAAACCCTCCGCGCCGCCGCCACCGACCCGGCCGCCCTCGCGCACGCGTGGCTCATCACGGGACCTCCCGGGTCGGGCCGCTCCACCCTCGCCTACGCGTTCGCGGCCGCCCTCATCGCCGATCCCGGCGACGAAGCCGCCCAGCGCCAGGTGCTCGCCCGCACCCACCCCGACCTCACGGCCCTCCGCACCGAGCAGGTCGTCATCCGCATCGACGAGGCCCGCCGGCTCGTCGAGCGCGCGTCGTTCGCCCCCTCGCTCGGCCGCTACCGCGTCATCGTCGTCGAAGACGCCGACCGCATGGCCGAGCGCACCTCGAACGTCCTGCTCAAGGCACTCGAAGAGCCGCCCGAGCAGACCGTCTGGGTGCTGTGCGCCCCCAGCGACGCCGACCTGCTGCCCACGATCCGCTCCCGCGTCCGCGTGCTGCGCCTGCGCGAACCGTCGGTCACCGACGTCGCCTCCCTGATCGTCGAGCGCACGGGCGTCCCCGCCGACGTCGCCGAAGAATCCGCGCGCCACGCGCAGCGGCACATCGGCATGGCCCAGCGCCTCGCGACCGACGACGACGCCCGCGCGCGCCGTGCCGAGACGCTCTCGGCCGTGCTCGCCGTGCGGGGCATCAGCGACGCCGTCGAGGTCGCCGGGCACATCGTGCGTCTCGCCACCGACGACGCGAAGGCACTCACCGCCACCCGCGACGAGGAAGAGCGCCGCACCCTGCTGCGCACCCTCGGCGTCGCCGAAGGGGCGGCCGTCCCGCCCAGCGTGCGCGGGCAGCTCAACGCCCTCGAAGACGACCAGAAGCGCCGTGCCACCCGCAGCCTCCGCGACGGCATCGATCGGGTTCTCACCGACCTCCAGTCGCTCTTCCGCGACGTCGTCATGCTGCAGTACGGGCGCGACGGCGACCTCGTCAACGCCGAAAGGATCGACGCCCTGCGCTCCCTCGCCGCCGAATGGACCCCCGCGCGCACGCTCGGGGTGCTCGACCGCATCACCGACACGCGCCGCAACCTCGAGCAGAACGCCGCCCCGCTGCTCGCGCTCGAGAGTCTGCTCATCACCGTCGCGAACGGGTCGGCGCCGTGAGCCTGCGTCGACGGCTCGTCACGGCCGTGGCGGGCGTCGCGGCGCTCGCCGTCGCACTGTCCGGATGCCTCTACGCCCAGATCCCGCCGATCGCGCCCGGCAACGGCGCGTCACTGGCCCCGCAGACCGACGGGGTACCCGCCGAGCTGCTGCCGTACTACGGGCAAACCCTCGACTGGGAGGAGTGCGGCACGGGCTTCGACTGCACGCGTGTCACCGTCCCCCGCGACTACGCCGACCCGAGCGTGGGCGAGCTCGAACTCGCCGTCGTGCGGCACCGCGCGACGTCGGGCGAGCCGATCGGCTCGCTGCTGACCAACCCCGGCGGGCCGGGCGCCGCCGGCGTCTCGCTGATGAAGCAGGCCCTGTCGGTGCTCGTCGACGACCGGCTGACCGACGCGTACGACGTCATCGGCTTCGACCCGCGCGGAGTCGGCGAGTCCACCGCCGTCACCTGCTACGACCCTCCGCAGCTCGACGCGTACCTCTACGACATCCCGCCCGGGACGCGGGGAAGCGAGGAGCGCGAGGCCGCCCTCGACCAGCGCGCCAGCGCGTTCGCTCAGGCCTGCGAGGCGCGCAGCGACGGCATCCTGCCCTACATCACCACCGACAACTCCGCACGCGACATGGACGTGCTCCGCGCGGTGCTCGGCGACCCGCAGCTGAACTACCTCGGGTTCTCGTACGGCACGTTCCTCGGAGCCACCTACGCCGGGCTGTTCCCCGAACGTGTCGGCCGCATGGTGCTCGACGGCGGCATCGACCCGAGCGTCTCCGGAACCAACACATCACTGCGGCAAGCCGTCGGCTTCGAGAACTCGCTCCGCGCGTTCATGGCCGACTGCCTCAACACGAACGAGTGCCCCTTCGCCGGCAGCGTCGACGACGCGATGTCCGACCTGTCCGCGCTTCTCGCCCGCGTCGACGCCCGCCCGATTCCCGCCGCCGACGGGCGTCAGCTCGGCGGTGACTCTCTCATGACCGCGATCACCGCGGCCCTGTACAGCGAAGAGAGCTGGCCGTACCTCCGAGCCGCCCTCTCCGATGCGCGCGACGGCCGCGCCGACGTCGCCTTCCAGCTCGCCGACTTCTACAACGGGCGCATCGGCGACGAGTACGACGGCAACACGATGGAAGCCTTCGTCGCCTACAACTGCATGGACTACCCCGACGAGGGGACGGATGCCGATCTGGCGGCGCTGCAGCAGAAGCTCGACGCCCAAGCCCCCGTCGTCGCGCCGTACTGGGCCGGCGCAGGAGACCCGTGCGCGTCGTGGCCCGTGCCGCCCACCGGTGTGCGTGAGCCCATCACCGCGCCCGGCTCGCCGCCCATCGTCGTGATCGGAACGACCGGAGATCCGGCGACGCCGTACGACGGCGCGGTGAGCCTGGCGTCGCAGCTGGAGCAGGGCGTGCTCGTCACCAACGTCGGAGAGGGACACCTCGGCTACAACAAGGGCAACGCCTGCGTCACCGACGCCGTTGACGACTACCTGATCAACGGCACGATCCCCGAGGACGGTCTGCGCTGCGGCTGATACTGGGTCCCGCGAAGCAGCACGCACACGAGCGTCGACGGGGCCGGGAACGTAGGCTTGTCGTCGTCCCCGCCCGAAGGAGCATCATGACCCCGTCCGTCGCCGACCTCGCCACCTTCATCGACCACACGCTGCTCAAGCCCGAGGCCACCCGCGCCGATGTCGAGCGCACCATTGCCGACGCCGCGGAGCTCGGCACCTACAGCGTGTGCCTGTCGCCCTCGTTCCTCCCTGTCGAGGTGCCGGCGGGGCTCAAGGTCGCCGTCGTCTGCGGCTTCCCCAGCGGCAAGCACCACGCCGAGGTCAAGGCCGCCGAAGCCGCGCTGTCGGTCGCGCAGGGCGCTGACGAGATCGACATGGTCATCGACATCGGTGCCGCCGTCGAAGGACGCTACGAGGTCGTCGAAGCCGAGATCCGGGCCGTGCGGACCGCGGTTCCCGCGCCGACCGTCCTGAAGGTCATCATCGAATCCGCGGCACTGTCCGACGATGCGATCGTCGCCGTCTGCGAGGCCGCCGTCGCCGCCGGGGCAGACTTCGTCAAGACCTCCACCGGTTTCCACCCCGCCGGCGGCGCGAGCGTGCACGCCGTGCGGCTCATGAAGCAGACGGTCGGCGACCGCGCCGAGGTCAAGGCATCCGGGGGCATCCGCACCCGCGCCGCGGCCGAAGAGATGATCGCCGCCGGCGCGACGCGCCTCGGCCTGTCATCGAGCCGCGACATCCTCGCCGACCGCGCAGCGAGCGGCGACTACTGACCCCCGCCCGATTGGTCAGGCAGCCCGCTGAGCATGTAAGATCGATGATCGTGCACGCGTCAGCGGCGCGCGCCGCCTTAGCTCAGACGGCAGAGCGATTCACTCGTAATGAATAGGTCAAGGGTTCGATTCCCTTAGGCGGCTCCACATCACGAAAGGCCCGGGTTCTCCCGGGCCTTTCGTGCTTCCCACCCCGAGGGTGGGCCCGCACGGTGCGACGACGACGGCGCACCCGCCGCCGCCCGATAGGCTGGAGGACCCACCCGTCGCGCCTCGGCGCGGAGATCGTCGCCCCGCCCGCAGGAGCCCCCGTGTCGAACGTCCTCGATGTCGTCATCGAGCTCTTCACATGGGTGGGCCTCGGTGGCGGGACCCTGCTGGCCGTCGTCGCGCTGATCCTCTACGTCGCCGACGGCACGTGGCTCCCCGCTCGCGCCGTCGTCGAAGACCTCGGCGACCATCGCGTCGTGCGGTGGTTCGACGACGAGGGCGGCGTCAACGAAGCCCCGCTGTCACACCATGACGAGGCGAAGGTGGGCGTGGCCGACATGACCGACATCTTCTATCGCCGCGGCTCGCAGCACCGCATGCGGCTCACCCGCTCGTCACCGCTCGTACGGTTCGTCGCGCTGGCCGCGACGGGAGTCCTGAGCCTCGGACTCGTGGCTTTCGCCGTGTCGATCGTGCTGCTCTTCGCCCGCGGCTGACGCGCCCCTCGGTTCCCCGCCCGCGAAAGCCCTGCCCTCGACAGAACCACGCCGGTCTCCGCCGCCGAGCGTAGGCTCGGAGCATGAGCCGCGCACTGTTCATCGTCGACGTCCAGAACGACTTCACCGAACGCGGTGCGCTCGGGGTCGTCGGGGGAGACGAGGTCGCCGCGCGCATCTCCCGCTACCTCGACGCGCACGCCGACGACTACGCGATCGTCGTCGCGTCCCGCGACTGGCACAACGGGGACGACGACAACGGCGGCCACTTCTCGACCGAGCCGGACTTCGTCGACACGTGGCCCGTGCACTGCGTGGGCGGGACCTACGGCGCCGACTACGACGAGGTCTTCGACACGAGCCGTGTCACGCACCACCTCAAGAAGGGGCAGGGAAAACCCGCCTACTCCTTGTTCGAAGGGGTGACCGACGACGGCCTCACCGCCGACGACATCCTCGAAGAGCACGGCATCCGCGACATCGATGTCGTCGGCATCGCGACCGACTACTGCGTGCGCGCGTCCGCGCTTGACGCGATCGCCGCCGGCCGGGGCGTGCGCGTCCTCACCGACCTCGTCGCGGGCGTGCACCCGGATTCCAGCGCCGCCGCGCTCGACGAGATCGCATCGGCGGGGGCCCGGCTCACTCGATCGGAGTGACCTCGTCGTCGGCGCGGGGGATCGTCAGCGTCACGGTCGTTCCGACGCCGAGCTCGCTCGCGATGCGTACGGTGCCGCCGTGCTCCTCCACGATCTGCCGGACACTGGCCAAGCCGATCCCGTTGCCGCCGTCGCCGGCATCGGCGAGCCGTCCGCGTTGTCCCTCACGCAGCACCGTCCGGAGGTCGTCGGGGTGGATGCCACGCCCCCGGTCCTTCACGGTCACCGCCGCGCCCTCGTCGGTCTCGCGCACACAGACGTCGATCGCGTCGTCGGAGTACTTCGCGGCGTTCTCCAGCACGTTGGCCACCGCACGGCGCAAGCCGAGGACATCCCCGCGGACGGGCACGGCATCCATCCGACCGAAAACGGCGCGGTCGGGCCCATTGCCCGGCAGGACGAGGGCGACCGCCCCGCGGGTCACGAGGTCCATCGTTGTGCGTCGCCGCCCGCGTTGGGGACGCGCGTGCGTGTCGGCCAACAGGGCCTGCGCCATCGCGACGATGTGGTCGCTGGCCTCGGTGGCCAGACGCAGGATCCGGTGGTCGGCGGGCAACTCGTCGACGAGCAGGTCGAGGTATCCGCGGATCGCGGTGACGGGCGAAAGCAGATCGTGCGCGAAGGTGCGCTGCAATGCCGCCTGTTCCTCCTCGACGCGCTTCTCGGTCGTGAGGTCACGGACGATCTTGACGAAACCCCGCACCTGCCCCGCGTCGCTGCGGATCGCGGAAATCGTCACGCGGGCCCAGAACTCGCCACCGTCCTTGCGGACCCGCCACCCCGTGTCTTCCACGTGCCCGTCGCGCTGCGCGGCGGCGAGCAGACGATCGGGAAGGCCCCGACGGCGATCCTCCTCCCGGTAGAACCGCGAGAAGTGCGTCCCGACGATCTCGTCCTCGGTGTACCCCTTGATGCGCTCCGCGCCCAGGTTCCACCCGCGCACAACGCCTCCGCCGTCGAGCTTGACGATGGCGAAGAGATCGACCTGGTCGTCCCAGTCGGGAGGCAGAGAGCGCCGCAGGCTCGCTAACGGCCGGTCGGAGCCGTCCCGCTCATCCGCGAGAGGGGAAACCGGGTCACCCTCGACCACGCTCATGCGATCGGACCGGACGAAGACGGGATGCTTGCTGAAGGCATGAACCGATCTTGCCCGTCGCCGGAAAGCGCAGACGAGGACTTGACACGCACCACACGCCGACGGCGGTCAGCTGACGGTGACCAGCGTCCGCTGCCAGCCGCTCGACCCGTTCGGGGCGATCGCGGCCGGTTCCTGGATCTGGACGTTGCCCTCTTTGTCGATCGCGCGAACGGTGATGTAGTGCGAACCCGGCTCGGCATCCCATTCGAGCACCCACTGCACCCACGACTGGTCGTTGATGGGAGTGGAGAGCGTCGCCTGCTGCCAGTCGCCGTCGTCGATGCTCACCTCGACGGCTTGCACGCCGATGGGCTGCGCCCACGCCATACCCGCGATGGGCACGGTGCCCGCGGAGACCGGGCTGCCGATCTTGGGGGTGTCCACGCGCGACGACATCTTGATCGGCGCCTCCGCCGAGTAGCCACGAGGCGTCCAGTAGGCCTCGTCTTGATCGAATCGCGTGACCGTGAGCTTGGTGACCCACTTCGTCGCCGAGACGTACCCGTAGAGCCCGGGCACGACCATGCGCACGGGGAAGCCGTGCTCGAAGGGGAGCGGTTCGCCGTTCATGGCCACCGCGAAGATGGCATCCAGTCCGTCGTCGGTGAGGGCAGACAGGGGAGTGGATGCCGTGTACCCGTCGACGCTCTCGGAGAGCACCATGTCGGCGTCCGCCTGGGGGCCCGCCATGCGCAGCACATCGCGGATGGGAATGCCGGTCCAGATGGCGTTGCCGACGAGGCCGCCGCCCACCTCGTTCGAGACGCAGGTGAGGGTGACGCCGTACTCGTCGAGTCCCATGGCGACGAGGTCGTCGAAGCTCAGCTCGATCGGCTGGTCCACCATGCCCTCGATCTGGAGGCGCCACGTGGAGGGGTCGACGTTCGGCACGGTCAACGCGGTGTCGACGCGGTAGAAGTCGGCATTGGGTGTGATGATCGGCGACAGGCCCGGCACGTCGAGCGACGCGCCCTCGGGGATCGTGACCGTGCTGCGGGCGGACGGCAGCCGCAGGGCGTCCCGGGCGGCGGCGACCGATGCGGTGGCGGCGTTCACGACACGGGCGCCCACACCGACGACGACCGCGGTGGCGGCCGCGATGCCGGACAGCAGGAAGAATCCGCGGCGGTTGACGCCGGCGGCGGTGGCGTTATCGCCCAACGCCGCGGCGTCCCAGCGGCGCAGGCGCCGCACGAGGAACACCAGGAGCACGACGCCCGCCACGGTGCCGAGCACGGGAGGCAGCCAGGCGAGGGCACCGGCCGCGGCGCGCGTGATGATCGCGGCGGTCGCCAGCGCGCCACCCACCCCGAGGAGGATCGCCCCGACAGGCCGGAAGCGGTACTGCAGAATTCCCGCAACCGCGGCGGCCACCGCGGCCCCGAGTCCGACACCGACCAGCAGCGCGACCTTGTCCGCCTCGCCGAAGACGGTGATCGCGAACTCCTTCAGGGGGCGCGGGACGATGTCCACGATGAATGACCCGACCGCGAGGACGGGACTCGCCGACCGGGCGACGAGCACAGCGAACAGCTCGGCGACGGCCAGCAACGCGGCGGCCGAGACGAGCCCGGCGAGAGACGCCCAGAACCAGGCGCGCGGCCGCCGGACGGTGGTGGCGTCATCGGTGCGGGCCGCAGTTTCGGTGGTCATGGCATCCCTCTCGTCGGCGACGACGCACGAAGCACCGCCCTCATCCGATTGTTCGGAGCGGGGGGTCGAACGGATGCCGCTTGACAAGCGCGCGCGACAGTCCGGCGCCGTGATGCGGCGGCCCGGGTGCCCTCGCCGTTCGCGCGCGGCGTGCGTCCGGACCTCCGCCGACGCCACTCGACTCCGGTCTCGCCCCCGCTACGCTGTGGAGCGTTCGCCCCGTGGCATCCGGCCCGCCCGTGCGAGAGGAGCCCGTCGTGACCGATGTCGCTCGCTGGGCCGCGGCACTGTCGACCCTCGTCGGACTCGGTGTCAGCCTGGGGCTGAACCCGGCGCTGTACGCGGCCACGACGACGGTGCTGGCGCAGAACACGCGCGTCGCGTCCCGCATCGGGGGGATGATCGCCGGGCTCGCCGTCGGGGCGACCGCACTGTACTTCCTGCTGCAGAGCTTCGATCCCACAGCGCTCGTCTCGGCGGCCGAGGAGCGCGCGTCCGAGGCGGTGCGCGACGCTCGCGTGGATGCCGTCACCGGCGCGGTCTTCCTCGTCGGTGCCGCCGCGGTCGCCGTGTGGAAGCTGCGCTCCCCGATCCCGACGCCCCGGACCGCGCCGATGACCGCGCGGACGCGTCCGTGGAGCTATGTCGCCCTCGGGCTCGGGTGCTCGGTCATCGGTTTCACCACGCTGCCCATCATGTACATGACCGGGCGCGTGACCGAGGGGGTGACCGCCGACCCCGCCCTGCGGCTCGTGGCGTTCGCGGTTTTCCTCGTCGCGCTCGCCGCACCGTTCGCGGGTCTCGCGGGGGCGTGGTCGCTCTTCCCGTCGACGGCGGCGAGGGTCAACCTCATCTACGCGCGGCTGGCTCGCACGGATCACCGCTGGCTGTACACCGGCCTGCTCGCCGCTGCCGGCGTCGCCTGCCTGGGGTTCGCGCTGCTGCCGGTGCGGTGAGACACCGGCAGCAGCACCGGCCCCTAGGCGCGCGTGATGTCGCTGATGGTGCCCTTCGCCAGGCGCAGCCGTCGCCGGGCACGGCGGGCGACCGCGGAATCGTGCGTCACGACGACGAGGGTGAGTCCCTCGCGATTGAGGGCGTCCAGCACGTCCAGGATCTCGTCGCGCATGTGTTCGTCGAGGTTCCCCGTCGGCTCATCCGCCAGAAGCACGCGGGGGTGCTTCGCCACGGCGCGGGCGATCGCCACCCGCTGCTGCTGACCACCCGACAGCTCACCCGGACGATGGTCGTGGCGGTCGGTGAGGCCGACGCGGTCGAGCGCTTCGGTGACGCGTCGACGGCGTTCGTCGCGGTCGAGGCCGAGCGGCTCGAGCCCCATGTGGACGTTCTCGGCGGCACTGAGGGTGGGGATGAGATTGAACCCCTGGAAGACGAAACCGATCTCGGCGGCACGGACGCGGCCGAGGTCGAGGTTCGACGCCCGGGCGAGATCGAGGTCGCCGAGGCGCACGCTGCCGGATGTCGGGCGGTCGAGGGCCCCGAGCATCTGCAGCAGCGTCGACTTCCCGCCCCCGGTCGGCCCCTGGATCGTGACGAAGTCGCCGGCGGCGATCTCGAGGTCGATGCCCGCGAGGGCGGTCACCGTCCGTTCGCGCTGTCGGTAGGTCCGCGTGACCCCGGTGAGGCGGTAGGCGGTCGCGCTCGCGGCCGGATCGGCGATGGAGGACGCAGCTGTCATGGTCATGATGTCTCCTTCGAAGGACGAATCGGATGCCGGTCAGGCGACGGCGCGGAGGGCGGCGGCCGGGCTGAGGCGGGCGGCGCGCCATCCGCCGAAGGCGCCCGCGAGAACTCCGCCGAGGACGGCGATGCCGACCGCCGCGACCACGACCGTGGGCGTCACCGGTGCGTGGAGGACGATGTCCGTGGCCTGCTGCGCCGCCTGACCGAAACCGCCGGAGCCGCCCATCCGAGGACCCCCTTGCCCGGTCGGGGCGGTGGAGTCGGTCGCCGCGGACGTCACCGAGATCGTGGGGGAGATCAGGTTGACCAGCAGGATGCCGCCGAGCCCGAGCACGAGGCCTACGGCGCCCCCGATGAGCCCCTGCACGAGCGACTCCCCGGCGACCTGACGGACGACCCGGCCGTTCGACCAGCCGATCGCCTTGAGGGTGCCGAACTCCCGCGTACGCCGGGCGACGCCCGAAAGGGTGAACAGCACCGCCAGGGCCACGGCCACGGCCAGGACGACGATCGACAGCCACGTGCCGAGGTTCGAGATGAGCGACGACGCGCTGGACAGCGACCCGGACACGGTCGAGGCGAGCTCGGACTGCGTGCTCACCGTCGCCTCGGGCAGCACGGCCGACACCTCACTCTGCACGGTGTCGATGGCATCCGCCGATGCCGCCTGCACATAGACGGTCGAGACCACGTCGCCGACGCCCGCGAGCTCCTGCGCGACATCGAGGGGAAGGTACACGTTCGCGGCCGTGTCGGCTTCGGCCGACGCGGATGCGACGATGCCGACGATCTGCAGGGAGGTGCCCCCCACGTCGATCGTGCCGCCGACGGTGAGGTCGTGGGAAGCGGCGTAGGTCGCATCGATCACGGCGACGTCGGTCCCCGCGTCCGCCGCGGTGAGTGCGCGTCCGTCGGAGACGGTGATGGACGACAGGGGTCCCACGGTCGCTGCGGGGTCCACGCCGAGCACGCTGAACGACTCGATGCCGAACGCGCTCCCGCCGTCTCCGTTCGGTCCGCCCGCGGGAGGTTCGCCCATGCCGCCGCCCTGCGCGCCGTCCGTTCCGGACATCGCGCTGCGGTCAGGGATCTCGCCCGAGAAGGTGGTGTTCGTCAGCGACAGGGCCCCCGTCGCGGCGGCGACTCCGTCGAGATCGGCGACGGTGGTCACGGTGGAGGCATCGAGCGTCTCACGCAGGAAGTCGGCCATCAGACGCGACTGGCTGAGCGATGTCGTGCCGTCTTCTGTCGATCCATCCTCGGCGCCGAAGTCGAAGCGGGGACCTCCGCCGCCCTCGGCGGGCTGCGTCTGAGCCCCGGTCACGGTCAGGTCGGTGCCCACGCCGTACACCGACGACAGCGCCTCGGATTGTGCGTCGCGCACGCCCGCGGAAAGGGCGTTGACGACGATGACGAGTGCGATCGCGACAGCCAGCCCGATGGCGACGATCACGGTCTGTTTCGTGCGGCCCGCGAGTTCGCGCCGCAGGTACGTCCAGTACATGTTTCTCCTTCCGGCGCGGGATACGGCCGTGGACCCGAAGGTAGGAACGCCGCCCTCACCGTTCCCTCACCGTTCCTATGAACCGTTTATGCACGTGCGGGAGGGCGTGCCTCGCGGACCCGGACGCGGCATGCTGATCCCCATGCCCGCGCCTCGATCGCCGCTGACTCGTCCCGACGGCTCGCCCATCCGTGCCCTCGTGGTCGACGACGAGGTCAACCTCGGCGAGCTGCTGCGCATGGCGATGAGCAATGAGGGGTGGGACGCGCGGGCCGCCACCAACGGTCGTGACGCGCTGGAGCTGATGCGCGGCTTCGGTCCGGACCTTCTCGTGCTCGATGTGATGATGCCGGGCCTCGACGGCATCGAGCTGTTGACGCGCATCCGAGCGGCGGGAGATGACCTCCCGGTGCTCTTTCTGACCGCGAGGGATGCCGTCGAGGACCGCATCGCCGGGATCGCCGCCGGCGGCGACGACTACGTGACCAAGCCGTTCAACCTCGAGGAGGTGATCCTGCGGCTGCGTGGGATGGCGCGGCGACACGTCGCGGCCGCCGTCGCGGCGGACACGCTCCTGCGCGTCGGCGATCTCGCGCTCGACGAGGACGCGTACGAGGTCACCAGAGGGGGGAGCGAGATCAAGCTCACCGCCAAGGAGTTCGAGCTGTTGCGCTACCTGATGCAGAACACGCGGCGGGTCGTGAGCAAGGCGCAGATCCTCGACGCCGTCTGGGGGTACGACTTCGGGGGAGATAGCGGCGTCGTGGAGATCTACATCTCGTACCTGCGGCGCAAGATCGATGCGGGCCGTGACCCGCTCATCCACACCGTGCGCGGTGTCGGGTACACGATCAAGGCCTCATGACGCGGCGGCCGGTGACGCTCCAGCGGACCCTGGTGATCGGAGCCATCGCCCTCGTCGCCATCGCCCTCGTGCTCATGAGCGTCGCGACGGTGACGGCATTGCGGGCTTTCGTCTACGACAGACTCGACGAACAGGTCGTCGGGGGTCTCGTTGTTGCCGGCGGTCCGGAAGACGGGCGTGGCTGGCCGCCATCGGAAGAATCGACCGGTGCTCCGACGCCGAGCGCTAGCGCCGGCGTCCCCGCCGAGGGGCGCGGCCCGGCGCCGCGGATCGGCTCCTTGCTGGTGAGGGTTGCGGACGACGGCGCTGTCGCATCGAGCTACACCCGCTCCGACGGCACGGTGCAGACGCTCTCCGACGAGCAGGTCTCGGTGCTTTCCCGCGGCGTTCCGCCCGATGAGGTGCCGGTGACCGTCGACCTCGGCGCTGAGCTGGGGACGTTCCGCGTCGCGGCGCGGAGCGCGAACGGCTCGACCGTGTTCTCGGGCATCTCCCTCGCCGATGCTGCCGCCACGACGTCCGCGTTGACGACGATCCTCATCGCGGTCGGAGCCGTGACGCTGCTCGCCGCGGTCGTGGGCCTGTCGTTCTTCGTCCGGCGGGCTCTTCGCCCCCTGGACCGCGTCGCCGCCGTCGCGCAGCGGGTGTCCGAGCGGACTCTCGGTCGAGGCCCCGCGGAGATCCCCGATCGCGTCGAGGCGGCGGACACCGACACGCGTACCGAGGTCGGGCGAGTGGGGGCGTCGCTGAACGATCTGCTCGGGCATGTGCAAGCGGCCTTGACCGCCCGCGCTCACAGCGAGAGCGAGCTCCGCCGGTTCATCGCGGATGCCAGTCACGAGCTGCGGACGCCGTTGGCCAGCGTCCGTGGCTACACCCAGCTGACGCTGACCGGGCCCGAGCCGATGACGGCGACGCAGCGGCGCTCGCTCGAGCGCATCGAGTCGGAGGCCCGTCGGATGACCACACTCGTCGAGGATCTGCTGTTGCTCGCACGATTGGACGCCGGACAGCGATTGCGGGTGGAGGACGTCGAGCTGCCGCTCGTGGCGATCGATGCCGTCAGCGATGCACAGGCCGTCGACCGTGAGAGGGAGTGGCGTCTCGACATCGCCTCCGACGCCCCGCTGACCGTTCCGGGCGACGAGGATCGTCTGCGGCAGGTGGTGGCCAATCTTCTGCGTAACGCGCACGCGCACACCCCGCCCGGCACGATCGTGACGACGTCGATCGAACGCCATGACGACGACGCGGTACTCCGCGTGACCGACACGGGGCCGGGGATCGACCCGGCGGTGGCCGACACGCTCTTCGAACGCTTCTCGCGCGGTGATCGGGCACGCAACCGTGACGCCGGCAGCACGGGCCTCGGACTCTCGATCGCGCAGGCGATCGTGGTCGCGCATCGTGGCACGATCGCCGTGCACAGCCGTCCCGGCGAGACGACATTCACCGTCCGTCTGCCCGCGCATCGACCGCGTGCAGCAACGGACTCCTAGATCCGACGCCTTCCGTCGCGCCTGATCAGGGGCGAAGCGTCCGCAGCAACTCGCCGATCCGGTGGTCTGCCTCGAGCGGATGCCGCAGAGGAAGGTCTTCGACGCAGTCGTAGCGGTTGCGTCGACCTTCCTTCGTCCGTCGCAGGTACCCGGCGTCGACGAGGTCGGTCAGGATGCCCTGCGCGGTTCGCTCGGTGATGCCGACGGCGTCGGCGATCTCACGGACGCGCGCGCCCGGGTCTCGGGCGACGTAGATGAGCACGTGGGCGTGATTCGTGAGGAACGTCCACTGGCCCATCCGGTCATCGTAGCCGAAGCGCACAACGCGAGACGCGAATCCGGACTCACATCACGTGTGATTCAACACCGGCATTGAAATACATGTATTGTGCATCCCATGTCGATGGCATCCCTGATCGTGACCGCCGCCCTGCTCGTCGCCGTCCTCGTCGCTTCGCTCGCGCGAACCGAAGGGCGTCGCCGGACGGCGGGGTTCGCCGCGGTATGGCCCACGGGCGTGGCCGCGGTCATCGCCGCGGCGGGCCTCTCGCACGAGGTGCTCACCCGGGGCGACATCGCGGGTGCGTCGCTGACGGTCCTCGTCGCGGTGCTGACGCTCGTGGTTCAGGTCTTCGCCGACCGCCATCTGCGGGGCGACCCGCGGGCGCGGGCGTTCTTCGCCCTGTCCGCCCTCGTCGCGGCGGGGTCGACGGTCGCCGTCTCCGCGGACGGTGTCGTGCTCCTTGCCGGGGGGTGGACTGTCGCGACGGCCGGAATGATCGGGCTGATCGGGACCGGGAGTCGTGGGCCACAGACGCGGGCGGCCGTGCGACGCGCAGCCCTCGCGCTGGGCATGGGCGACGCTGCGCTGTGGCTCGCGGTCGCGATCACGATCACGACGATCGGCTCCGTTAATCTCGCCGACCTCGAGAACCTCCGCGGTGCGCCGGCGGTCGCCGTGGGCGTGCTCGTCGCCGTCACCGCGATCGCCCGCGCCGGGTCCTTCCCGGTGCACACGTGGCTCGCGGCCACCGCGGCCACGACGACCCCTGCGTCGGCGCTCCTGCACGCGGGTTTCGTCAACGCCGGTGCGCTCCTGCTGCTGCGGTTCGCCGAGGTGCCCTCGGTCATCGGTCCCTGGATCGTCGGGGTCGCGGGCGGGATCACCCTGCTCGCCGCCGCGGTCGCGATGCGCACGCGCCCCGACGTCAAGGGTCGACTCGTGCAATCCACGGCAGCGCAGATGGGCTTCATGCTGCTCGCCTGCGGGATCGGCGCCTTCGGTGTCGCGCTCGTCCACGTCCTCGGCCACGCGCTGTTCAAGGCCAGCCTGTTCCTCGGCGCCGGCTCCGCGGTCGAGCGCGCGATCGCCCTGCGGTCCGCGCCCACGGCACCCCGGTCACGCGGGGGCAGTGCCGCGGCGGCCGGCGCGGTGATCGTCGTCGGAGCGGCCGTGATCCTTCTCGGAGGAGCCGTCGCGCACACCTCGGCCGTCCTGTTGCTCTTCGTCGTGGCCACCGCCGCGCTCGCGGGAGCCCGTCTCGGCGGAGCCACCTCGTCGCCCGGCATCCGCGCCCTGCTCGTCGCCCTGGTCGCGGGCGCCGTCGTCGGATACGTCCTGGTCGTCGCCCGGGGAGCCGAGGCCCTCGCGCCGGTCGAGCCCGCAGCCGCCCTGTCGCCGCTGTTCGCGCTCGCCGTCTTCGTCGTGGCGAGTGTGCTCGCCCTCGTGTCGTCCACGTCCGGGCGCGCGGCGGACGCGGTGTTCGCCTTCGCCTTCGCCTGGGGTCGATCCCCGCTTCCGGTCGCTGCTCGGACCACCGACACCACCACACCCCCGACCGCCGCGCGCGGTCCCCTCGAGTACGGGAGGCTCTCATGACCACGAACACCCCGGAATCACGCCGGGCAGCCATCCGGGGGTGGGTCGCCGTCGCCGGTCGGGCGATCTCCCCGCACTACCCCCTCGAGACGTTCATCGCCCGCAATCCGCTCGCCGACTACGAGCACCTCCCGTACGAGGAGGCCCTCCGGGCGGTCGCGCGCGAGCACGGCATCCTGCTCACCCGCGCGGAAGCAGAGTTCCGGGAGATGCACGCGGCCGGGCGCATCACCGACGAGGACCTCGTCGCGGCGCTGCATGTCGTCGTGCCCGAAGCGCGCACTCCGCGCCCGGTGATCGTGGACGGGCGGATCACGAGCATCACGGAGATCCTGCGTCAGGACCTGCTCGTCTCCCCGCCCGCGGTCACGTCGGGAGCATCGATGCCGACTCCGGCCGCGGCGCTCTTCCCGCGCCTCCACGCTCGAGTCGACGACCTCACCGGCCGGTGGCTGGCCGCATTGCTCGGTGCGCCCGCGTGGTCGACACCGATCCGGCGCGGACCGATGTGGGAGACGTGGCGTCGCCTCGCTGCCCTCGACCCGAGCGTGCCACGGCGCGTGCGCGCTGGCATCCGCACCGCTCCGGTGGATCCCGCGGATGCCATCGACGCGGCGCTGCAGCGCTGGGGCATCGACGACGACGGCGCCGAATCGTTCATCCGCGCGCACCTGCTCGCCCAGCCCGGGTGGACGGCTCTAGTGCGTTCCGTCGGTGACCGGGCCCGGGGGACCGACCTGACCTCGCTCGTCGCGGTCCGCGCGACGTGGGAGCGGCTCCTCCTCCCCGCCGATGCGGCACTGCCGGAGACGACGGCGTCGAGTTCCGACACCGCCGCGCGTCAGGAGGCGGTGGCGCACGCGCTCGGCGCGGACGGGGCAGGGGTCGGTGTTTCGGCGACGCTGCACCGCACGCTCTCGCTCGTCGACGCGACGGCACGTCTGGCCGTCTGGCAGGAGGCGTACGAGCGGCGCGTCGCTCGCACGCTCAGCCCGTCGGCCGAACCGGTGCTGCGTCCTGTCGGTCCTGCCATGGCTCGGCCGCTCGCGCACGCGGTGTTCTGCATCGATCCGCGGTCCGAGAGCTTCCGTCGCCACCTCGAAGCCGCCGCCGACGTCGAGACGCTCGGATTTGCCGGCTTCTTCGCCGTCCCCATCTCGTTCCGCCCGGCCGACGGTTCGCCCGAGGTCGCATCGTGCCCCGTCCTGTTGACGCCGCGCGTGGCGATCAGCGAGTCGTCGGTCGACCGCGACGCCATCACCGGGTGGCGCAGACGTCGCTCGGCGCACCTCGAACGGCGAGCGACCGTGCAGGCTCTCGAGAAATCCACCCTCGCGCCGTACGCGTTCGCCGAGACGGCCGGCTGGGTCTTCGGGGCGGCGGCCGCGGCCCGCACGGTGGCCCCGCGCGCATGGCGGGCAGCGAGCGAGCGGCTGCGCTCGCGGAAACCGCCCACCCATGTCGACGCCGATGTCGTCTTCGGTCTCGAGGAGCGGGTGCTGTACGCCGAGACGGCCCTGCGCATGATGGGGCTCGTCGACGGATTCGCACGCATCGTGCTGCTGTGCGGACACGGGGCGTCGGTCACCAACAACCCCTTCGCGTCGAGCCTGCAGTGCGGGGCGTGCGGCGGACACGAGGGAGAGCCCAACGCGCGCGCCGCGGCGATGATCTTCAACGACCCTGCGACGCGTGCGGGGCTGGTCGAGCGCGGCATCCATATCCCCGATGACACGCTCTTCGTGGCCGCGCAGATGGACACCGTGACCGACGAGGTGACAGTGCTCGAGCCGTGGCGCATCCCGGCGACGCACGAGACGGCCGTGTGGGAGCTCTCCCGCGCGCTCGAGCGGGCCCGCTCCGCGAACGTCGTCGACCGTGCGGCGGAGCTCCCCGGTGCGCCGGTCGGTACGGCCGACTCCGTCGTCGTGGCGGACGCCCGCCGACGCGCGGCGGACTGGGCCGAGGCCTACCCCGAGTGGGGGCTCGTCGGCAACGCCGCGTTCATCGTTGGGCCGCGCGCCATCACCGCGGGCCGCGACCTCGGCCGCCGCGCCTTCCTGCACAGCTACGACACGGCCGCCGATCCGGACGGCTCCGGTCTGGAGACGATCCTGACCGCGCCGATGATCGTGGCGCAGTGGATCAACGCGCAGTACGCCGCCTCGACGGTGGCGCCCGACCGCTTCGGTGCCGGACCGAAACCGCTGCACAACGTCGTCGGCACCGTCGGCGTGCTGTCCGGATTCGGGGGAGACGTGCGCATCGGGCTGCCCTGGCAGTCGGTCGGGGTGGGCCGCGAAGCCCGGCACGAACCGGTCCGACTGCAGGTGTTCGTGCAGGCGCCCCTCGCGCGCATCAACGCGATCGTCGAGTCGTCGGAGGTGGTGCGCACTCTCGTGCTCCACCGCTGGATCACCCTGCGCGCGCGCGAGCACGACACCGACCGCTGGATGCGGTTCGGTTCGTACGGCTGGCAGACCGAACCCGGCTTCGACGCCGCCGAAGCCTCCGCCGCGACCGTCGCGCGCGAAGAACAGCGAGAGAAGGAGAACCTGTGATGAGCCTGTCCGACCTCACTCCCATGACGAAGATCGAGGTGGTCGTCGGCAGCGACGACGTCCGCGAGATCGGCGACCTCATGCAGTCGCTCGGGGCGCGCGGCTACACCGCGATCACCGGGGTGGCCGGGGTCGGCCATAACGGCCCGCGGGGCGGGCGTCTGCTGTTCAACGATCACGACGCGCTGACGTTGCTGGTCACGGTCGTGGACCCCGAGCGTGCGGACGCGATCGTGGCCGGCATCCGTCCCATCCTCGATCACGCGTCCGGGGTCATGTTCGTCTCGCCGACGGCCGTGAGCCGCCCCGACTACTTCGCGTGACGCCCAGCAGCGGATGCCGTGCCCCGGCGTCGTACGTCGGCGCCGAGGTCGCCGTCGGCACCCGTCACGGCAAGGAGACGGCTTTCGCCCCCGCTTTCGCCCGCTGGCTCGGAGCGTCCGTGCGGGCTGCCCACCTCGCGCGTGCGGGCCGACGTCGACGGGTGCGCCTCCTGCGGCGTGCGGGTGGAGCGCCCCCGGGCGCTGACGCGTGCGGATCCCGCCACGTGCGACGTGTGCAATCCGTGAGCCGCGCGCTTGCGGCGGCAGATCCGAGTCAGAGCCCGTCGATGAAGTCTCGGACGGCGGCCGCGACCTCGGGGGAGGCCGGGTACACGTGGTCGGGTGCGGGGAACGTGCTCTCGCGCACCTCTCGCGCGTACGCCTCGACGCCCTCGACCATCGCGTCGCCGACCGCGGCGTAGCGCTTGACGAACACGGGCGGGCGCCCCTCGGTGATTCCGAGGAGGTCGTGCTGCACGAGCACCTGTCCGTCGGCGGCGCCCGCGCCGATACCGATCACGGGGATGTCGAGTGCCCGCCGGATCTCGTGCACCACATCGGCGGGGACCGCTTCGATCACGAGCGCGAAGGCCCCCGCCGCCTGGACCGCGAGGGCGTCGCGGGCGACCCGGATGGCATCCTCCGCCGTCCGGCCCTGGGCGCGGAGGCCGCCGAGTGCCGTCGCTGTCTGAGGGGTGAGCCCGACGTGGCCCACCACGGGAATGCCCGCGTCGACGATCGCCCGCACACGCGAGAGGCGCGCCGGGTTCGCGCCCTCGATCTTGACCGCCTCGGCGCCCGCCTCGTGCACGAAGCGCACGGAGGTGGCGACGGCCTGCTCGTCGCTCAGCTCGGTCGATCCGAACGGCAGATCGCACAGCAGCAGGGGAGTGCGGACCGCCCGGCGCACGGCCTTGGCGAGGGTCAGCATCTCGTCGAGGGTGATGGAGGTGGTGTCGGGGTACCCCAGCACCACCTGTGCGCCGGAGTCGCCGACGAGCACGATGTCGACGCCGGCACGTTCGGCGACGCGACCCGACACGAAGTCGTAGGCGGTCACCATCACGATCGGTGTTTCCGCGTCGGCGAGTTCGCGGAGGCGGCGGAGCGTGACTTTTGGACTCGTCACGGGTGACTCCTGTCGGTGGGGGCGAGGGGAATGGGGTCGGTGACGCCCGGCACCAGCACCACGTTGTCGATGAGCCGCACGGGTCCGACGCGCACCGCGAAGGCCAGCAGGGCGGGGCTCGCCACCTGCGCGATCGGCTCGAGGCTGTCGGCGTCGACCACCTCCACGTACTCGGGCTCCAGCTCGGCGGCGGCGAGATGCTCGCGCACCGTCGCCGCGAGGCGGCGAGGATCCCGGATGCCGGAGGCGAAGGCATCCTGAGCTGCCCGAAGCGACCGCGGAATCGCCGCCGCGAGCTCTCGTTCGGTCGGGGAGAGCCGCGTATTGCGGCTGGAACGCGCGAGGCCGTCGGCGTCGCGGGAGGTCGGGCACGTGATGATCTCGACCGGGATGCCGAGGTCGGCCACCATGCGCCGGACCACGACGACCTGCTGCGCATCCTTCGCGCCGAAGTAGGCGCGGTCGGGCTGCACCGCGAGGAGGAGCTTGGAGACGACCGTCGCGACACCGTCGAAGTGGGAGCGGCCGCGGAGGGCTCCCTCGAGCGTGCCGGTGATGGCGCCGCCGACCGACACGGTGGTGGCGAACCCGGCCGGGTACATCTCGCCCACCGAGGGGGCGAAGATCAGGTCGGTGCCCGCGCCGCCCGCGAGAGCGACATCGGATGCCTCGGTTCGGGGGTAGGCGTCGAGGTCGGCCGCTTCGCCGAACTGCGTCGGGTTGACGAAGATCGACAGCACCACGACGGCGTTCTCGTCGCGCGCGGCACGCAGGAGCGAGAGGTGGCCCTCGTGCAGCGCGCCCATGGTGGGGACGAACCCGATGCTCGAGGCACGGTGCGGTGCGAGGGCCGCGCGCAGCTCGGCGACCGTGCGGACGATGCGGGGACTCATGGGCCCACCGCGGTTTTCGTCTGCTGCGTCGCAGCGAGGTCGCGGGTCGCATCCACCAGCGCGTCGAAGAGCGCCAGACGGTGCGGGAGGCGTTCGGCGATCGCGTCACGTTGCCGCGCGATCGTCGCCGCGTCACCGCGCGAGACGGGCCCGGTGAGGGCACCTGCGGCTCCGCGCTCGGCCCAGTTGTCGACGGCGGCACGCACGAGCGGGACGAGCGCGGCCCGTTCGACTCCCGCGGTTTCGGCGAGCTCCTCCGCCAGCCCTTCGAGCGTGACCAGGAAGTTCGCGGCGATCGAGGCGGCGGCGTGGTACGCCGCGCGGTCCTCATCGCGGACGGCGACCCCCGTCATCCCGAGCACATCGGCGAGAGCCGCGGCCGCGGCGTACGCGCGCGGGGTCGTGCCCGCGAGCGCGGCCGTGGCGCCCGCGAACGTCGCACCGGGCCCGGTGACGGTGAGCAGGGGATGGATGCCGAACGCCTCGTGCGGCGTCAGCGGTGAAAGGTCGAGCGCGCCCGAGAGGTGGCCGACGAGGCGGCCGGGGGCGATGGCGCGCGCGGCATCCGCGATCGCGGCGTCCGGCACGGCGAGCAGGACGATGCCGGCATCCGTCGCGGTCTCTCCCCGCCCCGCGGGTCCGATCACGGGCACCGCGGCGGACTCGAGCGCGTCGGCGAGCGCGCGGCCCATTCGGCCGTCGCCGACGATGAGGACCGGCCCGGAGAGCCGGAGGACGGAGAGGGAGGTGGAGGTCGACATATCGAGCGGCGAGGACCGCGGGGACGGCTTCGCCGTAGAACACCGTACCTCCTGCGGGGGGACAGGGGCCCTCAGGACCTCAGACCGCCCGGCGAGGACACGACCGCCGCGGTGGTGGCATCCACCGCCACCGCCAGGGTGCCGACGTAGCCGTTGCGCGCGTCGCCGGCGAAGCTCGCCATCTCCAGGGCGTAGCCGTCCGAGAACACGTTGTCGTTGTCGAGGCTGCCGATGTCCGAGAGATTCTCCGCGGAACCCGTGTACGCCGCGTCCTGATAGACGGCATCGAGCATGTCCTGCGGAAAGGCGACCTGCGACGTGGCGATCTGGTTGGACACGTTCGTCGCGGAGGCGGCATCCGGGTACACCTCGAAGTGGATGTGGGTCCATCGGCCGCGGTAGCAGCCGGGCACGATCGTGGTGAAGGTTACCCGCCCCTGAGCGTCGGCGACCTGGATGCCGCGCAGGTACGTCTCGGTGACGATCTCGTCGGAGTACATGGAGTATCTGCCGAGCGCGTCGCAGTGCCAGATGTACACCGCGGCGCCGGCGTAAGCGGTGTTGCCGGCCGCCAGGTCGCTCAGCGTGAACGTGAAGGTGAGGGGCACGCCCTCGGCGGTGGTGCCCCCGTCGAGGCTGGAGCGGATGTCGCTGCGGACCATCCCCGACCGTTCGAGCACGTTGAGACCGTTCGTCCCGTCGGCGGGGTAGGGGCCGTTCGTCTCCTGCGGGATCTCTTCCGTCGCGAACGCCGCCGCACTGGCGGTGGGCGTCGCCGTGGCTGTGGCTGTCCCAGTGGGGGTGGATGTCGGGGACGGGGAGGCGGTCGCCGTGACGGTGGCTGCGCTCTGCGGTGTGCAGGCGGCGAGCAACGTCGCGCCGGCGCCCAGCCCGACGAGCCCCAGAAGGCCGCGGCGATCGACGAGGGTGAGCAGATCGAATCTCGCGCCCTGATCGACGACCTCGTCGTCGGGTCGGTCGAGCAGCCGACCCTCGTAGGCGGGGCCGAGGGGTGTCTGGTCTGGTTCGGGGACGCGGTTCACGAGGACTCCTGAATGCCGAGGGAACGGGACATCCACAGAATGGGCGGGCTACCCTGACCGCACCCTCACGGTTCCTGTGGGCGGTTTATGGAGGGCGGAAGTGTGTGCCGCGGGTCGCCGCACTGCGCCCGAGTGCGACAAGCTGTGCGGGACGACGGAGGATGTGGGGGCGTGTCTTGAATGACGAAGAAGGCAGCGAGCTCAGACGCCTCTCGGCGCGCAGGCGAACGTATGTCGCCGCGATGGTGCTGAGCTTTTTCCTGCTGGGGGATTCCTCGTGAACGCCCTCCGCAGTGGGGGGTCGCTCGAAGCGTGGCTCACCTGGGGAGTCGTCTTCGTCGTCGCGCTCGCCGAGATCGTCTTCGCCGGGGTGCGGGCAAATCGCCTCGCCCGACGCTACCGACGTTTGCGGTGGAACGAGCGCTGAGACGCGAGCGCGCGTTCCGACGAGTGCTGAGGTGGGCCCCGTGGGGCTCGAACCCACGACCCGCGGATTAAAAGTCCGATGCTCTACCGACTGAGCTAGAGGCCCGTGGCATCCAGCCTACCGGGCCGCGCGAGGCGGATCGTGCACGGGTGGACACGCAAAGAGCGAGCGCCGGACCCCCTCGCCTGGGGTCCGGCGCTCGCCGTCAGGTCCGATCGGTCATCGATCGGTCGGAAGCGTGGAGATCACGCTCCGAGGACTTACATCGGGGGCATCAGCACCGAGTCGATGAGGTACACCGTGGCGTTGGCGGTCTGCACGCCACCGCAGATGACGTTGGCGTCGTTGACCATGATCGAGTCACCCGAGCCCGAGACGGTGACTTCCTGGCCCTCGACCGTGGCCTGCGCGCCCTCGATCTCGTCGGGGGTCATCTGGCCGGGAACCACGTGGTACGTGAGGATCTTGGTCAGCAGGTCGGTGTCGGTCTTCAGCGTCTCGATCGTGGCGGGGTCGATCTTGGCGAACGCGTCGTCGACCGGAGCGAAGACGGTGAACTCGCCACCGTTGAGGGTGTCGACGAGGTTCACGTTGGGGTTCAGCTCGCCGCTGACGGCAGCGGTCAGCGTGGTGAGCAGCGGGTTGTTCGAGGCGGCGACGGCGACCGGGTCGGCAGCCATGCCCTCGACCGAGCCAGCGCCCGAGGGGACGGCCTCGGCGTAGTCGGCGCAGCCGGGGCCGACGAGGTTGGCGGCGGGGTCCATCATGTTGGACGAGGCCGAGGGCGACGCCTCCATGGACGGGGCGGCCGAGGTCTCCTCAGCGGCGCCACCGGCGGTCGAACCACCCGAACATGCGGTGAGAGCGAAGGCCGAGCCCAGGACGAGGGCGAGACCGGCGACGACAGGCTTCTTCTTGGTGAGCATGACATTCCTCCGAAATCGTTCGGACCGCGGCTGCGACCCGTCAGGGACACCCCGGTGCGAGGGGCGGTCCGCCGTGTTGCGGCGTACACAGGGTCTTCGGGATGCCCCCGCCTTCGGATTGCGGAATGTTGCGAAATCCGCCCTGACCCGGCACCCCGATGCCGGAAAAGCCCAGATCAGAGGTGGGGAAATATTCTTGAGAATGTTTTTGCGTGGGTACGGTCCCGCGTGATCCGCCCTGCGTTCGGATGCAGTGGTCACGGTTCTGTACCTCATGCGCGCCACGCGCGCACGAGGAAGGGAAGTCTCGGTGCGGTACGGCATGCTGGGAGGCATGGTGATCGACGGATTCTCTCTCCCCGATGACGGGGCAGACCACGTCGACCACGTCGGAGAATTGCTGCAGAGAGTCGCCGAGGGCGACCGGAATGCCTTCGCCGAGCTGTACGACACGCTGTCTGCTCGCGCGTTCGGTCTCATCCTGCGGGTGCTCGTCGACCGGTCGCAGAGCGAGGAAGTGCTTCAAGAGGTGTTCCTCGAGATCTGGCAATCCGCCGGGCGCTTCACTCCGAAGAAAGGACAAGGAAGGTCGTGGGTCCTCACGATCGCGCACCGACGAGCGGTGGACCGGGTCCGGTCGTCGCAGTCCAGTGCCGATCGTGACGTGCGCGCGGGCTTCCGGGATATCGACGTCGCCTACGACGGTGTCTCCGAAAGAGTAGAACTCAAGATCGAGGGGCGGCGCGTCGTGGATGCACTCGCGACACTGCCCGATCCGCAGAAAGAGGCGATCACTCTCGCCTACTTCGGTGGGTACAGCCAGAGCGAAATCGCTACCCTCGTCGGAGCGCCGCTCGGTACGGTCAAAACACGAATGCGCGACGGCCTGTCGCGATTGAGAATGGAAATGGGGGTGGACAAGTGAACGAGAGGGATTTCGCCGACCTCGCTGCCGGTCACGCGTTGAACGCGCTATCGGAAGCTGATGAGCGCGCGTACCAGGAGGCTCTCGCGGGGAATCCGCACTGGTCCTCCCATGTTCGGGATGCCACCGACGCCGTCGCCGCGATCAGCGCGACGATCGAGCCCGTCGAGCCGCCGGCATCCATTCGGGCTTCGCTGCTCGCGCGGATCACCGATCTGCCGCAGGAGGGCACCGCGGGTCCGGAGTCGAACTCAGCCGACGCGGAGGACTACGCCGCCGCCGGCCCCGCTCCTGTCGTCTCCGAGCCGTCCGCCCCGACCCTGACCACGTCGGGTTGGGGGATGCGCCGCTGGTTCACGCTGGCCGCGTCCATCGTGGCCGTTCTCGTCCTCGGCTTCGGCGCCGTCACCGTCAGCCAGCAGCTGACACGCCCGGCCTCCGTCGTCGCGCTCGAGCAGATCACCACGGCGCCCGACGCGCAGTCGGCGACCGCGACCATGCCCGGCGGTGCCGTCGCGACGGCGCACTGGTCGGCATCCACCGGCCAGAGCGTTCTCGTCACGGAAGGCATGCCGACGCTGCCGGACGACCAGACGTACGAACTGTGGTTCGTGCGGGACGACACCCCCATCGCCGCGGGAATCTTCTCGACGGATGCCGAGGGCAAAGCGACCGCCGTGCTGCAGGGCGAATTCCACTCCGGCGACGTCATCGCCGTGACGGTCGAGCCCGCGGGCGGATCACCGGACGGCACGCCCAGTTCGGCGCCCGTCGTCGCGGTGGCCACCGCCTGAACGCTCTCCCGCGACGGCCCGTGCTTCACGGGGCACGCTCTAGCCTGGAACGATGAGCGATTCCCCCCGCGAGTTTCACAAACCGGTGCGGCGCCCCGCCGAGCTGTTCGACCGGCTCTTCGCGGCGGACGACCCCGCCGAGGTGTCGCGCGTCGCGCACAGCACCGCTCAGGCCCTGCTGTCGCGCGTCCGCGCTGACCCGACCGTCGACGTGGTCGAACGGCTCGTCGCCTTCACCGACGACAACGGCATCGACGACATCGCCGAACTGTGGTCGCGCTCTCCTGCCCGCTCGCTGCCCGGCGCCCTGTGGCGGCTGTACCTGCTGCAGCTCATGATCCACGACGACGCGGCCACCGCCGCACTGCTGTACGAGCGGGGGCGCGGCGAGATGGCCACGGTCGATCCGGTGGTGGTCGGTGCGCCGGCGCCCGCCGGACCGGAAGAACTGGTGCAGCTGATCGACACCATCCTTCGCGGCCTGTTCCAGGGGGATTTCGCTGTCGCCCTCGAGCGCGCCGCCGCGTTCTGCCGCGTGCAGGCGTCCGGATCCACGCATCTCGCCGACGACTACGAAAACACCGAGTCCGAGCGCGCGACGGCACTCACGACGCGCGCGCTGCGGCTGTCGACGTACGCCGACGATCTCGCCGCGGCTGCGGCCCTGTGGCGTCGTGACGCGCTGACCTGACCGCGCTCGCGCAGTCCCGCGCCCGCCGTCGCGCCGAGCAGCGCCCAGGCTCGGCCTCAGGGCCTGCGGCGAGCCCAACCGTCGAGACAAAGAAAGTGCCGGGCCGCAGAACGCCTCTCGGCGCAAGGCCGCTCGCAGCGGCAGAAGATGGAGCCCGGGGTTACTGCGGCCCGGCTATGAAAGTGTAACAAGCGCATGCCTGAGGCATTCCCTCGGGCGGGGTGGTTGACGCGGCCCGGGCGTGTCGGTAGGAGGGCATAGAGTCGATCCATGGCTTGGCGTTTCGCGCTCGTGATCGACTCCGTGGCATCCGGTTCCGGGCGTGGAGACTTCTCCGACACGTTCACGGTCGTCGACCCGGCCGGTCCGGTGCTGAGCCTCGGCGAGCTGAGCGCCCAGCGCGGAGACGGCGTCTTCGAATCGCTCGGCGTGGTCGACGGCCACGCGCAGGAGGTGGGGCCGCACCTCGACCGCCTCGCGCACTCCGCACGGCTGTGCGACCTGCCGGCCCCGAACGTCGATCAGTGGCGCGCGGCGATCGCCCGCGTCGCCGTCGAGGCGGGACCGGGGGAGTCCGTCATCAAACTCATCCTCAGCCGCGGGGTCGAAGACGGCCCGTCGCCGACCGCGTGGGTGACCCTGGGCGACGCCCCCGACAACGCGCGCTCCCGCACCGAGGGGGTGCGCGTCGCGACCCTCGACCGCGGGTACGCGCTCGACACGCCGAGCCGAGCGCCCTGGCTGCTCCTCGGGGCCAAAACCCTGTCGTACGCGGTGAACATGGCTGCGATCCGCGAGGCCAAGCGGCGGGGGGCCGACGACGCCGTCTTCGTCACGACCGACGGCTTCGTGCTGGAAGCCCCCACGGCATCCGTCCTGCTCCGTTTCGGCGACCGGTTCGTCACCCCCGCCCCGGCCGCCGGGATCCTGCACGGCACGACGCAGCTCAGCCTCTTCGCCCTGCTCGAGCGGCGCGGTTTCCGCACCGCATACGAGACGGTGCCGGTCCAAGACCTCGTGCGGGCGGATGCCGCGTGGCTGCTGTCGAGCGTGCGACTCGCGGCCCCGATCGCCGCTGTCGATGGCGAAGTCCGACCCGTCGATCGGGTGTTCACCGACGAGCTGAACGCCTACCTGCTCTCCCCGCGCGAGTGATCCGGAAACGACGACGGCCCCGCCGAAGCGGGGCCGTCGTGGAACCGGGGCTTATCCGAAGCGGCCCGAGACGTAATCCTCGGTCGCCTGCACGGCCGGGGTGGTGAAGATCGTCGCGGTGTCGTTGTACTCGATGAGCTTGCCCGGCTTGCCGGTGCCGGCGATGTTGAAGAACGCCGTCTTGTCGCTCACGCGAGAGGCCTGCTGCATGTTGTGGGTCACGATGACGATCGTGTACTCGTTCTTCAGCTCGCTGATGAGCTCCTCGATCGCAAAGGTCGAGATCGGGTCGAGCGCCGAGCACGGCTCATCCATGAGCAGCACATCGGGCGACACGGCGATGGCGCGGGCGATGCACAGACGCTGCTGCTGACCGCCGGACAGGCCCGAGCCCGGGCGGTCGAGGCGGTCCTTGACCTCGTTCCACAGGTTCGCGCCCTTCAGCGACTTCTCCACGAGCGCGTCGGCGTCGGACTTGGAGATGCGCCGGTTGTTCAGCTTCACGCCGGCCAGGACGTTCTCGCGGATCGACATCGTCGGGAAGGGGTTCGGGCGCTGGAAGACCATGCCGACCTGACGGCGCACGAGCACCGGGTCGACACCCGCGCCGTACAGGTCGTCGCCGTCGAGCAGCACGGATCCCTCGACGCGGGCGCCGGGAATGACCTCGTGCATGCGGTTCAGCGTGCGCAGGAAGGTGGACTTGCCACAGCCGGACGGGCCGATGAAGGCGGTGACGCTGCGGGGCTCGATATCGAGGGACACACCCTCGACGGCGAGGAAGTCGCCGTAGTAGACGTTCAGATCGTTGACTTCGATGCTCTTGGACACGATTCCTCGGGTGTTTCTACTGGGGTCTGACGATAAAGGGTTCAGCGGCCGAGCTTGGGCGAGAAGATCTTCGCCACGACGCGGGCTACGAGGTTCAACACCATGACGATGACGATGAGCACCAGGGCGGCGCCCCAGGCCCGATCGACGAAGGCCGTGGCCGGGATGCCCTGGTTCATGTACTGGGAGTAAGCGAACACCGGCAGCGTCATCATGCGGCCGCTGAAGAGGTCGTAGTTGACGGAGGTGGCCACACCGGCGGTGAGCAGCAGCGGGGCGGTCTCGCCGATCACGCGCGAGATCGACAGCATGACGCCGGTCGTGATGCCCGCGACCGCGGTCGGCAGGACCACCTTGCTGATGGTGAGCCACTTGGGCACGCCCAGGGCGTACGAGGCTTCGCGCAGCTCGTTCGGCACCAGGCGCAGCATCTCCTCGGTCGAGCGCACCACGACCGGGATCATCAGCACGGACAGGGCGATCGCGCCCATGATGCCCATGCGGATGCCGGGACCGAAGATCAGCGCGAACAGGGCGTAGGCGAACAGACCCGCGACGATCGAGGGGATGCCGGTCATGACGTCGACGAGGAACGTGATGGCCTGCGCGAGACGACGCCCCGCGCCGTACTCGATGAGGTAGATCGCGGTGAAGATGCCGATCGGGATCGAGATGACCGCGGCCGCCAGCGTGATCATCAGCGTTCCGACGATCGCGTGGAGAGCGCCGCCGCCCTCACCGACGACGTTGCGCATCGAGGAGCTGAAGAACTCTCCCGTGATGCCGTTGACGCCATTGGTCACGACGGTCACGGCGACCGACACCAGCGGCACCATCGCGATGGCGAAGGCGGTGACCACGATGCCGGTGACGAGGCGGTCGACGCCCTTGCGGCGACCCTCGACGATCGTCGAGGTCAGGGTGATGAAGACGAGGTACAGGATCGCGGTGACGACGGCCCAGCCGGCGATGTTGAAGCCGCCGGCGCCGCCGAGAGCCAGGATGCCGAACAGGGCGGCGCTCAGCGCAGCCGAGGCGACGAGGATCGCCCACGGGGCCCACGACGGGAGGTGGCCGCCACGGAGGCCGCTGACGGGCGCGACCGGCGACTCCGTGGCCGGGGTCTGGGGAGCGGTGGTGGTCGTGGTCATGTCAGTTGGCCCCCGAGAATTCCTTGCGACGGCTCACGACGTAGCGCGCCAGCGCATTCACAGCGAAAGTGACAATGAAGAGCACAAGGCCGGTGGCGATGAGCACGTTGACGTTGAAGCCGTAGGCCTCGGGGAAGGTGAGCGCGATGTTGGCGGGGATCGTGCTCGGGTTCTCGGACGTGAAGAGCTGGAAGGTGATGACACCGGATGCCGAGAGCACCAGGGCCACCGCCATGGTCTCGCCGAGCGCACGGCCCAGGCCCAGCATCGAGGCCGAGACGATTCCGCTGCGACCGAAGGGGAAGACGGCCATGCGGATCATCTCCCAGCGCGTGGCGCCGAGGGCGAGCGCGGCCTCTTCGTGGAGGACGGGGGTCTGCAGGAAGATCTCACGACAGATCGCCGTGATGATGGGCGTGATCATGACGGCGAGGACGACGGCGGCGGTGAGGATCGTTCGGCCCGTCGCCGACACCGTGCCGGAGAAGAGCGGGAACCAGCCGGCGTTGGTGTTGAGCCACGCGTAGACCGGCTGGATTGCGGGAGCGAGAACCAGGATGCCCCACAGGCCGAAGACGACCGAGGGGACGGCCGCCAGGAGGTCGACGATGTAGCCGAGGCCCTGAGCCAACCGGCGCGGCGCGTAGTGCGAGATGAAGAGGGCGACGCAGACCGACAGCGGCACGGCGAGGATGAGGGCCAGGATCGAAGCCCAGATCGTTCCGAAGGCGAGAGGGCCGACGTAGGCCCAGAAGTTGCTGCCCAGGACCGAGGCGTTCTCGCTCGTGGCGGTGAAGCCCGGAATGGACTGGACGACGAGGAAGATCGTCACCGCGGCGAGTGTGACGAGAATCATCGACCCTGCGAACAGGGCGGTACCGGAGAAGACGCGGTCTCCGGGGCGTTGCTTCGGCTTTTCGGGTGCCGGAGCAGTGGTGGCTGTCATGGCTTCCTGTTTCGGGTCGATAACGGGCGGAAACCCGGCCCGACGCGGTGACGCATCGGGCCGGGCATCCAAAGGGGTGATTACTCCGCGACGATCAGGTCGATCGCCGAGTTCACGCGCTCGCGCAGCGTGTCGGTGATGGGGGCGCTACCGGCGGCGTCGGCGGCCGCCTGCTGGCCCTCTTCGCTCGCGACGTACTGGAGGAACGACTTCACGATCGGAGCGCTCGACGCGTCGGCGTACTCCTGGCACGCGATCATGTAGCTGATGAGGACGATCGGGTAGACGCCCGCCTCCTGCGAGTCGCGCTCGAGCTCGATCGCGAGGTCGCCCTCCGTGCGGCCCTCGACGAACGGCGAGGCGTCGACGATGGCGGCGGCAGCCTCGGGCGAGTAGGCGACGAACTCTTCGCCGACCTTGATCGCGACCGTGGACAGGCCCTCCTCGGCGGCGCGCGACGCGTCGGCGTAGCCGATGGTGCCGTTGGCGCCGGAGACAGCCGAGACGACACCGGAGGTGCCGTTGGCGGCCTCGCCCGAGCTCAGCGGCCACTCGCCGTCAGGCTCCGACGTCCAGACGCTCGGGGCGGCCTGGTAGAGGTAGTCGGTGAAGTTCTCGGTGGTGCCCGAGTCGTCCTGACGGTGGACGGGGGTCACGGCGAGGTCGGGCAGGGTGACACCCGGGTTGGTCGCGGCGATGGCCGGGTCGTTCCAGTTGGTGATCGTGCCGGCGAACAGGCCCGCCACCGTCGCGGCGTCGAGGTTGAGCGAGTCGACACCCTCGAGGTTGAAGATGACGGCGATCGGCGAGATGTAGGTCGGCAGCTCGATGATGCCCGAGCCGTCGACGCATGCGGCGAACTCGCCGGAGGCGATCTCCTCGTCGTTGAACGCGCGGTCGGAGCCGACGAAGGGGAAGGCGCCGGCCTGGAACGACTCGCGTCCCGCACCCGAACCCGAGGGCTCGTAGGTGATGGTGACGTCGGGGTTGGCGGTCTGGAAACCGGCGGTCCAGGCCTGGACCGCGACCTCCTGAGCCGACGAGCCGCCGCTGGCGACCTCGCCGGAGAGCGTGGAGCCCGAGCCGCCACCGTCGGTGCTGCCGGATCCGCCCTCGTTCGCGGCACAACCGGCGAGAGCGAGTGCTGCGACGGCCGAGACGGCGCCGAGCTGGGCGAAGCGAGTGATCTTCACGATGTGGAATCCTTCTGGATATCGGGTGCTGTGGTCGAAACCCTGTGCGGGGTTCGCCGGGAACGCTAAACGCCGACCCTTACCAGAGTGCGTTGCACGGGTGAACGGAAGGTGAACCGGGGCGGCCTTTCCGGGGCGTTTCCCCGGCCCGTATACGCTTCACCCCCGTGACGACCCCCGCGTTCTCGCCCCAGGCGATGCTCGATCGCACGAGCGCCGCCGCGCCGCCGCGCACGCTCATCGATCTCCTCGCCGACGTCGCCGCCCGGCATCCGGAAGCCTCCGCGATAGACGACGGTTCCGGCGCCCTCAGCTACCGCGAGCTGTTGGCCAGGGTGTGGCGCACGGCCGCCGCCCTGCACGACGCCGGGGTCGGTCGCGGCGACCGGGTGGGCGTGCGCATGCCGTCGGGTTCGAAGGAGCTGTACGTCTCGATCCTCGCCGTGATGGCGGCGGGTGCCGCTTATGTCCCCGTGGATGCCGACGACCCTGACGAGCGCGCGCGTCTGGTGTTCAGCGAGGCGGGGGTGAAAGGCATCGTGGCGGGCGACGGTGAGTTCGTCGCGGGCGACGCGCAGGTGGTGCGCCTCTATGACGGCACGGCTCCGCACCCCCATACCAGTGCGGTTCCGATCGTGCCACCGCCCGCCGTCGACGACGACGCGTGGATCATCTTCACGTCGGGTTCTACCGGGGTGCCCAAGGGCGTCGCCGTCACGCACCGGTCGGCGGCGGCGTTCGTCGAGGCGGAGGGGCGGCTGTTCCTCCAGGAGGACCCGCTCGGGCCGGGGGATCGCGTGCTCGCCGGGCTGTCGGTGGCCTTCGACGCGTCGTGCGAGGAGATGTGGCTCGCGTGGGGACACGGGGCGTGCCTCGTGCCCGCCCCGCGTTCCCTCGTGCGCTCCGGCGAGGATCTGGCGCCGTGGCTGCTGCGACAGGGCATCACGGTCGTCTCGACCGTCCCCACCCTCGCGGCGATGTGGCCCGCCGACGCGATCGAGAACGTGCGCCTGCTGATCTTCGGCGGCGAGGCGTGCCCTCCCGAACTTGCCGCGCGGCTCGTGGCGGACGGGCGCGAGGTCTGGAACACCTACGGCCCCACCGAGGCGACCGTGGTGGCGTGCGCCGCTCCGCTCGACGGCACTCTGCCGGTCCGCATCGGCCTGCCCTTGGACGGCTGGGCGCTGGCGGTGGTCGACGCCGAGGGGCACCCGGTCGCCGAGGGCGGGGTCGGCGAGCTCATCATCGGGGGAGTGGGCCTCGCGCGGTACCTCGACCCGGCGAAGGATGCCGAGAAGTACGCGCCCATGCCGACGCTCGGGTGGGAGCGCGCGTACCGATCCGGCGACCTCGTCCGCTTCGAGAGCGCGGGACTGGTCTTCCAGGGGCGCGCCGACGATCAGGTGAAGGTCGGCGGTCGCCGGATCGAGCTGGGGGAGGTGGAGTCGGCTCTGCAGGATCTGCCCCGGGTCCATGCCGCCACGGTCGCTGTCCGCACGACCGGTGCGGGTGTGCCCGTTCTCGTCGGTTACCTCGTGATGGACGAGGGGGCCGAGCTCGATCGCGCCGCCGCCCGTGCGGCGCTCGCGGAGCGTCTGCCGGCGGCCACCATCCCGTTGCTGGGCGTCGTGGACGAGCTTCCCGTCCGCACCTCGGGCAAGGTCGACCGCGCCGCTCTGCCGTGGCCGCTCCCCGGCGTCGACGCCCCCGCCGCCGCCGATTTCTCGCCGGATGAGGCGTGGCTCGCCGAGCAGTGGCAGGCGGTGCTCGGCCTCCCCGTGACCGAACGCAAGGCGGACTTCTTCGATCTGGGCGGGGGATCCCTGTCGGCGGCGCAGTTGGTCTCGCGGATCCGTGCCCGTGTGCCGGAGTTCTCGGTCGCCGATATCTACGACGTCCCGCGCCTGGGGGCGATGGCCAAGGCGCTGGGGCCACAGCTGACCGACGACGCATCGGCGACGTTCCACCGCCCGTCGCCGACACCACGGGCGACGCAGTGGGTGCAGACGCTCCTGGGGGCTCCACTGTTCATCCTCTCGGGCGTGCGGTGGCTGCTGTACCTCCTCACCGCCTCGGCGATCCTGCAGACCACCGCCGGTTTCGAGGTGCTCCCGGACGTACCGTGGCCGCTCCTCCTCGTCGGCCTCCTCGTGTTCGCGACCCCGTTCGGACGCATGGCGATCGCCGTCGCGGCGGCGCGGGTGCTCCTGGCCGGGCTGCGCCCCGGCGACTACCCCCGGGGCGGATGGGTGCACGTGCGGCTGTGGCTGTCCGAGCAGATCGCCGCCCAGGTGGACGCGGTGGGTCTCGCGGGCGCGCCGTGGGTGTCCTACTACGCTCGTGCGCTCGGAGCGCGGATCGGCCGCAACGTCGACCTCCACGCGATTCCGCCGGTCACCGGGATGCTCGAGATCGGCGACGGGGCTTCCATCGAACCGGAGGTCGATCTCACCGGCTACTGGATCGACGGCGATCTCGTGCGCATCGGAGAGGTGCGTATCGGGGCGGATGCCACCGTCGGGGCACGCTCCACCCTCGCCCCGGGCACCCGAATCGGCCGGCGCGCCGAGATCGCCCCCGGCTCGGCGGTGTTCGGCCGCGTCAAGGCCGATCAGTCGTGGGCGGGTTCGCCCGCCGTCCGCGTCGGCGGAACCACCAGGGGATGGCCGGCGCAGCGTCCCCCCGCCCCGACGCGCTGGCTGTGGGCCTACGCCGCTTCGGCGGTCGTCCTGGCCCTGCTCCCGCTCACCGCCTTCGCCGTCGGGGGTCTCGTGGTGGCCCACGGTCTCCGCGGGGCGGACTCTCTCGCCGCCGCCGCTGTGGCGGCGTTCGCCTGGCTCGTCCCCGGTGTCGCCGTCACGGGCGTGGTGTTCGCGGCATCCGTCGTACTCCTGGTCCGGATCCTCTCGATCGGCCTCGTGGAGGGGACCTTCCCCGTGCGCAGCCGTGTCGCATGGCAGGCGTGGACGATCGAGCGCCTGTTGGACGCGGCGCGGACGATCCTGTTCCCCCTGTACTCGAGCCTGTTCACCCCCGTCTGGCTGCGTCTGCTCGGCGCACGGGTGGGCCGCGACGTCGAAGCATCCACGGTTCTCCTCCTGCCGACGATGACGTGGATCGAGGACGGCGCGTTCCTCGCGGACGACACGATGGTGGCGTCGTACGAATTGCGCGCCGGATGGCTGCGCGTCGGGTCGGTGCGCATCGGAAAGCGCGCGTTCCTCGGCAACTCGGGCATGGCGGCCCCCGGACACCGGGTCCCGCGCGACGGACTGGTCGCGGTGCTGTCGTCGGCGCCGCGGAAGGCGAAGCCCGGATCCTCGTGGCTGGGCTCACCCGCGGTGCGGTTGCGACGGTTGTCGGCGGAGGGGGACGAATCACGCACGTACCGTCCGACGCGCGCCCTGCGGGTCGCGCGCGCCCTGTGGGAGCTCGGGCGCTTCGTGCCCGTCCTCGTGACCTGCGGCATCGGGCTCGCCGTGCTGTTCGCGCTCGCCGCGCTGTGGGAGGCGACGGGGCCGGTGGGGACGCTCCTGCTCTCGGGAATCGTGCTGCTGGCCGCGGGGGCGGTGGCGGCCGGTGTCTCGACGGCGGCGAAGTGGCTCATCGTCGGGGTCATCCGTGCGGGCGAGCAGCCGCTGTGGTCCAGCTTCGTCTGGCGCACCGAGGTCTCGGACACGTTCACCGAGATGGTCGCCGCTCCCTGGTTCGCTCGGGCCGCCGCGGGCACCCCCGCGCTCGCGGTCTGGCTGCGCAGTCTCGGCGCCCGCATCGGGCGGGGCGTGTGGTGCGAGAGCTACTGGTTGCCGGAGCCCGACCTGGTGACGCTCGGCGACGCCTCGACCGTCAACCGCGGGTGCGTCGTGCAGACCCATCTTTTCCATGATCGAATCATGAGCATGGACACCGTCGAGCTCGAGCCCGGTGCGACCCTCGGGCCGCACAGCGTGGTGCTGCCCGCCTCGACCGTCGGGGCGCACGCCACCGTCGGCCCCGCCTCGCTGGTCATGCGGGGTGAGTCCGTCCCGGTGGGCTCGCGGTGGAGCGGCAACCCCATCGGACCGTGGCGCGCGGTGAAGGTGCGCGCCTACCAGTCGACCACGTGAGCGGGGTCGATCCGTACGCTCCCCAGAGCGGCGACGCCGGGTATCGCGTCACGTCGTACGACGTGACGCTGGGATACCGCGTCCGCACGAACCGTCTCGAGGGAAGCGCCGTCATCGCCGCCGTCGCCACCGATGCGCTGGCGACCGTCGTCCTCGACCTCGTTGGGCTTCGGGCATCGCGGGTGAGAGTCGACGCGGCGCCCGCGCGATTCACGGCCGCGGCGGGGAAGCTGCGGGTGACGCCCCCGGCATCCCTCGTTCCCGGCCAGGCCTTCGAGGTCGAGGTGGCCTACGCGGGCGCCCCCGCCCCGCGGCGGTCGCGGTGGGGAGCCGTCGGGTGGGAGGAACTGACCGACGGAGCGCTCGTCGCCGGCCAGCCCATCGGCGCTCCGACGTGGTTCCCGTGCAACGACCGTCCGGACGATCGTGCGCGCATGACCCTGCGCGTGACCGTCGACGAAGGGTACACGGTCGCCGCCACGGGCGTCGCCGGTCGCTCCGCGCGGCGGGGCGGCCGGGTCACGACGACCTTCACCTCGAACGTCCCGACCGCCACCTATCTCGCCGCCGTCCACGTGGGTCGCTATCGGACCGTGCCGCTTGCGGGGACCGGGGCCGATGACGTGCCCGCCGTGACCGTCACGGCTCCGCCCGCGCTGTCCGCGGCGGCCGATCGGGCGTTCGCGACCGTGCCCGAGATGCTGCGCGTCTTCGGCGAGCTGTTCGGTCCATACCCGCAGGAGGCGTGCACGCTCGTCGTCACGGCCGACGAGCTCGAGATCCCGCTGGAAGCACAGGGCCTGGCCGTCTTCGGCATGAACCACCTCGTTCCCGCCGCGCAGCGGTTGATCGCGCACGAGCTGGCCCACCAGTGGTTCGGCAACAGCGTCGGGATTGCGCGCTGGAGCGACATCTGGCTCAACGAAGGCTTCGCCTGCTACGCGGAATGGCTGTGGTCCGAGGCATCCGGAGGTCGCACCGCGGACGACTGGGCCCGCACCCACGAGGCGCGCGTGGCCGCGCAGCCGCACGACCTGCTGCTGGTCGACCCGGGACCGGACGACATGTTCGACGACCGCGTCTACAAGCGCGGCGCGCTCGCTCTGCACGCCGTGCGGCGGCTCATCGGGGACGAGGCCTTCTTCGATCTGCTGCGCGGATGGACCGCGACGCACCGGCACTCGCTCGTCGCGACCGACGACTTCCGTGCCGCCGTGCGCGCGGCGGGCGGACCTGATGCCGTGGCCCTGCTGTCGCGTTGGATCGACCGCGCCGAGCTGCCGCCGCGGGGCTGAGAGTCCGAGCGCGCATCGCCGAAGCGCGTCAGCCCCGCGGGGGCAGTGTCACGGCGACGACGACCCCGGGCGGTCCCGTGACATCCCACCCCGTCAGCGCGGGACCGTCGTCGATGCGGGCGTTCCAGTCCGCACCGGGCGAGGCCGCGGCGAATCGGACGCGTGCAGGATCGACGGCCAGTCCCCGCCCGTCGGCCTTGAGCACCGCCTCGACACGGGCCCATACCCCTGCATCGGCGCCGGGGAGCACTCGTTCGAGCCCCGTCACCGCAACCGGCACGGCATCCAGGCCCACGCTCATCGCCCCGGATACCGTCACCGCGAACGCCCACCCTTCGGCGTAGGACACCGACACCGCGGCATCCGCCCCCGACACCCGGAGCCGGCCATGCTCGCCCCCGCAGCGGACGCACCGCGCGGCGAACGACGCCCCCGGGAGCAGCTCGGCTAGGAGGGCGCGGGAGACGGTGCGGCGCTCGACGCCCCCGGGGATGCGGCGCCACGCCACGCGGATCTCGGCCGGAAGCGTCACACCTGCGGCTCGTGCGTCTCGATCGCGACGATGCCCGATCCCGGGTGGGAGACCGGGATGTGGGCCACCGAGAACCCGGCCGGATCCAGCGCCGATGAGCTGCCGAGGTACGATCCGCGCATCGTGCCCGTGGCCAGCGCCAGCTCGTGCATGATGTCCGGGAGCACGGGACCGTGGCTGACGAGCACCACCGGTCTGCGGGCGCGGACGCGTTCCCCCACGACCGTGCGCGCGTCGCTGCGTCCCTCTTCCCACGCGTCCTGACTGATCGCCTCGCTCAGCTGCACACGCTGCGCGAGGGTCGCGGACAGTGGTGTCACCGTTCGCACGCAGCGTTCCGCCGGGCTGGACACGATCCGCCGGATTCCGAACGCCAGGAGCGGACCGACGATCGCGTTCGCCTGACGGCGGCCCCTCGTGCTCAGCGGGCGCGCCGTGTCCGACCCGTCCCACTCGTCGCGGGAGCGCGCCTTCGCGTGGCGGAGCGCCACGATCGGGAAGGTGGGGAGGGCCTGCTCGTCGACGAGACGGACGAACTCGTCGAGGATCTCGATGTCGACGGGGTAGCTGAGGTGCTTCCGAGCCTTCTTCAGGCCCACCCACTCGATCGCCGCGATCTCCTTGTTCGGCACGAACGTGGACGTGCGCACGGCGGCGTCGGTGGCCTCGGCCGCCCAGTAGTGCACGATCTTCGTCCGGGAGCTCGGCATCCGGTACCGGGACACTCCGACAGGGACCCCGAGGGCGACCCGGATGCCGGTCTCCTCACGGATCTCACGCACAGCGGTCTCGGCCAGGGTCTCGCCGGGGTCGACCTTGCCCTTGGGAAGCGTGACGTCGCGGTACTTGGTGCGATGGATGAGCAGGACGCGGTACTTGCCCTCGACCAGGCGCCACACCACTCCGCCGGCGGCGTAGACGGCGGTTTCGGTCACCGGACCGCCCGCGAGCGCCGCTTGCGCTGGACGCGCGACATGGTGTGCTCCTGCAGATCGATCAACGGTGTGCCGTCGGCGGACGTGCTGTGCCGCGTCCATTCGCCGTCGGGGCCGAGGTGCCACGAACTCGTGCCGTCGTCCATCGCCAGGTCGAACAGGTCGGACAGTTCCTGGATCTGCTTGGCATCCACGACGCGCACGAGCGCCTCGACGCGACGGTCGAGGTTGCGGTGCATCATGTCGGCGCTGCCGATGAACACCTGCGGGTCGCCGTCGTTGACGAAGGTGAAGATGCGGGAGTGCTCGAGGTAGCGGCCGAGGATCGACCGCACCCGGATGTTCTCGCTCATGCCCGGGACGCCCGGCTTGATCGAACAGATGCCGCGCACCCAGACCTCGACGGGCACGCCCGCCTGGCTCGCCCGGTAGAGGGCGTCGATGATCTGTTCGTCGACCATCGAGTTGACCTTGATGCGCACCCCGGACGGCTTGCCCTCGAGCGCGTTCGCGCGCTCGCGTTCGATGTGGCGCACGAGGCCCTTGCGCAGGTGCAGCGGGGCGACGAGGAGCCGCTTGAACTTCTTCTCGATGGCGTAGCCGCTGAGCTCGTTGAACAGACGGGTGAGATCGCGCCCGACCTGGTCGTCGACGGTGAACAGGCCGAAGTCTTCGTAGATGCGGCTCGTCTTCGGGTTGTAATTGCCGGTGCCGACGTGGCTGTAGTGGCGCAGTCGGCCCTCCTCCTCACGGATGACGAGGGCGAGCTTGCAGTGCGTCTTGAGGCCGACGAGGCCGTAGACGACGTGGACGCCCGCCTTCTCGAGCTTGCGCGCCCACACGATGTTGTTCGCCTCGTCGAAGCGCGCCTTCACCTCGACGAGCGCGAGCACCTGCTTGCCGGCCTCGGCCGCGTCGATGAGCGCCTGGACGATCGGGCTGTCGCCGGACGTGCGGTACAGGGTCTGCTTGATGGCGAGGACGTTCGGGTCCTTCGCCGCCTGCTCCAGGAACGCCTGAACGCTGGTCGCGAACGACTCGTAGGGATGATGCACGAGCACATCCGCCTTGCGGATCGCGCCGAAGACGTCGGCGCGGCCGTTCTGCTCGCCCGGCTGGAACGCCAGCGCCGTCTTCGGAACGTGCGGCGGGTAGTGCAGGTCGGGACGGTCGATGCGCGACAGGTCGAAGAGCCCGCGGAGGTCCAGCGCACCGGGGAGGCGGTAGACCTCCTGCTCGGTGATGTCGAGTTCGCCGAGCAGCAGCTCGCGCGTGACGTCATCCATGTCGTCGGTGATCTCGAGACGGATCGGCGGGCCGAACCGGCGGCGCAGCAGCTCGGCCTCGAGCGCCTGGATGAGGTTCTCGGTCTCGTCCTCCTCGATCGTGACGTCTTCGTTCCGGGTGAGCCGGAAGGCGTGGTGATCGAGGACCTCCATCCCGGGGAAGAGATCGCCGAGATGGTTGGAGATGAGCTCCTCCAGGGGGAGATACCGCACCCCGGGGCCGTCGCCGGGCACCTCGACGAACCGGGGGAGCATCGGGGGGACCTTGAGGCGAGCGAACTCCTGACGCCCCGTGCGGGCGTTGCGGATCCGGATGGCCAGGTTCAGCGACAGGCCGGAGATGTAGGGGAAGGGGTGCGCGGGGTCGACGGCCAGCGGCATGAGCACCGGGAAGACGTTGCGCTGGAAGTACTCGGTGAGCCGCGCGGAGGAATGCTCGTCGAGGGAATCCCACGACACCACCTCGATGCCCGCCTCGGCGAGGGCGGGGCGCACCTGGTCGGTCCAGACGGCGGCGTGACGCAGCTGAAGGCGGTGGGCCTCGGCGGAGATGTCGGCCAGGACGTCCTGGGGAGCGCGACCGACGTTCGTGGGGACGGCGAGACCCGTGACGATGCGGCGCTTCAGGCCCGCGACCCGCACCATGAAGAACTCGTCGAGGTTACTGGCGAAAATGGCGAGGAAGTTGGCCCGCTCGAGCACCGGGACGGTGGGGTCCTCGGCCAGCTCGAGCACGCGCTGATTGAACGCCAGCCAGCTGACCTCGCGGTCGAGGTACCGGTGGTCGGGGAGCTGGGCGTCCTCGGCCTCCACCGCCTCGTCGAAGTCGTCGTCGTCCGCGTCACCGAGGCCCGCGTCCAGCACGTCGTGTTCGATCATTCCCACATCATTGCAGGGGACGATGACGTGCGCGTGAACGTGTGCGCCGAGGGGTCAGGGCGTTGGGGCCGGAACGGGCGGCTGATCGTCTTCGTAGACGTTGAAGCGATACCCCACGTTGCGCACCGTGCCGATGAGCTGCTCGAGGTCGCCGAGCTTGGCGCGCAGGCGCCGGACGTGCACATCGACGGTGCGGGTGCCGCCGAAGTAGTCGTAGCCCCACACCTCGCTCAGCAGCTGCTCGCGCGTGAAGACGCGGGAGGGGTGCGTGGCGAAGAAGTGCAGGAGCTGGAACTCCTTGTACGTCAGGTCGAGCGGCTTGCCGTGGACCTTCGCCGAGTAGGAGGACTCGTCGATGGTGATCCCCGACGTCGAGATGCGGGACGACACCTGCTCGGCGCTGCGGCGTCCCATTGCGAGGCGGATGCGCGCGTCGATCTCGGCGGGCCCGGCCCCCACGAGCACGACGTCGTCGACGCCCCAGTCGGTGGACACGGCGGTCAGACCGCCCTCGGTGACCACCAGCACGAGGGGAGCTTCCATCCCCGTCGTGGTGAGGATCTTGCACAGCGACTTCGCGCCGACGAGGTCGACGCGCGCGTCGACGAAGACGACGTCGGCGCTCGGCGCATTGACCAGCTGCGCCGGCTCGGCGGGGATCTGCCGGACCCGGTGGCTCAGCAGTTCGAGCGCAGGCAGCACAGCGCTGCCGCCGGGGGCGGAGCTGAGAACGAGAAGCTGAGCCAAACGGACCTCCCCGTGCGGGCCTGCCGCACACCCGCCCATCTTAGGGTCAGCCGCGCGGTGCCGCCGTCACGCTGCCGTCCGGCGACGCATGTGACGTCCGAGGCGCGCGAGAAACGGCCGGCGTGCGGAATGATGGGGGCATGTCCACCCCTGATCTCGCGCCGCGCCGCACCTTCGGCGGCATCGTCGCCGTGTGGGTCCTGGCCGTCGTCGCGGGCGTAGCCATCGGGCTGTTCGTCCCGACGGAGTGGCGGGCGCAGTGGATCACCGTCGCGCTCGGCGGGTGCGTCATCGCGGCGTTCGCCGTGCAGCTGTGGGGCGGACGGTCGCAGGCGTTCATCCAGAGGGTCGCCGTCAGCGTCCTGGGTGCCCTCGTGGTGCTCGGCCTCATCACCGCGGGGTTCGGGCTGGCATCCATCGTTCCCCGGTAGGATTGGGCCATGGACCTCCTCGCGCTCGAACTCTTCTTCGTGGGACTTCTCGGCCTCGCCTCGCTCGCGATCGCCTTCGTCTCCGGAACGGTCATCTGGAACCTCTACCGCGGCCAGCGCTGACGAGCGCCGTCGTGATCGAGATTCCGACCGACCTCCCCGCCGACCTCGTCCCGCTCTCGTGGCTGATCGGCGTGTGGGAGGGCACCGGCGTCATCGACTACGAGGCCGACGGCCGCACGTTCTCGGGCGAGTTCGCGCACCGCGTGAGCTTCAGTCATGACGGCGGCGACTTCCTGAACTACACCGCGCACGCGTGGCTCCTCGACGGCGAGGACCGCCGTCCCCTCGTATCCGAGACGGGGTACTGGCGCGTCGCGCGTCCCGCCACCGACGCGGATCCGGGCCCCGCCTTGCTGCCCGCCACCGCCGAGGCCCCCCGCCGCACCGCCGACGACGTCGGAGCGTTGCGCACCGACGAGGGCGGTTTCCCGCTCGAGGTGAGCCTCGCCCACGCCGACGGCATCCTCGAGCTGTACCTCGGCCAGGTGCGCGGTCCCCGCATCGACCTGGCCACCGACGCGGTCGTCCGCACCGCGGGGGCCAAGCCCTATGGGTCCGCGACCCGGCTGTACGGACTCGTCGACGACCACCTTCTGTGGGCGTGGGACATCGCGGCGTTCGGCCGCGAACTGTCGTCGCACGCCTCCGCGCGTCTGGCCCGGGTGGAGTGATGCCCTCTCTCTCCGAAGTCCCCGGGGCCGTCGTCGACGAGGCGGGTCTCCGTCACGTCGGTGCGCCCCTCGCCGAGCAGCGGAAGCTGGCATCCGGTACCGCCCTCGCCCCCCTGGGCGATCGGCGAGTGATCTCGGTCACCGGACCCGACCGGCTGAGCTGGCTCGACTCGCTGTCGTCGCAGGCGCTCACGCACCTCCCGGCCGGGGTGTCGACCGAGACGCTGATCCTCGACCCGCACGGTCGGGTCGAGCACGCCGCCGCCGTGGTCGACGACGGTGACACGACCTGGCTCCTCGTGGATGCCGCCGACGCCGAGCCGCTCGCGACGTGGCTCGGCCGCATGCGCTTCCGTCTCCGGGTGGAGGTGCGCGACCGGTCCGACGAGCTCTCCGTCGTCGGCGGGACGCGTGCCGCCGTCGGCGCGCTGGCGGCGATCTCACTGGCGGGCGTCCCCGTCGTGTGGGTCGATCCGTGGCCGGACGTCTCGCCCGGTGGGTGGGCGTACGCCCGTGTCGACGACCACCCGGGCGTCGAGCGCGACTGGGCCGAAGCGGTCGTGGATGCCGCCGAGTTCGACCGCGTCGTGGCCGCCGCCGCTGCCGGCGAGATGTCTCTGGCCGGTCGCGACGCCGTAGAGGCTCTGCGCGTCGCCGCTTGGCGTCCACGCCTCGCGGTCGACGCGGATGAACGCTTGCTTCCCCACGAGATGGACTGGTTGCGCACGGCCGTGCACCTCTCCAAAGGCTGTTACCGCGGGCAGGAGACGGTCGCCAAGGTGCACAACCTCGGACACCCGCCCCGTCGAGTCGTGGCCCTGCAGCTCGACGGAAGCGACAGCGTGCTGCCCGCGCGCGGCGACGTCGTCCGCGTGGGTGACGACCCCGTCGGCGCCGTGACGTCGGTCGCAGTGCATTATGAAGAGGGTCCCATCGCGCTGGCCCTGGTCAAGCGCACGGCGCCCGCCGATGTGCCGTACGTCGTGGACACGACCGACGGCCCGATCGCCGCGTCCGTCGAGACGGTCGTGCCGGCGGACGCCGGCGCCACCGCGGGCGTGCCGCGCTTGCCGCGCCTCGGTCGTCGCCGCGCCGCGGAATGACCGGCGAGGAGTCTTCCACGACGACCGGCGTCGTCGTTCCTCGATCGCGTCTGCGTGCGACGCTGCGACGCCGGCTCGGTCGGGTGCGGGAGTCGCTTCCGGCGATCGTGCAGATCGTCGTGGCCGCCACCGCCGCGTACGCCTTCGCGCATTTCGTGCTGGGCCACACCGTACCGCTGCTCGCGGCGACCGTCACCGTCTCGAGCCTCGGGCTCGTGCGCGACGCGCGACCGTGGCGTGTGGCCGAGACCGTCGCGGGGATGCTCGTCGGCATCCTGCTGGCCGAGCTCGTGCTCCTTCTCGCGGGTGCCGGCTGGTGGCAGATCGGCCTGGCGATGCTGGTCACGCTGGTGGTGTCGCGTTTTCTTTCGCCACAGCCGGGGTTCGCGCTCGCCGCGGTCGTCCAGGCGCTCATCGCGCTCGTGCTCGTCACGGGTGCCCCGTTCGTCCGCGTCATCGACGGCGCAGTCGGGGGAGCGGCGGCGCTGCTGGTCACCGCGCTCATTCCGCGCACGCTGCGCCGGACCGAGCTCCGTGACGCCGACGAGCTCTTCGACGCCTTCGACGTCGCCACGGCGACCATCGTGCGGGCCCTGCGGCGCGGCGACCGTGCCCGGGCCGAACGCGGCCTCGAACGCGCGCGCGCCCTGCAGACCTACGTCGACGCGTGGAGCGGATCGCTGGAGTCCGGACAGGAGGTCGCGCGGATCTCTCCGTTCCTTCGGCGGCAGCGGACCGAGCTCGAGCGCCATGCGAGGGTGCGTGCGGCGATGGACCTGGCGACGCGCAATCTGCGCGTCGTCGCTCGGCGTGCGGCGTACCTGTGCGCCGACGGACAGGCACGAGCGGTGCCCGCGGATCTGCTCGGCGAGATCGAGCGCGGCGCCGGACTCGTGCGCGACGCGCTCGACGACGTCTCGATGGAGCCCGCCGCCCGCGCCGCCCTCGCGGCCCTCGCTCGGCGTCTGGATCCGGCGGCGATCCTCCCCGACGGCAACATCGGCGAGATCAACCTCGTCGCGGCCATGCGCCCGCTCACGGTCGACCTGCTCGTGGCGACCGGGATGCCATCCGCCGAGGCCCAGGCGCTGCTCCCGCGGATCTGACCCTCAGCGCGGAGCCACCGCGCTCCAGTCGACGCTCACCTCGCCGAGCCGCCAGCGGGAGCGCCCCCGCACCGGCCACCCTGCCGTCGCGAGGGCCTCGACGGTCGTGCGCCACCGGTGCACGGGGCCGAACGGCGCGACGACCGCGGCACGGTTCCACTCCCGCTGCAGCGCGCCGACGTAGTCGTGCACGCGTTCGCCCGGCACGTTGCGATGGATCAGCGCCTTCGGCAGACGCTCGGCGAGAATGGCAGGATCCTCCAAGCCCGCGAGACGGAGAGAGACGCTGAGGGTGCGCGGCTCGGCATCCGCACCCACCTCGATCCACGTCACGACCCGCCCGATCTCGTCGCACGTCCCCTCGACCAGGATGCCGTCGGGCGCCAAGCGTCCGCACATCCGGGCCCACGCGTCGGCGACGTCGGCCTCGTCGTACTGCCGGAGCACGTTCATCGCCCGGATGATCGCGGGCCTCCGGCCGCCCGCGATGGGGATCTCGAACCCCCCGAGCGCGAAGTCGAGTCCGGGCACGCCCTCGGCCTGCGCCCGGGCGCGGGAGACCCGTTCCGGATCGATCTCGAGGCCCAGGACGGTGGCATCCGGGCGTACGCGGGTCACCCGTGCGTGCAGTTCGAGAGGGGTCACCGCGCTGGCACCGAAACCCAGGTCGACCACGAGGGGGTCGTCGGTCCGCCGCAACACCGGATGCCGTGCGATCCAGCGATCCACCCGCCGCAGACGATTGACCCCCGTGGTGCCGCGCGTGGGGCGGCCGATGGGGGAGGGGGTCACGTCCGACATGATGCCAGTCGCCGGCTCGGAACGGCCCGTGCGGCGTCGCTAGCATGGAGGCATGCCTCACACGCTGATCCTCCTCCGCCACGGGCAGAGCGAGTGGAACAAGACCAACCAGTTCACCGGCTGGGTCGACGTCCGGCTCACCGACCAGGGGAAGGCCGAGGCCCAGCGCGGCGGCGAACTCCTGAAGGAATCGGGCGTCCTGCCCGACGTGCTGCACACCTCCGTGCTCAGCCGTGCCATCCAGACGGCCAACATCGCCCTCGACGCCGCGGACCGCCTGTGGATCCCCGTGAAGCGCTCGTGGCGTCTCAACGAGCGGCACTACGGGGCGCTGCAGGGCAAGGACAAGGCGCAGACGCTCGAGGAGTTCGGCAACGAGCAGTTCATGCTGTGGCGCCGCTCGTTCGACGTGCCGCCGCCGCCGCTGCCCGCGGACGACGAGTACAGCCAGTCCGGCGACCCCCGCTACGTCGGCATCGACGGCGAGGTGCCCGACACCGAGTCGCTCAAGATCGTCATCGATCGCATGCTGCCGTACTGGCACAACGACATCGTTCCCGACCTGCAGGCCGGGAAGACGGTGCTCGTCACCGCGCACGGAAACTCGCTGCGCGGTCTCGTCAAGCACCTCGAGGGCATCAGCGACGCCGACATCGCCGAGCTGAACATCCCCACCGGGATTCCGCTGGTCTACCAGCTCGACGACGACATGAAGCCGCTCGGACCCGGCGAGTACCTCGACCCCGAGGCCGCGGCGGCCGGCGCCGCCGCCGTCGCGGCGCAGGGCAAGAAGTAACGCCGATCGCAACGAGAAGGGGGTGGATGCCATCGGCATCCACCCCCTTCGACGTTCTGTGTCAGATCACCGGGGCCGGGGTGACGTCGTCATCCGCGCCCGCCCAGTCACCGGTCGCAAGGTAGACGACCTTCTTGGCGACCGAGACCGCGTGGTCGGCGAAGCGCTCGTGGTAGCGGCTGGCGAGCGTGGCATCGACGGTGGCCGTGGCCTCGCCCTTCCACGAGTCGCCGAGCACCTTCTCGAAGACGCTGACGTGCAGCTCGTCGATGTCGTCGTCGGCGTCGCGGATCTCTTCGGCGATGCGCAGATCCTGCGTGCGCAGCAGCTCCGCCAGACGACGGGCGACCTGGACGTCGAGCTCGCCCATGCGCGTGAAGGTGCCCTTCAGGCCCTTGGGGATCGCGCGCTCGGGGAAGCGCGACCGCGCGAGCTGAGCGATGTGCTCGGCCATGTCGCCCATGCGCTCGAGCGACGCGCTCACGCGCAGCGCCGTGACCACGATGCGCAGGTCGCGGGCGACCGGCTGCTGGCGGGCGAGGATCTCGATCGCGAGCTCGTCGAGCGCGACCGCCTTCTCGTCGATGATCGCGTCGGCCTCGATGACCTCCTCGGCGAGGGCGACGTCGCTCGTTCCGAAGGCGCGCGTGGCGCGATCGATCGCGACCGCCACCAGATCGGCGATCTCGACCAGTCGACCTTGGACGTCCTCGAGGGACTGGTGGAACACTTCGCGCATCGCGATACCTTCCTCGTCGGCGGCACGGCACACATGCGTCCCGCGACCCTCCGGGATTCTTCCCAGCGAAGGTTAACGAGTGGTGCTGTGACAGTGAATAGTATCCGCTCGCGTCGCCCGGCCCTGTCTGAACGGCAGGTGACGCGTGCGGGGCGGCTCTACGCTGGACCCATGGATCACACGCAGCTCTCGCTGCTCGCGCTCCTCGTGGGAGTCATCGTCGGGAGCTCCGTCGTGGGTCTGGTCGTCACCGCGCAGCGTGCGCGCGACCGTGCTCTCGCCCAGGGATCGTCCGATCTCCCCGAGGGTGTGGAGTCCATGCTCGGCGCTCTGGACGATCCCGCCGTGGTGTGCGACACGTCGGCCACGGTCCTGGCTCTGTCGCCCGCGGCCGAGGTGTTCGGTCTGACCGCCGGCAACGTCATCGCCGACGAGGACCTGCGGCGTGTGGCTCGCGCGGCGCGCGACAACGGCGCCGCGGTGAGCGAGAACCTGCGTCTGCGCCGCGGAGCAGCGCCGGCCGAGCCCCGCCTCGTCGCGGTACGGGCGGCACCGGTGACTCCTCGCATCGTTCTGCTCGTGCTGCGCGACATCACCGAGCGCGAGCGCGTCGAAGAGATGAGGCGCGACTTCGTCGCTAACACCAGCCACGAGCTGAAGACGCCCGTCGGCGCGGTGAGCCTCCTCGCCGAAGCGATCGAGTCGGCGGCCGACGACCCCGCGCAGGTCCGGTACTTCTCGGGCCGGCTCCAAGCCGAGATCCAGCGACTGTCGGCGCTGACCAATCGCATCCTCAGCCTGTCTCGCCTGCAGGCATCGGACGAACTCAGCGAGGTCAGGGACGTCTCGATCGACGAGGTCGTGACTGCCGCCGTGGAGTCCAACACCGTCCAGGCCGACTCCGCGCAGGTCACCGTGGTGCGCGGGGGAACGAAGGGTCTGTGGGTCCGGGGTGAGCCGCAGATCCTCACCGAAGCGCTCGGCAACCTCATCGCCAACGCGATCGCCTACTCGCCGCAGGGGTCGAAGGTCGGTGTCGGCGTCAAACTCGACGATGACGTCGTGGAGATCGCAGTGACCGACCGCGGTATCGGCATCCCCGAGAGCGATCAGCATCGGGTGTTCGAGCGCTTCTACCGCGCCGACCAGGCGCGGTCGCGCCGTACCGGAGGAACCGGGCTCGGCCTGTCGATCGTGAAGCACGCGGTCCAACGGCACGGCGGTGAGGTGCGGCTGTGGTCGCGGCCCGAACGCGGCTCCACGTTCACCATCCGCCTTCCGCGGTCCGAGGCGCCCGACCTCGACCTCGTCCGTCCCAAAGCCCGGCGCAAGAGCCGCAAGACCGGCTCCGCCGCACGCTCCACACCCGTGAAGGGAGACACCGCATGACCCGTGTTCTTATCGTCGAGGACGAGCCCGACCTCGCCGACCCGCTCGCCTATCTGCTGCGACGAGAGGGCTACGAGGTCGAGATCGCCGAGGACGGTGCGCTCGCCCTGGCAGCGTTCCGCGAGCGCGGAGCCGACATCCTGCTGCTCGACCTCATGCTGCCGGGCATGCCCGGGACCGAGGTGTGCCGTCAGCTGCGGCTGACGTCGCAGGTGCCGATCATCATGCTCACCGCGAAAGACTCCGAGGTCGACATCGTGGTGGGGCTCGAGCTCGGCGCAGACGACTATGTCACCAAGCCCTACTCGACTCGCGAGCTGCTGGCGCGCATGCGCGCAGTGCTGCGTCGCCGCAGCCCCGAGGAGTCCGACCTCGATGAGCGCGTGCTGACCGGTGGGCGTGTGACGCTCGACATCGACCGTCACACCGTCTCGGTCGACGGTGCCGAGATCAACATGCCGCTGAAGGAGTTCGAGCTGCTCGAGGTGCTCATGCGCAACGCCGGCCGCGTTCTCACCCGCGGTCAGCTCATCGACCGGGTGTGGGGAACCGACTACTTCGGTGACACCAAGACCCTCGACGTGCACATCAAGCGCATCCGGTCGCGCATCGAGCAGAGCCCGAGCGAGCCGTCGATGCTCGTCACCGTGCGCGGGCTCGGCTACCGTTTCGAGGCCTGAGCCCGAGAACGACGAAGGCGCCGACGGGAGAACCGTCGGCGCCTTCGTGCGCAGTCAGGAGGACGGCGTCGGCGTGGGCGTGGGCGTGGCCGAGGGCGTCGTCGCCGGAACGAGAGCACTCGTCGGCGTGGGCGTGGGGGCGAGCGGGCTCAGGTACTCGAGGGCGCCGTCGAGGACGGGCACCTGAATGAGAGCGCCTTCGCCGTCGCCGGACTGGAAGAAGACGGGGACGGTCGAGCCGGGTGCGCCCTCGAAGCCCTCGAGGGGGAGCGGCTCGACGTCGTTGGCCAGGTCGCCCAGGCTCAGCGTGCGGCCGGCCGGAACGTTCACCGAGGCACGGATGACGTCGCTGCCCTCGCCGACCTCCAGGCGCAGGGTCTGCGCCTCGGCGGTGTCGTTGACGATCGCCGCGACCAGGTTGCCGGCGGTGCCCTCGTCGTCGGCCACGATCAGGGCGTTGCGCACCTGCAGGGGTCCCGACTCGGGAACATTGACTCCGTCGGAGGCGGAGTACTCGATGGTCGTCGCCTGGGGCGCGATGAGGTTGCATCCCGTCGTTCCGAGAACGACGGCGGCACCAACGGCCAAGGACGCGAACAGGCGCGTTTTCACGGATCCTCCCGGAACGACAGACGGCATCCAGATCATCCTACGGGGTCGGGGAGGACGAGCAGCCCGCGGGCGCCGCCTCGCGCGCACGGGGACCGGAGGGGTGCGGGTGGGGCGGAACCTTAGCGCATCAGGGCCTGTGGTATCCTGGATGTTGCCGAAAGGACATAACTCCATGCTTTTTGAGGTTGGCGAGACCGTCGTTTACCCGCACCATGGCGCGGCCACGATCATCGAGGTCAAAGAACGCGTCATCAAGGGCGAGACGAAGAAGTACCTGAAGCTCAACGTCACGCAGGGCGACCTGGTCATCGAGGTCCCCGCCGACAACGTCGACCTCGTGGGCGTTCGTGACGTGATCGGCAAAGAGGGTCTCGACCGCGTCTTCGAGGTGCTGCGTGCGCCCTTCACAGAGGAGCCGACCAACTGGTCGCGCCGCTACAAGGCGAACCTCGAGAAGTTGGCTTCGGGCGACGTCATCAAGGTGAGCGAGGTCGTGCGCGACCTGTGGCGCCGTGACCAGGACCGCGGTCTGTCCGCGGGCGAGAAGCGCATGCTGGCCAAGGCCCGGCAGATCCTCGTCTCCGAGCTCGCTCTGGCGGAGAAGACCGACGAAGACCGTGCGAGCGTCGTGCTCGACGAGGTCCTCGCCTCCTGATCGTCGGCGCGGTTCTCCCGCGCGTGCGCGCTAGCGTGGTCGGGTGATTCCCTCACCCGTACCGCGTCTGGCCGTCATCGTCGTCGCCGCCGGCTCCGGCACTCGCTTGAACGGCGGTGCTCCCAAGGCCTTCGTCGGCCTCGACGAACACACGATCCTGCGTCATGCCCTTCGGGGGGTGTTCGCTGCGCCGCGCGCGCAGGTGGTCGTCGTCGTGCCCGCGGGGTTCGAGGGCCCTGCTCTCACGGAGGTCCGTGAGGTGGCGGGCGATCGAATCGATCTGGTGTCGGTCGTGGCCGGGGGAACGACGCGCCAGTCCTCGGTGGCGGCCGGTCTCGCGGCCCTCTGGGCGGACGTCGACACCGTCCTCGTCCACGACGCTGCCCGCGCGCTCACGCCCCCGTCGGTGTTCGAACGCGTCGTCGCCGCGCTCGATCAGGGTGCGGACGCGGTCATCCCGGCGGTGCCCGTCGTGGACACCATCAAAAAGGTGGATGCCACCGGGGCCATCGTCGCGGCCGTCGACCGCTCCGAGCTCGCCGCTGCGCAGACGCCGCAGGGATTCCGCCGGCACGTGCTGGTGGAGGCGGTGAACGCCGCCGACGCCGACCATACGGACGACGCCGCTCTCGTCGCCGCCGCCGGCCACCCCGTGATCACGGTCGCGGGGGACGCGACATCCTTCAAGATCACGACCGCTCCCGATCTCGATCGCGCACGAGCGCTCGTGTCGGACTCGCCGGCGATCACCGCCCCCGCCCGCGCGCTCCCCGCTCCCCGGGTCGGCGTCGGCACCGACGTGCACGCGTTCGGCGGCGAGGGCTCGCTGTGGCTGGCGGGCCTGGAATGGCCGGGAGAACCGGCACTGTCCGGCCACTCCGACGGCGATGCGGTGGCGCACGCGATCGTCGACGCCCTGCTAGCCGCGGCGGGCCTCGGCGACATCGGCACCCACTTCGGCACGGATCGTCCCGAGTTCGCGGGCGCGCACGCGAAGGCGTTCCTCGCACATACGCGAGAGCTGCTGGGCGCGGCGGGCTGGCGCATCGGGAACGTCTCGGTGCAGGTGCAGGCCAACCGACCGCGCTTCGCTGCGCGGCGGGCCGAGGCCGAGCGGGTGCTCTCCGCGGCCCTCGGCGGTGCGCCGGTGTCGGTGAGTGCGACGACCACCGATGGTCTCGGTTTCACCGGACGCACCGAGGGCGTCGCCGCCTTCGCGACCGCGCTCGTCGTCCCGGCCTAGAGCTCGCGCATCATGAAGGTCGAGAGCGGGTCGGGCCGGTACGACCCGAACGGCCCGCATTCGACGAATCCCTCGCTCCGGTAGAGGCCGCGTGCGGCGAGGAAGTCGTCGCCGCTTCCGGTCTCCAACCACAGGCTCCGGATGCCGCGGCCGCGCGCCTCGTTCATGATGTGCCGCAGAATCGCGCGGCCGACCCCCTGCCCGAGGAACTGTTCGGTGACGCGCATCGACTTCAGCTCACCCGCGTCCTCGCCCCACGGGGCGAGCGCGCCGATACCGGCGAGCTCGCCGTCGACACGTGCGGACCACAGGAGCGCGCCCCCGTCCAGGAGCGCGTCGGCGTCGAGGGCGTGGCAGCTCTCGGGCGGGGTGTTCTCCCGCATCCCGGACACGTGTGCGGTGACGAGCGCGCGTGTGTCGGCGGCGGACACGTCGTCGAGTCGGATCTCCCACACCATGAGGCGACCCTAGCGGGGCCGTGTTTCGGGCCCGGGTCGCCGTCCGAGGCGGCCGATAGGCTGGAGCGGTGACCGTCCGGCTGTATGACACGAAAGCGCAGGCTCTGCGCGACTTCGTCCCCGTCGACCCCACGAACGTCACGATGTACGTCTGCGGGCCCACGGTCCAGTCCGGCCCGCACATCGGTCACGTCCGCGCCGCCCTCGCTTTCGATCTGCTTCGCCGCTGGCTGCAGTACCGCTTCGAACGGGTGACGTTCGTCCGCAACGTCACCGACATCGACGACAAGGTGCTCGCCAACGCCACCGACGCCGAGCCGTGGTGGGCGCTGGCCTATCGCATGGAGCTGGAGTTCACCCGCGCCTACGCCTCCGTCGGCATCCTGCCCCCGACGTACGAGCCCCGCGCGACCGCATCGGTGACCCAGATGCAGGAGCTCATCGCTCAGCTGATCGATCGCGGGCACGCCTACGCCGCCGCGGGCGACGTCTACTTCGATGTGCGCTCGTGGCCCGCCTACGGCGAGCTCACGCACCAGAGCGTGGATGCCATGGAGTCCGCCGCCGACGCCGATCCCCGCGGCAAGCGCGACCCGCGGGATTTCGCCCTGTGGAAGGGGGCGAAGGAGGGCGAGCCCGCGTCGGCGACCTGGGCGTCGCCGTGGGGCGCGGGACGACCCGGATGGCACATCGAGTGCTCCGCGATGTCGCGGCGCTACCTCGGCCCGACGTTCGACATCCACGGGGGTGGCCTCGACCTGCGCTTCCCGCACCACGAGAACGAGATCGCGCAGTCCACCGCGGCCGGCGATGCCTTCGCGCGCTACTGGGTGCACAACGGTCTCGTGACCGTCGACGGGCAGAAGATGTCGAAGTCGCTCGGCAACTTCACGCTCGCTTCCGACGTGCTCGCCGCGCGCGATCCGCGGGTGGTGCGGTATGCGCTCGCCGGCGCCCACTACCGGTCGAGTCTCGATATCTCGGACCGTGCTTTCGAAGAGGCCGAAAGCGCCCTCGGGCGCGTGGATGCCTTCATCGCGAACGTCGAGCGCGTCTTCGGACCGTCGCTGCGCACGACCCTTCCGTCCGAGTTCGAGGAAGCGCTCGACGACGATCTGAACGTGCCGCGTGCTCTCGCGGTTCTGCACGAGACCGTTCGTGCAGGCAACAGAGCCTATGATTGGGCGGGCGATCCGAGCGTGGAGATCGAAAGACACGCATCGGACGTCCTCGGGATGATCCACGTGCTCGGACTGGAACGGTCCGCCTTCGCGGGTTCCCGAGATCACGCCGACGCCGCCGCAGAGTCGACACTGGATTCGCTCATGCGCGGACTCGTCGACGAGCGCGCCCGTGCGCGCGCCGACAAGGACTGGGCCGCTGCCGATCGCATCCGTGATGCCATCGCCGCCGCCGGAATCACGCTGGAGGACACTCCGGCCGGAACCACCTGGAGTATCGAATGAGCAAGCCTGGACGGCCCGGAGCCCGCAAGCCCGGCAAGAAGAAAGGCCCGCTGAAGGGAACCGGCGGTCACTCGCGCAAGGCGCTCGAGGGCAAGGGCCCCACGCCCAAGGCGGAGGACCGCAGCTGGCACGTCGCCGGCAAGCGCAAGGCCGCTCAGGAGCGTTACGCCGCCGCCGGTGGCAAGGGCAAGCCCGGGGTGCGCCCGGTCGGCTCCTCGCAGAACCGCGCGCGGCCCAAGCAGTCCGACGACACCGAAACCGTCACCGGCCGCAACTCGGTCCTCGAGGCGCTGCGCGCGAAGATCCCTGCGACGGCGTTCTACATCGCGCAGCGCGTCGAGATGGACGACCGTGTCAAGGAGATGCTGTCGATCGCTACGCACCGTGGCATCCCCGTGCTCGAGGTCACCCGGCCCGAACTGGACCGGATGGCGGGCTTCGACGGCGTTCACCAGGGCGTCGCCCTGAAGGTGCCGCCGTACGAGTACGCCCACCCGCAGGACATGCTCGAGCAGATCATCGACCGTGGCGAGCTGCCGCTCCTGGTCGCTCTCGACGGTGTGACCGATCCGCGCAATCTCGGCGCGATCATCCGCTCGACCGCCGCTTTCGGGGGTCAGGGTCTCGTCCTGCCGCAGCGTCGATCGGCGAGCGTGAACTCGGCGGCCTGGAAGACCAGCGCCGGTGCGGCTGCGCGCGTGCCGGTGGCGCTCGCGGCGAACCTCACCGCGACGCTGAAGGACTTCAAGAAGCAGGGCGTCTTCGTGCTCGGCCTCGCCGGCGACGGCGACGTGTCGCTGCCCGAGCTGGAACTGGCCGACCGCCCCGTCGTCATCGTCGTCGGGTCCGAGGGCAAGGGCCTGTCGCGCCTGGTGACCGAGACGTGCGATCAGGTGGTGTCGATCCCGATCTCGACGGCGACCGAGTCGCTGAACGCGGGGATCGCGGCATCCGTCGCCCTGTACCAGGTCTCGACGCTGCGTAACGCCAACTGATCCCTCAGCCGCGCTGCATCTCGCGCAGCGCGGCCGGGGACGGTTCGACGTCGCCCCGCTCGATGGCGTGTCCGACGGCGACGATCGCCTCGTTGACGGGCGTCGGGATGCCGAGCCGGCGGCCCGCGGCCACGACGGCGCCGTTGATGTCGTCGACTTCGCTGTGCCGGCCCTTGCGCCAGTCCTGGAGCACCGTGGTCGTCGCCCCCGGCACGGTGAACCGTTCGTAGAGCGCATCGAGCATCGTCTCCACGACATCCGGCGAGTCCGCGATCGACGCGGGCGTGAGGCCGAAGATCGGCAGCACGCGGTGGGTGCCCGCCACTCGCAGTGCCTCACGGCCCGCCTCGAGCATGACGTCGCGCATGCCCGGCACCGTGATGGCATCCACCATGGGCAGACCGAGTGCCGCCGTGGGAACCAGCACCGATGCGTTGCTGACGAGCTTCATCCACTTCGCCGAGGCGATGTCGTCGACGCGGGCGACCTCGCCCGAGTGCGACAGGAGGTCTGCCACGTCTGCGCCGCGCGGGGCTCGAGCATCCACGGCGAACCAGGACCGCTCGGGATCGACGTGGCGATGCACGATGCCGGGGTCGGTCATCGTCGAGGAGATCTCGATCACGGCACCGACGCACCGGTCCGCTCCGACCACGTCGGCGACCGCCTCTGTCGTCATGCCGTTCTGCACGGCGGCGATCGCACCGTCGGGGGCGAGATACGGCTCGATGAGCGCGGCGGACCAGCGGGCGTCGTACGCCTTGGTCACCAGGAGAACCAGGTCGAACCGCTCCCGCAGGGTCGCAACCTCGCACAGGTGAAGTGTGCGCGGGTGCACGTGCCGGATTCCGGACGGCATCTCGATGCGGAGGCCGTCGCGGCGCATCGCCTCCACGTGCGCCGGCCACTGTTCGATGAGCACCGGGTCGAGGCCGGCGTGGATCAGATCCGCGCCGATGGAGGCGCCGTTGGCCCCCGCGCCCAGGACGGCGATGGACGGTGTGGTCATCATGCTCCTTCGTTGGAGTGGGGGCGAACGTACGAGACACGACCGCGCAATTCATGAAACTCGGCTGAACGTTCCGTCCCGCTCTTGCCGGGAACTTGGGAAGAGTGTAAACCAGGAACGAACATTCTCAATGGGGAGAAGACCATGACCGACAGCACACCCTCCGCTGAGCAGTTCTCGGCGGACCGCCCGTTCGTCTTCCGCAACGCCACCGTCATCACCATGGACGAGCAGGGCGTGCTGAACGACGCCGACGTTCTCGTGATCGGCCGCGACATCGCCGCGGTCGGGCACCGACTCGCCGTTCCCGAGGGCACTCTCGAGATCGATGCCGCCGGCGGCATCGTCACCCCCGGGTTCGTCGACACCCACCGTCACATGTGGCAGTCCGCGTTGCGCGGATACGGCGGGGACTGGGCGCTCAGCCAATACTTCGTCTTCTACTACCTGAACTGGGGAGAGGTGTTCCGCCCCGAAGACGTCTACGCCGGCAACCTCCTCAGCGCGCTGGAATCCGTCGACACCGGTGTCACCACGACGCTCGACTGGTCGCACGGCCTCCGCACTCCCGAGTACGGGGAGGCGGCGCTCCAGGCGTTGCGCGAGATCCCGGGGCGGTTCGTCCTCGGCTACGGCAACTATCTCGGCGCGCCGTGGGAGTGGGCCAACGCTCCCGAGTTCCGCGACTTCGTCTCGCGCAACTTCTCGGCGCCCGACGACATGATGACGCTGCAGCTGGCCTTCGACGTCCCCGGTTCCCCAGAGTTCCCCGAGCGGGGCGCGTTCGAGGCGGCGCGCGAACTCGGCCTGCGCGTGACCACGCACGCCGGTGTCTGGGGAGCCACGACCGACACCGCGATCACGCAGATGTACGACGCCGGGTTCATGACGCCCGAGATCTGCTACGTCCACTCCGCGTCGCTCAACGAGCAGAGCTACCAGAAGATCGCGGCGACCGGGGGGACCGTGTCGGTGGCCACCGAGTCCGAGCAGAGCGCCGGCCAGGGATACCCCTCGACGTGGGCGATCCGCAAGCACGGAATCCCGGCATCTCTCTCGATGGACACGAGCGTCTGGTGGAGCGCCGACTTCTTCTCGGCCATGCGGGCAACCCTGAGCGCCGACCGCTCACGCGACCACCTCGAGGCGCACGCCCGGGGTGAGACCATCGTGGCCAACCGGCTGCGGGCCGAGGACGTGCTGCGGATGGCGACGATGGGCGGTGCGCGTTCCCTCGGTCTCGAGGATCGCATCGGTTCATTGACGCCCGGCAAGCGCGCCGACATCGTGCTGATCAAGAACGACGAGTCTCCCGCGATGACCCCGATCCTCCACCCGTACGCGCACGTGGTGTACCAGGCCGGGACCGCGGACGTCCACACGGTCGTCGTGAACGGAAAGGTCGTCAAGTACCAGGGGACCCGCATCGGCCTTCCTCTGGCGCCCGTGCGGGACAAGGTGGCCGCGTCGGTGGAGTACGTGCGCTCGAAGCTGGGCGACCAGGCGTGGGAAGAGGGCATGCACCCCGAGATCCCCGTCGACGAGGAGATCGAGAACCCGTACCGCTACACCGACGGCGACGCCCACGTCGTCGCCCGCGCCCAGGACTGAGGAGACCGGATGATTCTGCACGCCGCCCTGTTCACGTGGAGGTCCGAGGTCACCCCCGAGGAGGTGGAGGCTCTGACCGAAGCGCTCGAGGACATGGCGGCGGGCCTACCGGTCCTGCGCGGATATCGGTGTGGCGTGAATCTGCGCCTACGCCCGAGCCCCGCGGACTACGCCGTCGTCGCTCTCGTCGACGATGAGCAGGCGCTCGCTGCGTACCTGGACTCCCCGGCGCACGCGGCGGTGTACGACGCCCACCTGTCCCGGATGATCGAGGACCGCCAGGCGGCGCAGCTCGAGGTTCCCGACGGGACCGCCCTGTGACCGTCATGCGGGCGGCCGTGCTCTACGGGCCGGGGGACCTGCGCGTCGAGAGCCGGCCGGTGCCCGTCCCCGGTCCCGGCGAGGTCCTCGTCCGGGTGACGGGGTGCGGGGTGTGCGGGTCGGATGCCACCGAGTACTCCCGCGGTCCCGTGCTCACGCATCTGCCGGTCGTGCTGGGTCACGAGTTCACCGGGACCGTCGAGGCCGTCGGCGAGGGCGTGGATCTTCCGCTCGACGCGCAGGTGGTGTGCGGCGCCGGGATCTCGTGCGGTGAGTGCAAGCCGTGCCGTGCGGGCCGGACCAACCTGTGCCGCCGCTATCGCACGGCCGGACTGCAGGTGGACGGGGGGCTCGCGGAGTTCGTGCGCGTCCCGGCGGGCACGGTGCAGGATGTCTCGGCGTGGGGGCTGGCATCCGACACGCTCGCGCTCGCGCAGCCGATGGCCATCGCGGTGCACGCGGTGGCGCGGAGCGGGCTCTCGGAGGGGCAGGACGCCGTGGTCGTCGGTGTGGGAGGGATCGGCGCTTTCCTGACGTACGCCGCCGCGTCCGTCGGTGCTCGGGTGCTCGCGGTCGACCGTTCCGAGAGCCGACTCGCTCTCGCCCGCGCTCTCGGAGCCGAACGCACCTTGACGGCCGGGGAGAGCTCCGTCGCCGCTGAGCTGAGGTCTGCGGGGCGCGAGGCCGACGTCCTGTTCGAGGTGAGCGGGTCTCGGGCCGGATGGGACGAGGTCGTCGACGCGGCCCTCCCGGGCGCGGTGCTCGTACCCGTCGGCATCCAGCGCGAGGACATCCCCGTCCCTCTGGGAGCGTGGACGTTGCGCGAATACACGATCGTCGGCACCGTCGCCCACGCGATCGCGGCCGATCTCCCTCGCGCGGTGGAGCTGCTGGCCGCCCGGGCGGACTGGTCCGACGTCGCCGACGAGGTGCTCCCTCTCGACGAGGTCGCGGAGGGGGCGCTCGGCCCCCTGACCCGCGGAGGGTCGCGCCAGATCAAGACCGTGATCGACCCGACCGCGACACGGCGGCGCGTGGCGCGACACGGCGCGGTGCGCTGAGGGCGTCAGCGGCCGAGGTCGTCCATCGCGCGCAGGACGTCGACCGCGGACTCGATCGTCTCGCGGGGCGTGCCGAGCTGCCCCGCCGACGGCATGGCCTGATTGTGCTCGCGGCGTCCGACGACGAACCAGATGCCGCGAGCGATCTGATCGCTCTGGTTGACGTACAGGTGGGGGCGGATCGAGTCGAAGTGCAGGCTGTCGCCCGGCCGGAGGGTGAAGGTGTCGAACTCCAGGCGCAGGGTCAGCTCGCCCTCCAGGAGATAGGCGTACTCCATGCCCGCGTGGCGCATCATCTTGCCCTCCACGGAGCTGGAGGCGCCCGGCTGATAGGTGACGAGCAGAGCATCGGCCGGGCCCGCGCCGGCGGCCAGGCGCTCCCACCGAACGCCGTTCTCCATGTCGAGGACGGCGTTGTCGGCCGCGTGCTGCACGGTGGGGTCGGACGATGTCGGCGCGGGTGAGGGAACCGTCGTCTCGGTGGGAGCGGTCGCGGACACGCCGAGCAGCTCGTCGATGGAGATTCCCAGATGCGTCACGATCGCGTACAGCGTCGACACGGACGGCTGCGTCTTTCCCGTCTCCACCTGAGAGATCAGGCTCGCCGACACGCCCAGAGAGCTCGCGACGCTTCGCAGACTCATCCCGCGCTGCAGCCGCGCGTCACGCAGTCGCTGGCCGATGTCGTCGGTCATGTCCGCGCCTCCTCGTCCGAGGGCGGTGATCCCGATCACCGGGAGACCGCCCGTCGAGGGACCACGCTACCGGCCTGCTCGCGCACATCCTGTGCGCCGCGCCTGAACACGGTGACGCCTCATCCGTTCACGACGACGTCGAGGAGGGCATCGACGTTCGCTGCGGAGCGGGGCATCCGTCCCGCCTCGATCTCTTTCGCGAGGCGAACGGTGTGCGCGTTGTACGGCGCTTCCTGCCCCGCGGCCGCGAGCACGGATACGACGAGCCCGTTCACCTCGTCGTACTCCGCGTGACGACCCTTCATCCAGTCCTGCAGGACCGTCGTCTTGGTGTCGGGGAGGGAGAAGCTGTCGAGCACGGCGCCGAGGAGGTCGGCCGCGTAGCGGTCGGGGTCGGTCACGGCGTCCTCGGAGAGCCCGAAGATCGGCATGAGCCGGCTGCCGTCGGCGAGCGCGGCGCGCGCGGCCTCTTTGCCGCACTCGATCATGAAGTCGTGCACGCCGGGGAGTGCCACCGCGGATGCCAGGGGGAGGTCGAGGATCGCGGAGGGGACGAGTTCACCGGCGTTGGCGACCAGCTTCATCCACTTGGACGAGCGGATGTCGGGCGAGATGTCGACGCGTCCGGTGTGGGAGAGGACCGCCTGGACCTCGGGCTCTCGCCCGCGGGCGCTGTCGTCGTACGCACCGACGGCGAACCATGAGCCCGAGACGGGTGTCTGCCGGTTCACGATGCCGGGTTCGAACATGTTCGACGCGACCTCGATCACGGCGCCCATGGTGCGGTGCGCGCCGACGGCGGCCGCGATGGCATCCTGCGTCATCCCGTTCTGCAGGCCCACGACCAACCCGTCCTCCGCGACGTACGGGGCGATCAGCTCGGCGACCCAGCGGGTGTCGTACGCCTTGACGACGATGAAGACGATGTCGAAGGGCTCGCGGAGGGTCGCCACCTCGCACAGATGCAGGGCGTGGACGGGCGTGACGTGGGTCTCGTCGGGCAGGCGCACTTCGATCCCGCGCGCGCGCATGGCCTCGACGTGCGCCGGCCACTGCTCGATGTACGTGACGTCGAGACCGGCACGGACGAGGTCCGCCCCGATGCTTGCGCCCTGCGCGCCGGTGCCGAGCACGGCGATGCGGGGATTCTTCTGGCCCATGGGTCCTCCTTGACCGGCGGTTTGTGCGCTCAGGCTTTACAAATCTTGCTGCGACTGTACATTCGTGTGTAGTTCAGCACAACGTCGGGTCGAGGAAGACCCGAACGGATCGCGAGGGAGCGAGCATGCGCACACTCATCCGTGACGTGGCGGCGGCCACCGTCGACGACGATCTGGGCGACCTCGCCCGGACCGACATCCTGATCGAGGACGGTGTCATCCGTGAGATCCGCCCCGACATCGCGGTGTCGGACGCCACCGTCATCGAGGGGCGCGACATGATCGCCATCCCCGGGATGGTCGACACCCACCGTCACACGTGGCAGACGGCGCTGCGCGGGATCCTCGCCGACGGCAACATCCCCGACTACCTGAGGGGCATCCGGCTGCACATGGCGCCGCTGTACCGCGCGGACGACATGTACGCCGGCAACTACGTCGGCGCCCTCGACGCGCTCAACTCCGGCATCACGACGATCGTCGACTACTGCCACAACATCCTCGACCCGGACGGCGCGCACGCGGCCGTGACGGGGCTTCGGGATGCCGGCATCCGGGCGCTCTACGCCCACGGCCTCACGCCCATCACGACGAACACCTGGAGCCAGTCCCGCGGCGGGTCGCACGCCGGGGCGGACCCGGCGGCTCTCGCCACGCGCGCGCTGCTGGCCGAGAGGATCCGCGAGGAATACTTCTCCAGCGAGGACCAATTGCTGCGTTTCGGGATCGCGCCGCAGGAGCTGGCCATCGCGCCCGTCGCAGACGTGGCGGCGGAGTTCCGACTGGCGCGTGAGCTCGGCGCGCGGATCACTTTCCACGCCAATCAGGTCATGGTCCGCCAGCTCTTCCAGGACGTGGAGGTGCTTCATGCGCACGGGCTGCTCGCCGACGACCTGCTCCTCGTGCATTGCACCTTCAACACCCCCCACGAGTGGGCGCTGCTCGACGGCAGCGGGGTGACCGTCTCGGTCTGTGCCGAGACCGAGATGCAGATGGGGATGGGGTATCCCGCGATCGCTGAGGTCACGGCTCACACGCCCGGGCCCAGCCTCGGGATCGACTGCGTCTCGGGGAACGGGGGCGACATGATCTCGCACAGTCGCCTCGTGCTGCAGGCGTCGCGCTATCGCGCCGACGAACCCGAGTACGCCGTGATGCGCGCGCCGCAGACGATGTCGTGGACGACGCGCGACGCGTTGCGCTGGGTCACTCTCAACGGGGCGCGTGCGGCCGGCGTCGATCACCTCGTCGGCTCGCTGACCCCGGGTAAACGTGCGGACATCGTCCTGGTGAACATGTCGGGGATCAGCCAGGTCGGGTGGAACCGCGCCGACCCGACCGGGGCCGTGGTGTCGCAGGCGCACGCCGGCTGCGTGGACACGGTGCTCGTGGACGGGCGGATCGTTAAGCGCGGCGGCCTCCTGACGCACGTCGACGTCGGGGCGGCGGCCGCCACGCTCGAGCGCTCGCACGAGTACCTGTACGACCGGATGGGGGGAGCGGGGTCGTTCATCCCGCAGCCTCCCATCGACATCCCGCTGTATCGGGAGCGCGCGTGAATTCAGCGACGCTGGACGTAGGGCTACGGAGTGATAACAAATACTTGACATGTTCAGTCACACTTTCTAGCATCCGAACAACGCACATCACCGGCGCGACGACGCTCCGGTTCGACGAGGGAGTCACCACGACATGAGCACGCGCACGCTGCTGCGGGGAGGGACCGTCATCACCGCGGTCCGGCCCGGCGAGGTCCTCACCGACACCGACATCCTGATCGGTGCAGACGGAACGATCGAGGCCATCGGCCAGGGCCTGGATGCCGCGGACGCCGAGGTCATCGATGTCCGCGGGCGCATCGTGCACCCGGGCTTCGTCGACACCCACCGTCACACCTGGCAGTCGGTCGTTCGCAACCTCGCGTCGGACTGGTCGCTGACGGAGTACCTGGCCGGGCTCCACACCGGACTCAGCAAGCACTTCCGCCCCGAGGATACCTACACCGGCAACTACCTCGGCGCCCTCGAAGCGCTGGACTCCGGCATCACCACCCTGGTCGACTGGTCCCACAACCTCGCCACGCCCGAGCACGCCGATGCGGCGGTCGCGGCGCTCAAGGACACGGGCATGCGGGCGGTCTTCGCGCACGGCGGCGGTGCCGAGCAGTGGGGGAGCCTCCCGTCGGCCAACCCGCACCCCGCCGACGCGCGACGCGTCCGCGACGAGCACTTCTCCTCCGGCGACGGACTGGTGACCATGGCCCTCGCTCTGCGCGGACCCCAGTTCGTCACGCCCGAGGTGAACGTCCTGGACTTCCGCCTCGCCGCCGACCTCGATCTGCGCGTCACGATGCACGCGGGCGACGGATACTGGGGCAAGTCCGGACCCATCCACAAGATGAACGCCGACGGCCTGCTCTCGGACCGCATCACCTACGTGCACTGCTGCACGCTCAGCGACGACGAGTTGCGCCTCATCTCCGACAGCGGCGGAACCGCCTCGGTCGCGCCCGACGTCGAGATGCAGATGGGGCACGGGTTCCCCGCCACCGGTCGTCTGCTGCGCGCGGGCATCCGCCCGACGTTCTCGATCGACGTCTGCAGCTCCAACGGCGGCGACATGTTCGCCACGATGCGCACGGCCATCGGCATGCAGCGGGCGCTCGACAACGCGCCGTCGGTCGACACCGGCGAAGTGCTCGAGCGCATCAGCCTCACGTGCGCCGACGTCGTGCAGTTCGCCACGATCGACGGCGCGCACGCCGCGGGGCTGGCCGAGACGACGGGATCGCTGGCCGTCGGCAAGGCCGCCGACATCGTCGTGCTCGACGATCGTTCGCTCGCCCTGACCCCGCTGAACAACCCGATCGGGAGCCTCGTCTACTCGGCCCACCCGGGTCTCGTCCGCGACGTGTTCGTGCAGGGACGACGAGTGAAGAAGGACGGCGAGCTGGTCGGAGTCGACCTCGCCCGGCTGAAGGCGGATGCCGAGGCATCCCGCTCGTACCTGCTCGGACAGATGCCGGAGGCCCGGCTCGACGGCACCTGGCACCCCACACTGGTGACGGCATGACCGGTCTCGCCGCTCCCGCCCGCATCGCGCCGAAGGACCACGGCCCCACGGCGCGGATGGTGCTCGCCTGGCCCGGCACCCGCGCGCTCATCGCGGTGGCCGCGCTGTTCCTGGTGAGCCCCCTCATCGCGCCGGGCAGCGTTGGACCGACCGCGATCGTGTCGATGCTGCCGTTCGCGGCCCTCATCGCCATCGTCGCCATCGGACAGACCCTCGTCATCCAGCAGGGCGGCCTCGACCTGTCGATTCCCGGCGCGGTGACCCTGGGCGCCTTGATCGTCGCCCGATTCGGCGGAGACGACGCCCTGGGGCTTCCCGCCGCGATCGTGGCCGCCATCGTCGCGACCGCCGCGTTCGGCCTCGCCAGCGGCCTGGTCATCACGCTCTTCGGTCTGCCGCCCCTCGTGGTCACCATCGCGGTGAACGCGCTGATGATCGGTACCGTCCAGGCCGTCTCCGGGGGCTTCGCGACCCAGAGCCCCGACGCGCTGAACCAGTTCGCGCTCAGCCGGTGGGGCGGCATCCCGGTCCTCGTCTTCTTCGCGGTCGCGCTGACCCTCGCGGTGCACATCGTGCTGAAGCTGACGCGGCTCGGCCGCCGCTTCGAGCTCGTCGGGGAGAACCCCCGCAGCGCGGCGAATCTCGGCATCGGCACACGCGGCTACACGATCGTGGCGTATGTGCTCTCGGCGGGTCTCGCCGCCGCCGGTGGCGTGCTGCTCGCGGGACTCCTGCGCACCCCCACGCTGACCGCGGGCGACGACTACCTGCTGCCCTCGATCGCCGCGGTCGTCCTCGGCGGTACCGCCCTCACGGGCGGCCGGGGGAGTGTCGTCGGCACCGCGCTCGGCGCTCTCTTCCTCGCCCAGCTCACGCAGCTGGTCCAGACGTTCACGCAGGCCACCGCCGTGCAGAACATCGTCCAGGCGCTCATCATCGGCGTCGGGATCGTCGCCCAGCTGCAGCTGGGAGGCACTACGTCACGTATCCGGAATCTCATGAGACGGCGTCCCGGAGCCTGAACCGGCCCTCCGAACACCGCGGCCCACGGGTCGACGGGCGACCCGTCACGCCCACCCACGTCCCTGCATACCCGATCACCCACTCGAAGAGGAGTACCCCATGATCACCACAGCACCCGCACGGCGAACAGGAGTCGCCGTCATCGCGCTCGGCGCGCTCGTCCTCGCCGGCTGTTCCTCGACCAACAGCGCCGGAGGCAGCGCCGAGGGCGCCAACAACCTCACCGCCGACATCGCCGCCGGAACCGTCGGCACCGTCGATCAGTTCGCGGACATCGCCGACATCTGCCCCGCCGACGGTGAGCCGGTGTCGGTCGGCGTCGTCGACGGCTACGGCACCAACACGTGGTCGCAGACCGTGCTCGCCGAAATCGAGAGCGAAGCGGCCAAGTGCGACGCGATCTCGGGCGTGGAGTTCATCGCCGGACGCGGCGACCTCGAGGCGACCACCTCGGGCATCACGAGCCTCGCGGCCAAGGGCACCGACATCATCCTCGTCATCCCCGACGCGGGACCCGGTGAGGCGCACCTCCCCGCGATCCGGCAGGCCACCCAGGCCGGCTCGATCGTGGTGAACTTCGCCTCCGACCCGCAGGGAACCGCCGGCACGGACTACCTGGACTACACCGACCAGGTTCCTCAGTTCGTGGGCAAGTCCAAGGCGCAGTGGATCGTCGACCAGCTCGGCGACGCCGGTGGCAACGTCGTCTTCTTCGGTGGTCCTTCGGGGGCGCTCGTGTCCACGCAGGAGTTCGCCGGCGCAAAGGAGGTCTTCGACGCCAACCCGCAGATCACCCTCGTGAACGAAGAGCCGATCTGGACCAACTGGGATCCCGCTCAGGCGCAGCAGGCGATGGCGGGTGTCCTCTCTCAGGGCACGCCCATCGACGCGATCATCGCGGACTACGGCGCTTCCGCCTCCGGCGTCATCCGCGCCTACGAGGCGGCCGGACAGCCCCTGCCGATCCTCACCTCGACCGACGACAACTCCCTCAGCTGCGGCTTCGCCGACCTCAAGGCCGCGAACCCGGACTACGAGCTGGCCACCGTCTCGTCGCGCACGTGGATCGGCCGCGTGGCGCTGCGCAAGGCGCTCGCCGCGAAGTTCGGCGCGCAGAACGTCGAGCCCTCGCTGTACGAGCTCGCGCTCTTCGAGGACTCCACGGGATCCGCGTCCGGGGCCATCACCCCGGAAGAGGCCTGCCTGTCCTCCGCCCCGTCGGACGCCACGCCGTCGACGCTGCTGACGGCCGACGAGATCACGAAGCTCTTCGGCTGATGAACGAGACCCCCACGACCGTGGCATCCGCACTCACTCTCTCGGGCATCACCAAGACCTACCCCGGTGTCACCGCGCTGGACGCGGTCTCGGTCGACATCGCCGCCGGTCGCGTGCACGCCGTGCTGGGCGAGAACGGCGCCGGAAAGTCCACCCTCGTGGGGATCGCGGCGGGGTCGGTGGTGCCGGATTCGGGCACCATCGGCCTCGCCGGGCGGGAGTTCGACCGCATCCGTCCCGCCGAAGCGCGCGAGGCCGGCCTGGCGATCGTGTACCAGATCCCGGCCCTCGCACCCTCGCTCAGCGTTGTGGATGCCGTACTCCTCCTGCTTCCGGCGAGCAAGCGCCCCTCGCGCCGAACGGCGGCCGCGTGGGTGGCGGCTCATTTCGAGAAGCTGTCGCTGAAGATCGATCCCCACGCGCAGGTGTCGTCGCTCTCGCTGCGCGAGGCCCACCTGGTCGAGATCGCGGCCGCGCTGGCATCCGATCCTCGTGTGCTCGTCCTCGACGAACCGACCGAGGCGCTGGGGCCCGAGGAGACCGCGTGGCTGTTCGCCCAGGTGCGCAGTCTGCTCGCGGAGGGCGTGGCGATCGTCTACATCACGCACCGCATCCCCGAGGTGATGGAGATCGGCAACGACCTCACGGTGCTGCGCGACGGTCGCGTCGTCGGGCGGGGCCTGGTGGCCGACTTCACCGCCGACGAGGTGGTGGAGCTCATCGTCGGCCGCTCGCTGGAGACGACGTTCCCCGACAAACCCGCTGCGCCCTCGGCATCCGATGCGCCCGCACTCGAAGTGCTGGAACTCAGCGGTCCCGGCTATGACAACGTGTCGTTCTCGGTGTACCCCGGGCAGATCATCGGTCTGGCCGGCGTCGAGGGGAACGGACAGCGCCGCGTCCTGCGCGGCATCGCCGGCGACGGAGCGACGGGCGGCCGGATCCTCGTGAACGGCCACGAGATCCCGACACGGTCGCGCCGGGCCGCGGCTGCCGCGGGAGTGGTGTTCCTGCCGGGCGATCGCATCGGCGAAGCCATGTTCGGCAAGATGTCGATCCGCGAGAACGCCGTCGCCGGTGCCCTGAAGGCCGCGATGCCGGGGGGCTTCGTCCGACGACGCCGCGAGTACGAGCTGACCCGCGAGGGTGTCGACGGCCTCGCGGTGAAGACGCCCCACTTCGAAGTGCCCGTCTCGGCCCTGTCCGGCGGCAATCAGCAGAAGGTGCTCCTGGCCCGCGGGCGCCTCGGCGACCCGAAGGTCCTCCTGGTCGAAGACCCGACCCAGGGCGTCGACGCCGGTGCCCGCGTGGACATCTACGCGTTCCTGCGCGAGATGGCCGCCTCCGGCGTCGCCGTCGTCGTCCTCTCCACCGACGCCGTGGAGCTGGAGGGCCTGTGCGACCGGGTCGTGGTCTTCTCGCGCGGCCGCGTCCAGACCACTCTCATCGGCGACGACGTCGACGAGCGCGCCATCACCGGCGCGGCGGTGCTGTCGTCGGAGACGGCGTCCGTGGAGATCGCCGTCAAGGCGCGCCGCTCCCGCTCGCGCAGCATCCTCGCCGGCGAGACGCAGGCGGTCGTGCTGCTGGGGTTGGCGGTGACGCTGTCGGTCATCACGTCGTTCGTGTCCTCGGCGTTCCTGAGCCCCCTCAGCATCAGTCAGCTGCTCGCCGCGGCGAGCGTGCTCATCCTCGTCGGTCTCGCGCAGCTCGTGGTCGTGATGACCGGGGGCATCGATCTGAGCATCGGGTCGGTGACCGCGCTCTCGGCCGTGGTGCTGTCGTTCTTCGCGCAGCAGGGCATCGGTCTGTTCCTCGTCGGCCTGGTGATGGCGCTCGCGGCCGGGGCCGTCGTCGGATTGATCAACGGCCTTCTGGTGACACGGCTGTCGCTGCCCCCGGTCATCGCCACGTTGGTCAGCTCCATCGCTGTCCTCGGGGTCGCGCAGGTGCTCCGCCCCAGCCCGGGCGGCGCCGCCCGCGCCGACGTGCTCACGACCCTCGGTCTCGCCGTCGCGGGAGTGCCGGTGATCCTGGCGCTGGCGATCGTGATCGCCGTCGCGATGTGGTTCGTCATCCAGCGCACCCGTGGGGGACGCGCCCTGCGCGCGGCCGGCTCCGACCCCGTCAAGGCCAACCGCATGGGCGTCCGTGTGCCGCGCACGCGTCTGCTCGCCTCGGTCACCGCCGGGGGGCTCGCCGCGCTCGCCGGACTGGCGGTGTACTCGCGCTCGGGCATCGGTGACGCCAACGCGGCGCAGGCCCTGACCCTCACGTCGGTGACGGCGGTCGTCATCGCGGGCGCGAGCATCTTCGGCGGGTCGGGCTCGGCGCTCGCGGTTGCCGCCGCCGGCGTGCTGCTGCAGACGGTGACGAGCGCCCTCGCGTTCCTGTCGCTCGGCCTGTCGTGGCAGTACTGGATCCAGGGCGCCTTCGTGCTCTTCGCCGCCGTCGTCCCCCTCGTCATGGTGCTCGTGCGCCGTGGTCGCTCGTCGAGAGTGCGGACCGGCTGAACCGCCGGCCCACGCAACCCTCCCGGAACCCCTCGAACCTCAGGAAGGCCATCATGAAGAACACCGGAACCACGGGCACGAACGGCGTCGACTGGGAGGCCCGGGTCGACTTCGACCGGCTCCGCGATGAGCGCCTCGCTCGCGTGAAGGCCGAACTCGAACGCTCGGACCTCGGTGCGGTCCTCGCGTTCGACTTCTCCAACATCCGCTACATGACCGCGACCCACATCGGCACGTGGGCGATGGACAAACTGATCCGCTTCTCGCTGCTGACGCGCAACACCGACCCCATCTCGTGGGACTTCGGGTCGGCGGCCAAGCACCACGCGCTGTACAACCCCTGGCTGGACGTCACCTCGTCCGAGATGGATGCCGACCCGCACGCGCCGCACGAGGGAACCAAGCGGCCGCGGCTCGAGTCCGGTGCCCGCGCCGGAATCTCGACCCTCCGGGGCGCCTTCCCGCCCGACGCCGGTATCGCCGAGGAAGTCGCCCGCAAGATCAAGCGCGAGCTGAAGAAGTTCGGGGTCGCCGATCAGCCGCTCGGCGTCGACGTCATCGAGCTGCCGATCCTGTTCGCGCTGCAGAAGGTCGGCATCCAGGTGGTCGACGGGCAACAGATCTTCATGGAGGCGCGACGCATCAAGACGAATGACGAGATCCGTCTGCTGACGCAGGCGGCGTCGATGGTGGATGCCGCGTACGAAGACCTGTACCGGTTCCTGCGCCCCGGTGTCCGCGAGAACGAGGCCGTGGGGCTCGTGGCCAAGACCCTCTACGACCTCGGCTCGGAGTACGTCGAGGGCGTCAACGCGATCTCGGGGGAGCGGTGCTCGCCCCACCCCCACGTGTTCTCGGACCGGCTCATCCGGCCGGGCGACCCCGCGTTCTTCGACATCCTGCACAGCTGGAACGGCTACCGCACCTGCTACTACCGGACGTTCGCGGTCGGCTCGGCCAGCACCAAGCAGAAGGACGCCTACACGCGGGCCCGCGAGTACATGGACCGGGCGATCGCCCTCGTGCGTCCGGGAGCTACGACCGCCGACATCGTCTCGGTGTGGCCGACCGCGCAGGAGTTCGGATTCGCCGACGAAGAGGCGGCGTTCGCCCTGCAGTACGGCCACGGGGTCGGCCTGTCGATCTGGGAGAAGCCGATCTTCTCGCGCCTGGTGTCGTTCGATCACCCGGAGGAACTGAAGGAGGGCATGGTCTTCGCCCTCGAGACGTACTGGCCCTCGGCCGACGGGTGGGGTGCGGCCCGCATCGAGGAGGAGGTCGTCGTCACGGCCACCGGCTGCGAGGTGATCACGAAGTTCCCCGCCGAGGAACTGCTGATCGCCGGTCCCCGCTACATCGCCGTGGGCGGGCCGTTGAACAATCAGCGCGACTCGCAGTCGCACTTGAACACGACCTGGGGCCGCGGGGAGGCGTGATGGCATCGGTCGGGTTCCTCGGTCTCGGCTCGATGGGGGCGGCCCTGGCCCGCCGCCTCATTGACGCAGGGCACCTCGTGCACGTCTGGAACCGTTCGCGAGGGCCGGTCGACGACCTCGTCGCGGTCGGGGCCGTGGCCTGCGCGACGCCGCGCGAGGCGCTCGCGCACCCGGTGTCGTTCTCGATGCTCGCCGACGGCCCCGCGGCGCTCGCCGTCCTGGATGCCGAGTCCGTGGCATCCACGACCGGCGGCGTCCACGTGAACATGGCGTCGATCAGCCCCGCGGAGGCGGGGGAGCTGCAGCGGCGGTTCGCGGCCGTCGACGCCCGGTACGTCGCCGCGCCCGTGCTCGGGCGGCCGACCGTCGCGGCGGAGGGCAAGCTGAACGTCCTCGTCGCGGGGGCGCCCGGCGACGTTGCCGAGGTCGAGCCGTTCCTGCAGCTCTTCGCCGCGCGCCTGTGGCCGCTTGGCGCCGAGCCGTCGACCGCGAACGCCGTGAAGATCGCGGTGAACTACGACATCATCCACGCCATCCAGGCGATCGGTGAGTCCGTCGCCCTCGTCGAAGCGCGCGGCGTCGACCCCGGCCTGTTCGTCGAGATCCTCACCTCGACGCTGTTCGGTGGGGTGGTGTACAGCGGCTATGGCGGGATGATCGCCCGGCAGGCGTATGACCCGCCGGGGTTCGATGTGGCACTGGGGTACAAAGACCTCCGGCTGAGCGCAGAGATCGCGGGTGAGACCGGGACGCACCTGCCCACGCTCGCCGCACTGACCGCCGTGTTCGAGCGCGCCTTGGCCGAACCCGACCTCGCGCGCCTCGACTGGGGCGCCGCGGCGGAAGTCACCCGGCGCGGACTGCTGCCGGCATCCGACGATGAACGAGAGGAAGGTGCGGCATGAGCCGCAGGTACTTGGTGGTCGGGGGTACGTCCGGCATCGGGCGGGAGATCGTCGCGTCGCTCGCCGCTGACGGCCACGAGGTGACGCTCACCGGTCGTGACGCCGCGGCCGCGGAGGCGATCGCGCGCGAGATCGGGCCCAACGTCCGCGGCATCGCTGTCGACATCTCCGAGCCCGAGGACATCGCTCCGGCGCTCGCCGACGTCGGCGAACTGGACGGCCTCGTGCTCGCCGCGATCGAACGCGACGCGAACACCGTGCGCGACTACGACATCGCGCGCGCTCGGCGGCTGGTCACCCTCAAGCTCGTCGGGTACACCGAGACCGTGCACGCGCTGCTCGATCGGCTCGTTCCGTCGCGGTCGACCGGGATCGTCCTGTTCGGCGGCAGAGCGAAAGACGCCCCGTACCCCGGATCGATCACGGTGTCGACGATCAACGGGGGTGTCGAGGGGCTCACGACGGCCCTGGCGCTGGAGCTCGCGCCCCTGCGCGTGAACGCTCTGCATCCCGGCATCATCGGCGACAGCCCGTTCTGGGCGGGGAAGCCCGCGGGAGTCTTGGACGGCTACTCATCGCGGACGCCGGGTGGGGAACTCGCGACCATGCGGGACGTGGTGGATGCCACCCGCTTCCTGTTGCACAACGAGGGCGTCTCGGCGACCAACCTGTACGTCGACCGGGGTTGGCGCATCACCTGACCGGCGGCTCGTTCGCGAAGATCTCCGGATGCCGCTCGAGTTCGATGCGCGTGCGTCGGATGTGCCGCTCGAGCACGTGGGCCGCTTCGTCGGCGTCACCGCGACGCAGTGCCGCGACCAGCAGTCGGTGATCGTGATGCGCCGCGCCGTCGTGCCGGGCGTGGGCCGCGGTGACGAAGGCGCGGCGGTAGTGGTGCGTCCGGTTCCACAGGCCCACCACCGTATCGCCGAGCATCACGGTGCGCGCGGGCGCGTAGGTGGCGAAGTGGAACTCCCGGTCGTGGCGGAGGAAGTCCTCGGCATCCGCGTCCTCCATCCGCTCGGCCAGGTCGTCCAGGAGGTCGAGGTCGGCCGTCGAAAGCAGCGGCGCGCTCATCGCCAGGAGCACCGGTTCGACGCGCTCGCGTACCAGGTACAGCTCTTGACACTCGTCCAGCGTCAAGCGCGACACCCAGGCGCCGGCGTTGGCGACGCGGGTGACCAGCCCCTCCGCCTCGAGGATGCGCAGCGCTTCGCGCACCGGGATCCGGCTCGTGGTGTGTCGGGTGGCGAGGTCTTCTTGCCGGATACGGGCGCCGGGCGGATGGATGCCGCGCAGGATCTCGTCGCGAAGAGTGTCGGCGATTCCCGCCCCGGCGCTGCCGTGATCCCGGGGGACGCGGAGCAGCCCGGTCACTCGGCGGGCCTCGCGGGGTGCCAGAGAAGCGTGGACGCGGTGCGTTCGTACGCCTTGCCCTCGGGGAAGCTGACGAGCTCGAACTGCATCCCCCACGGTGCGCGGAAGTAGATCCATCGCTGTCCCGTCGAGGCCGCGCCGCTGATCACCGGATCCCCCATCACCTCGACGCCGTGCGCGCGGAGGTGGGCGACCGCGGCATCCAGGTCGTCGACGTACAGCGCGAGGTGGTGCCCACCGATGTCGCTGTTGCGCGGAGGAGGAGCCTGTCCGTCGGCGGCGTCGTACGCGAAGACCTCCAGGTTGGTGCCCATGCCGAGGCGGTAGAAGCGGATCTCGCGGATGTGCGTGCGCGGGTGGACGCCGAGCTGCCGCGTCATCCAGTCGCCTTCTCCGCTGCGGCCGGGAAGCGTGTACACCGGCTCGGCGCCGAGGACGCCCACCAGGAACGCCTCCGCCTCGTCGAGGTCCGGAACCGTGAAACCGATGTGGTCGCTGCCACGCAGCCCCGGAAGTCCCATCGCACATCCTCCATTGGATCCATTCGCGGCGCTCAGGCCGCCTCCGAAGCGTATCGCTCCGTAGAACACCTTGTTTTGGCAACAATGTGATCGTACAGTGTGGGTGAACGACTGTATAGATCGACGCAACGACGCGTGAGGAGCGACATGGCCAAGCGGAAACGGTTGAACACCGGTGTCGAATGGGTGCAACTGGAGACCACCACGGCGGACTGGAAAGCCGCGGACCCCGCGCTCCTGGGCACGATGCTGGGCCAGCTGCACCTGATCCGGGCGTTCGAGGAGGCCGTGCTCGACCTGGCCGGCGCGGGCCTCGTCCACGGCCCCGCGCATTCCAGCATCGGCCAGGAGGGGGGCGCAGTCGGCTCCATCGTCGGTCTGCGTCCCGCCGACGCGGTCAACGGCTCCCACCGCGGGCATCACCAGTTCCTGGCCAAGACGTTGACGTACGTCTCCGGGGGAGCGCTGGATCCCGCTTCGCTCGTCACCCCGGACGTGCAGACGCTCCTGGACCGCACCCTCGCCGAGATCCTCGGCCTCGCCTCGGGCTTCTCGGGCGGACGCGGGGGCTCCATGCACCTGCAGTGGCTCGAAGCGGGCGCGCTCGGCACCAACGCGATCGTCGGCGGCGGCGCGCCGTTGGCGACGGGGCACGCGTGGGCCCAGAAGCACGCCGGAACGTCGGACGTGTCGATCAACTACTTCGGAGACGGATCGAGCCAGATCGGGTCGGTTCTCGAGTCCATGAACCTGGCCTCGACGTGGAAACTGCCCGTCGCCTTCTTCATCGAGAACAACCTCTACGCGGTATCGACCCGTGCCGACGAGGCGAGCGCCGACACCCGCTTCTCGGTGCGCGGACAGGGCTTCTCGATTCCCGCCTGGCGGGTGGACGGCATGGATCCCCTCGCCGTCCACCTCGCGATGGGCGAAGCGCTCGACCGCATGCGCGCGGGGGAGGGCCCCGCCATCGTCGAGGCCGAGGTCTACCGCTTCTTCCACCAGAACGGCCCCTACCCGGGGAGTGCCTTCGGCTACCGGACCAAGGACGAAGAGGGGCAGTGGCGCGCGCGCGATCCGCTCGAGCGGATGGCGTCGGAGATGCGCCGACTCGGCCTCCTCGACGACGCCGAAGCCGCCGCGGTGCGCGAGCAGGCGGTGGCGGCCGTCGCGCAGTCGGTGTCGGCGGTCGTCGAGCCGGATCCCGACCGCCCCGGCCGGCGCCGTATCCGTCCGCAGCTGTGGCCCGACCCGGCGGTCGTGGACACCGGCATCCGGGGGGATGCCTCTGAGCTCGACGCCCTCACGGCGGACGAGCCCGCCGATTGGACGGGTTCCTGGCGCGATGTGAAGTTCGTCGACGCCGTCGCCCAGACCATGGACCGCCGCATGGCAGAGGATCCCCGCATCATCGTCCTCGGCGAAGATGTGCACCGGCTCGGCGGCGGCACGAACGGAGCGACCAAGGGGCTCGCCGAGAAGTATGGACCCGACCGCGTCATCGGCACGCCGATCAGCGAGAACGGCTTCTTCGGCGCCGCGGGCGGCATCGCGATGGACGGGCGTTTCCGTCCCGTCGTGGAGTTCATGTACCCCGACTTCATGTGGGTGGCCGCCGATCAGGTGTTCAACCAGGTCGGCAAGGCCCGGCACATGTTGGGCGACAACAACACCGTCCCGCTCGTGCTGCGCACCAAGGTCGCCATGGGGTCGGGCTACGGCTCGCAGCACCTCATGGATCCGGCCGGCATCTTCGCGACCCAGGCGGGCTGGCGCATCGTCGCCGCCTCGACGGCGGCCGACTACGTCGGGCTCATGAACGCCGCACTCGCCCTCGAGGACCCGGTGCTCGTGATCGAGCACGTCGACCTGTACGGCACGGCGGACCGCGTACCCGACACCGAGCTCGACTACGTCATCCCGCCGGGCCGCGCCGCCATCCGGCGTGAGGGGAACGACGTCACCGTGCTCACCTACCTCTCGATGGTGGGACACACCCTCGAAGCGGTCGAGCAGACCGGGACGGATGCCGAGGTCATCGACCTGCGATGGCTCGACCGGGCCTCGCTCGACTGGGACACCGTCGGGGAGAGCATCCGCAAGACCAACGCCGTCCTGATCGTCGAGCAGGGCGCGCGCGGACCGTCGTACGGCGGCTGGCTCGCGGACGAGATCCAGCGCCGGTTCTTCGACTGGCTGGATCAGCCGGTCGAGCGGGTCACCGGCGGAGAAGCGAGCCCCAGCATCTCGAAGGTCCTGGAGCGAGCGGCCATCGCGCGCAGCGAGGAGGTCGTCGCCGGCCTGGAACGGGTGCGCGCGGCGGGAGGGATCCACTGATGGCCGTCGTCGTCCGCATGCCCGAGATCGCCACCGGCGCCGCCGAAGCGGCGATCCAGAGCTGGCTCGTCGAGGTCGGCAGCCCCGTGCGCGCCGGTCAGGCGATCGTCGAGATCGAGACCGAGAAGGCCGTCGTCGAGTACGAGGCCGAGCGCGCCGGTGTCCTCGCCGGCATCCTGCTCCCCGCCGGGGACGCCGCGGCCGTCGGGGTACCGATCGCCGTGCTCGCCGAGGAGGGGGAGACCGTCGACGCGGCGCTCGCCGCCGCCGGCGGCGCACCCGCGCCCGCGACGGCCGACCCCACCGACGCCGACATCGCCGCCGTCCCGGAGGAAGGTGCGGAGTCCGCAGCGGCACCCTCCGAGGGCGCACCGGAGGCTGCCCCACACGCCCCGGCGGAGAAACCGGCCGCGTCCGCACCCGCCTCGGCCGCGGACGCCGCGCCCCGCGATCAGCGTCTCTTCGCCTCGCCGCTCGTGCGGCGTCTCGCCCACGAGCGCGGGATCGACCTCACCGACGTCCCGGGATCGGGACCGCGGGGCCGCATCGTCCGCCGCGACCTCGACGCGTGGACGCAGGCGCTCCGGGAGCGGCATCCGGAACCCCGGCCGCAGGCGTCCACCCCCGCACCGGCCGCACCCGCCGGGACGTCTCCCGAGCCCGCCGGAGCACAGTACGAAGACGTGCCGCACACCGGCATGCGGCGTGCGATCGCGCGGCGGCTGACGGAGTCGAAGGCCACCGTCCCGCACTTCTACCTGCAGGCCGACTGCCGCGTCGACGCGTTGCTGGCTCTGCGCGCCCAGATCAACGAGGGGCGCGAGCAGCGCATCTCGGTCAACGATCTCGTGGTGAAAGCCGTGGCGGGAGCGATGCGCGATGTGCCTGAGGCCAACGCGATCTGGACACCGGATGCCACCCGCCGATTCGCCTCGGCCGACATCGCGGTGGCGGTGTCCGTCCCCGGCGGCCTGCTGACACCCGTGGTCCGCGGCGCCGACCGTCTGTCGATCGGAGAGCTCTCTGCCACGGTGCGCGACCTCGCCGGGCGTGCGCGCGAGGGGCGGCTGAAGCAGAACGAACTCGAGGGCGGCACCTTCGCGGTCTCCAACCTCGGCATGTACGGCACGACATCCTTCGCCGCGATCATCAACCCCCCGCACGCCGGCATCCTCGCCGTCGGGGCGGCGACCCGGCGTCCGGTGGTCCTGTCCGACGGCTCGCTCGCTTCGGCGACGGTGATGACGGTGACCCTGTCGGCCGACCACCGCGTGCTCGACGGCGCGCTGGCCGCGCAGTGGTTGGCCGCCTTCGTGGCACGTATCGAGAATCCGCTTCAGATCCTGCTGTGAATCCGGGCGACACCGGGGTTCCGGCTTCCCGGTGGCGCCGAGAACCGGCACGCTGAACAAAGACGTCCGCGCGAGGGTGCGGACCGGAGGAAAGGAACACCCGTGCCCCGTATCGCCGTCATCGGAGGAACCGGCTACGCCGGTAGCCACATCGTCGCCGAGGCCGTCCGCCGCGGCCACACGGTCGTCTCGGTCGCCCGCTCGGTTCCCTCCGAGCGTGTCGACGGTGCCACCTATGTCGAGGGCACCGTGCTCGACGTGCCCGGCCTGGTCGCCGAACTCGACGGCGTCGACGTGGTCGTCTCGGCCGTCGCCCCCCGCGGCGACATGCTGGGCAAGCTCCGCCCGGCCATCGCCCAGTTGACGTCCGTGCTCCCCGAGAGCGTCCGGCTCGGGGTCGTCGGTGGCGCCGGGGGCTCGCTCGTCGCGGAAGGCGGCCCGCGCCTGATCGACACGGACGGTTTCACCGACGACTACAAGCCCGAGGCGTCCGAGGCGATCGGCATCCTGGAGGATCTGCGGGCGGACGCGTCCGACCGCGACTGGTTCTACGTGCACCCGGCCGGCGGCTTCGGTGCGTGGGCGCCCGGTGAGCGCACCGGGAACTACCGCGACGGCGGGCACGTGCTCGTCGTCGACGACAACGGAGACTCGTTCATCTCGGGCGCCGATTTCGCCGTCGCCGTGCTCGACGAGATCGAGAACCCGCGCCACTCTCGCGACAACTTCACGGTCGGGTACTGACCCGAACGACGACGGCGCCGTCCCTCCGGGGCGGCGCCGTCGTCGTCTTCGTCACACCAGGTCGCGCCAGTCCACGGCATCCGTGTCGGTGGTCGGGACCTCTCCGGTCTCCGGGGCCGAACCGTCTGAGATGGTCGAGAGCGACATCGTGTCGGTGGGCGGTCCCATCACGGTCGCCTCGTCGCGGCGGTGGCTGAGGACGTCGTCGATGTAGGACGTCACGACCTCCGCCAGCGGAACGGATCGCCCGCGTGCTTGCGACATATACCACCGGTGCTCGAGCACCTGATGGAACACCTCGGCGGGTTCGAGCTTGGCGCGCAGGTCGAACGGGATCGCCATGACGATCGGCTCGAACACGCGTGTCAGCCACTCGTGCGCGACCATCTCCTCGTCGGCGCCCAGGCGTGACACGCGCGCGCGGAACTCGTCGAGGTCGTTCAGCAGTCGTCGAGCCTGATTCTCTTCGACGTCCAGGCCGGTGAGGCGCAGCAGGCGGCGCTGGTGGTGGCCGGCGTCCACCACCTTCGGCTGGATCGAGACGCGAGTGCCGTCGCCGGTGGTCTGGATGGACATCTCGCCGATGTCGAAGCCCAGCGCGTTCAAGCGATGCACGCGCTCGGTGATGCGCCACGATTCGTCGACGGCGAACGTCTCTTTGTCCGTCAACGCGCCCCAGAGCGAGTGGTACGACGACACGAGTCCGTCGGCGATCGCGACGGCATCCACCCCGCCCTCGAGGCGGCCACCGGCTTCGAGGTCCATGATCTCGCCGGCGATGTTGGTGCGCGCGATGTCGAGATCGTGCGCGCGTTGCCCGTTCGTGAGGCGGTTGCCGTGCAGCTCGCCGGTCTCGGCATCCACGAGGTAGGCGGCGAACTCACCCGCGTCGCGGCGGAAGAGCGTGTTGGAGAGCGACACGTCACCCCAGTAGAAGCCGACGTTGTGCAGGCGCACGAGCAGCACGGCCAGGGCGTCGACGAGGCGCGTCGCCGTATGCGGCCGCAGCACCTGGGTGAAGAGGGCGCGATAGGGGAGGGAGAAGCGCAGGTGGGCGGTGACGAGCGCCGCGGGGAGGGGGCGGCCCGAGGCATCCGTCCGACCGGCGATCACGGCGACCCGGTCGACGCACGGTGCGGCGAGCCGGTCGAGGTTGCCCAGCATGTCGTACTCGCGCCGCGCCATCTCTTCGGTCGTCTCCTTGATGGCGACGACGCGGCCCGACAGGTTGGCGAAGCGCACGAGGTGGCGGGAGATGCCCTTCGGCAGGGCGACGATGTGCGAACTCGGCCAGTCAGCGAGACCGGTCGACCACGGCAGCTGCAGGAGCCCCGGGTCGACGGTGCTGGCGGTGATGCTGAGGGATTCGGCCACGGTTCCTCCGAGAAAACGGGCGCGGCGCGGGGAGTCTCGGAAGACTCCCCGCGCCGCGACGATGCGTCGGGTCAGGCCGAAGCGATGGCCTTGTCCGTGAGACGGTCGCCCGACTCGAGGTCGAACACGTGCACGTGACCGGGGACCGGTGCCAGCACGACCGTCTCGCCCGCGTTGGGGTGACGGCGGCCGTCGACGCGGGCCACGATGTCGGTGCGCTTGCCGTTGATGTCGGTGTGGCCGTAAAGGTAGCCGTCGGCACCGAGTTCTTCGACGAGGTCGACGACGACCGAGAGGCCGCGGCCGTCGGCCGGAGCGACCTGGATGTCTTCGGGGCGGACGCCGATGGTGACCTCGGAGCCGTGCGCCTTGCCGATGACGTCGGCCTCGACGGGGACGACGAGGTCGCCGAAGCGGACGCCGCCCTCGGCCAGGTCGACCGGGAACAGGTTCATCGCGGGCGAGCCGATGAAGCCGGCGACGAAGACGTTCTTCGGCTTCTCGTACAGGTCGCGCGGGGTGCCGACCTGCTGGAGCAGGCCGTCCTTCAGAACGGCGATGCGGTCGCCCATCGTGAGGGCCTCGGTCTGGTCGTGCGTGACGTAGACCGTGGTGACGCCGAGGCGGCGCTGCAGCGACGCGATCTGGGTGCGGGTCTGGACGCGGAGCTTGGCGTCGAGGTTCGACAGCGGCTCGTCCATGAGGAAGACCTGCGGCTGGCGGACGATCGCGCGGCCCATGGCGACGCGCTGACGCTGACCACCCGAGAGGGCCTTCGGCTTGCGGGTCAGGTACTGCTCGAGGTCGAGGAGCTTGGCGGCCTCGAGGACGCGGGCGGCACGCTCTTCCTTGCCGACGCCGGCGATCTTGAGCGCGAAGCCCATGTTCTCGGCGACCGTCATGTGCGGGTACAGCGCGTAGTTCTGGAAGACCATCGCGATGTCGCGGTCCTTGGGGGGCACATCGGTGACGTCGCGGTCACCGATCAGGATGCGGCCGGAGTTGACCTCTTCGAGGCCCGCGAGCATGCGCAGCGAGGTGGACTTTCCGCAACCGGAGGGACCGACCAGGACGAGGAACTCGCCATCGCCCACCTCGAGGTTGAGCTTGTCGACCGCGGGGCGGGTGCCACCGGGGTACAGACGGGTTGCGTTGTCAAAGGTGACGGACGCCATTTCTTCTTCTCCTTCACCGGCAGGTACGTGCCGGACGATCCGTAGTGAATGGAATGAACGGGGGCGACCCCGAGCGCGCACGACATTGAGCGCACGGTCAGTATCGCACGTGTCTGGGCATTTCTCAGCCAGGCTCATTACCATCGATGTTCGTTCGCCTTCCCGTGCGTTCCCATCATCGTCAGCGGCTCCCGTCCGCGCCCGAGAGGTCCCATGTCCAACGACCAGACGCCGAATCTGCCCGCCGAGAACGCCCGCCGCGAGGCGGTGCGCGAGAAGGCGCAGCAGGTCAAGGCGCGGCAGACGCGGGCGCGCATTCTCCGTCGCTCCCTCGTGACCGTCGGCGCGGTCGCGGTCGTGGCGGTGGGCGCCGCCGGCGTCACGTACGCTCTGTCGTCGCGCGACGGGCGGTCGCAGGCGCTTCCGGATGTCGCGTCGGACGACGGTTTCGTCGTGACGGCCGCCACCGGCATCGCCGACCCGCTCGCCGACCAGACCGTCGACGGCAACGCCTCCGCCCTCGCGGCCGAGGCGACGGCGACACCGACGCCGGCTCCGACGACGACCGCCGCTCCCGTCGACATCCGCGTCTACGTCGACTACCTCTCGACCGAGGCTCGGGAGTTCCAGCTCGCCAACGCCGAGCAACTCTCGAAGTGGGTGTCGCAGGATGCCGCCTCCCTGACGTACTACCCGGTGGCGATGCTGACGTCGAAGTCCAACGGCACCAAGTACAGCCTGCGTGCCGCCGGTGCCGCCGCGTGCGTCGCCACGCATGCCTCCGACCGCTTCTTCGCGTACAACCACGAACTCCTCGTCAACCAGCCGGCGGTGGACTCCGAGGGGTACAGCGACGAGAAGCTCGCCGACATGGCGCAGGGCGCCGGTGTGAGCGACCCCGACACGGTGCGTGCGTGCATCGAGGACGAGACGTTCACCGGTTGGGCGAAGGCCGCCACCGATCGAGCCATCAAGGGGTTGCCCGACACTGAGGGTCAAGCGCTGACGGCGACGCCCACGGTGCTCGTGAACGGCACGCCCTACGTCGGCCGCATGGACGACCCGAAGGAGTTCGCGCAGTTCGTCCTCACGGTCGACAGCAACGCCTACTACTCGACGGCGACCCCGACCCCGACGCCCGTCCCGGCGGACACGCCCGCCGGGTGAGACGCGTGGGGCACCGCCCTCGCGCGTCGATAGACTGGCGTTCTCGCCGGCTTGGCGCAATTGGTAGCGCACCGTACTTGTAATACGGGGGTTGCAGGTTCAAGTCCTGTAGCCGGCACATACCCCCGCGGCTCGTTCGTGGTTTCCTCCGCTGGTGATCGCGGATGTCCCGCGAGTCGCCGGCACGAGGAGTGCCCCCTCCCTCCGGGGCGGAAGGGGGCACTCCGCTTCTGTGGGGGCTTCACCGCGCGGCGGGGCGACGAAACCGAGGGGGGTTACCGTCGTAGGATCTCGACCTCGAGGTCGCGGGCTTTCTCGGAGTCCTTCAGCGCCCAGGGCGTGCCGGCGGCATCGATGGCGAGTGCATAGTTGCCGGTGCCGGTGGCATTGCCCTCGAGGGAGGTGATGGTCTGCTCCGAAGGAGTCACGACCGTCACCCGGCCGTCCGCGATGTACGACACGCGCCCGTCGTCGCTGAGGATGAAGGCGTGTCCCGCGGTGGTCGTCGCTTTCCTGGGGAGGTCGATCCTGACCATCGGAATGCTGTCATGCGCGGACCATACGGTTCCATCGTTGGCGATGGCGAGACCCCGGTTACCGTCGCCGGCGGGGTTCCCCGTGAGAGAGACGAAGGTCCTCGAGGAGGGCGAGACCACGGTGACGCGGCCATCGGCGACGTACGAGATGCGACCGTTCTCGCCGAGGACGAAGGCGTGCGCGGCAGTCGCTCTCGCCTTCCCCGCCAGCGCGAGCTTGACCATCGGGTCGCTGTCACGGGCGGACCACACGTCACCGTTCTCATCGATGCCCAGGCCGTAGTTCTGGCCCGCGGCCCAGTCGCCGGTGACCGACGCGAATTTCACGCCGGAGGGGGAGACGACCGTGACCCGCCCGTCAGCGACGTACGAAACACGACCGTCCTCGCCGAGGACGAAGGCGTGTCCGGCGGTGGCCTTGGCCTTTCCGGGGACGGCGATCTTCTGCATCACGCGGCCGTCGTGGGCTGACCATACCGACCCGTCGGCGGCGATGCCGAGTCCCATGTTGCCGAAGGGCGTGGGGTCGGCGGACACGGATGTGAAGGTCACGCCTGCCGGCGAAACGACCCTCGCCGGGCCGTCGGCGACGAAGGAGATGCGACCGTCGCTGCCGAGCGTGAAGGCGTGCCCCCCCATGTCGGTCACCGTTCCGCACCCCAGTTCCTCGGCCAGACCAGCGAACGTGGCGATGCCGGTCGTGTCGGCCAGCGGTGCAGCCGGGTCGGCGGTCGACATCGCTGAGCGGCCGGTGGGCGTACCCGACGCGGGTGCGGTGCCGATGTTCTGAAGCGTCCGGGTGGTGCCGTTCTCGGTCACCGTGACGCTCATCGAGGTGCCGGCCACCCCGCTGAAGCTTCCCTCGCCTGAGAACCGGGCGGTGTCACCGGCGGGGACGACCGACGACGGGGTCACGACCGTCCCGTCGTTCTTCTGGAGCGCGAGAACCCTCCCTACAGGGACGGAGAACTTCTCCCCGCAGCGATTCGCGAACTTCACGTTCCCGACGATGTCGCCTTCCAGCTTCAACTTCCCCGAGAAGGACGCTCGTTGCATGAGCGCCTGCACCGTGACGGACGTATGGGCCGGCACGGAGATCGCCTGACTGGGGACGGTCCACGCGTTGGTCACCGTCTTCGTGGCCGTGTCGGTCCTGCGGAACGACGCCTCGACCTCGACAGACAGGCGATGCGTTACCTCGACCCCGGTCCCGAGCACGGTGACGGACACTTTCCGGTCCAACTCGTTCTTGACCCGGAGGGCCGCGCCCACCTCCGTGGAGGATGTCGTCGTATCCCACGTGGTGACCGTGTTCGATTGCGAGGTCAGCGTCTGGGGGTAGGGGAGATCGTTCCGGAGGGTCGTGGTGTAGGCAGAGTACGGTGCTTGATACTCGGCTGACACGCCGTACGGCGTCACAGCCGGATTGTCGAGCATCACCTCGCTCGTGTCGACGCGAAGGTTGGCGAGTTCGGGGATCGCCAGTGCCCGCTCGATGTCGAAGTCTCCGGTCACCGCTGCGTGAGCTTCGGGCGGTGGGGGACACGAGAGGGCGACGGCGCAGGCGAGGGCGCCGCTGAGCAGCCCGACGGCAGTCTTCTTCATGAAATTCCTTTCCTCATCGAATGGATTCGACCCGACCCCCGGATGCCGGGCATCGAAAGCATTCGACTGCCGTGATGGTGCCGAGGTCGAATGGATTCGATCCGAGAGCGGGGGCGGGTGAGGCAACCCTGTGGTGTCGTCGACGAGAAAATGTTGCGCGCCCCTGCAAATACGGCGAAGTCGACCGTTCAGTTCATGACGACGCCACCCGATGACCCGCCACACCTCACCATGCTGATGCGACTCCCGCCGCCCCGCCGAGGTGTGCCGGGAGCGTCCGTCCCTCGAAACGAGAAGCCCGGGACCGTTCGTCAGCGCATCCCGACGCGCAGCCAGAGCACCCCGTGCGCGGGTGCCGTCAGCCCGCCGGCCAGAGCGACGGGCTCGTTCGCGATGAGGTCGACGGCATCCGGTTCCAGGCCCGTGAGGGTCAGGGCATCGATCTCGACAGCGTGATCGGCGACGTTAGCGACGACGAGCACCGCTGCTCCCGCCTCGCCCAGACGCAGGAATGCCACGACCGAGTCCACGTGGGCGTCGAAAGCGATGAGGTCGTTGCCGGCGAGCTCGGGGGTCGAGCGCCGCACCTCGATGAGCCGCGTGAGGCGGGCGAAGACGCGGCCTGCGGGGGTCGTGGCATCCGTCCGGTCGGCGTAGTTCTGCTCGGGGCGGTGCGGTCGGTGCACCCAGCGGCTGTCGCCGGCCTCGGCCCGGTTGCGGCGGTACGAGTAGTCGTTGAGCTGGGCGACCTCATCGCCGAGGTAGAGCAGCGGGATGCCACCGGTCGATAGCGCGAGCGCGTGGGCGAGGATCACCCGGTCCTCGCCGCCGGCGTCTCCGGCTTCGATACCGGCGAGCGAGGCGGTGGTGCCGGCGATGCGCGCGTCACCGGTGCGCGGATTCTCCTGGAACGGCACGCCCCGCGAGAACGAGCCCTCGACGCGGCCGACGTAGAAGTCGTTGAGGAAGCGGCGGTGCGGGTATCCCTGGACGCCGAGCTCGGCGGCGTCCTCATCGGCGAACGTCCAACCGATGTCGTCGTGGCTGCGGACGTAATTCACCCACGCCGTTCCGTCGGGCAAGGCGTGGCGACGCTCCAGGGCCTGCTGCAGCAGCCGGCCGTCGCGCGTCGCGAGCGCTTCCCACGTCAGGGCCATCTGGAGCGGGTTGTAGGAGAGCTGGCACTCCTCGGGCGAGATGTAGGAGATGACCTCGTCCGGGTGCACGATTGCCTCGGACTTGAACAGCAGGCTCGGCGCTGCCATCCGCAGCACCGCGTTGAACGCCTGCAGCAACAGGTGCGCCTCGGGCAACGACTCGCACGCCGTTCCCAGGCGCTTCCAGATGAAGGCCACGGCATCCATCCGGAGGATCTCCACACCCCGGTTGGCGAGGAACAGCATCTCGCCCGCCATGGCTTCGAACACCGCGGGGTTGGCGTAGTTGAGGTCCCACTGGAAGTGGTAGAACGTGGCCCAGATCCAGCGCCCGTCGGGCAGCTGCACGAACGAGCCGGGGTGGTCGTCGGGGAAAATCTCGCGCGTCGTGCGCTCGTAGGCGTCGGGCAGCGCGCGGTCGGGGAAGATGAGGTAGAAGTCCTCGTACCCGGCGTCGCCGGCCACCGCCTTCTGAGCCCACTCGTGCTCATTGCTGGTGTGGTTGAAGATGAAGTCGACCACCAGCGAGATCCCGGCGCGGCGAAGCTCCGCGGCCAGTTCCGTCAGTTCCTCCATTGTGCCCAGGGCCGGGTTGACCCGGCGATAGCTCGAGACGGCGTACCCGCCGTCGCTGTTGCCCTCGGGGCTCTCGAACAGCGGCATGAGGTGCAGGTAGGTCAGTCCCAGCTCGCGGAAGTACGGGATCGACTCCCGGATGCCATGGAGCCCGCCGGCATAGCGGTCGACGTAGCAGACACCGCCGAGCATGCGTTCGCTCTCGAACCAGTCGGGTGCGCTCGCCCGTTCCCGGTCGAGGGCTTTGAGCCCCGCGGGGCGCGCATCCCACGAACGGTGTGCGAGGTCGACAACGGAGGCCAGCCGTTCGCGCCCATCGGGACGATCGCCGTAGAGCCGGAGGAAGAGATCGTGCAAGCGGGGGAGGTGGAGCTCGACTCCCGCGATGAAGTCGCGGTCGGCGCGCGCGGCGGTCAGTCGGGACAGGATTGCCGAGACGTCATCGGGGCCGGCGCTGAGGTGGGGCACGGGGAAAGCCTCGCGCATCGGGGCCGGTGGGTCCACTCGGCGCGCGGGCACGTACGATCGACGACGGCCCCCGACGTGGGCGGCGCCCAGGGAAGAGGATCCATGTCTCAGCGACGATCGGTCGGGATCGCGGTTCTCGGGGCGGTGCTGATCGGCGCGCTGACGGCGCTGCAGGCGCGCATCAACGGCTCGCTCGGGGCGCAGATCGGCGACGGCGTCCTGGCCGGGGCCATCTCGTTCGGTTCGGGTCTGGTGGTCGTGCTCGTCATCGCCGCCGTGCTCCCCGTCGGGCGGGCCGGTGTGCGGCGCCTGGCCGCGGCGATCCGGGAGCGGTCGATCCCCGGGTGGATGCTCCTGGGCGGCGTGATCGGAGCTTTCACGGTGGCCTCCCAGGGACTCGCGGTCGCCACGATCGGGGTGGCTCTGTTCACCGTGGGATTCGTTGCCGGGCAGACCACCGGAGGACTGTTCCTCGACCGATTCGGTCACGGCCCGTCCGGCGTCGTCCCGGTGACGCTCCGCCGCGTTGTGGGTGCACTTCTCGCCCTCGCCGGGGTGGGCGTGTCGCTGACCGGGGACCGGGTGGGCGGCGTTCCCGTGTGGATGCTGGTCGTCCCGGTCATCGCCGGGGCGGGCGTCGCGTGGCAGCAGGGGACGAACGGACGCCTGCGGCTGCGCGTGCAGAGCCCGCTCGCGGCGACAGTCGTCAACTTCGCCGGCGGAACCGCGGTGCTCATCGTCGCGGCGCTCACGCACATCGCCGTCGTCGGACCGCCCCGGGCCCTCCCCACCGATCCGTGGCTCTATCTCGGGGGAACGGTCGGCGTCGTCTACATCTTCTTGTCGTCGGTCATCGTGCAGCACACGGGCGTGCTGGTGATGGGCCTCGGCTCGGTGGTGGGGCTTCTTACCACGTCCGTCGCGCTCGACGCCGTCTGGCCCGCACCCGCGGCGCCTTCGACGCCCGTCGCTCTGGTCGCAGCGGGGGTGGCCATCGGCGGCGTCGTCGTGGCCGCCGTTCCCTGGCGACGTCGGCGCCGCGGCTGAGACCGCGGACGCCGACGAGGGATCAGAGGCGGGTCTCGTCGACCTTACGGCGCTTCTTCCCGCCGGGCATTCGCGAGATGTGCTTCGCGGCATCCACGGTCTTGCGCCGCGTGGGACGTGACCGCACCGGCTTGCCGCCGACGTACAGCCACCCCAGGAGCACCTCTCCCTTGCCCAGCCCATGGGCTTTGGCGAGGACCTTGCTCCGGGTGTTGTCGTCGGTGCGCCAGAACACGCCGAACCCGGCCTCGTCGAGCGCCAGGCTCAGCATGTGGGCGACCCCGGATGCCACGGCCTCCTGCTCCCACGCGGGGATCTTCTTCGAGCTCAGGTCGGCGACCACGGCGATGATCAGCGGGGCACGCCGGGGCTTCGACGACAGCCCCTTCTTGCCGTCGGCCTTGTTCAGCGCCCGCGCGAGCACGTCGCGGTCGGCGCCGCGGATCTCGATGAGCCGCCACGGGCGCAACGACTTGTGGTCTGCGACACGGCCGGCGGCCGCGACGAAAGCCTCGAGCTCGGGCCCCGTGGGGGCCAGGTCGGTGACTTTGGACCACGACCGCCGATCGCGCATGGCCTCCAGCGCGCTCATGCCTCGTCGGCGGGAGTGAAGCTCAGCGAGAGGGAGTTCATGCAGTAGCGGTCGCCGGTCGGTGTGCCGAAGCCATCGGGGAACACGTGGCCCAGGTGGGATCCGCAGTTGGCGCACCGGACCTCGGTGCGCTGCATGCCGTGGCTGTTGTCTTCGAGCAGTTCGACGGCCTCGGGGCGCACCGACTCGTAGAAGCTTGGCCAACCGCAGTGGGAGTCGAACTTCGTGCCGCTCTGGAAGAGCTCGGCTCCGCACGCGGCACAGGCGTACAGGCCGGCACGGCTCTCGTCGAGCAGCTCACCGGTCCAGGCGCGTTCGGTCCCGGCCTGGCGCAGGACTGCGTACTGCTCGGGGCTGAGCTCGGCCCGCCACTGGTCGTCGGACTTGTCGACGGCGTAGGTCATGAGTGGTCTCCTTCGTCGCGTCCATTCTCTCGCGTTCAGGGGACGTCGCGCCCGCACGGGCATAATCACCGGGGTGGACCTGGATGCCGTGACCGTCGTCGTCGACCGCTACACCCGCTTCGCCGACCACGAGGCGCCCGGTCGCTCCGAGACCTACGCGAAGTGGGCGCGTCGGGTCGCCGAGGATCCGGCCGTGGCACGCGTCGTCGCGGCGATCCCGGAGACGCATCGACAGCCCCCGCTGGTCTTCGCCGTGATGCGACTCCTCGGGGCGACCGACGACACCGGGGACGCGTGGGCGGACTGGGTCGTGGCGCACGCCGACGCCATCGTCGCCGAATGCGGTCGCCGGAGCGTCCAGACGAACGAGCCGCTGCGTTGCGCGGCGCTGCTGCCGGCGCTGTCGCTCATCGACGGGCCGATCGCACTCCTCGAGATCGGCGCGAGCGCCGGACTGTGCCTCTACCCGGACCGCTACTCGTATCGCTACGTCTCGGCGGACGGGGACACGACCCGCCTCGACCCCGACGGCGGCCGCAGTCCGGTCGTCCTGGACTGCGCGATGGACGGCGACCCGCCGCTACGACTGCCCCGGGTCGTGTGGCGGGCGGGGATCGACCTGCAGCCGCTCGACGCCCGAGACCCCGAGGACCGGGCGTGGCTCACCGGTCTGGTCTGGCCGGGGGAGGACGGGCGTCGTGAGCGCATCCAGGCCGCGCTCGACATCGCCGCCGCCGACCCTCCGCTTCTCGTGGCCGGCGACGGGGCCGGCGCTCTCCCGGCGCTCGCCGCACAGGCGCCACGCGACGCGACACTTGTCGTGACGACACCGGGGGTTCTCGCCCACGTGCCGCGGCGGCACCGCGGGGCGATCATCTCCGCCGCCCGCGCGGCCGGCCGGTGGGTGACCCTGGACGCCCCCGGCCTCCACGAGGCGTGGAAGGGGATGCCGACCCTCCGGCCCGGTGGCTTCGCCCTCGCTCTCGACGGCGACGTGCTGGCCAGCGTCGACCCGCTCGGGGCCTGGGTGGCGTGGCATCCCGGATCGGCGTCCCCCTCGCAGTAGCGTGGCGACGTGCCTCTCTCCGACCGTGACCGTGCATTCCTCGCCTTCGAGGCGGAGTGGCGGCGCCACGGCGGAGCGAAGGAGGAGGCGATCCGCGCCGAGTTCGACCTCGCGCCCGCACGGTACTACCAACTGCTGGGACGCCTTCTCGACGAGCCGGAGGCCCTTGCGCATGACCCGATGCTCGTGCGGCGGCTGCGTCGGCGGCGCGACGAGGCGGCGCAGCAGCATCGCGCGCGCCTGGGCCGCACGGCGACGCGGTGACGGGGCCGCGGAACGCCGCCCGATAGCATCGTCCAATGGCCAGATCGACCTTCCCTCGGGATCGCTTCGACGACCTGCCGGTCGAGGCGGGCCGTGTCGGCGCCCACCGGGCCGAACGTCCGCGTTCGCGGGGCTGGATCATCTTCCTCTGGGCCGCGCTGGCCACCGTCGTGCTCATCATCGTGGGCATCTTCGGTGTGCTCGTGGCGTCCGGTCGCATTTCGCTCGGGTCTGATCCGTCACCGACCCCCACCGCGGTCGAAACCGCTCCGGCGGTCATCGACACGTCGTACTCGGTCGTCGTGCTCAACGGCACCGCGGACGAGGGGCTCGCTGGCAACCTGCGCGACCGCATCGTCGAGCTGGGCTGGCCCGGCGACAGCGTTCAGACCGGTGACTCGGACACGACCGATTTCGCGACGACGACCGTGTACTACCGCACCGCGGACGATGCCGAGGCCGCTCGCGGTCTCGCCGACGCGATCGGTGGTGCCGACATCGCGGAGAGCGACTTCCTGCAGCCGACGGACGATCCGGACACCGCTGACGACGAGAGCGCCGAGAAACGTCTCGTCGTCGTCATCGGACTCGATCGCGCGGCGGGTCAGCCCACGCCCTGAGCCCCGCTGCCCCGCGTGTTTCCGTGGGGTAAAAAGTTGGATGCCGCCGTGTCAACAATGCTCTCCCGGGCCGAATCGGCGCGGGCTCGCGTGCTTACGATGACCTCGTCGTTCAGCAACAGGAGATTCGCATGACGCAGGGCACCGTCAAATGGTTCAACGCCGAGAAGGGTTACGGCTTCATCACCGTGACGGACGGCCAGGACGTCTTCGTCCACTACTCGAACATCGAGATGTCGGGGTTCCGGGTCCTTGAGGAGGGACAGGCGGTGGAGTTCACGGTCGGTTCCGGGCAGAAAGGACCGCAGGCGGAATCGGTTCGTCTGATGGCCTGATCCTCCGGCTCACGCACGCCGCGGTCCCCGTCACGGGGCCGCGGCGTCGTCGTTCCCCCTCCGCACCGGGCGGCTTGCACTCCCCAGGGTCGAGTGCCAGAATGAGTTAGCACTCGCTTTTGTCGAGTGCTAAAGACTGGTAGCCACCCGTCCGGGAGGGACGACACACTTATGGCAAAGATCATCGCTTTCGACGAAGAGGCCCGGCGCGGTCTCGAGCGCGGCCTCAACACCCTGGCCGACGCCGTCAAGGTGACCCTGGGCCCCCGCGGTCGCAACGTCGTGCTCGAGAAGAAGTGGGGCGCCCCCACGATCACGAACGACGGTGTCTCGATCGCCAAGGAGATCGAGCTCGACGACCCGTACGAGAAGATCGGCGCCGAGCTGGTCAAGGAGGTCGCGAAGAAGACCGACGACGTCGCCGGTGACGGAACGACCACCGCGACCGTCCTGGCTCAGGCGCTCGTGCGCGAGGGTCTGCGCAACGTCGCGGCCGGTGCCGACCCGATCTCGCTCAAGAAGGGCATCGAGAAGGCCGTCAAGGCCGTCACCGACGAGCTGCTCGCCTCCGCCAAGGAGGTCGAGTCGAAGGAGCAGATCGCCGCGACCGCGTCGATCTCCGCCGCTGACTCGGCCATCGGCGAGCTCATCGCCGAGGCGATCGACAAGGTCGGCAAGGAGGGCGTGGTCACCGTCGAGGAGTCCAACACCTTCGGCACCGAGCTCGAGCTCACCGAGGGTATGCGCTTCGACAAGGGCTACATCAACCCCTACTTCGTCACCGACCCCGAGCGCCAGGAAGCGGTCTTCGAAGACCCCTACATCCTGATCGCGAACCAGAAGATCTCGAACATCAAGGACCTTCTGCCCATCGTCGACAAGGTGATCCAGGAGGGCAAGGAGCTCCTCATCATCGCCGAGGACGTCGAGGGCGAGGCTCTCGCGACGCTCGTGCTCAACAAGATCCGCGGCATCTTCAAGTCGGCCGCTGTCAAGGCGCCCGGCTTCGGTGACCGTCGCAAGGCGCAGCTGCAGGACATCGCGATCCTCACCGGCGGCCAGGTCATCACCGAAGAGGTGGGCCTCAAGCTCGAGAACGCCACGGTCGACCTCCTCGGCCGCGCGCGCAAGGTCATCATCACCAAGGACGAGACCACCATCGTCGAGGGTGCGGGCGACTCCGCTCAGATCGAGGGTCGCGTGACCCAGATCCGCCGCGAAATCGAGAACACCGACAGCGACTACGACCGCGAGAAGCTCCAGGAGCGTCTCGCCAAGCTCGCCGGCGGCGTGGCCGTCATCAAGGCGGGCGCGGCCACCGAGGTCGAGCTCAAGGAGCGCAAGCACCGCATCGAAGACGCCGTCCGCAACGCGAAGGCGGCCGTCGAAGAGGGTGTCGTCGCCGGTGGTGGCGTGGCCCTCATCCAGGCCGGCAAGACGGCGTTTGCGAACCTCGAGCTCACGGGCGACGAGGCCACCGGCGCGAACATCGTCAAGGTCGCCATCGAGGCTCCGCTCAAGCAGATCGCCCTCAACGCCGGTCTCGAGCCGGGCGTCGTCGCCAACAAGGTCGCCGAGCTCGAGGTCGGCCACGGCCTCAACGCCGCGACGGGTGAGTACGGTGACCTATTCGCGCAGGGCATCATCGACCCCGCCAAGGTGACGCGCTCCGCGCTGCAGAACGCCGCGTCGATCGCGGGCCTGTTCCTCACGACCGAGGCCGTCGTCGCCGACAAGCCCGAGAAGGCCGCGGCTGCGCCCGCCGACCCGACCGGTGGCATGGACTTCTGATCCACGCTCAGGCATGAGAAGAACGCCCCCTCCTTCGGGAGGGGGCGTTCTTCGTTCGCGCCGTCAGGAGTTCCGCGGCTCCGGCGGGGTGTCGCCGAGGCGCACATCGTCGGGGAGGCGTTCGAGCGGCTGCGTGGCGATGAGCGCGTGCTCGCTGGCATCCCGGCGCTCGGCGAGAGGAAGAGACACGCGGAAGGTCGCTCCACCGCCCGGGGTGTCGCGCACATCGACGGTGCCGTGCAACGCGTCCACGATGGATGCCACGATCGACAGGCCGAGGCCCGAACCGCCCGTCTCGCGCGTCCGCGAGGTGTCCGCTCGCCAGAAGCGCTGGAAGATCTGCTCCCGGATCTGCTCCGGCACGCCTTCTCCGTGGTCGATCACTTCGATCCACCCCATGTCGCTCTCGACGTCCACGCCCACCCGCAAGCCGATGGGGGAGTCGTCCGGCGTGAATCGGCGGGCGTTGCCGAGCAGATTCGCCACGACCTGACGGACCCGGTTCTCATCGCCCAGGACGATCGGGGCGAGGCTGGGGATCCGTCGCGGGCCCGTCGTCGTCTCCGGCGGGGCTTTGGGCGCGTTCTCGGTCTCGCCGGGGGTGGCGTCGGGCGCCGTTTCCCGCCTCCGCCGAAGCCGCGACAACGTCGCGCCCGCGATCGCCATGGCCGAGGTCGTCGGGGCGCTTCGACGCCGATGGGGCCCCGAGGAGGCGTCGTCGGCGGCGGGGTCCTGTTCGAGCGTCATCACCGGCAGCACGATGGCCGCGCGGCTCGTGGTGTCGTCGACCGTGACCTCGCGCTGCGGGGACGTGACGCGGAGGTCGAGCGCGGCATCCCTCGCGATCGGGCGCAGATCCAGCGCCGTGATCGCCACGTCTCGCCGCTCGTCGAGGCGGGCGAGGGCGAGAAGGTCCTCCACCAACGCGCCCATGCGGATGGCTTCCTTCTCGATGCGCTCCATCGCCTGGGCGACGTCGTCATCGGAGCGGATCGCTCCCATCCGGTACAGCTCGGCATACCCGCGCATGGTGACCAGCGGCGTGCGCAGCTCATGGCTCGCGTCGCCGATGAAGCGGCGCATCTGCCGCACCGTGGCATCCCGTTGATGGAGGGCGCCGTCGATACGGGCGAGCATCGCGTTGATGGCCGCCTTGAGTCGGCCCACCTCCGTGTCGGGGACGATGTCGGTCAAGCGCTGGCTGAAGTCGCCCGCCGCGATGTCCATCGCCGTCGTCTCGACCTGACCGAGACTGCGGAACGTCAATGTGACCAACGCGCGCGTCAGCAGCGCACTGGCGATGAGGATGAGCAGGGCCACGAAGCCGTAGATGCCGACGTACGCCGCCACGATGCGGTCGGTGGGTGCCAGCGGCTGGATGATCATCTGGGTGTAGATGCCGTTGTAGCCCGGCACCTGGAGCAGCCCGACGCGCGCCAAGAACTTCTGCCCCGAGACAGGGTCGTCCAGCTCGATGCGGCGGTCGACCTGACTGTAGGTCTGCTCGACCGAGAAGGTCTCCGGAAGCTCGGGAACCGTCCTCATCGTGGTGCCGTTGTAGAAGGCGACCCGCTGGCCGTCGGGCCCGTAGACGACGACCATCGAGCCGATCTGCGGGGCGTTGTCGACCTGCGCGAACGACAACTGCCCGTTGACATCCTCGGTGACGAAGACGCTGTTGGCGATGTTGCCCGCCGCCTGCTGTCCGAGTTGCTCGTCGAGGTTGTTGATGAGGGTCGTGCGCAGGAAGATGAGAGTGCCGACGCCCGCCGCCACGAGCCCCACGGCCAGAAGCGTGACCGTGACGCCGGTCACCTTCGTGCGGAGGCTGAGTCGACGCCACCAGTGCGTCAGAGCGTCGTCGGAATTCTCCAGGATGGATCCCCGCTCAGGCGGTCTTGCCGGACTTCAGCATGTAGCCGAAACCGCGCTTGGTCTGGATGAGCGGCTCGGAGGAGTGCGGGTCGATCTTTCGACGCAGATAAGAGATGTAGCTCTCGACGATGCCGGCATCCCCGTTGAAGTCGTACTCCCACACGTGGTCGAGGATCTGCGCCTTGGACAGGACGCGGTTCGGGTTGAGCATGAGGTAGCGCAGGAGCTTGAACTCCGTCGGGCTCAGGTCGATCGAGACGTCGCCGACGCTCACGTCGTGCGTGTCCTGATCCATCGTGAGTTCACCGGTGCGGATCACCGACTCCTCGTCCGCCTGCATCGTGCGGCGGAGGATCGCCTGGATGCGCGCGACGATCTCGTCGAGGCTGAAGGGTTTGGTGACGTAATCGTCACCGCCCGCGTTCAGGCCGGTGATCTTGTCCTCGGTTTCGTCCTTCGCGGTGAGGAACAGGATCGGGGCGGTGTAGCCGGCCCCGCGAAGCCGCTTGGTGACGCTGAATCCGTTCATGTCGGGCAGCATCACATCGAGCACGATCAGGTCGGGTTCCTCTTCGAGAACCGCGGAGATGGTCTGCGCGCCGTTGGCGACGGCCCGGACCTGGAATCCGGCGAAACGCAGGCTCGTGATGAGCAGGTCGCGGATGTTGGGTTCATCGTCGACGACGAGGATGCGCGGTGCTGTCATGCGCCCATTATCGTGACTTCGTTCAAGGAAGTGCTGGATATCGCGAGAAACGCCGAGTCCTGGTAGGGCTCACGCGGCCGCGGCACCGATTCCCTCGGCATCCAGGATCGTGTAGGCGTAGCCCTGCTCGGCGAGGAACCGCTGGCGGTTCTGCGCGAAGTCCTGGTCGACGGTGTCGCGCGCGATGAGCGTGTAGAAGCTCGCGGTGTGCCCCGACTGCTTGGGACGCAGCAGCCGACCCAGACGCTGCGCCTCCTCCTGGCGCGACCCGAACGACCCCGACACCTGGACGGCGACGGATGCCTCGGGGAGGTCGACGGAGAAGTTGGCGACCTTCGACACCACGAGCAGCGAGATCTGTCCCTCGCGGAAGGCCTGGAACAGCTCCTCGCGCTCCGCGACCGGGGTGGACCCGGTGATCTTGGGGGCGTTGAGGGCCTCGGCGAGCTCATCGATCTGGTCGAGGTACTGCCCGATCACCAGCACGCGCTCACCCGGATGCCGATCGACCAGCCGCCGCACGACGTCGATCTTCGCGGGCGCTGTGGCTGCCAGCCGATAGCGCTCCTCGTCGGCTGCGGCGGCGTACTCCAGCCGTTCCTCGGCGGGGAGGTCGATGCGCACCTCGTAACAGGCCGCGGGCGAGATGAAGCCCTGCGCCTCGATCTCCTTCCACGGCGCGTCGAATCGCTTGGGCCCGATCAGGCTGAACACGTCGCCTTCGCGGCCGTCCTCGCGCACGAGAGTGGCGGTCAGGCCCAGTCGGCGGCGCGCCTGAAGGTCGGCGGTGAGCTTGAATACCGGCGCGGGCAGCAGGTGCACCTCGTCGTATAGCACCAGGCCCCAGTCGAGGGCATCGAGAAGTGCGAGGTGCGCGTACTTGCCCCCGCGCTTGGCGGTGAGGATCTGGTACGTCGCGATCGTGACCGGCTTGATCTCCTTCGACTGGCCGGAGTACTCGCCGATCTCCTCCGGCGTGAGGCTCGTCCGCCGCAGGAGTTCGTCACGCCACTGACGGGCGCTGACGGTGTTCGTGACGAGGATGAGCGTCGTCGTCCGCGTCTCGGCCATCGCACCGGCGCCGACGAGCGTCTTGCCGGCGCCACACGGCAGCACGACGACGCCCGAGCCGCCCTCGGAGAAGGACTCGACCGCCTGACGCTGGTACGGCCGCAGCTGCCAACCGTCCTCGTCGAGGTCGATCGGGTGCGGCGTGCCGGGGGTGTAGCCGGCGAGATCCTCGGCGGGCCAGCCGATCTTCAGCAGCTCCTGCTTGATGTGGCCCCGCGCCCACGCGTCGACCGTGTAGCTGTCCGGCGTCGGGTGACCGATGAGAAGCGGCGAGATGCGCTTGTTGCGAGAGACCTCTCCCAGCACCGCCGGATCCGTCGAGCGCAGCACGAGCGCGCCCTCGTCGTCTCGCTCGATCACGAGGCGGCCGTACCGCCCGACGGTCTCACGGATGTCGGTGCTCACCGACGCGGGCACCGGAAAGCGCGACCATTTGTCGAGGGTCTGCAGCATCGCGTCGGCGTCGTGTCCGGCCGCGCGCGCGTTCCACAGCCCCAAACGCGTGATGCGGTAGGTGTGGATGTGTTCCGGCGCGCGCTCCAGCTCAGCGAACACCGCGAGTTCGTGTCGCGCGGTCTCCGCGTCGGGGTGCGCGACCTCGAGCAGCACCGTGCGGTCGCTCTGGACGATGAGGGGGCCGTCAGCCATAGCGTTCCATCCTACCCGTGCGCCGGAGAGGCGTCATCGCCTCGCGGCGGCTCACGCGACGGGGCTCACCGAATCGATGTGCGACAGCGGCAGCGTGCGTTCCACGTCGGCGGCGCGGTCGCGACCGCGGAGACGTCCACCGCCGAGTCCCGTCGCCTCGAGCCGGAACACACGGGCGGACCCGTCGGGCAGGCGCACGGTGACATCGACCACGGCGCGGGCGCGCACCGCCTGATCGAGCTCGCGCTCGAGCCAGGCGGCATCCGAGTCCTCCCCGCCCGAACGCAGACGATCGATCAGGGGGCCGTACACCTCGAGCGGTTCTTCGGGCGTGGCCGCCGGTGCCAAACGCGCGCGTTCGACCGTACGCGGGCGTCCGTCCGGGTCGACCGCTACGGCCGGGTACCGTGCGTCACTCAACGCCCAGAACACGACATCGACCGAGACGTGCGTGAGGAGTTCGTCGTCGGAACGGGTGAGCGCGACCGAGCGCAGCGCGGTGTCGACCTCCATGGCACGCAGGAGCGTCTCATCGTCGGTTCGCACGGTGGTCAAGCCGGATGCCGCGTCGGCCGTGACCCGCACCCGACCATGTTCGGCGGAGGTGCGCTCGATGACGTACGCGAGCGGCTGCGGCAGGCCCGTGAGGGAGATGCCGGTGAGGAAGTCCCGCAGGCTGTCGGCGGTTTCGCCTCCCGTGATGGCCGCGCCGATCGTGGCCGCGCTGAAGCGATAACTGGACGCCTGCGCGCGAGACTCGCGCGCCGCCATGCTGCGCAGGCGCACGTCGAGGTGAGGAGCCAGCGGCCCCGGCGCGATCGCGGTGAGATCGTTCTGCAGGTACACCCGGTCGACCTCGGGCGGCAGGAGGTCGCGCAGCTCATCGATGTCGGCATCCGCTCCTTCTGCGAGGCCACGGCCCCACGGTGGGACGGCCCCGTCTGCGTCGAGCAGACCCCACGCGCGCAAACGGTGGGTCCACCGCGCCGCGCGCTCCGGCCCGGCGGGATCGAAGGGTGTCGCGCCCGCCCACGCGGACGGCGGCAGCCATCCACCGTGGGGCGCGCGGTACGCGCGGGGGAGGGCCTCGCTCAGGGCGCGCGCCATCGACGCCCACCGTTCCAGCGTCGGCAGTCGCAGCCAGGAGCGCCCGGCGGCGGTCACGAGCCATGCCCGGCCGGTCGAGCCGAGGAGCCCCGTCCGGGCTGCCATCCCGACGAGCAGGTCCGCTTCCTCCGCCGAGGCAGCCGCCCCCGCCTCGACGAGGCGACGTCGTTCCCCGGCGCCGAGCGAGCCCGATCCGATGCGTCCGAGCGGCGCCTCGAGGGTGAGCATGAGCACGTCCGCCAGCGCGGCGGCGGTGGTGAAGGCCGCTTCCGCAGTGGATGCGGTGTCGGCGCCCCCGCTCGGCGGGGCCATCGGCACGTCCGGGAGGCCGTCGGGAGCTGCGTCGCGGACGGCTGCGGAGACATTGGCGTAGGGGTGGCCGTCGTCGTCGACGAGTGCGCGTCGACGGAGAGCGTCCCGGATGCCGTCTTCGGCCGGAACACCGTCGAAGACCGCGGCGACGAGTGCCTGCGCCTCCGCGCGATTCAGCAAGGGGAGTGCCCGCACGATCGACGCGGGGTCCAGGAGCGCATCCGCCGCATCGAACATGTCGCGCCAGGTCGCGGATACCGAGACGTGGCGATCTGCCAGAAGTCGGGCGAGGACCTCGTCACCGAGAGCGCTCAGCGAGACCGCCAGTGCGCGTTGGTCGGAGGTCTCGGCCATGTCAGCGACCCCTGTTGGCTCGTGCCCTTCGCACGAAGCTCATGATGAGCACGGCCATCATCAGGAGGAAGGCGACCGGCAGGGCGATCAAAGGGAGCACGACCATGGTCGGCCAGATGCCCTCGGAGAAGTTCGTCACACCCGCGGGGCGGGCAAGGATCACGACGAAGAAGCAGACGATCGACACGACTCCGAGCCCCAGCGACATGAAGGCCAGGATCCGGTCGATACGACGGATCGGGACGTCGCCGTCAGGGGTGCGCGTGCTCATCGTCGTCAGCCTACTGCCTGGCGGGCGTGCCGTAGGCTGGGAGGCCGGGATCCGTTCGGACCCGTGTTCCGCCGCGCGATCGCGCACACACTCAGCGAGGTGTCCATGCCCACCGGCAAGGTCAGGTTCTACGACGACGAGAAGGGCTTCGGCTTCATCACCACCGATGACGGCCAGGACGTGTTCCTGCACGCCACGGCCCTGCCCGCCGGGACCGCCGCGCCCAAGGCGGGCACACGTCTCGAGTTCGGTGTGGCCGACGGCAAGCGCGGGCTGCAGGCTCTCTCGGTGCGAGTGCTCGACGCCCCCGTGAGCCTGGCGAAGCGGGCGCGCAAGCCCGCCGATGACATGGCCATCATCGTCGAGGACCTCGTCAAGCTCCTCGACGGCATCGGCGGAGACCTCCGTCGCGGCCGGTACCCGAGTGGTGCGCACGCCAAGAAGATCGCTGCGGTCCTGCGTAAGGTCGCCGATGACTTCGAAGCCTGAGCCCGTCGCCGACGAGCGACTGCTCCACGCCCACGATCTGGCTCTCGCGGCGCTTTCCGAAATCACCCCGGCCGACACCGTCGGCCCGGCGGCCGGTCACATCGTCGAGGATGACGGCGTCGTCTCGCTCCGATTCCACACGCGGCTGCCCGGCTATCCGGGGTGGCACTGGACGGTGAGCGTCGCCGTGGTCGAGGACGCCGAGCCGACCGTTCTGGAGGCGGAGCTCTTGCCCGGTGACGGTGCGCTTCTCGCACCGGACTGGGTTCCGTGGGCGAAGCGACTTGCGGAGTACCAGGCGGCACAGTTGGCCGCCGCGGAGGACGAGTCCGATGAGGACATCGACGACGACCTCGACGGCGACGATGAGTCCGACGAGGATGCCGATGACGACGATGACGAGGACGATGACGACGAGCCGAAGGCGCGGCTGCACGCCGGAGACCTCGACGGCGTCGACATCGACGAGTTGGACGAAGATTCCGACGACGATGACGAGGACTCCGTCGACGGCTCCTACAGCGACGAGGACTCCGGCGACGACGACTCGGACGACGACGACTCGGACGACGACGACTCAGACGACGATGACTCCGACGACGACGACGATGACTCCGACGACGACAACGATGACTCCGACGACGACGAGGACGACGAGCGCGAGCGGAGTTACTGACGCCGCGCAGCCGTCCATCGGCGGCCTCGCGCCTCACTCAACGCCCCGATGACGAAAGCCGCCCCGCTGTGCGAGGCGGCTTTCGTGTGGGGACGTGTCAGGTGCGCGGCAGGCGCTCGATCGTGTAGTCGATCGCCGCGATGAGCCGGCGCACGTCGTCGGGCTCGATCGAGACGAACGTCGCGATGCGCAGCTGGTTACGCCCGAGCTTGCGGTACGGCTCGGTGTCGACGATGCCGTTCGCGCGGAGGCTCTTGGCGATGGCGGCCGCGTCGATCGTGTCGTCGAAGTCGATCGTGACGACCACGGGGGAGCGGTCCAGCGGATCGGCCACGAACGGTGTCGCAACCTCGCTCGACTCCGCCCAGTCGTACAGCGCCGACGACGACTCGGCCGTCCGGGCGCCGGCCCACGAGAGCCCGCCGTTGTCGAGGATCCAGCCCAGCTGCTCGTCGAGGAGCAGCAGGGTCGACAGGGCCGGGGTGTTCAGGGTCTGCTGCAGCCGCGAATTCTCGACCGCGTTCTTCAGGCTGAGGAACTCCGGGATGTACCGTCCGGAGGCCGCGATCCGCTCGATTCGCTCGATTGCGGCGGGGGAGACGGCGGCGTACCAGAGCCCGCCGTCCGAACCCAGGTTCTTCTGCGGTGCGAAGTAATAGACGTCGGCCTCGGCCACGTCGAAGTCGATGCCGCCGGCGGCGCTGGTCGCGTCGATGACCGTGAGGGCTCCGGCATCCGCCTTCACCCGGGTCACGGGCGCGGCGACACCGGTGGACGTCTCATTGTGGGGCCAGGCGTAGACATCGACGCCCTCGACGGCCTCGAAAGACGCACGCGTGCCCGGCTCGGCGCGCCGAACGTCCGGCGCCTGCAGCCACGGCGCTGCCGCGGCGGCAGCGAACTTGCCACCGAACTCCCCCGAGACGAGGTTCTGGCTTCGGTTCTCGATGAGTCCGAAGGCCGCGGCATCCCAGAAGGCGGTCGATCCGCCGTTGCCCAGGATGATCTCGTACCCCGCGGGCAGGCGGAAGAGCTCGGCGAGGCGCTCACGAGTGCTGGCAACCAGGTTCTTCACCGGCGCCTGGCGGTGTGAGGTGCCGAGGATCGTCGCGCCGCGCGTCACGAGCGCCTCGAGCTGCGCGCCGCGCACCTTCGAAGGGCCGCACCCGAAGCGGCCGTCGGCGGGCAGGAGGTCGGTGGGCAGGTCCACGTGCGGCATGCGTCGATTCTAGGGCGGGGGTCGAGCACGTCCCGTCCGTGTGTCGGAGGGGGTCGGTAGGCTGGGAACACCGCCGAGACGCCCGAGGACTGCTGAATGACCGATCTCATCGACACCACAGAGATGTACTTGCGCACGATCCTCGAACTCGAGGAAGAGAACATCGTTCCCCTTCGGGCTCGCATCTCGGAGCGCCTGGGCCACTCGGGCCCGACCGTTTCGCAGACGGTGGGTCGCATGGAGCGTGACGGCCTCGTCGTCGTCTCCGAAGACCGTCGCCTTGAGCTCACCGACGATGGCCGGCAGAAGGCGGTCGACGTCATGCGCAAGCATCGTCTCGCCGAGCGGCTGCTCAGCGACGTGATCGGTCTCGACTGGGCCTACGTCCACGACGAGGCCTGTCGCTGGGAGCACGTCATGAGCGAGCAGGTCGAGCGTCGTCTGGTCGAGCTGCTCGGGCATCCGACCGAGTCGCCCTACGGCAACCCCATCCCCGGTCTCGACCAGCTCGGCGATGTGGCGAGCGCCACTTTCGAAGAGGGCGTGGTCGGGCTCGTGCGCAAGCTGACGGATGCCGGTGGCCCGATCTCCGGCACCGTCCGTCGTCTTGCCGAGCCGGCGCAGGTCGACCCCGAGCTCCTGCAGCAGCTGAAGGCAGCCGGTGTCCTGCCCGGCGCCCGTGGCCAGTACCGCTTCAACGAGGGCTACGTGCTCGTCGAGATGGACGGCATCGACGAGGGGCTCGAGCTGCCCGTCGAGGTCGCCTCGCACATCTTCCTGGTCGACGAAGCCTGAGTGCGCACGGCGGCGGTGTTCGCGTGTGCGCCCCGTCGTATCCCGGACATCGGCTCTTCGTCTCGGCGCTGAGCGTGACAGTTTCGTTATCTTCGGGTAGCCTCTGAGGGTCCACAGGCGAGAAGCCCGCCGTCGGACCCCTCGCGGTTTGCCTCATCGGCTCGTCGTCCGCAGAGGGTGAAGCCCGCACATCGTGCCCCATCGAGTGCTGACGAGCCAGCGTCGACGACGCAGAGGCGCCGGAGGAAATTTGGCTGAACACAACGATCCCGCCGCAGGCCTGCCCGAGGTCCCCGCGACGGGTCAGACTCGAAAGAGCGCGCGCGCCGCGGTCACCCGACCCGCACGGCGGCCTCGTCAGACGCCCGTCGTGGCTTCGTCGACGGTGGCACGCCCCGCTCCCGCCCCGCGCTCGACGTCATCCTTCCGCCGTGGCGCGAAGCCGCTGCGCAGCGCCGTCATCCTGTCGATGGTCGCCGGACTCGTCGCGACCGTGGCGATCCCGGCGTACGCCGCGACGATGCCCGCGGCCGAGACCATGACCCTGCAGGAGATGTCGGCTCCCGACAACCAGTCGCTCGTCGTCGCCTCGGATGCCACGGCCGAGACCCTCGACCGCAGCAGCTACTCGGCCACCACCGCCGAAGAGATCCAGAAGAAGAAGGAGCAGGAGGCCGCCGCGGCGGCCGCTGCCGAACGTGCGCGTGAGCTCGCCGCCCGCGCGAACGTCGCGGTCTCCTCGGTCGATCTGAACATGACCGCTCCCGGTTCGGGCGAAGTGCGGTGGCCGCTCAGCAGCTACACGCTCGGTCGCGGATTGTGGGACTCCGGCTATCACCAGGGAGTCGACCTGCTCGCACCCGGTGGGCAGCCCATCTTCGCGGCCGCGGGCGGTGTCGTGAAGGTTTCGTCCGAGAGCTTCGGCGGATACGGCGTGGGTGTCGTGATCGAGCACGTCATCAACGGTCAGCGCGTCTCCACGACCTACGGGCACATGACGTACGGCAGCCGTCAGGTCCAGGCGGGCCAGACCGTCGCCGCCGGCCAGCTCATCGGTATCGTGGGCTCGACGGGGAGTTCGACGGCCAATCACCTGCACTTCGAGGTGCACATCAACGGATCTGTGGTCGATCCCTACGCCTGGCTGCAGCAGAACGCGGGCTGAGCATCTTTTTTGCGGACGGCGTGCCGGAGACGATCGTTCTCCGACACGCCGTCTGTCGTTTCCCTGGGCGGCGGACCTCGGGCGTGTCGCGGTGGGTTAGCCTGTTCCCGACGTCGGGAGAACCGGAGGGAAAGTCGATGGACACCATGCCTCGCATCCGCACCATGGATGCGCTCGGGCTGCTCGTCCTTCGGCATCGTGTGAGCGGATGCCGCGGCCTCACCGCGACTTCGAGGGCGCTGTCTGTATAGGCAGCGCCTTTTTTCATGCCCCTACGCCGCTCCCGCCGTCACGAGTCGAACATCCGAGAAGCCGTCTCGGCCATTCGAGAGGAAACGGAATGCGCACACTGGTGCTGAACGCGGGCTACGAGCCGCTCGCCGTCGTGTCGTTCAAGCGGGCCCTCGTGCTCGTGATGAACGAGAAGGCCACCGTCGTCGAACGTGTCGACGGTGATCCCGTCTGGGCAGCGGCGGGGACGTACGACCGCCCCGCGGTGATCATCCTCACGCGCTACGTGCGCGTTCCCGGTGCCCGCCGCGTACCGGTGACGCGTCGTGGCGTGCTGCGTCGTGACGCGCACCGCTGCGCGTACTGCGGCAAGGCGGCTTCGACGATCGACCATGTGCTGCCGCGCTCGCGCGGGGGCAAGGACACGTGGGAGAACCTCGTGGCCTGCTGCCTCCGCTGCAACAACGTCAAGGGGGATCGCACGCCCCAGGAGATGATGTGGGAGCTGAGGGTGATTCCCGGTCCGCCGCGGGGATCGTCGTGGACGGTGCGCGGCGTCGATAAGTCCGATCCGCGCTGGGAGCCGTATCTGGCGCTCGCGGCGTGAGGTATTCGGTGAAGGGGCGTGGGGAGTCCTGCGCGATGGGGGAATGATCGGGTAACCCGAACCGTCTCGGCGATGTCGGAGGGTGATCGTATCTTCGAACCACAGGGATTGAGAGTGTAGAACACATGTTCTAACCTGTGGGAGTGAGGGCGATCGTGCGAGACCAGGCGCAAGCCGTACCTGACATCCACGCGCTCCGCGATCGGCTCGAGCGGATGCAGGGGCGCCGCATGGATGCTCCCGTGCTGCCGACGCACCCCGCCTTCACCTCTCTGCTCCCCGGGGGAGGTCTTCGCTCCGGTTCGGCGTATGCGATCGCCCGCTCGATGTCGCTGTTGCTGGCGCTCATGGCCCGACCGTCGCAAGACGGGGCGTGGTGCGGGGTCGTCGGCATGCCTGAGCTGGGAGCCGAAGCCGCCGAGAAGTACGGCCTCGACCTCGATCGGCTGGTCTTCATCCCCGACCCCGGGCCCCGATGGCTGGCGGTGACGGCCACGATCGCCGAGGTCCTGCCGGTCGTGGCCGTGCGTCCCCCGGCAGGGGCGAACAGCGCGCGCGGCGGTGCCGAGGCCACGCGACTCGCCGCACGACTGCGCGATCGTGGCACTGTGCTGCTCGTGCAGGGGCCATGGCCTCAGGCCGAGGCCGTGATCGATGTCGCCGACCCGCATTGGACGGGCCTGGGGCAGGGGCACGGCTATCTCGCCGGGCGTGAGCTGACGGTATCGGTCCGAAGCAAACGCACGCCGACGGCGCGGCGCGCTCGTATGCTGCTTCCGGCCGCCGACGGGTCGATCGAGCTGCTGGGCGCGCCGACCGAGAGGCTCGTCCCGCGGGAAAGTGCGGAGTATCGACAGCGGGCGGCAGGATGATGCGCGAACCCACGCGCAGCCTGGTGCTGTGGTTTCCGGACTGGCCGGTCCTGGCGTACCGTCGCGAGGCTGCGCGGCCCCCACGAGCGGATGCCCCCCTCGCGGTGTTCGAGAACAACACGGTCGTGGCATGCTCCGCCGCCGCGCGCGCTCACGGGGTGCGGCGGGGGCAGCGGCGTCGCGACGCCCAAGCGCTCTGCCCCTCGCTGGTCGTCGTCGCGGCCGACTCCGTCCGTGACGCGCGCGTCTTCGCTCCCGTGGTGGCTCTGGTCGAGGAGCACGCCCCCGGCGTGCAGATCGTGCGACCGGGACTCTGCGCTCTCCGTGCGCGCGGCCCGGCGCGGTACTACGGCGGAGAAGAAGAGGCGGCGCGCATGCTGGTGCGGCTGCTCGCGGCCGAGGGGTTCGACGACATTCGCGCGAGCGTCGCCGATGGCGTCTTCACCGCCGAGCACGCCGCCCGCGTCACCCGCCCCGACGATCCGGTGCGCGTCGTGGCCGGTGGACAGGCCCCGGCCTTCCTCGCCCCGCTCCCGGTCACCGCGCTCGATGACGTCGATCTGGCGAGTCTCCTGGCGCGCCTCGGGGTGCACACCCTGGGAGAGTTCGCCGCGATGCCGGTCGAACGTGTCCGTGAACGGTTCGCTGAACGGGGGGCGCGATTGCACGCCCTCGCCTCCGGCCGCGACTCCCAACCGGTACAGCCGCGCACACCACCGCCCGAACTCCGCCGCGAGGTCGCATTCGAGCCGCCGCTGGAGCTCGCCGATCAGATCGCGTTCGGTATGCGAGTGGCCGCGGAAGAGTTCATCGCGCGCCTGGGGGCGCTGAACCTGGTGTGCACCGAGCTGCGCGTGGTGCTCTGGGGGGAGCGAGGGGAGCGCAGCGAACGGGTGTGGCTGCACCCCGGGTCGTTCGACGCCGGAGCGGTGGTAGACCGCGTGCGGTGGCAGCTCGCCGAAGACGGCCGCGGCATCTTCGGCAGCGGAGTGGCCGGAGTGTCCATCGAGCCCGAGGCCGTCGACGACGCCGCCCATCACGCCAAAGGGCTCTTCGGTGCAGGGTCCGATGAGAGGGTGCATCACGCGCTCTCTCGCGTGCAGGCGATGCTCGGACACCGCGCCGTCGTCACGCCTGTCATCGGCGGCGGGCGGTGGCTGGCCGAGCGGCAGGTGCTGGTGCCCTGGGGAGACCGTGCCGTGACGGCGAAGGAGCGCTCGCGCCCCTGGCCGGGGAGTCTCCCCGACCCCCTCCCCGCGACGGTGTATCCCGAGCCGCGTCGGGTCGAGGTCACCGATATCGCCGGAGCGCCGGTGACGGTGGGGGAGCGCGACGCGATGAGTGCTCCGCCCGCGATCCTCGAGGCCGGCGATCGACGCGTGCGAATCCGTGAGTGGGCGGGGCCTTGGCCGATCAGTGAGCGCGGGTGGGATCCTCTGCGGCGGCGTCGTGCCCACCGCTTCCAGGTGGTCGACGCCGACGGAGGTGCGTGGTTGCTCGTGGTCGAAGAAGGGGAATGGCGCGCGGAGGGACGCTATGACTGAGCGGATCATCGCCACAGCCCTCGTCAGAGTGAGGACGCGCTGATGGGCTGGCACAACCCCCCGGTGAAGTGGTCCGAGCTGGAACGCGCCCTGAGCGACGCGCGCCGTCCGACGACGGCACCGCCCCACGCTGACGGGGGCGACAGCCCGGCATGGTCGCACAAGCGCGGACCCTACGTCCCTCCCTCGATCGAACGCCCCGCCGACGTCGTGCCCTACGCCGAGCTGCACGCGCATTCGTCGTACTCCTTCCTCGACGGGGCCTCCTCGCCCGAAGAGCTCGTGGAAGAGGCCGAGAGGCTGGGCCTCCACGCCCTCGCCCTCACCGACCATGACGGCTTCTACGGCATCGTGCGCTTCGCCGAAGCCGCGGAAGCCCGTGCCGTGCACACCGTGTTCGGTGCCGAGCTGTCGCTCGGGCTCCCCGGCCCGCAGAACGGCGAGGCCGACCCCGCGGGGTCGCACCTGCTCGTCCTCGCCCGCAAAGAAGAGGGATACCACCGACTCGCCGCCGCGATCACCCACGCCCAGCTCTCCGGTGGTGAGAAGGGGCGACCGGTCTACGACCTCGCCGACCTGGCCGAACGCGCCGGAGGGCCCGCCGACCCCCACTGGGCGGTGCTCACCGGATGCCGCAAGGGGACGGTCCGTCAGGCTCTGGCATCCGAAGGGCCCGCGGGGGCGGCTCGCGCCCTCGACGACCTGGTGAGGTTGTTCGGGCCCGACGCCGTGTACGTCGAGCTCATCGACCAGGGCAGTCCGCTCGACTCCGCCCACAACGATCTGCTCGCGACTCTCGCTGCAGAGCGCGGACTCCCTCTGCTCGCGACCAACAACGTCCACTACGCCGCGCCGAAGAAGGAGCTCTTGGCCGCCGCGGTCGCCGCCGTGCGCGCCAACCGCAGTCTGGATGAACTCGACGGCTGGCTTCCCTCGCATGCCGGTGCCCACTTGCGTTCCGGCGCCGAGATGGCAGCGCGGTTCGCCCGCTATCCGGGGGCGGTCGAGCGCACGGTCGCCCTCGCGGACGAACTGGCCTTCCCCCTCCGACGGGCCAAGCCCGCGCTCCCGAAGCAGACCGTTCCCGAGGGCCACACCCCCATGTCCTGGCTCCGGCACCTGGTGTGGGAGGCGGTGCCCCGCAAGTACCCGAACCTGTCCGCCGACGACCGCGACCGCATCGAGCGTGAACTCGCGGTCATCGAGATGAAGGATTTCCCAGGCTACTTCCTCATCGTGTACGGCATCGTGGCCGAGGCTCGGCGCCGCGGCATCCTGTGCCAGGGGCGAGGATCGGCCGCCAACAGCGCCGTGTGCTACCTGCTCGACATCACCGCGGTCGATTCGATCTTCTATCGGCTGCCCTTCGAACGGTTCCTGTCGAGCCTGCGCGACGAAGAGCCCGACATCGACGTCGACTTCGATTCCGATCGCCGCGAAGAGATCATCCAGTGGGTCTACGAGACCTACGGCCGTGATCGCGCCGCGCAGGTGGCGAACGTCATCCAGTACCGGCCCAAGAACGCCGTACGCGACATGGCCCGTGCCCTCGGACACTCGCCCGGCCAGCAGGATGCCTGGTCGAAACAGGTCGAACGATGGGGAGCGACCCTCGAAACCGGTGCCGACCACGACATCCCGGACGAGGTCATCGAGTTCGCATCCGAACTCCTCAAGGCCCCCCGGCATCTCGGCATCCATTCCGGCGGGATGGTGCTCACCGATCGGCCCGTCGGCGAGGTGGTGCCGATCGAGCACGCGCGCATGGACAACCGCACGGTCATCCAGTGGGACAAAGACGACGCCGCCTGGATGGGCCTGGTGAAGTTCGATCTGCTCGGGCTCGGCATGCTCGCGGCCCTGCAGTACTGCTTCGACCTGATCCGGGATGCCACGGGCGAGGAGTGGGAGCTGGCGACGCTTCCGAAAGAAGAGAAGGCGGTCTACGACATGCTGTGCCGTGCCGACTCGATCGGGGTGTTCCAGGTCGAGTCGCGTGCCCAGATGGGGCTGCTGCCGCGTCTGCAGCCCCGCCGCTTCTACGACCTGGTGGTGCAGATCGCGCTCATCCGTCCGGGGCCCATCCAGGGCGGCGCCGTGCACCCCTTCGTGCGGCGCAAGCTCGGGCAGGAGCCGATCACCTACGTGCATGAGAAGCTCCGACCGGTGCTCGAGCGCACGATGGGTGTGCCGGTGTTCCAGGAGCAGCTGATGCAGATGGCGGTCGCGGTGGGCAACTGCACCGCGGAGGACGCCGATCTGCTCCGGCGCGCGATGGGCTCCAAGCGAGGGCTCGAGCGCATCGATTCCCTCCGCGAGAAGCTCTATGCCGGCATGGCCGAGAACGGCCTCGTCGGATCCGTGGCCGACGAGCTGTACGCCAAGATCCAGGCGTTCGCGAACTTCGGGTTCGCCGAATCGCATTCGCTGTCGTTCGCGCTCCTGGTCTACGCCAGTTCGTGGATCAAGCTGCACTATCCGGCGGCGTTCCTCGCGGGGCTCCTGCGCGCACAGCCGATGGGCTTCTACTCGCCCGCGACGCTGACCGCCGATGCGCGTCGGCACGGCGTGCGGGTGCGACGGCCCGATCTGCACCGTTCGGATGTCGAGGCGGGTCTCGAGCCCGTCGACGACGAGACGAGCGAGACGGATGCCACGACTTCTCGCCGTGCTCCGACGGGGCTCGACACCTGCTCGCTCGCCCATCAGCCCCCGACCGGCGATTTCGACCGGTTCGCCCCCGACGACACCGAGGCCCACCGACGTGACGGCGCGTTCGCGGTTCGCCTGGGGCTCGCCGGTGTCACCGGCATCGGCACGAAGGTCGCCGAACGCATCGTCGCCGAACGCGAGCGCGGCGGTGCCTATCGCGACCTGCGCGATCTCGTGCGGCGCACCGGACTGGTCACCGCTCAGCTCGAAGCGCTGGCCACGGCTGGAGCATTCGAGTGCCTGGGCCACTCGCGACGCGAAGCGATCTGGCTGTCGGGCTCGGCGGCTTTGGACCGACCGGAGTTCCTCCCCGACTCCGTGGCTTTCGTGCAGCCCCCGCTGTTCACCGATCCATCCAGCTACGAGGTGCTCGCCGCCGACCTGTGGGCGACGGGACTCTCGACCGACGATCACCCGCTCACCCATTTCCGGTCCGCGCTGGATGCTCGCGGTGTACTGACATCGAGGGAACTGCGCACGGCCGAGGTCGACCGTCGCGTCGAGGTGGCGGGGCTGGTCACTCACCGTCAGCGTCCCGCGACGGCATCCGGGATCACGTTCCTCAACCTCGAGGACGAGCACGGTCTCATGAACATCGTGTGCTCCGTGGGGGTGTGGAACCGGTATCGACGTATCGTGCGGGAGTCGCCCGCGCTCATCGTCCGAGGAATGCTCGAACGGTCGGTCGAGGGGGTCACGAACGTCGTCGCCGACGGGTTCACCGATCTTCGGGTGGGTGTTTCGCACGCCTCCCGGGACTTCCGGTGACGTCGGAGCCCCTCACTAGACTCGGGGAAACGTGCACGGAGCACCGAAGCACCACAGGGGGAACGACATGACCGACACGCCCACTCCGCCCGACGGCTGGTATCCCGATCCCGCCGGGGGCGGCGGACTGCGTCGCTGGAACGGCACCGCGTGGACGGACGAGGTGCGACCGGCCGCCGGCGGCTCCTCGGCTGAACAGTTCTCGAGCCGCCCGGAGACTCCCGCGGCCCCGCCCGTCCCGCCGACCCCGAACACAGACGTCCCGGCGTCTCCCGCCGCATCCGCGCCGCCCGTCCCGCGCGCGGACGCCCCGGCGTACGCGAGTGGCCAGAGCGCCCCGGACCACGCCGCCGCCCCTGCTCGCCCCGCACCGAGCGCGCCGGCGTATCCGACCGCGCCCGCCGCGCCGTCGGCCTCGGCCCCCGCGCGCCGCGACATCCCCACCAACACCGTCTGGATCTGGCTCGTCGTCGCCCTGCCGCTCGTCTCTCTGGTGACGCTGTTCCTCTTCGACTGGACGACCTACATCCAGGAGTCAATCTACGCCTCGCTGTATCCCGAGCAGGCGCCGTACGCTGCGGCGGCGTCGCTGGCGGTCACGGCCGGCGCCTCCGCTTTCAGCTTCGTCATCGCCGCGCTCACGGTCCTGTTCTCCTTCCTGGACTGGAGGCAGCTGCGCGCCCGCGGCATCGACAGGCCGTTCCACTGGGCGTGGAGCTTCTTCGTCCTCGCCATTTCGAGCGGCGGCGTGTACATCATCGGTCGCGCGGTCATCCTGCGGCGTCAGACCGGCAAGGGGATGGCTCCGGTGTGGGGGTGGATCGCCCTGACCCTCGTCACGATCATCGCCGTCGCGGTGTGGGTGGCGCTGCTCCTGAACGCACTGCTTCCGCTGATCGAAGAGCTGCAGTACTACGGGTACTGACCCTCAACGCGAGCGGATCGCCAGGATCGCGTCGAGGAGCGCGTGGGCGGTGTCGTCCTTGGACCCGGATGCCGAGGCCACGACGTCACCGTCCCGCCCGACGATCGTGAGGGCGTTGTCGGCCGTCTCGAAACCGCGCGTCCAGCCCACGGCGTTCGCGGCGAGGAGGTCGACACCCTTCCGGGCGATCTTGGTGCGGGCGCGTTCGATCAGCTCGTCCTCGCCCTCGACGGTCTCGGCGGCGAACGCGACGACGGTCTGCCCGGCGCGCCGCGCAGCGACGAGCCCCGCGACGATGTCGCGGTTCTCGACGAGATTCAGCGTGAGTCTCTCGGGGGCATCCTGCTTCCGCAGCTTCTGCTCCGACACCGCGGCAACGGAGTAGTCCGCCACCGCTGCGGCCATGATGATCACGTCGGCCTCGGGGGCGATGGCATCCATCGCCCGTCCGAGCTCGTCCGCGGTTCCCACCGAGATGACCTCGACGCGCGGGTCGGGGTGCACGTTGGCGTCGAGGTGCGCCGCAACGAGGGTGACCGTCGCGCCGCGATCGGCGGCGGCGCGCGCGATGGCGACGCCCTGCCGTCCACTCGAGCGGTTGCCCAGGAATCGCACGGGGTCGATGGGTTCTCGGGTGCCCCCGGCGCTCACGACCACGGCGAGCCCCTCGAGGTCTCTCGGACGCTCGACCAGCGCGAGCGCCGCCGTCGCGATCTCCTCCGGTTCGGACATGCGACCGGGACCGCTGTCGCCGCCGGTCAACGCGCCGTCGGCCGGGCCCACGACGTGCACTCCCCGGGCTTGCAGCACCTCGATGTTGTGCACCGTCGCCGGGTGGCGCCACATCTCGGTGTGCATGGCGGGGGCGACCACCACCGGGGCGGTCGTCGCGAGCAGCGTGGTGCCCAGCAGGTCGGATGCCAGTCCCGCGGCCATCGACGCCAGCGTGTTCGCCGTGGCGGGGGCGACGATGACGAGGTCGGCGGACTGGCCGAGCGCGACGTGCCGCACGCGTGCGACGTCCTCGTGGACCGATGTCGTGACGGGGTTGCGGCTGAGAGCCTCCCACGTGGGCAGCCCGACGAAACGCAGCGCGTCGTCGGTGGGGACGACGTGGACGTCGTGCCCCGCCTTCACCAGCAGCCGGACCAGGGTCACGGTCTTGTAGGCGGCGATGCCTCCGGTCACTCCCACGACGACGAACATGGCCCCAGTCTCCCAGGTGCCGGCCCGCCGAGCGCACCGATATCGAGGGAGGCGGCGGCACCGACGAGTCATCGGCCTGATCCCGTGCGGCCGGGGCATCCGCTGGACAGCGGGCCTGCGCGGCCACCCGACCCGTCCCACGCGCCGGTACCGTGAGAGGAATGTGCACCGTCGTCGTCGATGTCCCGCGCGAGAGTGGCGAGCCCGTTCGCATCCTGGCCGTCCGCGACGAGGACCGGCATCGGCCCTGGCGGGGCATCGGCCAGTGGTGGCCCGAGCGGCCGGGCGTGCGGGGCGTGCGGGACGACCGTGCCGGCGGCGCGTGGTTGGCCGTCGACCCCGACGCCCGACGGCTCGCGGTCCTGCTCAACCGCGAGGACCTGTCGCAGCGCGCGGACGACGAGGTCATCAGCCGCGGTGGCATCCCCCTGCAGTCCGTCGCGGGCACGCTCGCCCCGACCCCGGCGACCCGCGGATTCAATCTGGTCGAAGTGGATGCCGCTGGCGCCACGGTCGTGGAGTGGGACGGTCTCACCGTCCGCCGTACGCGCCTCGCACCCGGAACGCACATGATCGCTCACCACGGCCCCGATGACCCGGCGACGCCCCGAATCGGGCGCTGGCTCGCGGAGTTCCGCCGCGTCGGTGTCGCGCCGGGCGCGGGCTGGTGGGCGCCGTGGCTCGAAGTCGTCGCGGCATCCACGGCCGATCCCTCCACCTCGGTCCTGCGCCGCGACGAGCACGACGGCCTCGTGCTCGAGTCGTTGCTCGTGTGCGCGGCATCGGTGGGTGCCGACGGCGTGGATGTGCGCGAGGCCGCACTTTCCGAGCCGGGGGAGTGGGACGACACCCTCGCCGATCGCCTCCGCGCCGGCATCCCGGCTCGCCCGCAGTAGGCTGGAAGGAGCCCCGCCTCCGTAGCTCAGGGGATAGAGCGCCGCACTCCTAACGCGGGCGTCGCAGGTTCGAATCCTGTCGGGGGCACCCTTTTCCCGCATCGCGGCTCTGCCACACTGGCTCCGTGAGCAGTCTCGCGCCGTCCCGTCGTCGCCCGATCCTCTGGATCGTCGTCTGTGTCGTCGTGTTCGCGGCGCTCTACGGCACCGTCGTGGGGCTGTACGCGGGCAGTGGTGATGTCGTCACGACCGGCGAGGCCGAAACGTCGGGTGAAACCGTCGCGCTGTCGATGACGCCCGAGAAGATGGATGCCACGACCAATCGACTGACTGTCTCCGTCGTTCCCACCCAGGGCGAGGACGGGACGGTCACGAACGGGCTGGTGGCGTGGCGTTCGTTCGGTGTGCTCATCTCGGCGGTCGCGGGGTCGACGGCGACCGAGTACGCGGCCGACGACCTGATCGCGCCGATCCAGACGTCGTTCGTCATGGAAGGGCGGATCGAGAACTGGCCCTTCGACCGTTATGCGGTGCGCTCGGTGATGATGGCGATCGAGGAGGACGCCGACGGGGAGTCGGTCCCGCTTCCCACGACGGTGCACACGTCCAAGCGGGGGATACCCGGCTGGGACATCGCGGTGACGGAGACGCAGCTCGGAGATGGCGTCCTCGCCGTCGACATCGCCGTGACGCGTTCGGGTTCGACGATCGCGTTCGGGATCGTGCTGCTCTCGCTCATGGTCATCATCCCCGTCCTGGTGTTGACGGTCGCGATCGTCGTGCTGCGCGGGCGGCGCAAGGTCGAGGTGACGGTGATGGGGTGGATCGGAGCGATGCTCTTCGCCACCATCCCGTTGCGCAACTTCCTGCCCGGCTCTCCTCCCATCGGGTCGTGGATCGACTACCTCATCGTCCTCTGGGTGCTGGCCGGCCTCGTCGGGGGGCTCGTGCTCTTCGTCATCGCCTGGTTGCGACGCGGTCCCGCGTGATCCGTTCTGTGTGAGCAGCGCCCCCCGAAGGGCGCGGATACGACGATGCCCCGGCGCGCGGCCGGGGCATCGTCGAAAAGTCGTCAGGCCTGGGCCGTGACGGCGAACTGCACCGCGCCCTGGCCGTCCATCTGGGCGTCCAGCACACGATCGTCGAGGACCTCGGCGGCATCGGCGTCGAGGAAGACGCGAGCTCCCGCGTTCTCGACGACGGCGTCTTCCGGCGCGGGGCCATCGACGACGGACAAGCGGAACTGCGATTCGGGCGAACCGGCGCCCTCGATACGTACACCGCCCTGCGCGGCATCCGGCAGCTGGGCGGCGATGGTCTTGACGGCGGTGGTGGCCTCTTCGGTGAGCGTCAGCATGGGCTCTCCTTCTGTGTCGACGTCAGGGGCCAGCCACGATTCCGAGAATCGACAGCGGTCACAACCTCAGAGCGTCTTTTCCAGGGGATTCTCACGGACCGCTCAGCGCGCGCGTCGCTGGCTCAGGGGAGCAGCCCGACGCGCCGCGCCCGTGCGACCGCGGCGTGGCGGGTGGAGGCATCCAGCTTCGACATCGCCGACGCCAGGTAGGACTTGACGGTCGTCTCACGCAGGTGGAGGGATGCCGCGATCTCCCCGTTGGTCGCGCCGACCGCGGCGCACGCGAGGACATCGAGCTCTCGACGGGAGAGATGGATGCCGGCACCCTCGGACGTCGGCGGGGCATCCCCCGACAGCGCGGCCAGGCGGCCCTCGAGCTCTTCCAGGCGCCGACGCACGCTCTCGTCGTCCACCGTCGCGGCGATGCTGCGCAGCTGCGCGTAGCTCTGCCGGATCTCCTCCCGAGCGCCCGCGCTCATGCCCTCGTCGCCAACGGTGACGGAGGCGAGGCGGCGGTCGACCTCGTCCCGCACGCGCAACTCCGTCCCCAGCTCGCCGGCGATGTCGAACGCAGGGCGTGCTTCCCGCTCGCCGAGGGGCGCCTGCGCCCACGACCCGCAGTAGAGCACACCGCGGGCGTCGCCGCGCACGAGGACGGGGACGGCGAAGAGCGTCGCGATGCCCTCGCCGAGGATGGCGCGGTCGTAGTCGTGGGTGATGGTGCGGGCCGTGCGGTAATCCAGCGCCAGGCGCGGCCGTCGTTCGACGAGCGCACGTCCGCCCAGCCCGCGCTCAGCGTGCACGACGAGCCCCTCGATACTCCGGGTGCGCGCACCAACGACGGTGGATACGTGGACAGCGCCGTTGTGCTCGAGGCCGCCGAAGGCGACGGGGAAGTTCGTGCGGCGTGCGAGCTCGGTGACGGCGTGCGACACAAGCGTCGCGTCGTCACGGAGTGCGGCCGATGCTCCCACGAACTACCTACTTCCGGGGGTGACGGCTACGTCGCCGCCTTTCGTAGCGTCGACCCTACCACCGGGGGGTCGTCCCCACCCGGTGATTTCCCCCTTCCGGTGCCGCATGGCACCGGTCTCATGAGGCAAGGAGGCCACATGACGAACAGAAGGATCGACGGCGCCGCCAGCGGCGTCGACTACATCGCGGTCGAGGAGTCCGCGCCCTTCCGGGAGCTGAAGCGGCGCCAGCGCAGCTTCGTCTTCCCGATGGCCGTGGCGTTCCTGGTCTGGTACTTCGTCTATGTATTGCTGTCGTCGTTCGCGCCGGACTTCATGGCGCAGCGGGTGTTCGGCGCCATCACGGTCGGACTGGTGTTCGGACTCGGACAGTTCGTCACCACGTTCGCCATCACCATGGGGTACGTCGCGTACGCGAACCGCCGGCTCGACCCGGGAGCGGAGCAGCTGCGCGAGGAACTCGAGCGCGCGGAGCGGGGTGAGGCATGAACGAGGTCTTCGGCACCGTGCACGCGGCCGTTCAGACGGTCGAGAACAACCCCATCCTGAACATCTCCATCTTCGGCGCGTTCGTCGCGGTGACGCTGTTCATCGTCATCCGCGCCAGCCGCAACAGCAAGACCGCGGCGGACTACTACGCAGCCGGACGATCCTTCACGGGACCGCAGAACGGTTTCGCGATCGCGGGCGATTACCTTTCGGCGGCATCGTTCCTGGGTATCTGCGGCGCCATCGCGATCAACGGCTACGACGGCTTCCTGTACTCGGTGGGGTTCCTGGTCGCGTGGCTCGTTGCCCTGCTCCTTGTGGCAGAGCTCATGCGCAACACCGGGAAGTTCACGATGGCCGACGTGCTGTCGTTCCGTCTGAAGGAACGCCCGGTGCGGATGGCGGCCGCGATCACGACGCTCGCGGTGTGCTTCTTCTATCTGCTCGCACAGATGGCCGGTGCCGGTGGCCTCGTGTCGCTGCTGCTGGGAATCACGGAGCGTGTGGGCCAGTCGATCGTCGTGGCGGTCGTCGGCATCCTGATGATCGTGTACGTCCTGATCGGCGGCATGAAGGGCACGACGTGGGTGCAGATCGTCAAGGCGTTCCTGCTCATCGGTGGCGCCGTGGTCATGACGATCTGGGTGCTCGCCATCAACGGGTTCAACCTCAACACCCTGCTCGAGAGTGCTGTCGCGGCGTCGCCGAAGGGCGAGGCGATCCTCGGACCCGGTCTGCAGTACGGCGCCAATCCGTGGGACTTCATCTCGCTTGCACTGGCCCTCGTGCTCGGAACCGCCGGTCTTCCGCACGTGCTGATGCGGTTCTACACCGTGCCGACGGCCAAGGAGGCGCGGCGATCGGTCGTCTGGGCGATCTGGCTGATCGGCCTCTTCTATCTCCTGACCCTGGTTCTGGGGTACGGCGCCGGCGCTCTCGTCGGGCCGGAGGCGATCCTGGCCGCTCCCGGCGGTGTGAACGCGGCGGCGCCGCTCCTGGCGCTGTCGCTCGGCGGGCCGATCCTCCTCGGCTTCATCTCCGCGGTCGCGTTCGCCACGATCCTCGCGGTCGTGGCAGGCCTCACCATCACGGCCGCGGCGTCGTTCGCCCACGACATCTACGCCAATGTGGTCAAGAAGGGGAACGTGCCGCCCGACGGTGAAGTGAAGGTCGCACGGCGGACGGTGATCGTCATCGGCATCCTCGCCATCGTCGGTGGCATCGGCGTGCAGGGGCAGAACGTCGCGTTCCTCGTGGCGCTCGCCTTCGCCGTAGCCGCCTCGGCGAACCTGCCGACCATCCTGTACTCGCTCTTCTGGCGCCGATTCACCACGCGTGGTGCGGTGTGGAGCATGTACGGCGGGCTGGGGTCGGCGCTCGTGCTGATCCTCCTCTCCCCGGTGTTCTGGGGGACGCCCACCAGCGTGTTCGCCAACACGGGCGTGGCGATCTGGCCGCTGAACAATCCCGGCATCGTGTCCATCCCGCTCGGATTCCTCCTCGGATGGCTGGGGTCGATCACCTCGAGCCGGAAGGAAGACCCGCGCAAGGCCGCGGAGATGGATGTGCGCTCGCTCACCGGCTTCGGTGCGGAGAAGGCTTCGAGCCACTGACCCCCGTGCGTCGCCCGGCCCGGCACCTGCCCGGGTCGGGCGACGCCGCGTCAGCGAGCGGGGCTATTCACGCGGGCGTGCGCAGGCCTCCGGCGACGCTGTTCTCCAGATCGAGCAGGAAGTGCTTGACCTCGGGGTGCCCGCCGTACTCGCCGATCGAGCCGTCGGCGCGCACGACGCGGTGCACCGGCACCACGATCGAGAACGGCGTGTTCGCGCACGCCGTCCCCACCGCCCGTGCGGCACCGGGGGAGCCGGCCATGATCGCCACCTCCCCGTACGAGGCGACCTCGCCGAAAGGAATCCGTCGCGTCGCCTCGAGCGCCGTGCGCGTGAAGCCGCCGACGAGCCGCCAGTCGAGGAGGATCTCGAAGGCGCGGCGTCCCCCGGCGAAGTATTCGTCGAGTTGGGTCACCGTCTCTCGGGCGGGTTCCGGATCGGTGTCGGGCACCACGCCCAGGCGGCGAGCGATGCCCTCGCGCGCCGCGTCGACGCCGTCGTGCGCCACGTCGAGACGAACGAGGGCGTCGTCGACGAACGTCAGCAGGATCGGGGCGAACGGGGCGTCGTAGACGGTGCTGGTGACTGTGCTCATCTCTTCATCCTCCGCACGCGGCGAGACGGTCGCAGGGCCCGGTGCCCCAACTGTGGATGCCATGCCGCACTCGGCCGCGGGGGAGAAGGCGCCGATGCGCCCGGCGTGTCGCGCAATCACGCGAAACTCGCGCCCGCTGCGCGTCATCCGACGGTGCCCGGCTTAGTCTGGCAGGTGTGTGGCGAGCTGAGGACGGCGTCGTGACGGGCGCCGAAGGCGACGTTCCGACGTCGATCGATCCGGGCGAGCTGCGACTGTCGGAGCCCGGCATCGTGGTTCGTCACGTCGCCGACCCCGAACGCGACCGTATCCGCGCCGAGGCCGCAGCGCTCGGCGGGCGGTCGACACTCCTGCGATTCGACGACACGCAAGACGCGGGCATCGACATCACGAAGGCCCACCCGGGTTCGCTTCCGCAGTTCATCACGGGCCGGGCGACGCTGCTGTCGAACCTGTTCCGCGACGAGGTGGCATTGCGCACCGCGCGGCTCGCGGCCGAACGGATCACGGCGAAGAACGTCGAGCTGCGGACCGCGCGAGGACTCGAGCCGGTTCACCTCGCCGTGGGCCTGGCCGCCTGGAAGATCGGCGGAGTGGAGTGGTCGGCGCCCGTGCTGCTGCGGCCCCTGGCCATCCGGCGTCACAACGGCGATTTCGAACTGAAGCTGCACGGCGCGTTCGTCATGAACCCCGAGCTGGCCCGCGCTTTCCGCACGCATCTCGGCATCCCGATCGACAGCACGGCTCTGGCCGGCCTCGCGTACGACCAAGGCGTGTTCAAGCCGCAGCCGGTCATCGACCACCTGCGCCGGTTGACCACGCACGTCCCGACCTTCGTCGTGCACCCCCGTCTGGTCATCTCGTCGTTCGCAGATGTCGGGTCCGGGATGGCTCGCGACACGCAGCACCTGGACGTCCCGCTGCTCAACGCCCTCGCCGGACACCCCGACGACCGCGCGCGTGTCACGGTGCGGCCCGCCGATCCGGTCGTCGCCGGTCCCGACGAGCGCACACCCGCGGCCGACACGCTCCTCCTGGACGCCGATGCCGAGCAGGAACAGGTGCTGGCGCGGATCTCCGCCGGACACTCGCTCGCGGTCCACACCCTGCCGGGAACCGGCGGAACCCAGACGGTCATCAACGCGATCGGCCAGTGCGTCCACGCCGGCAAGCGCGTGCTCGTGGTCAGCGCGCGGCGCTCGACCCTCGACGGCATCCGTCACCGCTTGGCCGGTGTGGGACTGACCGGACTCGCGGTGTCGCCGACCCACGTCCGGCGTGATCTCATCCGCGCGATCGGCCGCAACGAGAAGGCCGAGCAGCCCAAGGTCGCCGAGATCGACGACGCTCTCGTCCGGTTGCGCGCGGTCCTGCGCGACTACCGCTCCGCGGTCACCGAGCCGCATCTGGCTCTCGGTGTCTCGGCCCTCGACGTCTTGCGCGCGCTGACCGCGCTGGCATCCCTGTCTCCGGCGCCGTCCACCACCGCGCGGTTCGATCTCGACACGCTCGAACGTCTCGCCGGACGTCGTGATGCGGCGGCGAGAGCCCTCGCGACCGCGGCCCGTCTCGGCGAGTTCCGCTTCGGGCCCGACGACTCCCCGTGGTACGGCGTGAGCTTCACCCGGACCGAAGACGCCCGCGCTGCCCACGATCTCGCGGGCAAGCTGCACGCGCAGGACGTCCCGCGCCTGCTCGAACGCGGCTACGAACTCATCGCGCAGACCCGCATGCGCCCGTTCCAGACGGTGTCCGAGCTCGGCGCGTATCTCAAGCTCCTGCACGGCATCCGCGAATCGCTCGACCGCTTCAGCCCCACGGTGTTCGAGCGTCCGTTGGGTGAACTGATCGACGCGCACTCGCCGCGCCGGGACTCGTCGGCGATGAGCGGCCCCAACCGCCGACGCCTGCGCCGCCTGTCGAAGGAGTACGTGCGCCCCGGTGTGCACGTTCCCGACATGTACGAGGCGCTGGTGCGCATCCAGCAGCAGCGCACCGAGTGGCAGCGGGTGGTCGACGCCGGAGTCACGCCCGAGGTGCCGCTGGGGCTCGCCGACGTGCACGTGGCGTGGCAGCGCGCCGACGCCCTGCTCGGCGACCTCGATCAGATCCTGGGACGTCAGGGGTCCGAACGGCTCGCGACCCTGCCCGTGCAGGTCCTGGTGCGGACGCTGGCGGGACTGGCTGCCGAGTCGACGTTCTTCGACAACCTCGTCGAGCGGGCGCAGCTGCGCGGAGAGTTGGCGCGTCTGGGGCTCGAGCAGCTCCTCGTCGAGCTGTCGGTGCGGCACGTTCCGGAAGACCGGGTCGGCGACGAGCTCGAATTCGCGTGGTGGCAGTCGGCTCTCGAACACCTGCTCCGCACCGATCGTGCCCTCCTGGGTGCGAACACGAGCGTGGTCGACCGGCTCGAGCGCGACTTCCGTCTCGTCGACGAGGCGCACGCCGCCGCGGCGGGTCCGCTGCTGGCCGCGGAGCTGGCGAAGCAGTGGCGGATCGGCATCGTCGATCATCCCGACGAGGCATCCGCGCTCCGAGGCGCGCTGAAGGACGGTCTGCACAGCGCTCACGAGATCGCCGACGCCGCGCCCACCCTGCTGCGCACGCTCGCCCCGGTGTGGCTGGCATCCCCCTACGAAGTGCCCGATGTGCCCACGGACCTTGCCTTCGACACCGTGATCATCGCGGATGCCGCGGCCCTGTGCCTCGCCGAGGCGGTTCCGGCTCTCCTCCGCGCACGTCAGGTCGTGCTGTTCGGTGACCCGGTGGTGCAGAAGCCCACGCGGTTCCGGGTCAGCGCGTCGATCGCGCCGGTCGCGGACGACGAGGCCGACGACATCCCCTTCGACGAGACCTCGGTCTTCGAGCGCCTCGCGGAGCTGCTGCCCGTCGAGACCCTGACTCGCAGCTACCGTGCGGGCGGTGAAGACCTGGCCGAGCTCGTCAACGACGCCTTCTACGGCGGTGAGATCGTCTCGCTGCCGTGGGCGGGCTCGTACCTGGGACGCGGCAGCTTGAGCGTGGACTACGTCGAGAACGGCGTCGGCGCGCCCGATCCCGTGAGCGGTGCGGTCGAGAGTCCGGATGCCGAGGTGGCACGCGTCGTGACCCTCGTCGTCGAGCACGCGGTGAACCGCGCATCCGAATCCCTCATGGTCGTCACCGCCAGCCGCAAGCACGCGGAGCGCGTGCGCGCGGCCGTGGAGGCGGCGCTGGCCGGTCGGTCCGACGTCGCCGCGTTCATCTCGCGCGATGGTGCGGAACCTTTCGCGGTTCTGACGCTCGAGGAGTCCGTGGCCGAGAGCCGCGATCGGGTCGTGTTCTCGCTCGGCTTCGGACTCACCCGCCACGGTCGGGTGCTCAGCGACTTCGGCGACCTGTCGACCCCCGACGGGGAACGACTGCTCACGGTCGGCATGACGCGAGCCCGCCGGTCCATGGTCATCGTGTCGTCGATCCGGCCGTCGGCGTTCGACGACGGCCGTCTGGAACACGGCGCGGCGACGCTCATGGGCATCCTCGGCAACCTCGCCGGCCGTGGTCGCGAGTCACGTCTGGAAGATCTGGTCGATCCGCTGACCCGTGCGCTCGCGCGCGAGCTGCGCCGGCTCGGCGTCGAAGTCGACCTCGACTACCGCGGACTCCTTCCGCTCGTGGCGCGGTACCGCGGGAAGGCGGTCGTCGCCGAGAGCGATCCCGAGACCATCGGCGAGTCCCTCCGCGAAACGCTGCGGCTCCGTCCGCAGATCCTGCGGAGGCTGGGCTGGCACTACGTACGCGTCCACGCGTTCGACCTGTACAGCGACCCCGCCGGCGTGGCATCCCGTATCGCCGAACTCCTCGGGCTCGCGCCGGAGGATCCCGCAACGCCGGGGAACACGACCGAGCCCCTCGACCTGCCCGGGTGAGCGTCGTGGGGGAGACTCCGGATGCCTCCGACCCCGTCGACGCATCCACCGACACCGCGACGGCGTCGGACGGCCGGACCGATCGCCAGCCGATCGTGAAGGTGCGGGGATCGCGGCGGGCCCGGTTGCTTCCGGCCCCGGGGACGAGCGCCGAACCGGCCCCGGCCGATGACCGCACGCGGGAGCGCCCCGCGACGCCCTCGGCCTCCGGCCCCAACGACGCGCAGCTGTTGCGCGACGTCCCTCCGCACTACTGACGTTCGCCGGTGTCGTCGCGCGCCCGGCGCGGAAACGAGCCTCCCGCGGAGAGCGCCGTGATGTGGCGCGCCCTCCGCGGGAGGCGGGTGTCGATGTGTGCGCGGCCGCGCTCAGCCGCGGGGCTGGCGCTCGAGAAGGTCGCGGATCTGCACGAGCAGTTCCTGCTCGGTCGGGAGCGAGGGCTCCTCGGCTTCGCCCTGCACGCCGGCCTTGGCGGCGGCTCGCGCCTTCCACCGGTTCATCGGGAAGACGAACACGAAGTAGACGATCGCGGCGACCGCGAGGAAGTTGATGACGGCGACCAGGATCGCCCCAAACTGGAAGGTCGACTCCCCGCCGAACAGCGTCGGGATCGTCACGTCGAGGTCGCTGAGGTCGCCGATCTGGAACAGGAACCCGATCAGCGGGTTGATCAGGCCCTGGACCATCGCGTTGACGATCGCTGTGAAGGCGGCTCCGATCACCACCGCGACGGCGAGATCGATGACGTTGCCGCGGAGGATGAACTCCTTGAAACCCTTGATCACGACGTGGCTCCCTTTCTGCCGCGTCGCTCACGGATCAGGATGCCGGGGCGGACGCGGTCTTCGTCGATTCCGAGGACGATGATGTCGAAGAAGCGCCCGAGGTGCCGGATGCCGCGCCGGTCGACGTTCCATTCGACCCGCGCGAGTCGGTGCGGTAGAACCCGGAACCGTTGAAGGTCACGCCGATCGAGCCGTACTGCTTGCGCAGCTCGCCGCCGCAGGCGGGGCACTCGGTGAGAGCAGCATCGGAGAAGGACTGCACGGCGTCGAAACGGTGACCGCACTGCTTGCAGGCATAGGCGTAGGTGGGCATTCGGGTTCCTTCGGGTGTTCAGGCGGCGGAGCCGTCGATCGCGACGGTCCGCGTGGGGGTCACGACGCCCGAAACGGGTTGATCGTGCACGTCCTTCGGAACGTCGTCGACGAACTCGGAATCGAAGATCACGGCGTACACCGGCGGGCACTTCTCCATCGAACCGATGGTCTTGTCGAAGTAGCCGCGGCCCCACCCCAGCCGCATCCCGCGCCGATCGACGGCGGCCGCCGGGATGATGAGCAGGTCGACGTCGTTGACGGCGATCGGCCCGAGCACGTCACCGACGGGTTCGGGCAGCCCGAACAACCCCTCGGCGATCTCGGCATCCGGTGTGGCCACCGTCCAGTCGAGCAGACCGTCCTCGCGAGTGATGGGGAGAAGGACCCGGATGCCGCGGGCCACCGCGTCGGCGACGAAGGCGTGCGTGCCCGGCTCGCTGGTGGTCGACAGGAAGCAGGAGATGCTGCGGGCGCCGAGACGCTCGACGAGCGCGTCGAGCTGGGCTTTGACTCCCGCCTCGGCGGCTTCGCGACCCTGCGCGGAGACGGTTTGGCGTCGCTCGCGCAGATCGGCGCGCAGAGCGCGCTTGGCCTGCTCGATACTGTCGGGCATGCAGTAAGTGTACGTGCGTGCGCGATCCGTAATGGCGCTGTCGCATGGCACCAGTAGGGTATGCCCATGCCTAACAAGCCCTTCAAGGCCGTGATCCCGGCCGCAGGACTCGGTACTCGCTTCCTTCCGGCCACCAAGGCCATGCCGAAAGAGATGTTGCCGGTCGTCGACAAGCCCGCCATCCAGTACGTGGTGGAGGAGGCCACCGGAGCCGGAATCGATGACGTGCTCATCATCATCGGGCGCAACAAGAACAACATCGCCAACCACTTCGACTCGATGCCCGAGCTCGAGACCAAGCTGCGTGAGAAGGGCGACCACGACAAGCTCGCCAAGGTCGAGCACTCGTCGGACCTCGCCGACGTGCACATGGTCCGCCAGGGCGAGCCGAAGGGACTCGGTCACGCGGTGCTCCGCGCTCGCAGCCACGTCGGCGACCACCCGTTCGCGGTGCTCCTGGGCGACGACCTCATCGACGAGCGCGACCCGCTGCTCGAGCAGATGCTGGCCGAGTACACCAAGCGCAACGCGACGATCATCGCCCTCATGGAGGTCGACCCCGAGCACATCCACCTCTACGGCGTCGCCGCGGTCGAGCCGACCGAGGACGAGGGCGTGGTCAAGGTGAACCAGCTCGTCGAGAAGCCGAAGGCCGAAGACGCGCCGTCGAACCTCGCCATCATCGGTCGTTACGTGCTCGGACCCGACGTATTCGGCATCCTGGAGCACACCGAACCGGGCAAGGGCGGCGAGATCCAGCTGACCGATGCGCTCGAAGAGCTCGCCAACGGCGGTGGCGACGGCGGGGGCGTCTACGGTGTGGTGTTCCGCGGGCGTCGATACGACACCGGCGACCGCGTCGACTACATCAAGGCGATCGTGCAGCTCGCGTCCGACCGGGAAGACCTCGGCCCGGCGCTGCGTCCCTGGTTCAAGGAGTTCGCGGCGGGTCTCTGACCCGACCGGATGTCATGGATCTCACCGTCCCGCGACGGCACGGCGAGGTGTCGATCCGCCTCATCCGCAACCGCGACGCGCGCGTCCTTCAGCAACAGCTGATCGACAACCGCTCGTGGTTGCGGCCGTGGGAGGCGACCAGTCCAGACGGACCGGTCTCCTTCGACATGCGGCTCGGCATCCGTCGTCTTCTGCAGCAGTATCGCGACGGCCTCGGCGTGCCTTTCGTCATGGAGTGGCAAGACCAGGTCGCGGGGCAGTTGAACGTCTGGGGTGTGGCGCGCGGGTCGCTGGCCTCGGCGACGATCGGCTACTGGGTCGCCGAGGAGTTCGCGGGCCGCAACATCACCACGATCAGCGTCGCGCTGGCGACCGATGTCTGCTTCACGGCGCTGAACCTGCATCGCGTGGAGATCTGCATCCGCCCTGAGAACCACGCGAGTCTGCGGGTGGTCGAGAAGCTTGGGTTCCGGTACGAGGGACTACGCCGGCGGTACATCCACATCGACGGCGACTGGCGTGACCACTACGCGTTCGCGCTGGTCCGCGAGGAGGTGCCGCACGGCGTGCTCGACCGGTGGGAACGGGGTCAGGTTCCCCCCGACGCCGCGCGCGTCCCTCCGGCGGATCGGCTCTAGTCGGCAGCGCCGGGGGTTGATTCGCGAGACTTCATCGCCCCGACGACTGCCGCACAGAATGTCGCTGCGTCGTCGCCGCGATGAAGTCTCGCGATTCACGGGCGCGACACGCGGACGGATGCCGAGGTGTGACCTCGCCGTGACCTACCGTGGTGCCATGGGTGGACAGGTTCTCGGCGGCGGGGTGATCGTGTTCGTCGCGGTCGCGCTGTGGTTGGTGTACCTGCTGCCGTCGTGGCAGAGCCGTCACCGCTTCACATCGGCGGAGCGGAACGCCGTGCGGCTCAACCAGGCCCTGCGTGTTCTGGCCGAGACGGCCGAGACCCCGCGCGAGGTGCATCTCGAGCTCACGGCGCGGACCGCGCACCAGCAGCAGAAGATCGCGCGCCAGGTGCAGGCGCAGAAGGCGCAGACCGAGCTCGCCGAGGCAAAGGCCCGCCTGGAGGTCGCGCGTCTCGAAGCTGCCCGCGACCGTGATCTCGTCAAGGAGCAGCGCGCGGCTGCGGTCGAGCTCGCCCGCGCGGAGCGCGCCGCTGCCGTTGAGATCGCGAAGGCCGAGCGCGCCGCCGCCCTCGAGAAGGCGCGCGCCGAACAGGCCGCCGCGGTCGAGCGCGCTCACGCCGAACGCGCGGCCGCGGTTTCCCGCCCCGAGCTCCGACGCGCTCGCGCGCGTCGCCGATTCCGTCTGGCCACGACCTCGTTCGCCGCGCTCGCACTCGTGGCTGTCGTCGCCGGTGGCATCCAGGCCTTCTTCGGTGCTGCTCCCGTGCTGCTGTCGGCCGGGGGAGTGGTGCTCGTCCTGGCGCTGATCGTGCTGCAGCGGCTGTCTCGCGTCGCGGCCCGGGCGACGGCGCGACCCGTCGTTGTCACCGCCGAGCGTGCGCCGATCGAGGTGCAGGACTTCGGTGCCGCGGCTCCGGCTCCGCGCCCGACATGGACGCCGCGCGAGCTTCCTCGGCCCCTCGTCGCCTCCGCGGGCTCGCGAGCAGCGGCCGTGGTCGACGAGCAAATCGCCCGCGAGGCGTTGCGCGCCGCCGCACGGGAGCAGGTCGCCCGCGAGATCGCCGCCGCGCAGGCGCCCACGCCGATCGAGATCGCGCGGCCCGCCGCCGAGGCATCCCGCCCCGCTCCCTCGCCCTACGCGGCCATGGGGTACGTCGACGACGCCGAGATCGAGGGGCACGTCCGCCGGCTCCTCGAGCGCCGCGCGTCGGGTCAGTGACGCACCACCGCTACGGCACGCCCGAGGGTCGCCCGAGTCGGGTGGCGCGCGAGCGTCGTGATAGTGTTGTGGAGTTGTCCGGGCCTGTGGCGCAGTTGGTAGCGCGCTTCGTTCGCAATGAAGAGGTCAGGGGTTCGAATCCCCTCAGGTCCACCACATGACGCGCGGCGTCTCTCCCTCGGGAGTGGCGCCGTTGTCGTTTCGTTCAGGGTGCCGATCGCTCCGCGGGCATGAAATTCTCGCGCGCCAACTCGCCGAGCCGACCCAGCACCGGCAGCCGTGGGAATCCGGTGTCCGTGAGGGCGTAGGACACCGAGACGGTCGGGCAGACGCCGTGGCGTTCGGCCGCCGCGCGAGGCCACGCCCACTGACGGAGTCTCCCGGGCCCGAAGAGGAGAGACCTCGTCGAGCCCGTCGGCACGCCTCAGGTCGTCCGGCGACGTGAGCGACTTCGGATGATCCCGAAGATGACTGTCCCGAGGAACAGGACGATGCCGATGATGGCGAGCCACAGCAGGCCCTCGAACGCGAACCCCACGATCGAAAGCACCGCCCAGGCGACGAGCAAGATGATGAGTACGGTCCACATGCGCGGAACCGTACGTCGAAAAATCCCGGTCCGATCGTCCATTGACGGATGTCGCATTGTGTGAGTCCCGCGGGCGCGCGCCAGCACCTGAGCGCCCATAACGCGCGGGCGCCCTCGCGCGGCTGCGCGCCCGCGAGGCTACGTTGCGCCCGTCGCCCTGTCGACCCCCAAACGGATCGACTCCGGCATCCCCTTCACTTGCCGCACATCGCAGATCCCGAACGTGATTCCCGAAACGGTTCCAGCTCTCGCCCGGGTGATGGTCGCCGTCGCCCAGCGACGGTTCTCGCTGACCGCCGCGTGATGACCCTGTCCCTTCGCGAGAAACGACGTCCCCGATGACGCCTGTGATTTTTTCCGCTGCCTTTCACCCTCAGGCCGCGACCTCCACCGCCGTATGGCAGACCGTGCAGTCCCTTTACGCGGACATCAGCGGGTACTTCCCGCTCGCCATAGCCGGAGTTGTGGTCTGGGGCCTGTGGCTGTATCGCTTCATCCTGTCCAGACGAGCGCGCCCGATCGAGTCCGATCATCGGACGACGACCTCGGTCATCGTCCCCTCGTACCACGAGGATCCCGACATCCTGATGCGGTGTCTGGAATCCTGGCGCGCGCAGAGCCCGACCGAGATCATCATCGTCCTCGACGTGCAGGATCTCGAGGCCTACGGCCGGATCATCGCGCTCGACGACGCCAGCGTGCGCCCCATCCTCTTCCATCACGTGGGGAAGAGATCAGCGCTCGGCGCAGGTATCCGACTCGCGGTGGGAGAGATCATCGTGCTCACCGACTCCGACACATGGTGGCGCCACGGACTTCTCGTCGCGGTGCAGAAACCGTTCGTCGACCCCCTGGTCGGCGGCGTGGGGACGCATCAGAACGTGTTCCAAGCGCGAACGAGCGTCTGGCGACGCATCGCCGACTGGATGGTCGATCTGCGCTACTACGACTACGTACCCGCCATGGGCCGCGCCGGCGCCGTCCCCTGTCTGTCCGGGCGGACGGCCGCATACCGGCGTGACGCCGTGATGGCCGTCCTCGAACACCTCGAGAACGAGTTCTTCCTCGGACGCCGCTGTATCGCGGGCGACGACGGTCGGCTGACGTGGTTGATCCTGGCATCCGGGTACAAGACGGTGCACCAGTCCTCCGCCCGTGCGCTGAGCATGTTCCCCGACACCTTCCGGGCTTTCGTGAAGCAACGTGTCCGGTGGAGCCGCAACTCGTACCGCTGCTACCTGACGGCGATCGCCAAGGGGTGGCTGTGGAAGGTGCCCTTCGTGACGAAGGTCACTGTTCTGCAGATCCTTCTGACGCCCGTGACGATGGGCCTGACGATGTTCTACCTCGTGTTCAGCCGCCTGGATCTCTCGATCATCGGCGTGCTGGCCGCCGTCGGCTGGGTGCTTCTCGGTCGCGGCATCCGCGGAATCTCTCACCTTCGACGTAACCCCGCGGACCTCTTGATCCTGCCGCTGTACGCGATCGTCGTGATCTTCGTGGCACTGCCGGTCAAGCTCTTCGCGTTTTTCACCATGAACAAGCAGGGCTGGCTGACCCGCCACGCGAACCAGATCGGCGGAGACGGCCAGACGGCGCGCACGCTCGACGCCCCGGCCGTCGCGCTCGAGCCGGCGGTGGCGTCGTGAGGGGCCGCGCCGTCATCGCCCTGGTCGCTGTGGCCGCCCTCGTCGGGGGTGGAGCGGCCGTGACAGCGACGACCCTCCTCGCCGACTCGGGCGAAGAAGAGGCGTATGGCCTCAACGAGATCGCCCGGAACGGCAACGTCCAGGGCAAGCTCTACCCGGGGGATCCGACGAGCGAAGCTCGACTCGTCGAGCAAGAGGCGCAACGGGTGGTGTACATCCGGAAGGTGGCCTCCGCCGCCTATTGGGCACTGTCCGTCGACGAGCCGTACCGCTTCCAGACCGGCGACCGGTACACCCTGGTCCTCCCCGAAAGGCCGGAGCCCTACACCCTCGATGACCTCCGCGCGCTCGGGCCGGACTCCCTGACGCAGAACGCAGATGGGTCCTACCTCCTCACCGAGGACGTCGCCGTCATGCAGGGAGCAACCCTGTCCCTCGGAGCGATCGATCTGCGTCTGGAGAGCTCCCCGACCGGTTTCACCTCGATCGTCGCCTTCGGGGGACGGCTCGAGATCGCCGGAACCCCGGATGCCACGGCCTCCCTCACCAGCTGGGACAGCGCCGCGGGCGCTCCCGACACCGACACCCGCGACGGGCGCGCATACGTGCGGGTGATCGGCGGGACCGCCGATGTGGCTCACGCCGCGCTGTCGTCCCTGGGCTTCTGGAGCGGAAGCACCGGGGGATTCGCGATCACGGGAAGCGACGATCTGGATGATCCCGCGCTCGCCGGTGCGATGCAGACCGATCGGCAGGGGGTGGCGCCGCCGGGCGGTGCGCCTGTCGTCGACGCCGCGAGCGCGATCGATGTCCCGGAGGGAACGGATGACGCAGCGCCGCCGGCGGCGGCCGGCCTCGCGACCGCGACGATCGCGGACTCGACGATGACCGACAACGCCTTCGGCATCTTCGTCTCCGGCGCCCAGGACGTGACGATCACGCGTACTTCCGTCACCGGCAGCCTCGTCGACGGCATCACCTTCCACCGCGCGGTGTCGGCGAGTCTCGTGCAGGACACGCAGTCCCTCGACAACGCGGTGGACGGCGTCACGATCGGCCGTTCCACCTCGGGCATCACCCTGCAGAACGTCATGGCCGCTCGCAACGGCCGAAACGGCGTATCGATGGACGGGCAGTCGCTCGCCGACGGGCCGAGCGCCTCGGGGACGACCGTGGAGAGCTTCGGCGACAACATCCTCGACGGGGGACACGTGGCCGAGAACGGCCGCTATGGCGTCGAGATCATGGGCGGCAGCGGCATCCAGGTGACGCAGACACGTTTTGTCGGCAACCCCGACGGCATCGTGCTCGACCGCGGCGCCGCGAGGGTGAGGGTCACGGGCAACGAGTTCGTGGATCAGACCGCCAAGTCCGTCGCGGTGCGCGAACAGGTGACGGATGCCATCGTGGCCGGCAACACCATCACGGGGTCGGATACGGCCGTGAACGTCCGCAACGCCGACGCCGACATCACGGGCAATGTGGTTCGCGGGGTGTCCAATCATGCGGTCCTGCTCGTCGGCGATGTGACGGGGACGACGGTGGCGGACAACGATCTCGGCGGCGATGGCGGCACCGCCGTGCGGTCCGAGGACTCCCGAGGCGCCGTGATCGGTGACAACGTCACCGACCGGTGGCATCCGGCCGCCACGGTCGAATCGGTGCTGCGGTTCGTCTTCCAGCCGTTGACGGTGATCTGGATCGGGCTGGGGATCCTGCTCCTCGTCACGGCCGCGACCAGGAAGGATCGTCACTTCGGCGCGTTCCGCCATCCCTACGAGGAGCACGTCCCGCTCACGTCGCTCAGCCGCGGGATCGTCTCCCCGGACTCCCTTCGCCGCGGGTCGCCGTGAGTCGCCGTCGCACCGCGGTCATCGCCGTCGCCATCGTCCTCCCCGTCACCGCGATCGTGGTCGTCCTGGTCGTCGTGGCTGCCCTCACCACGCCCCGCTCCGCGGGACCCCCGCCGACGACCGACGAGAGCGGAGCGGCCTCCGCGTCGCCGCAGCCCGGCCCTGAGGCCGGAGGCATCGAGTGCGCGGAGGCCACGGTGGTGGTCGCGACGACGTCGGAACTGCAGGAGGCGCTGGACGCCGCGGAACCGGGGACTTCCATCCGCCTGCAGCCGGGCGTGTATCCCGGCGAGTTCACCGCGACGGCGCGCGGCACCGCTGACGCGCCCATCCGGCTCTGCGGCGCCCCCGACGCCATCCTCGACGGGGGGCGCGTGGACGGCGGCTACGTGCTGCACCTCGACGGTGCGTCGCACTGGCACATCGCGGGCTTCAGCATTCGCAACGGGCAGAAGGGGTTGATGGCCGACGGCGTCACGCACACGACCATCGAAGGCCTGACGGTCTCGGAGATCGGCGATGAGGCGGTGCACCTGCGTGCCCACAGCACCGACAACCTGGTCATCGGCAATGTCATCCGCGACACGGGCAAGCGGCGTGCGAAGTTCGGCGAGGGCGTCTACATCGGCACGGCCGAGAGCAACTGGTGCGACGTCACCGACTGCGAGCCCGACCGCAGCGATCGGAACGCAATCGTGGGGAACCGCATCTCCGCGACGACGGCCGAGAGCGTCGACGTCAAGGAAGGCACCACGGGCGGGCGCGTCGAAGACAACATGTTCGACGGTGCACAGCTCGTGGAGGACGACGCCGACTCGTGGGTCGACATCAAGGGCAACGATTGGCTGATCCGGGGCAACACCGGCACCGCGTCACCGGGCGACGGCTATCAGACCCACGAGATCCTCGACGGCTGGGGGCGGGGGAACGTGTTCCGCGACAATGTCGCCGATGTCGACGGCCCGGGATTCGGCTTCGCCGTCACGGCGCGCCTGGGCAATGTCGTCGAGTGCAGCAACTCCGCATCGAACGTCGGCGAGGGCCTGAGCAACGTCGACTGCTCGCCGGTCGCGCCCTGAGCGCGAACTCGGATAGGCAGGTGTCACGCCGCGGCGGGGCGGAGCCGGGGTCGTCCCGCGGCTCCGCCCCGCAACAGCACGCGGTTTCCCGCGATCCGGCTCAGCCCGTGCACGTGATGTTGCTCAGCCCCTTTGCCGCAGCGGACGGAGCGCATGCGACGACGGTTCCGATCGCGCCGGACTGCACGGACACCTCGTAGCCGGGGATGCCTCCGGTGACGCTGTTGTTCCGGAACACGTTGCCCTGGCCCCACCCGGGCAAAGCGACGTGCACCTGGAAGGCGTCCAGGAGCGCGCCCGACCCGCGGTTCTCGATCAGCTGATATCCGTTGCCCTTCACATCGACCCAGGAATCGCCGTAATTCTGCCCGGAGTAGCCCGCATCGGTGAAGGTGTTCCCGCGGACGACCCCTCCCGTGGTGCCTTCCTTGATGTCGATACCCTCCGCGGAGGTGCGCCAGATCGTGTTCCCGATGATCTGCGCACGATCCGACCGATCGGGCGTGCTCGCGGAGCCCATGATCGACGACCAGTTGCTCTTCGCGCTGCCGACGTAGATGCCCTCCCCGTAGCCCGGTTTGTCCAGTCCGGTGTCGTGAATACGGGAGTTGCGGACGGTGACGTTCGCGCTGCCGGTGCGCAGGTGCACCGCCTCGGCGCCGATGGTGCCGACATCAACGCCGTCGATCACGGTATCGCTGGAGCCGTCCAGAACGATCCCCTTGGCCGCCCGCGTGACCGTCAGCCCGAGCACGTTCCAGTGGTCGCCCGTGATGTGGAGGGCGTAGCCCGAGGTGATCTTGCCCGTCGTCAACACGGCCCGGGAGGAACCGATGAGTGTGATCGGCTGCGACGCCGACCCCGAGGTCGCGGCGACGAACTGCCCCGTGTATGTGCCGTCGTTCAGACGGATGGTCTGCCCCGCGGCGGCTGACTTCAGGGCCGCTGTGAGCTGCGCCGATGTCGAGACCGTGACGATCGAGCCGCCCGAACCCGTGGCCGGCGCGGAGGGGGCCGGGGCGGGAGCCGGCGTCGTCGGAGCCGCTGTCGGTGTGGTGGGGGAGGGAGTCGGTGTCGCCGGCTTCGTGGCGGCGGCGGCTGTCACCGTGAACGTTGCATTCGTTTCGTGGCGACCGGAACTGTCCTCCCACCGCACGTTGAGCGTGTGCGCGCCCGCCGACGTGCGAATCGGCCACGTGTACGGCGCGGTCGCGTCTTGACCGAGGTAGGTCCCGTCCAGCCGGAACTTCACCGTGACGCCGGCCGGCGCACGCACCGCGAGGTCGAAAGTGCCGCTGGATCGGATCGTTCCCGCCAGCGCAGCACCGTCGACGGTGACGTCGGCGACCGTCAGCGCGGACGCGGCGGGCGAGGCGGCGATCGCCCCGATCATGGCTGTCGTGGCCACGGCGACGCGTGCGACCGTGCCGATGTGCTTCCTCGGGTTCTTCACCTTCGTGCCGTCTTCCTCTCCGAGCGGCGGATGGTCGAACCCGCCGTTACGATGTTGTCAACCCCCTGGCGCGAAGATTCAAGCAGCTGGTGCGTGGCGTCCAAATCTTCGGCGCTCTGCACGCAAATTTTGTCCCTGATGCGAACATGTGTTCATTCGGGGCGAACGAGTCGCCGTCCTCGGGCGCGACGGCACCCCGTCCGCCTCGAGGCGGGCGTTGGTCGCCGATCGCTCGTACCGGATCGCGTCGATAACCCTCGCGCGGACGGCGACAACGGCGGATTCCCGAGGGCGGAAACCACGGATGCCACGACCCCGGCGTGGGGACGTGGCATCCGTGGTCCGACGATCAGCGGCGCGGAGGGCCGACCACTCGGGGTTTCGACGGGTCGAGGAAGTCGCCGGTTCCGAGGCGGGCGTGCCGACGGGAGTACGCGAAGTAGATCGCGAACCCGAGCGCGAGCCAGATCAGGAATCGCAGCCAGGTCTCGACCGAGAGGTTGAGCATCAGGTACGTGCACACCAGGGCGGACACGATCGGCAGCACCGGGCTCCAGGGCACCCGGAACCCGCGCTTGAGGTCGGGGCGCGTGCGGCGCAGCACGATGACGCCGATGGACACCAGGACGAAGGCGGACAGGGTGCCGATGTTGACCATCTCTTCGAGCACGCCCACCGGGGTGACTCCCGCGACCACGGCGACGATGACCGTCACGACAATCGAAATCACCCAGGGGGTACGGAAACGGGGGTGCACCTTCGCCAACCGCTGCGGCAGGAGGCCGTCGCGTGACATCGCGAAGATGATGCGTGTGGCACCGATGAGGAGGGTGAGCACCACCGTGGTGAGCCCCGCGACGGCGCCTGCGGAGATCACCGTGGCCATCCACCCCTGGCCGTGATAGACGAAGGCGTTCGCCAGCGCAGCGGCCGGGTCGAGGTCGCGGTACGACACCATGCCCGTCACCACGAGGGCCACGGCGCAGTAGAGGATGGTGCAGATCACGAGCGAGGCGATGATGCCGATCGGCATGTCGCGCTGCGGCTTCTTCGTCTCCTCCGCGGTCGCGGCCACGACGTCGAATCCGATGTAGGCGAAGAACACCAGGGCGGCGCCGGCGAGGATGCCGCCGACCCCGAACGTCGCGGGCTCGAGGCCGGACAGGAACTGCAGCAGCGGCTGCGTCAGGCCAGACGCGGCTTCGGTCGGCTCGCTCGCCGGGATGAACGGCTGGTAGTTGGCCGGGTTCACGAACATCAAGCCGGCGATGATCACGAACAGCACGATGAAGAGCTTCACGGCGACGAGGACGAGATTGACCCGGAGCGATTCCTTGATGCCGAGAGTCATGAGGCCACCGAGCACGAGAACGAGGAGCACCGCGGGGATGTCGACGACGCCGCCATACGACAGCTCCGGGGGGAGCACGATGCCGAGCTGGCCGAGGAAGGCGCCCAGGTAGGCGCTCCAGCCCTGGGCGACGACACTCGCCCCCAAGAACATCTCGAGAATGAGATCCCATCCGATGATCCAGGCGGAGAGCTCCCCCAGGGACGCATAGGAGAAGGTGTATGCCGACCCCGATACGGGCACCGTGGAGGCGAATTCGGCGTAGCACATCGCGGCGAGTGCGCACGCGATCGCCGCGACGACGAAGCTCAACACGATCGCGGGGCCGGCGACATCGTGCGCGGCGCGTCCGGTCAATGTGAAGATTCCCGCGCCGATGACGACGCCAACGCCGAACACCGTGAGATCGAGGGCGCTGAGGGATTTCTTGAGCCGGAACTCCGGCTCGTCGGTATCGGCGATGGATTGCTCCACCGACTTGGTGCGAAAAAGACTCACTCGACACTTCCTCCGTCGGGGCGTTCCAGGAGCGAACGCCACCCCGGCACGATAGTGCCTTCGTCGTCGAGGCACGACATCCGAGTCGCTGGACGAACCCGGACGAAGTCGAGGGGCGAATCGTATGGCATCCGGGTTGAAAGGGATGCAAGGTGTAGGGTTCATTCACCATGGCCACGAAACACATCACACATCTTGTTGACGATCTCGACGGAACCGTCCTCGAAGAAGGCGACGGGAAGCAGATCACTTTCTCGATCGAGGGTCGTTCCTACGAAATCGATCTGTCCGACCGGAATGCCGACAAGTTCTATGCGGCAGTCGCTCCCTTTGTCGACGCGGCCCGTCCCGTCGGTCGCACAGGTTCCGGCTCCGGGCGCGCCCGCCCGGCTCGCCGGTCCAGCGATCTCGACCTCTCGGCCGTGCGCGAATGGGCCCGCGCGAATGGGCACACCGTGAGCGACCGCGGTCGTGTGCCGGCCTCTGTGCTCGAGGCGTACGGCGCCGCGCTCTCTTGACGACGTGGCCGCGTTCTCCGCGCGCACCGCGGGAGCGGTGCATCCCGGTGCGGTGACGCAGTTCGCCGTTCTCGATGCACTGATGAACGGCGTCTACTCTTCGGGCGTCCCCGTCGCCGATCTCCCCGAATGGGGAGACCTCGGGATCGGTTGCTGCGAGGGCCTCGGCGGCGAGGTGATCCTCGTGGACGGCGAGGCGTTCGAGTGCACGGCGGATCAGGCTCCGCGTCGTATGCGACCGACGGAGACTCTCCCTTTCGTCGACCTCTGCTTTCCCGGTGACAGCAACCCGACGCCGGTGCGAAGGGTGGACTTCGCAGGCGTCACGAGGACGGTGGAGGAGCGCCTCGTCAGCCGCAATCTGTTCCACGCGATTCGACTCGATGGTGTGATGGCTCGCGTGCGTACGCGCGTCACCGCGCGGCAGGATCCCCCGTCGCGTCCTCTGGCGGAGGTCGCGGCCGAGCAGATCGAGACCGAAACGGTGCAGCGAGCCGGCGTGGTCGTGGGATTTTGGATGCCGCACATCTATCAGGGCATTTCGGTTGCGGGGCTGCACCTGCACTTCTTGAGCGAGGATCGCCTCATCGGCGGGCATGTTCTCGACATCGAGATCGATGAGGCCGTTCTCCGAATGTCGGCTTTCGCGCAGTTCTCTCTTCGACTTCCCGTGGATGAGCATTTCCTCTCCACCGAACTCACCCACGGCGATGATCACCGCATCGTCGCGATCGAAGGGGGTGCACGTCCCGCCTCCGGTAATGATTGACCCGCTCCAGGCAGGGTTATCGGCGGGGTGAAGTCGCTGCCTTCTCAAGGAATTCCTAGAAGGTGTAGTCGTACAATGGCGCTATGGCGAAAAAGCAGATCACGCAGCTCATCGACGACCTCGACGGGACTGTCATCGACGACGGAACCACATTGCATTTCTCGGTCGAGGGGCGCGCGTACGAAATCGACCTTTCTGCTGACAACGCGACCAAATTCCGAGAGGCGTTCGAACCCTACGTGTCGGCGGGACGTCCGCTGGGCTCCGTCCCGGCGAGCTCGCGTCGGTCGAGCAGAACGCGATCCGCGGCGTCGCGCGACCTCGCCGACGTGCGGGCGTGGGCCGAGGCGAACGGGCACGCGGTGAACTCTCGGGGCCGCATCTCCGCGACGGTCCTCGAGGCTTACGACGCCGCCCACTGAGGGAGAAAAGAGCCCCGGATGCCATGGCATCCGGGGCTCGTGCGTCCTCAGACCAGGGCGGCCGAATCGGCGCCGATCCGCAGCCGCTCTGCCGCGATGCCCTCGGCGGCGGCGAGCGGGGTCACCCCGCGCGCGGCGGCCTCATCGAACACGCGGCGCAGCGTGTCGCCGATCCCGGCGACGCGCTCCATGATGCTGTCGCGCGAGCCCCGCTGTTTCGCCTCCATGTCCAGGTAGATCACGCCGCCGGCGTTCACGACGAAGTCCGGGGCGTACAGCACGCCGCGTGCCGCCAAGCGATCGGCGCCCGAGCGGTCGGAGAGCGGGTTGTTCGCCGGTCCGCAGACCGCACGCGCGTCGAGCGCATCGATGACCTCATCGGTGAGGACACCCCCGATTCCGGCGGGAACGAAGACGTCCGCGGGAACGAGGTGCGCCTCGCTCGGTTCGACCCACGCCGCGCCCAGACGCGCGGCCAGCGAACGCTTGGCGGGATTGACGTCGGTCACCGTCAGGATCGCCCCCTCGCTCGCCAAGCGCTCGGCCAGGCGGCCACCCACCTGACCGAGACCGGCCACCGTGATGCGACGCCCCGTGATGTCGCCGGAACCTGCCGCCCGCTCGAGCGTCGCCACCAGCGATGCATACACGCCGAGGCTGGTGGGCCCGGCGGGCTCTCCCGAGCCACCGACGGTGTCGGGGAGACCGACGACGTGCGCGGTGCGTTCGCTCACGACGAGCATGTCCTCGGTGGTGGACCCCACGTCTTCTGCGGTGCGGTACAGGCCACCCAGGCTCTCGACGGCGTCGCCGAGGTCCAGGAAGGCCGCGCGGCGACGATCGTCGTCGAGAACGGCACCCTCGGGAAGGCCGATGACCGACTTGCCGCCGCCCGCGTCCAGACCGGCCGCCGCGTTCTTCAGCGTCATCGCCGCCGACAGGCGCAGGGCGTCTGCGAGCGCGTCGCTCCAGTGCGGGTAGGTCCACAGGCGGGCACCGCCGAGCGCGGAACCGAGCACGGACGAGTGCAGGGCGACGGCGATGAACAGGCCGCTCCGACGCCCGGTCACCACCTCCACGCGCTCGTGAGAGAAATCGGGCAGGGCAAGGGCGTTGGTCATCGCGATCCTTATCGTCGGCCGCCTTGTGGGCGGCGCTGCGGTGGATGCCGCTGCGTTGTGGCATCCACCCCCATTGTGACCCGCCGAGGCGGTGGGGGCGAGCACTCTAGGCTGACGGCATGAGCGAGTCCCTTCCTACCCGCAGTCGCGCGGTCGCGGCCGCCCTGAGAAGCGCGGGCATCGAGGGTGAGATCGTCGTGCTCCCCGACGCGGCCCACACGGCCGCGCTGGCCGCGGCAGCGCTCGGAGTCGAGGTCGGTGCCATTGCCAACAGCCTCGTGTTCTGGAGCGACGACGAGCCCCTCTTGGTTATGACCAGCGGCGCGCACCGCGTCGACACGGCGGCGCTCGCCGCACGGCTGGGGCGCGGTGGCATCCGCCGAGCAACCCCTGAGCAGGTGCTCGCGGCGACGGGGCAGCCCATCGGGGGTGTCGCGCCGAGCGGGCACCCGTCGCCGCTGGCGACGATCGTCGACGAGGATCTCGCGGCTTTCCCGCGGATCTGGGCGGCCGGCGGTACGCCGCACACGGTGTTCCCGCTCACTTTCGACGACCTGGTGCGTCTGACCGGCGGAACTGTCGCGAAAGTCGACTGACACCGCGGCCCGCCGCCCCGCCGCCCCGCCGCCCGCCACACCCCGGCGCCGGAACCGCACGGGGCCTCGACAGCTCGGTTATCGATCAGTAACCTGCATTGGGTTACCGTTCGATAACCCGATGGGGAGTTGTCATGGCACACGCGTATCGCGCTCTCGTCGACGACCTGCGCGAGCGGCGGGCGAGGGTGGCGGCGGGCGGGCCGGAGAAGGCGCGCGAACGCCACGTGGCCCGGGGCAAGATGCTCGCTCGCGATCGCATCGACGCGCTGCTCGACCGGGGGAGCCCGTTCCTCGAGGTCGGGCCGCTCGCGGCGTACGGGATGTACGGCGGTGACTGCGCGGCCGCGGGCGTCGTCGCGGGCATCGGCCTCGTCCACGATCGTCACGTGATGGTCGTCGCCAACGACGCCACCGTCAAGGGCGGCACCTACTACCCGATGACCGTGAAGAAGCACCTCCGGGCGCAGGAGATCGCGGCCGAGAACCGTCTGCCCTGCATCTCCCTCGTCGACTCGGGCGGCGCGTTCCTGCCGATGCAGGACGAGGTCTTCCCGGACCGCGAGCACTTCGGCCGCATCTTCTACAACCAGGCACGGATGTCGCGCGACGGCATCCCGCAGATCGCCGCCGTGCTCGGTTCGTCGACCGCGGGCGGCGCGTATGTCCCGGCGATGAGCGATGAGACGGTGATCGTCCGGAACCAGGGCACGATCTTCCTCGGCGGACCCCCGCTGGTGAAGGCCGCGATCGGAGAGGTCGTGAGTGCCGAAGACCTCGGCGGGGGCGCCGTTCACACGCGTGTCTCGGGGGTCACCGACCACCTCGCCGAGAACGATGCGCACGCGCTCGAGATCGTCCGCAACATCGTCGCGACCCTGGCCCCGACGCCCCCGCTCCGCGCAGAGCCGCAGCCCGCCGTCGCGCCGGAACTCCCGACGACCGAGCTCGAGGACGTCGTCCCGGTAGAGCTGACCACCCCCTATGACGCCCGTGAGATCCTCGTCCGCATCGTCGACGCCGGCAGCATCCACGAGTTCAAGCGCGAGTACGGCGAAACGCTCGTGACCGCATTCGCGCGCATCGAGGGACACCGCGTCGGCATCGTCGCGAACAACGGCGTGCTCTTCGCGGAGTCCGCGCTCAAGGGCGCCCACTTCATCGAGTTGTGCGACCAGCGCGGCATCCCCCTGGTGTTCCTGCAGAACATCACCGGGTTCATGGTGGGGCGCGAGTACGAGGCGGGCGGCATCGCGAAGCACGGGGCGAAGATGGTCAACGCCGTCGCGTGCGCCTCGGTGCCCAAGCTCACGGTCGTCGTGGGCGGGTCGTTCGGCGCCGGAACCTACTCGATGTGCGGGAGGGCGTACTCCCCGCGATTCCTGTGGTTGTGGCCGGGCGCCCGGGTCTCGGTCATGGGCGGACCGCAAGCGGCATCCGTGCTCTCCACGGTTCGGCGCGACCAGATCGAGGCCGCCGGCGGCGAGTGGTCGGCGGAGGACCAGGCCGCCTTCGAGGCGCCGATCCGTGCGCAGTACGAGGAGCAGGGGAGTCCGTACTACTCCACCGCGCGGCTGTGGGACGACGGCATCATCGAGCCGGCCCAGACCCGCGACGTGCTCGCCCTCGCGTTGGACGTCGTCTCCCGCACCCCCCTCGACGCGCCGGGTTACGGCGTCTTCCGGATGTGATCGCCGTGTTCGACACCGTCCTCATCGCCAACCGGGGCGAGATCGCGTGCCGTGTCATCCGCACGCTCCGCCGTCTCGGCATCCGCTCGGTCGCGGTGTACAGCGACGCCGACGCCGACGCGCGGCACGTGCACCTCGCGGATGTCGCGGTGCGTCTCGGCCCCGCCCCCGCCGCGCAGAGCTATCTCGACACGGATGCCGTTCTGCGTGCGGCCCGCGCGACGGGAGCCGAGGCCATCCACCCGGGGTACGGATTCCTCGCGGAGAACGCCGGGTTCGCTCGCGCGTGCGAGGACGCCGGCATCGTGTTCATCGGCCCGACCGCGGATGCCATCGCGGTCATGGGCGACAAGATCACCGCCAAGCACGCCGTCGAACGTCGAGCGGTGCCCACGGTTCCGGGCGTGGCTCGCGCGGGCATGAGGGACGACGAACTGATCGCCGCCGCCGACGGCGTCGGCTATCCGCTCCTGATCAAGCCGTCGGCCGGAGGCGGCGGCAAAGGCATGCATGTCGTCGAACGGGCTGCCGACCTCGGTGCGGCGGTCGCCGCCGCACGTCGCGAGGCCGCCGCGAGCTTCGGCGACGACACGCTGTTCCTCGAGCGGTACCTCCCTCGGCCGCGGCACATCGAGGTGCAGGTGCTCGCCGACGCCCACGGCTCCGTCGTGCACCTGGGCGAGCGGGAGTGCTCGCTGCAGCGCCGTCACCAGAAGGTCATCGAAGAGGCACCGTCGCCGCTGCTCGATGAGGCGACCCGGGCGCGGATCGGCGAGGCCGCGTGTGAGACGGCGCGCAGCGTGGGGTATCGCGGCGCCGGAACGGTAGAGTTCATCGTCTCGGCGGACGCCCCCGACGCCTTCTTCTTCATGGAGATGAACACGCGGCTGCAGGTCGAGCATCCCGTCACCGAGCAGATCACAGGGCTCGATCTGGTCGAGCAACAGCTGAGGATCGCCGCGGGCGAGCCCCTGGGCCTGACGCAGGATGCCGTGACCCTGACCGGTCACGCGTTCGAGGCGCGCGTGTACGCCGAGGACCCGGCATCCGGTTTCCTCCCCACGGGAGGGCGGGTGACGCGCGTCCGGCACCCCGGCGGGGAGGGGGTCCGCGTCGACACGGCGATCGAGGACGGTCTCGACGTCTCGGTCGACTACGACCCGATGCTCGCGAAAATCATCGCGTGGGGGCCCGACCGCGACTCCGCGCGGAAGCGGCTCGTCGCGGCGCTCGGCGACACGGCGGTGTTCGGCTTCCCGACGAACGTGGAGTTCTTGCGGACGCTGCTGGAGGTGCCGGACGTGGTGGCCGGCACGATGGACACCGGTCTCATCGCGCGCGAGGCCGCGGCTCTCGCGCCCGCGGCCGTCGACGAGCGGACGTTCCTCGAGGCGGCGCTGCTGCTCGACGGCGCTCACCCGGGCGCGCGCGGACCGTGGCAGCGAGGTGACGGCTGGCGGCTGGGCCCGGCCGCGCCGCGCCGGTTCCGCCTGCGCGTGGCGGGGGAGGAACGCGTCGTCGAGCTCGGCGGTTCGCCGCGGCATCCGGTGGTCCGCGACGGGCAGCGGCCCGCCCGCGTGCGTGGGGGCGCCGACGGCCGCGCGTCGATCGACATCGGCGGGGACGTGCGATCGGTCGTCGCGGACGTCGATGCGGACGGGGTCTGGCTCGCGCACGAGGGGACCACGCGGCGCGTCGAGATCGCGCGTGCCCGGCACGCGGCGGACGTCGCCGTCGACGCCGACCCGCGGGTGCTGTCGCCGATGCCCGGGAGCGTCGTGCTGGTGAGCGTCGCCGACGGCGATCGCGTCGCGATCGGCGATGCCGTCATGGTGGTCGAGGCCATGAAGATGGAGCACGTGGTCCGCTCGACCGTCGCGGGTCGCGTGGCGCTGCACGCGCGCGTCGGCGATGTGGTCTCGCGCGGCCAGACGCTCGCCGTGGTCGGTGCCGATGGGGACGACCCGTCGAATCTACGATGAGTGTCGTGACGGCGACGTGGCGCGCGACGCAGAAGGCGAACCGCCGGGCGTCGCTGATGACGGCGGCCGCGCGGCTCTTCGCCGAACGCGGTTTCGCGGCGGTGTCCACCGTCGACCTCGGTGAGGCCGTGGGCATGAGCGGTCCGGCGCTCTACAAGCACTTCCCGAGCAAGGACGCACTGCTGGCCGAGCTGCTGACCGACGCGAGCGAGCGGCTGCTCGAGGGCTGCCGCGAGATCCTCGCGGAGCGCATCTCGCCCGACGAGGCGCTCGCCCGGCTCGTGCGGTTCCATCTCGATTTCGCCACGGCGGATCCCGACATCATCCGGTTGCAGGACCGCGAGCTCGCGCACCTCGCGACCGATGTGAACCACGAGGTCCGACGCCTGCAACGCGCGTACGTGCAGGAGTGGGATGCCGTGCTCGAGCGGCGGCGTCCGGAACTCGACGCCGACGAGCGGCAGACGCGACTGCTCGCGACGTTCGGGTTGCTCAACTCCACGCCGCACAGCGCGGTCGCTGCGAACGCGCCGGACATCCTCGCGGGCATGGCGCTGCGCGCGCTGGCCGGCGCGGACGCCTGATCAGGCGGGAAGAAAGTACTCGCGCGCGAGCGGGGCGACCTCGATATCGGATGCCGTCGCCGCGGTGACCCAGCGGAGTTCCGCGATCTCGGCATCCGGGGTCGGTCGTTGGTCGCCGATGTCGACGCGGAACACGTCGGCGACCACGGCGAAGCCGGGCTCGTTCGCGGCCGTGGCGGTGAAGGAGCCGAGCGGCTCGAGCGTGCCGGGTTCGACCCGCAGCCCGACCTCTTCGGCGAGCTCCCGCGCGAGGGTCTCCGCGGGCGTCTCGCCGGGCTCGGGCTTGCCGCCGGGTTGCATGAACGCGGTGGTGCCGGCCTTGCGGACGAGCAGCAGGCGCCCTTCGGTGTCGGTGATCACCGCGGCCGAGACGCGAATGAGGCGCGGGGCGTCGGCATCCAACATCACCCTCCGCACGCTAGCACCGCCCCCGCCCCCGTCCCGTCC
>NZ_JAKRNI010000039.1 GCF_022346945.1 Microbacterium sp. ACRRU | reverse complement strand
GCTGCCGACGACGGCGGACGGCCTCCCCGTGACCTGGACGAGCTCGAACCCCGGCGTGGTGTCGACCACCGGCGTGGTGTCGCGCCAAGACGCCGACACGACGGTGACCCTCACGGCATCCGTGACAAAGGGGGCGGAGACCCGCATGCGCGACATCGTCGTGACGGTCCGCAAGGCGGCGAAGCTGGCGGCCTTCGAGGGGTACGCGTTCGCGTACTTCACGGGGAACACCATCGAGGGCGAGAACATCTACTTCGCCGCGAGCAACGGCAACAACGCCCTGTCGTGGACCGAGTTGAACGGCGGCAAGCCGGTCCTCACCTCGAAGTACGGCGAGAAGGGTCTGCGTGATCCGTTCATCATCCGCTCGCCCGAGGGAGACACGTTCTACCTGATCGCCACCGACCTCTCGATCGGCGGCGGCACGTCCTGGGGCGACTCGCAGACGATCGGCTCCAAGTACATCGAGGTCTGGGAATCCCACGACCTCGTGAACTGGAGCGACCAGCGTCACGTGCGGGTGTCGCCCGACACGGCCGGCAACACGTGGGCGCCGGAGGCGTACTACGACGAGACGCTCGGTGAGTACGTCGTGTTCTGGGCGTCCAAGATCTACCCGGAGGACGACCCGAATCACACCGCGAACGTGCCGAACAGCATGATGTACGCCACGACGCGCGACTTCGTGACGTTCAGCGAGCCCCAGGTCTGGCAGGGCGGGATCTCCCGCATCGACTCGACCGTCATCAAGGCGGACGGCGTCTACCAGCGCTTCACGAAGGACGAGGGCGCCGGCACCACCGGCTGCAGCGACATCATCCAGGAGAGCTCGCCGGTCCTCACGGCCCCGCTGAAGGACTGGACGCAGGTCACCGCCTGCATCGGAAAGAACGCCGGCACCGGGGCGGTCGAAGGCCCGAGCATCTTCACGTCCAACCCGGGCGACGTCAACGGCGACAAGTACTACCTGTTCGTCGACGAGTACGGCGGCCGCGGGTACATTCCGCTCGCCACCACCGACATCGCCAACCCGAACTGGCAGGTTCCCGCGAACTACAAGCTCCCCAGTAGCCCGCGTCACGGCACCGTCATCCCCGTGACCGCGGCCGAGCTTGCTGCGCTCCGCCAGAACATCCCGGAGGAGCCGACGGCGACCCCGGTCACGGCCAACGAGAAGGGTGAGGTGCTCCGCTACGACTTCACCGATGCTCAGGGAACGATCCTGCACGACCGCTCCGGCGCCGGACGCGACGGACAGATCCAGGGCGGTGCGACGTTCTCGGACGGCGCGCTCACCTTCGACGGAACCAACGACTACGTCGACCTGCCCGACAACGTGCTGGCCGGGGTGAACGAGTTCACCGTCGACGCCGAGCTGCGTATCGACCCGGCCCAGAAGACGCCGTACTTCCTTTACGCCTTCGGAAACACCGGGAGCGACGGCAAGGGCAACGGCTATCTCTTCTCGACCGGCGACAGCCAGTATCGTGGCGCGATCAGCAAGGGCAACTGGACCGGCGAGCAGAACGCCGGCTCGGGTACCCCCCTGCCGCGCGACCGCTGGGTGCACCTGACCTACACGTTGAGCGGCACCACCGCACGTCTGTACCTCGACGGGCAGAAGGTCGCCGAGAACACCAACGTGACGGTGCGCCCCGGCGACATCGGCAAAGGCTTCACCCTGGCGAACTACATCGGCAAGTCGGTCTACAACGACGACAGCCTCTTCCGCGGGCAGATGCGCGAGTTCGCGCTCTACAACCGCGCATTGAGTCCTGATGAGGTGGCCGCCCAGAACCCGGGCGTGCTCACGAACGTCAGCCTGCAGGATGCCTCCGACCTCAAGGTCGCTCCGATCGTCGACGGGGCCAACCGCACCGTGCTGTTCCCCGTCGTTCCGGGCACCGACCTGACGACGCTGCGCCCGACGTTCACCACCGCGCCCGGCACGACGGCGAGCCCGGCATCCGGAACCGTCCGAAACCTCAGCACCCCGGTGACGGTGACGCTGAAGACCGAGGGCCAGGCCGATGTGGTCTGGACGCTCAAGGCCGTGGAGATGAAGAGCCCGGTGCTGCCGGGGCTGTACGCCGACCCGAACATCGCGGTGTTCGGCGACACGTACTACATCTACGCCACGAGCGACGGAGTTCCCGGATGGGGCGGCAACACGTTCTACGTGTGGAAGTCGAAGAACCTCGTCGACTGGACGCGTTCGGACACGCCGATCCTCACGTTGGACGGGGCCGAGGGCAACGTGCCCTGGGCGACCGGTAACGCGTGGGCCCCGACGATCATCGAAAAGGGCGGGAAGTACTACTTCTACTTCAGCGGTCACAACCCGCAGGACAACCGCAAGGAGATCGGCGTCGCCGTGGCGGACAGCCCCGAGGGACCGTTCACCGCCGAGGCGAAGCCGATGATCACCAACGCCGAGTCCGTGACGAGCGGGCAAGCCATCGATCCCGCGGCCTTCCAGGACCCGAAGACGGGGAAGTACTACCTGTTCTGGGGCAACGGAAGCCCGCTCTACGGCGAACTGTCCGACGACATGAAGAGCATCAAGGAGGGGACCATCACGCGGATCTCCGGCCTGACCGACTTCCGCGAAGGGCTCTTCGTCAACTACCGCGACGGCATGTACCACCTGACGTACGCGATCGACGACACCGGGTCGGCGAACTATCGCGTCGGATACGCCACGTCGGCGAGCATCGACGGGCCGTGGACCTACCGTGGCATCCTGCTGCAGAAGGACGCCTCGCAGGGCATCCTCGGAACGGGGCACAGCTCGATCATCAACGTCCCCGGCACGGACGAGTGGTACATCGCGTACCACCGGTTCGCGATCCCGGGCGGCAACGGCACCAATCGCGAGACGACGATCGACCGTCTCGAGGTCGGGGAGGACGGGCTGTTCCAGACCGTGAAGCCGACGCTCTCGAGCGTCGCCCCGCGGGAGGTACCCGACACGACGGAGCCGACGCCGACGCCGACGCCGACCGCGACACCGACGCCGACGGCCACCCCGACGGCTTCGCCGACGCCGACGGTCACTCCCGTCCCGACGGCCACGCCGACGGCTTCGCCGACGCCGACGGCTACTCCCGTCCCGACGGCCGAGCCCACGGCCAGCCCGCAGCCGACCTCCCCGGGCGCCGCCCCGTCGGTGTCCGTCTCGACCACCACGGTCGAGCGCGGGGGGATCGTGCGCGTCACGGTCACCGGTCTGGATGCCGGTGAGCAGGTCACGGCCGAGCTGCGGAGCGACCCCATCCGGATCGCGGGCATCCCGGTCGCCGACGCGAGCGGACGTGTGACGTTCGATGTGCAGATCCCCGGCGACCTCGCCGCGGGTTCCCACTCGATCGTCGTCTATGGTGCCGATGGGCGGATGATCCAAAGCGTGGCGATCACCGTGGTGGCATCCGGCCAGCTGGCGGCGACCGGCGCGCAGGGGCCCCTCGGCGGGGCTCTGCTGGCGGCCTTCCTGCTCGTCGCGGGAGGGGTTGTGTGGACGATGCGTCGTCCGCGCCGCACCGACGCCTGAACCGAGAAGAACCCCGGATGCCACGGCATCCGGGGTTCTTCTCGTCCCGCGTGAGTCGCCAAGATTTGTCGCCTCCTGCCTCCGGCAGGCGACAAATCCTGGCGACTCACGCCTCGAAGACCGCCCAGCCGCGGGGCGCGAGGTCGACGCGGGAGTCGCTCAGCGTCGCGTGCCCGGCGACCACCGTCGCGGCGTCCGCGGCGGGGAGTGACGCGGGCGCGTCGCCGATGTTCAGCGCGACGATCACCGCCTCGTCGTCGACCGCGGTGCGCAGCACGAGGGTCGTGTTCGTCACCTCGACGATGTCGGTGCGGGCTCGCCAGAGCCACGGATGCCGCCGGCGCAGGGCGATGAGCGCCCGATGCGCGTCGAGGATGCTCTCGTCGACGTCGGTCACGTCGCTCGGGCTCGCCGGGAACTCCGGTCGCACCGCGTCATCGCCGCCCTCGCGCTCTTCCTTCACCGCGGTCCACCCGAACTCGTCGCCCGCGTACACCGATGGCGTGCCGCCCACCGTGAACAGCACCGCGATGGCGTGCGGCACGAGGTCCGATCCCACCGCCGAAGCGATCCGGGTGACGTCGTGGTTGCCGACGAACGTCTGCGGAACGAAGGTCGCCAGTAGGTCATCGTGACGCTCGATCGCGTGACTCAGCTCGAAGAAGTTCCCATCGGCGATGCCGTGCCAGATCCCCTGCCACAGCTCGTACTGCGTGAGGGAGTCCATCGTCGAGGCGTTCACGATCGCGGGACCGTCGCCGTGGATCACCTCGCCGACGAACCATGCCTCGGGGAAGCGCTCGCGCACGCGGGGGAGGACGCGCGCCCAGAACTCCGGCGGCACCGCGTAGGCGGCATCCAATCTCCACCCGTCGATGCCGCGCTCGAGCCACCGGGTCATGACGTCGACGACGAGGTCGACGGTGGCGTCGGCGGAATGATCGAGCGCGACCAGGGCGCCGTGCCCCTCGAACACCTCGGGCTCGAATCGCCCGTCGACGCGCGAGCCCCGGAAGAGCTCCGCGTCGCCGCCGGCGAGCACCGCCTGGAACGCCGGATGCCCTCGACCCACGTGGTTGAACACGCCGTCGAAGAGAATCCGGATGCCACGTTCCCGCGCCGCGGCGAGGAGGCGGTCCAGGTCGGCGTCGTCGCCCAGACGCGGGTCGACGCGGAAGTGGTCGACGGTGTCGTAGCCGTGGGTCTCGGACGCAAAGACCGGGCCGAGGAGGAGGCCGTTCAACCCGAGCTCGATGACGTGGTCGAGCCACCCCTCGATGCGGTCGAGCCGGTGCGCCGGTGCCGCGTCGGGGTCGACGCCGTCGCGGATCGGGGCACCCACGAATCCGAGGGGGTAGAGGTGCCACCAGAGGACGTGTTCGGGCCAGTCGGGCATGCGCCGAGGCTATCCGGCTGTGTCCCGCGGCGGCCACGGGTTGCGCTGCCGCCGGACGCCCGTTCGCGCACCGCCGTCTGCGCGATACCGCTTGCGCGATACCGCTCGCGCGATACCGCTTGCGCGAGGTGCCAGGATTTGTCGCCTCCGGGGGCTCGCGGGCGACAAATCTTGGCGACTCACGCCTCACGCCTCACGCCTCAGGCCTCACGCCTCGCGCCTCGCGCTCGCGCCTCACGCCTCACGCCTCGAGCGCTCGGCGGGGAGGGCGAAGGGGGCGAGGTCGATCGCGCGCGTGCGCGTCGCCTCGATCGCGGCGGCGACGGCACCGGTCGACACGATGTCGGCGCCGAGAGAGGAGGCGACGATCTCGGGCGGGGGGAGGTGCAGGGCCGTCGGGAGTGCGGCCGCGGCGGCGGCGATGATCGGGGCCGCACCGGCGGCGATCGCTCCCGAGACGACGACGCGGCGAACGTCGAAGAGGCTCCCGAGCATGCCCGTCACCACGGCGAGCGCCTGGCCGACTTCGGCGGCGACCGCGAGAGCGCCGGGATCGCCCGCGGCGGCGAGGTCGAGGACCGTCTTGGCATCCAGTTCGGCGGGCGGCACGTCGGCCAGGGCGCTGCCGGCGGGGAGTTCTCCCGAGTCGATCAGTGCACGCGCCGCCTCGACGCACCGCGGGGCGAGGCCGAAGGCGCTCCCGACCCCCTCGACACGGTCGAAGGCCATCGTCTCTCCCGCGCCGCCGTGCGCACCCCGCAGCGGCCGCCCGTCGACCCAGATTCCCGCGCCGAAGCGCTCGCCGGCCAGGAGGGCGACGAAGTCGTCGTACCCCACGGCAGCGCCGTCGGTGCGCTCGGCGATCGCCGCGAGCAAAGCGTCGTTCTCGACCCGGACCACCGGCGCCCACGACGCGAAGGTGTCGACGAAGTCGGGGTTCATCCGCTGCCAGAAACCGTCGTGGTGAGCGGGAGATCGTCCCGAACGATTCACCGGCGCCGGAACCCCGACGCACAGGGCGACCACATCGTCGCGGGTGGCGTGGGCGCGCGTCAGCGTGGCCTCGACGATCTTCTCCGCCGCGCGTCGGCGACGCTCGGGGGAGTCGCGTTCGGGGTCTATCGACAACCGGGACGTGGCGACGGGAACACCGCGCAGGTCGGCGACCGTGGCGGTCACGTGTCCGCGCCCCGCGTCGACGCCGACCACGAGGCCGGCATCGGCTCGTAACGCGAAGCGCCGCGCGGGGCGGCCCTTCGAGTACTCGCCGACCGCGCGCGCGTTCGGCATCTCGACGAGCAGCCCGCGAGCGACGAGTTCGTCCAGGACGTCGATCGTCGTCGAACGCGTCAGCGCGACCGCAGCCATCACGTCGCTCGCGGTGAACGCCTCGGCGTCCCACGCGTACGCGAGCACGGCATCGAGGCTGTGGCGACGGAGCGAGGGCACCGAGGCAGTGGCATCCGTCATCGGATCTTGACCCCCTCTGTGTCTCCTGCAATACTGCCGTGAACGCTTTGATTTGACGAGTAGATTTAATCTCCGATTCAAGATCGCAAGGATGCGAGGAGGACACGTGTCGACGAAGACGGCAACGGTGCGGCGGTGTGCCGCGGCGCTGGCAGTCACGGCGCTGGGAGCGGCGATGCTCGCCGGGTGCTCTGCGGACGGTCGCGAGACCATTCGCTTCACCTTCAGCAAGCGCGAAGCCCTGACGTTCATGAACCAGGTGGTCGCGGACTACAACGCATCGCAGGACCGGGTCCGCGTCGAGATGGACACCTCGGGCGTGGACGTCGTGTCGGCGAGCTTCGTCCGCGGTAATCCGCCCGACATCATGCTCGCCAACTACAACTACGAGGTCGCCCGGTTCGTGCAGCGCTGCGCGCTGACCGACCTGTCGGGCACCACGGCGGCGACGACCGTCCGCGAAGACCTGCAGCCCCTCATGGACCAGTACGGCGTCTGCGCGGGCCGCACGAGCGCACTGCCCTACTCGGTGATGGCCTCCTCCGTCATCTACAACACCCAGATCTTCGACGATCTCGGGCTCGAGGTCCCCACCACGTGGGATGAGCTGCGGCAGACCGCCGAGACCCTGAAGGCGAACGGCATCACGCCCTTCTACGGCACGTTCAAGGACGACTGGACCGTCGGACAGGGGTGGTACGACTACGCCGTCGGGGGATCCCTGGACGTCATCGACTTCTTCGACGCGCTCGCCGCCGAGGGCGATGCGGTCGGCCCCGACTCGGCCGTGTCCTTCGAGAAGGACTTCTCCGCGGCGATGGCCCGTATGACCGAGCTCGCCTCGACCTACACGAATCCGGATGCCGACAGCCGGGCGTACGGCGACGGCAACCTCGCCTTCGCTCAAGGCCAGGCTGCGATGTACCTGCAGGGACCGTGGGCCCTCGGCGAGATCGCGAAGACCTCGCCCGATCTGCCGGTGGGGACGTTCCCGCTGCCCATGACCGACGACCCCGACGACCTCGCCGTGCGCGTGAACATGGACCTCGCCGCCATCATCCCCGAGGGGTCGCGGCACCAGGAGGCCGCCCGCGACTTCCTCGAGTACCTCTACCAGCCCGAGATCATCGAGGCGTACAACGAGTCGCAGCTCGGATTCGCGCCGACGAAGGACGCCCCGGCCCCGAGCGATCCGCGGGTGGCGGGGATGATCCCCTATTACGAGGAGGGGCGGATCTACCAGGGCGCGTCGGTGCTGGTGCCCAAGACCATCCCCGTCTTCAACTACGCGCAGGCCATGATCCTCGGCGCGTCGCCGGAGCGGACGCTGCGCACGATGGATCAGGACTGGGCGCGTCTGGCCTTCCGGCAGCCTGCCGCGTCGACGACCGATGCCGCCGCCGAAGGAGACGCGCGATGACCACCACCACGACGATCGTCACGGGCGGGAAGGCGGCCGCACGCCGCAGCACCCGCCGTGTCGAGCCGATCTACTACTTCTTCCTCATCCCCACGCTGGTGCTGTTCACACTGGCGATCACGGTGCCGGGCATCATCGGCATCTTCTTCAGCTTCACCGACTCCATCGGCATCGGCGAATGGAACTTCGTCGGGCTGACCAACTACATCGCGATCTTCAGCGATCCCGCGATCCTGCAGGCGTACCTGTTCACGTTCGGGTTCTCGGTGGCGACGGTCATCGTCGTCAACGTCGCGGCGTTCCTGCTCGCCGTCGGGCTCACCGCGCAGATCCGCCTCAAGCGGACGTTGCGCACGATCTTCGTCATCCCGATGGTGATCTCGGGCATCATCATCGCCTACGTCTTCAACTTCCTCTTCAGCAATTCGCTGCCGCAGGCCGGGGCCGCCGTCGGCATCCCGTGGCTGGAGTCGAGCCTGCTGGCCAACCCCGACCTCGCGTGGGTCGCGATCGTGATCGTCACCGCGTGGCAGGCGATCCCCGGAACGCTTCTGATCTACATCGCGGGGCTCCTGTCGGTCCCCGGGGACGTCTGCGAAGCCGCGGGTCTGGACGGAGCGAGCAAGACGCAGCAGCTGCTGCGCATCACGCTGCCGTTGGTCGCCGGCTACGTCGTCATCAACGTCATCCTCGGCTTCAAGGGCTTCCTGAACGCCTACGACATCATCGTCGGCCTCACCGCCGGGGGCCCCGGCACCGCGACGCGCAGCGTCGCGATGTCGATCATCCTCGGCTTCAACGGCGGCGACTACGCCTACCAGATGGCCAACGCGGCCCTGTTCTTCATCGTCGCCGTCGTCATCTCGCTGCTGCAGCTCTCGCTGACCCGGGGAAGGAACACCCTCGCATGACCGCCCTCAATCAGCCGGCCCTCGCCTTCGAGCAGGCCGATCTCGCCCTCCCCGCGCGGCGGCGCACCGGCGGCCGCTTCCGCCGCGTCGGCATGGAACGCGTGAACTGGTCGGCCACGACCATCCTCGTCCTGTGCTCCGTGACGGTTCTGCTCCCGCTGTACGTCACCATCACGATGGCGCTCAAGAGCGGGGCGCAGGTCGTCGACGGCAACGCCTTCTCGTTCCCCGCGCCGATCAGCTTCGACGGATTCGTCCAGGCCTGGACGCTCACACGGTTCCCCGTCGGCCTCGTCATCTCGCTGCTCGTCACGGCCGGCACGGTCGCGGCGACCATCGTGCTCGCGGCGTTCGCGTCGTACGCGATCGCCCGCAACTGGGACCGCAAGCTCTTCCGGTACTCGTTCTTCTACCTGCTCGCGGCGATGTTCATCCCGTTCCCGGTGGTCGCGCTGCCCCAGATCCAGCTCACCGGTCGGGTCGGTCTCGACAACCCGGCCGGCGTGATCATCCTCGCCACGATGTTCCAGCTGAGCTTCAGCGTGCTGCTGTTCACCGCGTTTCTGCGCTCCATCCCGCTCGAGCTCGAAGAGAGCGCTCGCATCGACGGCGCGACGACGTGGCAGACGTTCTGGCGGCTCATCTTCCCGCTCCTCGCGCCCATGAGCGCCACCGTCGGCATCTTCGCCTTCCTGTACGCGTGGAACGACTTCATGATGCCCTCGCTCATCATCAGCGACCCCGCCCTGCAGACGCTGCCCGTGCGCCAGAACCTGTTCCAGACGCAGTTCAGCAACAACTACAACGTCGCTTTCGCGTCGTACCTCATGGCCATGGCCCCCGCGATCGTCGCCTACCTCTTCACCCAGCGCTGGGTGATGGCCGGCGTCACGCAGGGCGCCGTCAAGGGCTGACCCGCCACCCACCCCGAAAGGACTCCTCTGTGACCACCGCCGCACCCTCCGTGCACGCCCGCGAGCTCTCCGACGCCCCCGACTGGTGGCGCCAGGCCGTGGTGTACCAGGTGTATCCCCGCAGCTTCGCCGACAGCAACGGCGACGGCCTCGGCGACATCCCCGGCATCACCGCGCGGGTGCCGTACCTCGCCGAACTGGGGGTGGATGCCATCTGGCTCAGCCCCTTCTACCCCTCGGCGCTCGCCGACGGCGGCTACGACGTCGCCGACTACCGCGACGTCGACCCGCGTCTGGGGACCCTCGCCGACATGGACGAGCTCATCGCGCAGCTGCACGCCCATGGCATCCGGGTCGTCGTCGACATCGTGCCCAACCACACCTCGAACGACCACGCCTGGTTCCAGGAGGCGCTCGCCGCCGGTCGCGGTTCCGCAGCGCGCGACCGGTACATCTTCCGCGAGGGCACCGGCCCCGACGGCTCCGAGCCGCCGACGGACTGGCAGTCGGTGTTCGGCGGGTCGGCGTGGGAGCGCGTCGCGGACGGCCAGTGGTACTTCCACAACTTCGACGTCTCGCAGCCCGACCTGAACTGGGCGAACCCCGAGGTGCGCGCCGACTTCGTCAAGACCCTGCGGTTCTGGAGCGACCGCGGTGTCGACGGGTTCCGCATCGACGTCGCGCACATGCTGACGAAGGACCTCAGCGAGCCGCTGCCCTCCGCCGCCGAGCTCGCCGCGATGCCGCAGGACGGCAACCACCCGCTCCTCGATCGCGACGACGTGCACGAGGTGTACGCCGAGTGGCGCGCGGTGTTCAACTCCTACGACCCGCCGCGCACCGCGGTCGCCGAGGCCTGGGTGCACCCCTCGCGCGTGCCGCTGTACGCGAGCATCGAGAGCCTGGGACAGTCGTTCAACTTCGACCTGCTCGAGGCCGACTTCGACGCGCGGCAGTTCCGTCGCATCGTCACCGACAACCTCTCGCTCGCCGCACAGTCGGGCTCGTCGACGACATGGGTGCTGTCGAACCACGACGTCGTCCGCCACGCCACCCGGTACGGTCTGCCCGACGCGGAACGGGATGCCGACGGGCGTCCGACCCGCAAGCACGGCAACGAGTGGCTGCTGTCCGGCGGCACCGAACCGGCGCTGGACGCGGAGCGGGGCGCGCGCCGCGCGCGTGCCGCGGCTCTCTTCGTGCTGGGGCTCCCGGGCTCGGCGTACCTGTACCAGGGCGAGGAGCTGGGTCTTCACGAGGTCGCCGACATCCCCGACGCGGCCCGTCAGGACCCGACGTTCTTCCGCAGCCCCGGTGCCGACATCGGACGGGATGGATGCCGCGTGCCGCTGCCGTGGACGGCATCCGATGCCGCGTTCGGGTTCGGCGCGGGGGGAGCGCACCTGCCGCAGCCGGAGTGGTTCGCCGACTACGCCGTCGACGGGCAGGACGGCGACCCGGCCTCGACGCTGTCGCTCTACCGTCGCGTTCTGGACCTGCGGCACGAGCTGCAGACCGCCGAGGACCTGGAGTGGATCGACCTCGGCCGGGACGACGTCGTCGCCTTCATCCGCCCCGGCGGCTGGACGGTCGTGACGAACTTCGGCACCGAGCCGGTGGCGCTCCCGGCCGGCGAGGTGCTCCTCTCGAGCGCTTCCGTCGACTCGGGTGCGCTCCCCGGCGAGGCGTCTGCCTGGCTGCGCACCGCCTAGGATTCCCGCCGAGTCGCGCGTGAGGTGCCAGGATTTGTCGCTTCGGGCTCGCCCGAAGCGACAAATCTTGGCACCTCACGCGTTGGGAACGCGCACCCAGGCGGCGCCGCGGCGCTCGATCGCGCCGGCGGCGGCGAAGGCGTCGAGCCATCCGCCCATCGGCCAGACGCCCCAGCGCCGGTGGAACTCGGCGCCGTTGCGCAGGATGTCGTCGAGATGCTGCCACGGCGGTGAAGAGACCGGATGCCACTGGTGGTAGGCATCCGCCCCGCCCGTCCACACCAGCGGGACACCGGCGGTGCGCGCCGTCCAGGCGAGGTCGGTGTCCTCCGCACCGTAGCCCTCGTACCCGTCGTGGAAGCCGCCGAGACGCTGCCACGTCGCGGGGGTCACGGCGAAGGACAGCGACCAGAACAGGTCGTACTCGCCCGGGTCGGCGGTCCGGGTCTCTCCCGGCGGAAGCGCCGGCCGGGCCCGGTGAGGACGCGTCACGAACGGGAGGTCGGCGACCGCGGGGCGCTGCACGCTCGCGAGATAGGTGACGGGTCCCGCCAGCAGCGCGGCGGGATGCATGCGGGCGGCGTCCGCGTACCGCGCGAACAGGTCGGGCCCGGGCAGGCAGTCCACATCGAGGAACACCAGCAGCTCCGCACCGTCCGCGATCGCCGCGGCCGCGGCGGCATTCCGACCGGCTCCCACGCGCAGCCCGTGCGGACCGGGCGGCACGTGCAGCGTCCGGGCCTCGGGATCCCGGATGCCGGGCGCCACCTCGTCGTCGAGGAACACCTCCACGCGCGCGGTGTCGGGTGCCACCGCGGCGAGCACCTCGCGTTGACGTTCGAGGTGTGCGCGGCGCGCGGCAGAGGCGACGGTGAGGACCGCGAGCCTCACGGCAGCATCGCCTCGATGGCGGCGGCGGCGCGCTCGGCCGCCCCGGAGACCTGCCACCGCGACCAATCCGGATCGTCGTCGGCGGCCGACGCGACGAGGTCGGCGATCCCCGCGGCGTCGACCCCCTCGGGGGCGACACGGGCGAGGTTCCACCGGTGCAGCGCGCACGCCGTGTGACGTTGCTCGTCGAACGGACGGTCCTGGGCGACGACGACCGCCCGCGCCCCGGCCGCGGCGAGGTCGGCGACGCTGTTCTGCCCCGCCGCGCTGACGACGACGGTATGCGAGGTCATCAGGGGCCACGGGTCGTCGACGTGCGAGGCAAGGTCATGGCCGATCGCGCTCGTGCGCCATCCGGCGGCGGTGAGGAGGTCTTCCGCCGCGCGCCGCACGTCTTCGTCGAGCACGCGACCGAGGAAGAGCACCGACCGTTCATCGTGCGGGTCGGCGGTGGGGCGACCGTCGTGACGCGAGATGCCCCCGGTCCACACGACCCGGTCGGTTCGGGCGGTCAGCGACGAGGCGGTGACCGCGCCGTGCGCCCACGGCGCGAGGATGCGATCGGCGAGGTCGTACGCGAGCGCGTGGGCGGCGTCGGTTCGTTCGCCCGGCTGCGTCACCGCGAGCGTGCGCAGACCGAGGAGCCGCGCGAAGGCCACGACCTCGGCGCTGACGTCGACGACGAACAGGTGCAGGTCGGCGGCGTTCGCGGCGATGGTGGCCAGTCGTGCACGGTGACCGGGATGGTCGTGGGGAGCCCAGTGCAGTGCGCCGCGAACCGTGGGGTCGCCCTCGCGCGGGTCGTAGAGCGACCCGTCCTCCCGCTCCACGGGGTCGGCGTCGTGCGGCAGCACGAGCCACTCGACGTCGCCCTCGAGTCCCTCGGGGCGGGGGAGGGAGGAGAACACGCGCACCGGCACGCGCAGGTGCGGGTGCACGGCGCGGAACCGGGCGACGTGCCCGTACCCGTGGTGGTGGATGTACCAGCCGATCACCACGACACCGCCGGCATCCGCTGTTCCCTCGATCGCAACGCGGTGTGCGTCAAGACGCGTTCCACGTCGCGGTAGCGCCGGCTCAGCGCGTGCTCGCGGACGGCGGCGCGGCGCGTCCAGACCCGCGTGAGCGGCTCGCGCTCTCCCTGGCGGGCAAGCTCCAGCGCCGCGTGGGCGAGCGCGGTGACGTCACCGGCGGTGACGGCGGCCGTGCCCGGCATGCCGGCGAGCACTTCGGCCACCCCGCCGATGTCGAAGGCCGCAACGGGGGTGCCCGTCGCGAGCGCCTCGGCGATGACGAGACCGAACGGCTCCTCCCACATCGGCGTCACGAGGGCGACGGCGGACGACCCGACCAAGCGGCACAGGTCGCCCTGGTGCAGCGCGCCGACGTAGCGCGCGGGGCCGCCCAGGCGCGGCGCCACCTCCTGCTGGAAGTAGTCGACATCGCCGATGCGCCCGGCCACGACGATCTCCGCCCCCGCCGTCCGCGCGGCCTCGATCGCCAGGTGCGGCGCCTTCTCGGGCACGATGCGTCCCGACCACACCCACCGCGAACCGCCGGGACCGCGCGTCCACCGATCGGTGTCGATGCCGTTGGGGAAGACGAACGCGTCCACGCCCTCCACCGACCACGCGCGCGCGGTCGCCTGACTGACGGCGACGAAACGGTGTCCGCTGCCGCGAGCGTACTCCGCCGCCTCGAGCATCGGCTCGAGCGGTGGGGTGTGCAACGTGGTGACGACGGGGATGTCGGCATCCCGGCTCCACCGGATCGGGGCGGGGTGGAGGCTGTGGTTGTCGATCACGTCGAAGTCGTGGCGCCCGCTGCGCAGTCGGTCCAGAAGGACCTCGTGCGCGGCATCCGTTGCAAGGGCGTAGCCCTCGGGGTAGAAGGTGTCGGAAGCGTCCTCGACGCGCGACCAGGCGGGCGCGGGAAGCGCGAATCCCGGGGAGTCGTCGAGGAAGTCCGACCCCTCTGCGGCGCAGAGCATGACCTCGTGCCCGCGGTCGCGCAGCCACCGGACGCGGTCCCACACCGTCGCCTCGAGACCTCCCGCGTGGGGCTGCCGCAGCGGGTAGCGGGAGGGGGCGACCACGAGCACCCGCATGCGCTGCACGGCCCGGGTCACGCGGCGTGCTCCGTCCGCAGCGAGCGGCGGTACAGCGCGACGTGCGTCTCGCGCACCCTCTCCCGTTCGTCGAGACGGTCCGCTCGGCGGCGGGCGACCTCGGCCGTCCGCGCGTCGGAACCCGGCACGGACCACGCCGGGGACGTGGCATCCACGATCGCCCGCTCCAAAGAGACGGGGTCGCCGATGCGGAAGGAGTGGAAATCGGTGGGGTGCTGCGCGGCGATGTGGCCCACGCGGGTCCCGGCGACGGGGACGGCCAGGTCGTAGCACAGCTCGGCCCACCCCGAATGGGTCCCGTGGGTGTAGGGCAGCACGCACGCGTCGAGGTCGGCGAGCCACGCGACGAGGGCGTCGTCGTCGAGCCGCGCGGACCGTTCGAGCCTCACCCCGTCGGCGTTGCGCGCGAGAGCGTCGATGGATGCCGCGGCGTCGGCGTCGCGTACCCGCTCGTTCACGCGCACGACCGCCTCGATGTTCGCTCCGCGTGCGCGCAGGTCGGCGATCGCCCGCACGAGGGTGGCCGTCGTGCCGACACCGTCGATGTTCGGGCGGAGATCGCGCAGGTGGACGCCGACCCGGGTCACGGGGGAGGGGGTTCCCGAGGGAAGCGTCTCGTCGTTCACGAGGGTCGGGTGCGGGATGACGGTGCTCGTCCGCCCGAAGCGGCGCTCCACGTCGGCGGCCGTCGCCGCCGTGAGGGTCGTCAGGGCGTCGGCGCCCCCGATGAGCACGCGCAGCGCGGCGTCATGCGCAGCCTGGTCGCGCAGTTGGGGATTCTCGAGATCGTGCACGGTGTAGACGAGGGGAAGCCGCAAGCGGTTCAGGGTACGCACGGTCTCGGCGAGCTCCTCGGCCGCGTAGGACTCGCTGCCGAAGTGCACGTGCACGAGATCGAGGTCGGCGGCGTGCTCCTCGAGCCACGCCGGGAGCAGGACCTGCGGCGGCCACCACTGTCCCGGTGCCGCGCCCGGCGGCGGGGGGTCCGCGCACACCTCCACGAAGCGCTCGTCGGTGACGGCCCGGACGTACGGGTGCGCGGCGGGCACGGCGGCGACCCGGATACGGCGGGGGGCTGCGGCGTCGATCGGTGGTCCTCCTGGGTTCGCGTGTGGCGCGTATCGCATCGGCAGACCCGTCGCAAGTCAACGCAACCGTTCCCAGGCGACGGCGGCGACGGCGTACGTTCACATCATGAGCGGCGGGCATGACGGGTCGGGGACGCTTGCGGACGAGACCGCGGCGGTGATAGCGCGCCGTGCCCATTACGCCGCGTTCTTCGGCGACGAGCCCGCGCCCGGGGGGTACGGCGTCGTCGTCGGCAACTGCCAGGCCGAATCGATCCGCCTCGTGGTCTCGAACGAGGAGCACCCCGGTGTGCGGGTGCCCGCGGTGCACGAGATGGATGCCGCCGACGCCGACCGCCTGCACCGTCTCCTGGCCGGGGCGGCGTTCCTCGTCGTCCAGCCCATCCGCGACGACTACCGGGCACTGCCGCTGGGGACCTCGCAACTGCGCGCCGCCCTTCCCCCGGGGGCGCGGACGGTGGTGGTGCCCTCCCTCCGGTACGGCGGGCTCCATCCCTTCCAGGCCGCGATCCGTGTCCCCGGTGTGGACGAGGACCCTCCGCTCGTCCCGTACCACGACGTCCGCACGCTCGCCGAGGCCGCGGGGCTGCCCGTGGCCGCCGAGCTTCCGCGCGCCGTCGTCCGGGCCGTGGGCGACGACTCGCTCGCCGAGCTGCGGCGGCGCGAGGAGATCGGCGTCGACGTGGTGGCATCCGATCTGTACGACGAGGTCGTGCCCGACCTCGCGCGCACCGTCAACCACCCGGGGAACGCGGTGTTCCTCCCGCTGGGGGAACGCATCGTCGCCGCGCTGGGGGCACCGGGTACCGCCGTTGACCCGGGCCGGCCGATCCTCGCGGGGGTGCAGGCGCCCCTCGAGCCGTGGGTGGTCGACGCGTGGGGCCTGGATGCCGAGCCCCGGCGCGACTGGATCGTCGCCGGGGAGCGCCTCGACCCGGACGCCGTCGTCGACGCGCACCGCCGGTGGTACGCGCAGCACCCGGAGTTCGTCGCGGCGGCGGTGGAGCGCCTCGCGCCGCTGCTGCGCCGGTGGCGCGCCGCATGAGCGCGCTCCCCGTCCTCGTCGCGCCGCCCGGACCGCACGGCGTCGCGGCCTACGCCCGCGCGGTCGCGGCCGATGTCCGCGTCCTCGACCCCGCGGTGCGTGTCGTCACCCCCGACGACCTCACCGACCTGCCGGCGGGGACGCCGCTGCACGTGCACGTGACCGACCGGATGTGGGGGACGTCGCCCGAGGAGGCCACCGATCGGTTCACGGCCCTCGCCCGGCGGCATCCGGTCACCGTGACGCTGCACGACGTCCCGCAGGAGTCCGACGGAGAGCGCAACCGCCCGCGTCGCCGCGCGTTCTATGCGGCCGTCGCGCGGGAGGCGCGCGCGGTGGCGGTCAACAGCGTGCACGAGCGCGATCTCCTCGCTGAGGAGGGCGTGTGGGACGGACCCGTCGAGGTCGTCCCGCTGCCCGTGCCCTCGGTCACCGGCGGGGAGGCTCCGCGCCCGGACGGCACCATCGGGGTGCTCGGTTACTTCTACCCCGGCAAGGGGCACGACGAAGCGCTCGCCGCCGCGATCGCCGCCGGGATCACGCGGATGACGGTGCTCGGGCGCGCGTCCGACGGGCACGCCGCCGACCTGGACTCCTTCGTTCGCCGGGCGGCCGACGCCGGCGTCGAGGTCGAGGTCACCGGGTGGCTCGACGATGACGAGATGGCCGCCCGCGCCCGCGCCGTGGCGGTGCCCGTGATCGCGCACCGCCACGTCTCGGCATCGGGGTCGCTGGCGTCGTGGATTGGCTGGGGACGGCGGCCCATCGCGGTGCGCAACCGGTACGTCGACGAGATGGACGCGCTCCGACCCGGCACGCTCCACGCCGTCGCGCCCGAGGACCTCGCCGCGGCGGTGCGCGCGGCCGCGGACGATCCGGATGCCACCTGGCACGGCATCCACCCTGTCCCCGTCGGTCCCGCCGACGTCGCCCGGGCCTACGTGTCGTGGTGGCAGGCGCTGGACGCGCCCGCGCGCGGGGTCGTCGGGAACCGGTGGGACCGGGTGGCCGGCCTCGAGCCCGATCCGCCGCGGGTGAGCGTCATCGTCACGCACTACGCCCAGCCCGAAGAACTGGCGCGCACGCTGGCGGCGCTCGCGGCGCAGGATCACCCCGCGGACCGGCTCGAGATCGTCGTCGCCGACGACGGCTCGCCCGAGGCGCCCGTCGTCCCGGACGGTGTGCGGCTCGTCCGCCAGGACGACCGCGGATTCCGGGCCGCCGCCGCGCGCAACCTCGGCGTCACCGCCAGCACCGGGGACGTGCTGTGCTTCCTCGACGCCGACACCACGCCCGAGCCGGGCTACGTCCGGGCGCTGTCGCGGCTGCCCGCGCTGCTGCCGGAGGCCGTGACCGTCGGCCGACGGCGGCATGCCGATCTCTCCGGGGTGCCCCCGACCGTTCCCGTCTCCGAGGCCGGCCCGACGCGCGAGCTGAGCGAACCGGCCTGGCTCCGCGACGAGTACGCCCGGAGCGGGAACCTCCTGCGCGCCGACGACCGTTCGTACCGGTACGTCATCGGGGCCGTGTCAGCGTGCACGCGGGCGTTCTTCGACGAGGTGGGCGGATTCGACGAGACGTACACGACGTACGGCGGCGAGGACTGGGAGTGGGTGCATCGGGCCTGGCAGGCGGGCGCGATCCTGGCCCACGTGCCCGAGGCGGTCGCGTGGCACGACGGGCCGGACTGGTCGGGCCGAGACCTCGATCGCGCGCGCGAGGGCAACCGGCAGACGCTGCGCCTGGCGACCGACATCCCCGTCGCCGGCTCCGCGGGCCGCGGCCTCCTCCCCGCCGTCCCCGACCTTGTGGTGCACCTGACGGGGGAGCACTCCGACGCCGCCGTGTTCCTGTGCGTCGACGCGCTCCTGGGCGCGTTCCCGCGCGCGACCGTGGTGCTCGACGCGCCGCCGTCGACCGCCGCGCTCGCGTCGGATCCGCGCGTGCGTTCCGGCGCCGTCCCGGACGGGCGCGTGATCTGGCGGCTCGATCGTCCCGTGCTCGTGGACGATGCCGGCGCGCTCGCCGCGCGGCTGAGTGCTCTCGGTCAGGGCGAGGAGGGGTGGGTGGAGGTCCGCGCCGCCGACGGCACCCCGCTCGGGACCGCGAGTGCGCGTCGGGCCCGCCGCCGCGCGCAGCGCTGGGGCGCTCGGGTCGGATTCACGGCGGGCGAGCTCGTGGCATCCGGAGTCCACGTGGTGCGCGACGAGCCGCACCTGGAGGCCTGGGTGGGCGGCTGGGGCGGTCTCGAACGCTTCACGTGACGACGGAGCGCGGTGGCCCGTCCGCGCCGATGGTGTAGATGTGGAAACGGCCGTCATCGACGCCGCGTCACCCCCCACTCGATCGGAGCCCCGGTGAAACCCGTCCTCCTGCCGCCGAATCCTGTGCAGCACTTCTACCTCGGCGGCGACCGTATCGCGGCGCTGCGCGGCATCGAGCCCAAGACCGATCGGCAGCCCGAGGAGTGGCTCGCCTCGACCGTCTCCCGCTTCGGCTCCGACCGGGTGGGTCTCGCCGTGACCGAAGACGGTGACGATCTGCGCGACCTCGTGCGCGCGGACCGCGCCGCGTGGGTGGGCGCGCGAGGAGGACGGGATGCCGCCGACCTCGGCATCCTTGTCAAGCTCCTCGACGCGCGTCAGCGCCTGCCCGTCCACGTGCACCCCGACCGTGGTTTCGCCGCCAGCCACCTCGACTGCCCCTACGGCAAGACCGAGGCCTGGTACGTCCTCGAGACCGAGGAGGATTGCGCCGTCCACCTCGGCTGGAAGCGCCCCGTCGACCGCGACGAACTCGACCGCCGCCGCGACGCGCAGGACGGCGAATGGATGCTCGCGCACATGAACCGCGTCGCGGTGCGTCCCGGGATGGGGGTGCTCGTCCCCGCCGGGACCGTGCACGCCATCGACGGCGGCATCTTCCTCGCGGAGGTGCAGGAGCCGACCGACTTCTCCATCCTGTTGGAGTGGTCGGTCACGACGTCCACGCGCGAGGAGTCGCACCTCGATCTCGGCTTCGACACCGTCATGGCGTCGGTCTCCACCGACGCGCTGGATGCCGACGCGCTCGACGCCCTCATCAGCACGGCGGGCGAGACCCCGGCGGGCACCGGTTTCCGCTCGCTCCTCCCGGCTGCGGCGGACCCCTACTTCCGTCTGTTCGACGCGGCGGGGGAGACCGAGCGACGCGACGCGGGCTTCGCGGTGGTGCTGGTGTCCGCGGGCGCGGGGGCCATGGTCTCGGAGGCGGGGAGCGTCGAGGTCGAGCGCGGGCAGGTGTACGCGGTGCCCCACGCGTTCGGCGCGTGGCGCCTCACCGGCGACGCCGAAGTGCTCGTCGCCGCGCCGGGCGCCGGGTGGCCGATGACGCTGCGAGACGGAAGCGTGCGCTGAGTCGTGACGGGGATCCGTGCGCGAGACGCCTGAAAGAATCGACGGATGACCGCCACGCTCGTCACGCACGGCCTCGCCGGAGGATACGGGCACCGCACCCTCTTCGACGGCCTCGACCTCACCGTGGCGCCCGGCGATGTGATCGGCGTCGTGGGCGCCAACGGAGCGGGCAAGACGACGCTGCTGCGACTCTTGGCCGGCGCCGACGACCCGCAGTCCGGCACGATCTCCCTGGCGCCGGCGGACGCGTTCGTCGGCTGGCTGCCGCAGGAGCACGAGCGAGTGCCCGGTGAGACGGTGGCGGCGTACATCGCGCGACGCACGGGATGCGCCGAGGCGACACGCGAGATGGATGCCACGGCCGCGGCTCTCGGCGACCCCGGCGCCGTCGGAGCCGACGACGCCTATGCGACCGCTCTGGAGCGCTGGCTCGCGAGCGGGGCGGCCGACCTCGACGAGCGGATGCCGGTCGTGCTGGCCGACCTCGGCCTGGACGTGGGCCCCGACGCGCACATGACGGGGCTGTCCGGAGGCCAGGCCGCGCGCGTGGGACTGGCGGCGCTGCTGCTCTCGCGCTTCGACATCGCGCTGCTCGACGAACCCACGAACGACCTCGACCTCGACGGCCTCGAGCGTCTCGAGACGTTCGTGACAGGCCTCCGCGGCGGGGTCGTGCTCGTCAGCCACGACCGCGAGTTCCTCGCGCGGTCGGTCACGCGCGTGCTGGAGCTCGACCTCGCGCAGAACACGCACCGCGTGTACGGCGGCGGCTACGACGCGTATCTCGAGGAGCGGGCGACGCTGCGCCGCCAGGCCCGCGAGAAGTACGAGGAATTCGCCGAGACCAAGGCCGATCTCGTCGCGCGCGCCCGGACGCAGCGCGAATGGTCGAGCCAGGGTGTGCGCAACGCGATGAAGAAGGCGCCCGACAACGACAAGATCCGCCGCAAGGCGTCCATGGAGTCGAGCGAGAAGCAGGCGCAGAAGGTGCGGCAGATGGAGAGCCGCATCGCGCGGCTCGACGAGGTCGAAGAGCCGCGCAAGGAGTGGAAGCTCGAGTTCACCATCGGCGCCGCACCGCGGTCGAGCTCGGTCGTCTCGACGCTGTCGGGCGCGGTGTTCCGGCAGGGGGCGTTCACGCTCGGGCCGGTGTCGCTCCAGGTGAACGCGGGGGAGCGCATCGGCATCACCGGGCCGAACGGTGCCGGGAAGACGACGCTGCTGCGTGGCATCCTGGGCCGTCAGACCCCGGACGAAGGGTCGGCTTCGCTCGGGAGCAGCGTCGCGATCGGCGAGATCGACCAGGCGCGGTCGTTGCTCGTGGGGGAGCGGCCGCTCGCCGAGACGTTCGAGGCGCTCGTGCCCGAGATGACGTCGGCCGACGTGCGGACTCTGCTGGCGAAGTTCGGTCTGAAGGCCGACCATGTCTCGCGGCCCGTCGATGGTCTCTCGCCCGGCGAGCGCACGCGCGCGGGGCTGGCCCTGCTGCAGGCGCGCGGCGTCAACGTGCTCGTGCTCGACGAGCCGACGAACCACCTCGACCTGCCCGCGATCGAGCAACTCGAGCAGGCGCTGGAGTCGTACACCGGAACGCTGCTGCTGGTCACGCACGACCGCCGCATGCTCGCCGCCGTCGAGACCGACCGCCACTGGCGCGTGGAGTCGGGTCGCGTCACCGAGCGGTGATCAGCGGCGCCCGCGAACCGTGCGCGGCTGCGCCGGGGGGTGCTGGGGTGGGGGCGCCGCGGCGGGACTGCTTCGCATAAACGCGATCCGCGTGCATAAACGCGTGGAGAGAGCGTTTATGCACGCGGAAAGCGTTTATGCGTGTCGGGGGAGCGGCGTCGGAAGCGGTCAGCGCCCCTGACGCTTCTTGTACGGCTTCGGCTGGCCCTTCACGATTGGGGCGCGGCCCTTGCCCTTGGATGCCTTGGCCTTTCCGCCCTGTGCCTTGGGCGCCGCGGACGCTTGCGGAGGGGCATCGGCGATGCGGGCCCGCGCCTCGTCGAGCAGCAGCGCGCCGGCGGGAGTGAGACGCGTGGGAGGGGTGCGCGACACCAGCGGCTGCCCCACCTCCTCTTCGAGCTTGTCGACCGTGGTGTACAGCGACGCGAGCGGGATGCCGAGGCGCTCGGCCGCGCGCGGGAAGTGCAGCTCCTCGGCGAGGGCGGCGAACCGGACGAGGTGCGCGAGCTTCATGGCATCCATTCTCCCCCGCCCGCCG
>NZ_JAKRNI010000038.1 GCF_022346945.1 Microbacterium sp. ACRRU | reverse complement strand
CTCCTGCACCCCGCGCCCGCCGGGGCCCCAAGCGCCGCACCGGCCGGGGTTCCGCCGGAGTTGTGCGGGTGCCGGGCGGGGTGAGGCGGCGGCGGAGGGAGCTGCGGCTCAGGAGCCGAGGAACCGACGGATGCCGGCTGCCACCGTCGCGGGCGCGGTGAACTGCACGAGGTGCCGGTGGCCGGGCACGACCGCGAGCGTTCCGTCCGCGGCGCGATCGCGCAACTCCGAGCACCAGCGCTGGCCGGCGATGCGGTCCTTCGAGCCGCGGACGATCAGCACCGGAACGGACAGCGTCGCGACGCGGTCCTCCAGGGGGTAGCGGACCATGTGGCGCGCTTGTGCGGCGTACCAGCGCAGCCCGCTCCGGAGATACTCGCGGAAAACGGTCAGCGCTGCGCGCGGCGGCTCGAGCGCGCTGTCGTGGCTCAGAAGGAAGGCCTGCATCCGGCGTGTGCGGTGCGCACGATCGACGACGGGACTGCACAGCACGACGGCCCGCGCGAGTTCCGGACGCTGCACGGCCAGGTCGACGACCCACTGCACCCCCATCGAGTGTCCGAGGATCACCGCGCCGGTGACCCCCGTGCGCTCGAGGAGCGTGCCGAGGGCGTGCGAGATCTCGGGGACCCCTGGCGCCCCCTTCGGTGCCGGGAGACCGCCGAAGCCGGGGAGGTCGATCGAGTGCACCGTCGCGCGGGCCGCCAGCTCCGCGTGCAGGCGAGTCAGATAGCGGTGCGACGTGCCGATGCCGTGCACGAGCACGAACGTCGGGGCGTCGGCCGCGGCGTGCCGGGTCGACAGCACGCGGAACGTGAGCCCATCGATTTCACCGGTCCATTCGGCGAGGGGCGTCGCGGGCGCGAGGGACGAAGGCATGGGGGCCACCGTAGATCGGGTCCGGATGCCACGGAACGGGGTTGCGGATCGCCGCCGCCGGGTCCGGCCGGGGTGTGGGCCGGTGCCGTATGCGTCCGGCCGGGGTGTGGGCCGGTGCCGGCGCGTCACGCCGGCGTACGCACCGCCACGAAGCGGTTCACGCGGCGCAGGGTGAAGCCGAGCCGTTCGTAGGCGGCGATGGCGCCGGTGTTGCCCGCCGCCGCGTGCATCATGGCGCGGTCGCCGCCCTGCTGGATGTGGAAGGCCACGTCGAGCACCAGCCGCGACGCGAGCCCCTGCCGGCGGTGATCCTCGTCGACGGCAACGGCGCTGATCTCGGTCCAGCCGGTCGGGTGGAGGCGCTCGCCCGCCAGCGCTACCAGGCGGCCCCCGCGACGGATGCCGATGTACCGACCGAGCTCGTGGGTGCGGGGTCGGAAGGGCCCGGGTTGGTTCCGCTCGACGATCGCCATCATCTCGGCGGCGTCGTCCGCGTCCAGCTCGATCGCCTCGTCGAACGGGCGCGGTCGCAGCGCCGCGGTCTCGACGAGCTGCACGCCCTCGCCTCCGCCGACGAACTCCCACCCCGCCGGGATCTCACCCTCGTAGCCGGACAGGCCGACCTCGGCGCCGGGGCCGACGAGATCGCGCAGAGCGTCCCACACGGCCGGGTCGTCCCAGGTGCGCACGGCCACGAACGGAGCGACGTCTTCGGGATACCGGCGCACCAGGTCGCCGCCGATCGCGAAATGCGCGTGCGGCCCGGCCAGCGAGTGCCAGGCGGCGTTGTCGAGGACGGCGGCGGGGTCGTCCGCGGTCGCGGCGGCGGGAGAAGCGGGGGTGGCCGAGGTCATGGCATCCGTTCGGGTCGAGTACCCGAGATGCAACGTCGGGGTCGACGGCGCATTCCCGCCCGACCTCAGGGCCGGGGGTGGATCGCGAGGTCGGCGGCGACGGCGACGAGGTGACCGCCCTTGCGCTCCGCGCGCTCGAGGGAGCGGGGGTCGGCGTCGCGCTCGAGCATCCGCCACGGGTGGGCGTCGATGTCGGCGCCGCCGGTCGCGCACGCCAGCAGCGCGAGCGGCGTGAACACCCGCCACGGCCCGTGCGGACGCTGCATGTCCACCACGGCCGCGCGTCCTCCCGGGCGGACCGCCGCGACGGCTCGCGCCCACGCCGCCTCCCTCTCGCCGAACACGCTGAGCGCGTAGGTCGACAGCAGGGCGTCCGCCCCGCGTCCGTCGGTGCGGTCGCGGATCTCGGCCGGGTCCAGGGCGGCGGCATCCGCCTCGACGAGATCGACGCGGTCGCTCCACCCGGCGGCGCCCACCCGGCGCCGGGCCATGTCGAGCATGTCGGGGCTGCGGTCGACGCCGATCACTCGCCCGCGCGGTCCGACGGCGGTGAGCAGCGCCGCGAAGTTCAAGCCGGTGCCGCAGCCGAGATCGAGCACGACGTCGCCGGGGCGAGGGTGCAGCAGGCTGATCCCGGCCTCGCGCCCCGCGCGGTACACCCAGCGCTCGCCGGAGAGCACGTCGTACCAGCGGGCTCCGAGCCCATAGCGCCGCAGTGGTGCCGCCATCGAGCCACCCCCTTCCCGACCACCTTAGGCTTCGGACATGACCGTGCCGACGCGCCGTGCCCGCCCGCTCACCTCCGCCGAAGCCGGCCGTACCCGGTGGGACCTGGTCGTGATCGGCGCCGGCAGCGCCGGTCTCGTCGGTGCGAAGACGGCCGCGATCCTGGGTGCGAAGGTGCTGCTGATCGAGGCCGACGGGTTCGGCGGCGAGTGCCTGTACACGGGGTGCGTGCCCTCGAAAGCGCTGATCGCGGCGGCGACGGCGGCGCACGACGCGCGCGATGCCGCCCGGCTGGGGGTGCACGTCGCCGACGTCCGGGTCGACTTCGCCGCCGTGATGGCCCACGTCCGGCACGCGATCCACGAGATCGAGCCCGTCGACTCTCCCGAGGCGCTCGCCGAGGCCGGTGTCTTCACGCTGCGCGGCCGTGCCCGCTTCGACGGTCCGCGTTCGTTGCGCGTCGAACGGGTCGGCATCCGCTTCCGCGACGCCCTGGTGGCGACGGGGAGCTCCCCGGTGCTGCCGAAGGGCATCGATCCGGATGCCGTCCTCACGAACGAGACCGTGTGGGATCTGACCGCGCTGCCCGAGCGCCTGCTCGTGCTCGGCGGGGGAGCCATCGGGTGCGAGATCGCGCAGGCGATGGCGCGTCTGGGTAGCCGCGTGACCCTCGTCCATCGTGGCGAGCGCCTGCTGTCCAAGGAGGATCCGGATGCCGCGGCGGTAGTGCTCGCGGCGCTGCGCGCGGACGGCGTCGACGTGCGCCTGGGCACCACCCTGGTCGACGCGGACACCGCGGGCGAGACCGTGACGGCGCGTCTCAGCGACGGCACGACCGTGACGGCCGACCGCGTGCTCGCCGCGCTCGGACGCCGAGTGGACACCACGGGCCTGGGGCTCGATGTCGCCGGGGTCCGCCGCGATGACGACGGCGCGATCGCCGTCGACGCGACCCTGGCCACCAGCAACCCGCGCATCCGCGCGGCGGGCGACGCGACCCCGCTGCCGCGGTTCACGCACACGGCGGGCATGTTCGCGAGCGTCGCGGCGACGAACGCCGTGCTCGGGCTCCCGCGCCGGGCGGGCGTCGACGTGATCCCGCGCGTGACCTTCACCTCGCCCGAGGTGGCGGCGGTCGGGGTGTCGCCGCACGAGGCCGCCGCGCGCGGGATGCGCGTGGTGGAGACCCGCCACGCCGACCTCGATCGCGCGATCGCCGAGGGGCAGACCGACGGCTTCACCCGTCTCGTGGTCGACGGGAAGGGCCGCGTGACCGGAGCCGCCATCGTCGGTCCCCGCGCGGGCGAGTCGCTCGGGGAGCTCTCGACGGCCGTCGCGCTGGGGCTCAAGGTCGGAGCGCTCGCGGGCGCCATGCACGCCTACCCCACGTACTCGGACGCGGGGTGGAACGCCGCCGTCCGCGATGCCCAAGGGGCTCTGCGCCACGGGCTCGTCGCCGCGGCGATCCGGCTGTTGCGCGCGGTCCGTCGTCGTCGCGGGTGAACGGCGCGCGCTCGCGGCGACCCCGCACGGCTCATCCCGGCGGTGCCCCGCGGCGATGCGTCGCTGCCCGAGGCGGCCGCGCCCTCGCGGCTACCGGGCCCGTCGGGACCTGACTCAGCGCAGCAGCCGATACCCGGCCACGATCCGCTGCACCGCGCTCACGGCCACGAACAGGCTCCACACCAGGGCGATCTGCCACGCCCAGAACGGCAGGATCAGCCAGAGCGTGTGGACGGCGATCGTCTCGGTGCCCTCCGCGATGCGACCGAGGAACGACAGCGACCGCCCGTCGTCGACCTGCCGCCCGGTGCGCTCGGCGATCGAGGAAAAGGCCAGGAACGCCGTCCCGTTGACGTAGTACGTCAGCAGGACGAGCAGGAACGGCCACCACGGTGCGCCGTAGGCCGCGGATGCGCCCCACGCCACCCCGAACACCCCGGCGCCATAGACGACGAAATCGGCGGCGATGTCGAGGAACCCGCCGGCCTCGCTGTCGTTTCCGCGGCCGCGTGCGCGCCGTCGCCGGGCGAGGGCCCCGTCGAGACCGTCGGCGATGCGAGACACGAGCCACAGCACCACCGCGGCCGCCCACCACTGCGCGGCCGCCGCACCGGCGGAGGCGAGCCCCAGGACGAGCCCGGCGACGGTGAGACGGTCGGGCGTGAGGAACGGTCGGTCCAGTGCGGCGGCGACGGCCTCGAGCGGACCGGACAGCGCCGCGCGCAGAGAGCGATCAAGCATCCGCGGCACCCTCCGCCCGCCGGCGGCGCACCAGGGTGCCGGCCACCACGCCGCCGATCAGGAGCACGCCGACGACGCTCAGCGCCACCCAGAGCCACGGGCCCAGCTCCCACCCGAACGCGCCCAGCGCGACGTAGGCGGCGGAGCCCGGGATGATGCCCACCGCGGTCCCGATCGCGTAGTCGCGTCGGCGCACGGACGTCAGACCCGCGCCGTAGTTGATGAGCGTGAAGGGGATCACGGGGACGAGCCGGGCCCCCAGCACGGCGGGCATGCCGCGGCGCCCGATCGCGGCATCCAATCGGGCCACCCGCGCGCCGGTGAAGCGTTCGACGGCTTCGCGCCCGAGCGCCCGACCGAGAGCGAAGGATGCCGCCGCCCCCAGCAGAGCGCCGATGTAGACCATGGCGAACGCCACCGGGAAACCCCAGACCAGACCGGCCGCGATGCCGAGGACGTTCTTCGGCGCAGGACTCAGGGTCAGGGCGGCGTACAGCAGCGTGAAGAGCACGACGCCGGGCGCTCCGACCTGGCCGGACCAGGCACGGATCTGCTCGACATCGTGCGGGACGAGCAGAAAGCCAACCGATGCGACCGCGGCAACGAACAGACCGAGAAGCACCAACCGGATCACGGGTCGGCGAGCGGAGCCCTGCGGACGCGTGGCGGTGTCGTCAAGCTCCATCGATTCCTTCCGGTCCCCCATACCCTAAGTCCGCACGCGACCCGCCGGCCGCGCCATCGTTCAAGGAGTGCCATGACCATCCCCCGACGCCGTCGTCCGACCCTCGCGGTGGCCACCGCGGCGGTGTCGCTTCTCGCACTCGCCGGGTGTGCGGCGCCGGATGCCTCGTCGGCCGAGGCCTACACCGACTGGGACCAAGTGCTCGAGGACGCGCGCGGGCAGACCGTGCAGCTGTGGATGTACGGCGGTGACGACCAGGGGAACGCGTACGTCGACGACGTGCTCGCCCCCGCGGTGGCGGAGTACGGTGTGACGCTCGAGCGCGTCCCCGTCACGGACACGCGGGACGCGCTGAACCGCGTCTTCACCGAACTCCAAGCCGGACGCGACGACGGGTCGGTCGACCTCGTGTGGGTGAACGGCGACAATTTCCGCACGGGCAAGGAAGCCGGCGCGTGGCACTGCGGCTGGACGGGTCTGCTCCCGTCCATGGCGAACACCGACCCGGACGACCCCCTGCTGCAGTCCGACTTCGGCACGCCCGTGGACGGCTGCGAGGCAGCGTGGCACAAGGCGCAGTTCACGCTCGTCTACGACGCCGCCGCGGTCCCCGACCCGCCGACGACGCTGGCCGGGGTGCTGGACTGGGCTGCCGCGCACCCGGGCCGCTTCACCTACCCGGCGCCACCGGACTTCACCGGTTCCGTCTTCGTGCGCGAGGTGCTCGCGAGCGTGTCCGGCGGTGCCGACGCGGTGCCGACAGCCTTCTCGCAGGATGCCTATGACGAGCTGACACCTGCGCTGTGGGACCGGCTCGCGTCGCTGGCACCGAACCTGTGGCGCGGGGGCGACACCTATCCCGCGAACGAGTCCGAGCTCGGCCAGCTCTTCGCCGACCGGCAGATCGACATGACCATGACGTACGGGCCGGCGACGCTCACCGGGCTTGTGGCCGACGGGACGTACCCCGCCGACACGCGCGTGCTCACGCTCGAGGAAGGCACGGTCGGCAACGCGAGCTTCCTCGGTCTCCCCGTCAACTCGGATGCCGCTGCCGGGGCCATGGTCGTGGCCGACGTCGCGCTCTCGGCGGAGCAGCAGGCGAAGAAGGCCGAGCCCGACGTGTGGGGCCAGTTCCCCGTCCTCGACCTGGGCGCCCTCTCGGCCGAGGACCGTGCCCTGTTCGACGCGCTCCCGTCATCGCCGGTCGTCCCGTCGTACGACGTGCTCTCCCGCAACGCTCACGGTGAGCTCGCCGCAGAGTGGGTGCCCGCGCTCGACGACGGCTGGCGGCAGAACGTGCTCTCGCGGTGACCTGGGTCCCGGTCGCCGGGCGCGCCGGCACCGCACGAGAGCGGGTGCGGGGGGCTCTTTTCGTGCTCCCCGCCGTCGCCCTCGCGGTGTTCGTCCTGGGCGGAGGAGTCGGTGCCACGGTGCTGCAAGCGTTCGGCCTGCTGCCCGTCGTCGGGCGACCCCGGGTCGGGATCGAGGCGTTCACCGCGCGGCCGGGCGAGATCGCCGCGGCGATCGCCGTCTCGGTGAGCGTGGCCGCCGTCTCCACCGTCATCGCGGTGGTCGTCGGCACCACGGCGGCCGTGGTCATCGTGTCCCATCGGCGAAGCAGCCGCATCGTGGCGGCGCTCAGCGCCCTGACGGTGACCATCCCGCACCTCATCGCGGCGGCCACCATCGGTCTGCTCCTGTCCGACGCTGGCGTGCTGCCCCGACTGCTCGGCATCCCGTCGGAATCGTGGGCGCCGTGGGTCGGTGGTCCGCTGTGGGGGGCGGCGATCGCGGAGCTGGCGTGGAAGGAGTCCGCTTTCCTCGCGCTCATCGTCACCGGCACGCTCGCGACCCGCATCCGCACCTACGACGAGACCGCGGCGCTGTTGGGTGCGGGGCGGGCGCGTCGGTTCCGCCATGTCCTGCTCCCGCTGACGGCGCCCACGATCCTCATCGGGGCGGCGATCAGCTTCGTCTACGCCCTGGGCTCGTACGAGGTGCTCTGGCTGCTCGGACGGACGTCGCCCGAACCGCTCCCGGTCCTCGCGGTGCGGCTGTTCCAGGGCGTCTCGCTCGACTCCCGGCCCGAGGCGGCGGCGGTCGCACTCGTGACGTGCGTGATCGCCCTCGCGGTGGTCGCCTGCACCTTCGCCGCCCTGCGGAGATCGGCGGCGTGGCGATGAGCGGCGACACGAACACCCTCACCCGGTCGCGCGGAGCCGGCCGCGTGGTGCGGTGGACCCTGGCGGTGGCGCTGTCCGTGTGGTTCGCCCTTCCGCTGCTCCCGCTGGTGCTGTGGTCCTTCGCCGAGTCGTGGACGTTCCCCGACCCGTTCCCCACCGTTTTCGGCGGACGCTCCATCTCTGCTGCCGTCGCCTTCGGGGCCGTCCCGGCCTTCGGGCGCTCGCTCGTGCTCGGACTGGTCGTCGCGGTCCTCGCGACCGCGATCGGGGCGCTCGCCGCTCGCGCCCTCACGTTCGGCGCGGTGCCCGGTGCGCGTGTCGTCTCGGCGCTCCTGCTCGCGCCCGTCGCACTCCCGCCCTTCGCCGCTGTCCTGGGGGTCAACGTCGTGCTGCTGCGCGCGCACATCCCGTCGGTCATCGGGGTGGCTCTCGTGCTCACGGTCCTGGCGTTGCCGTACACGGCTTTCGTGATGCGCACCGCCTACGGCGCCTACGACCCCTCGTACGAGGAGGAGGCACGCCTTCTCGGCGCCGGTCGGCTGCAGGTCCTACGACGCGTCCACCTGCCGATGATCGCCCCCGCGCTCGCCCGCGCGGCGTTCCTCGCGTTCCTGGTGGCCTGGAGCGACTACATCGTCACGCTCATCGTCGGAGGGGGCGAGCTGGTGACGCTGCCCCTGGTCGTCGCGTCCGCCGCGGCGGGACTCGGCAACGATGCCGCGGTCGCCGTGATGTCTCTCGTGGCCGTCGTTCCCCCCATCGTCCTACTCACCGGTGTCCTCGCCGTCGGGCGGGGCCGCCGAGGACACCGCCGCAGCCGCCGACCGCGCCGACCCGGAACGCCGGTTGCTCCGCACTCCCTTGAACGAGCACCCGATCCAGTGCCCGCCCGAACCGAAGACCCGACCAAGGAGGTGGTCGTGTGAGCGCCGATCTCGCTCTCATCGGCCTGTCCAAGACCTACGCCGCCTCGCCGATCCCGGCGGTGGACGACCTGTCGCTGGAGGTGCGCGCCGGAACGTGCACTGCGGTCCTCGGCCCGAGCGGCTCGGGCAAGTCCACGCTCTTGCGACTCGTCGCCGGCCTCGAGACGCCCGAGCGCGGTTCCGTCTTGATCGACGGGCGAGATGTGGCCGCGGTGGCCGCCGAACGCCGGGGCGTTGGCATGGTCTTCCAGCGGCCGTTGCTTTTCCCGCATCTCTCGGTGCTCGACAATGTCGCGTTCTCGGATCGGGTGGCCGGGATGCCGCGCGCCCGAGCCCGCGAGCGCGCCGCGCACTACCTCGAGACGGTGCGTCTGGGCGGATACGGCCGCCGTCGCGTCGAAGAACTCTCCGGCGGGCAGGAACAGCGCGTGGCCATCGCGCGGGCGCTCGCGGCGGAACCGTCGGTGCTGCTGCTCGACGAGCCCTTCAGCGCCCTCGACCCGTCGCTGCGCACCGACATGCACGACCTTCTCGCGGCGGTCCGCGGAGCGTTCTCGCCGACCATCCTGCTCGTCACGCACGACCGGGACGAGGCCGCGCGGGTCGCCGACCGAATCGCGCTCGTGGAGAACGGGCGGCTGTTGCACGAGGGCACGGTCGCCGAGGCTTACCGTCGCCCCCGGAGCCTTCGCGCGGCAGAGCTCATGGGTGGGCGCAACGCCGTCTCGGGACACGTCCGTGGCGGCCTGCACGTCAGCGCCCTCGGAGAGGTCCCCGTGCCCGGAACGGCCGACGGGGCCGCGACCCTCGTCTTCCGGCAGGAGGACGTTCGGGTCGACGCCCCCTCGCGAGGCGAGACGTCTCTGCGGACGACCGGCACGGTCGAGACGCTCCGACCGCTCGGCGCGCGCGGCGAGATCGGCATCCGCGCCTCCGGCGTACTCGTGCACGCCGAAGTCCCGTCGACGTCCGGATTGCGTCCGGGCGAGGACGTCGCGGTGTCGGTGCCGCATGCCCTTGTCCACGTCGTGCCCGGCTGACGGCCTCGACTGAAGCGAAGTCGGCCACCGGGCCGCGGATCAGCGCGCGCCGCTGCCCGTCTCCCGCACCGCCGTCAGCCCCGAGGGCCGGGTCGTCACGGTGGCGCCGGGCCGCACGGTCGGCAGGGGCAGGATGCGACGCAGCTCGACGTTCTCGATCGGGTCCAGTACCGAGTGCTGCACGCAGGCCGGGACCAGGCGTCCGTCCTCGGGGTGGGACATGGCGTACATGCACGATCCCAGTCGCTCCTGCGTCTCACGGAGCAGCGGGTCGTCGGCGACGACGCCCTCCTCCATGAGCTTCCACGCGGGGGCGACCTGTTCGGCATCCATGAAGTTGTGGATGACGAAGGTCTTGAACGAGACCTTCTTCTTCCGCGCCGCACGCAGGACGCGTCCGATACCGCCCGCCCGTCGGACGACGCGGCTCATGAGGCCGATCAGCGGGGGGATGTCGCCGGGGTGGGATGCCACGGCCCGCACGATTTTGATCGCGAGGATGTGCTTCGGGATGCCCCCGAAGATCATGCCGCCGAAGTGCTCCAGAAAACGGTCGCGCGCGGCGATGTCCTTCGGGTCCTCGGGGTCGAGCAGCGGCGCGAACGTTCCCGCGACGCGGACGCCGACGGTCGAGCGGTTGCAGCGCGGATCGCCGAACTGGGTCGCCTGCCAGGGCAGCTTCTGTCCCGCGCCGGCCTCGATCTTCTCCCACACCGCGTCGATCGTGACCTCGCCGAAGTCCTCGCGCCAGCGGCGGTCGTCGCCGATGAAGGCGGCCGGCTGGAACGACATCATGTCGAACGGCATCTCGAGCACGTCGCGTGTCACCTGTTCGACCTCGGCGACGTTCGACGGGGTGACCGTCATGTTGTGCGCGAGGTAGCTGCCGACGCCGTGATCGCGCCGGAGGTCGACGAACATGCTCGCGAACTTCTCGCGGAACGGATTGAGTTCCGCCTCGCTGCGCGGCCGCACGGCACCCCGGCGCCCGCGCATGAGCGAGTCGAAGTGGGCCGCGAACGAGACCTTGTCGAAGCGCGGTCGACCGTCGGCGTCGAGGACGACGTCGAGCAGGTAGTCGTAGTCGAAGTCGCCGTGGGTCATCGACATCGGCTCGCGGCCGACGGCGCGCATCGCCAGCAGCGAGCGGGCGTGGTCCTCGGCGCTGAGCAGGCTCACCTCGCCCCCGATGAGCTGAGCGTGGGCACGGGGGCCCCGCACCTGGCGCAGGTAGTTCATCTGTCGCGTGACGTTGTCGACCGTGTGGTCCCCGTCGATGCGGACCTTGTTCGCGTCGGCCGAGTGGTAGCACGGAGAGCAGGTCAGGTTGCACTTGGGGAAGACGCCGTGCGTTCCCTCGCATCCGACTGCGCACCGGCCGAGGAGCTGGTTTGCGGTCTTGGCGTGTTCGGGCAGTTCCGCCCACCGCAGGTCCAGCGCGCGCCGGGTCTCGGGGTGGATGGGCCGCGTGTCCAGCTCGAACTGCCGGAGGGCCGTGGCAAGTCGCATGTCGTCCTTTCGTGGCGTCATCGCGCTCAGAAGGTTTTCGTCGCGGGGGATCGATCGGATTGCGACGCCCTCCATACTTCCGTGCCGGCCCCCTCCTCCGTGCACCCGCCGCGCACGCCCGCGTATCCGTCCCGCCTGGACGGCGTCGAGTGGGGGCCGTCCAGGCTCAATGCATGATCATGCCGCCGGTGACGTTGATCGCCTGGCCGGTGAGGTAGCCACCCGCCGGTGACGCGAGGAAGTGGGTCACCCCCGCGACGTCTTCCGGGATGCCGAGGCGACCGAGCGGCGACTTCGCGCTCCAGGCCGCGACGTCCGCCTCGGAGCGGGTGTCGGCGCCCATCTCGGTGAGTACGTAACCGGGGCACACCGCGTTGACGGTGACGCCGTGGCATCCCCACTCCTGTGCGCCGGCGCGCGTGAGCGCCACGACCGCAGCCTTCGACGCGGCGTAGTGGCCCTCGCCCCCGCCACCGTGCTTGGCCGCCATGCTCGCGATGTTGACGATCGAGCCGCGGCCGGCTTCGAGCATCACGGGGGCGACTGCCTGCATCGTGACCAGGGTGGCGCGGGCGTTGATGTCGAGCACGCGGTCCCAGTCGTCGACGGTGATGTCGAGCAGCGACGCGTGCTGGAAGATCCCCGCGCAGTTGACGAGCACATCGACGCCGCCCAGCGTCTCGATGGCCTCGCCGACGGCGCGCCGGGTGTCGAGCGGGTCGAGCAGATCGACGGCGAAGAAGGATGCCGAGCCGCCCGAGGGGGCGCGCCGGTCGAGCACCGCAACTGCTGCGCCGTCCGCCGCGAAGCGCTCCACGATGGCGGCGCCGATGCCGCCGGACCCCCCGGTCACGATGACGCGCTGAGACATGGCACTCCTTCCGCGGGCGTCGGGCCGCCCGTTCGGCGTCACCGTACGCCCGGGCGCGAACGCCCCCGAGACGCGGGTGTTTCGGCGGCGTAACGCTCTCTCGCCGCCCGGGGAGTCGCCGCCCCCGTTCCCCGTACGCTCGCTCTCGCCGCCCTCCCGCCGGCCCCTCCGCCGTGCTGCGCCCGCCGCGCTGCGGGTGGCTCGGCGCCCACCCCCACGTTGAGTGTCCAAGACACGCGGACCGGGCCCTCTGGCATCCGCGTGTCTTGGACACTCAACCGAATGACCCCCCTCGAGGAGCACCGTGAGCGACAGCGTGCACCCCGCCATCACCGACCCAGACGTGCGCGCACACCTCGCGCGGCTCGCGGCGCGGGCGGGCACGATCCCCTCCGGAGCAACGGATGCCGCGGGTGACGACGCCGCGCGCATCGCCGAGCTTCGCGCCAACCCGTCGTGGGTGCGGTTGCCCGACGACGACGTGATCGAGTCGATCGACACCGCCGACGGGGATCTCGCGCTGCGCCTGTACCGCCCGCGCGCCGGCCACCGTGGAACGCTCGTCTTCGCGCACGGCGGCGGGTGGGTCGCCGGAGACCTCGACAACAACGACGCCCTGTGCCGCGCGCTCGCCGCCGCGACCGGTGCGCAGGTGCTGAGCGTGAACTACCGTCTCGCGCCGGAGCATCCCTTCCCCGCGGGGCTCGACGACCTCGACCGCGCGCTCCGATTCGCCGCCGAGGGGGCGGGCGGTCTCGTCGACCCGACGCTCCTCGGCGTCGCGGGACACAGCGCGGGCGGCAACCTCGCGGCCGCGCTCGCCCTGCGCTCGCGTGCGGGCCGGGCTCCCGGCATCCGCGTGCAGGTCCTGCTGTGCCCGGTGCTGGACGCGCCCGACCCCGACCGCCCGAGCTACCGCGCCCACACCGAGAATCTGCCGCTCACCGCGCGCGGGATGCAGTGGTACTGGGGGCTGTATCTCACGGATGCCGCTGTCACGGTGCCCGTCGAGGCCGCGCCGCTGCGCGCGCCAGACCTCACCGGGTCGGCTCCGGCCGTAATCGTCGCGGCCGGAGCCGACCCGCTCTCCGACGAAGCCGAGGAGTACGCCGAGCGGTTGGCGGCATCCGGAACCCCCGTGGAGTTCGTGCGGCGCGAGGGGGTGCCGCACCTGTTCCTCGTGTTCCCGTCGACGCCCGCGCGCGACGCGGTGCTGGCCGCGGTGGCGCCGGCGGTGCGTGTGGCGTTCGCCTGAGGCGGCGCTGGGGCGCCGTGTCCCGCTTTGTGCAGCTCAGGGCGGTGTGAGCTGCACATTCTGGGACACCGGGTGGGATGGGGTCGCTCACCGACCGCTGCGTGTCCCACTTTGTGCAGTCGAAGGAGCCTCAAGCTGCACATTCTGGGACACGGCCTGGGCTGGGACGCGGCGTCGGCTGGGACACGGCGTCGGCCGCCGCTCACCCATCGCAGCGCCGCCCGCAAACACCCCGCCGCACGCCCGGAACACCGCGGAAACACGGCATTGTTACCGTCATCAACATGTCGCTTCTGGTCACGAACGCACGGCTCATCACGGTTCCCGCGGGCACCGACGACCCCGGCTATATCGAGCGCGGATACATGCTCGTGCAGGACGGACGCATCGCCGCGATCGGCGCCGGCGACCCCGACCCGGGCGTCACCGCCCACGAGACCCTCGACGTCGACGGCAAGTTCGTCGCCCCCGGGTTCGTGTCGTCGCACAGCCACCTCTTCACGAGCGGCTCGCGCGGACTCGGCGTCGATCAGACGCTCTACGGCTGGTGCACGTCGATGTTCAGCGTGCTCAACAACGCCTCGCCCGATCAGATCTACTGGGCGACGCTGCACGGTTCGCTCGACTTCCTCGCCAACGGTGTGACCACCGCGTACAACTTCACCGACCCGCTCCTGCCGTGGGAACCCATGGTCGACGGCAAGCGCGCCGACGGCGGTGGCGTGCTGCGCGATCACGCGTGGCACACCCGTCAGGCGGATGGATGCCATGACGCGGGGCTCCGCTTCGTCGACTCCATCGCGCTGGATGCCACCGTCGGCACCGACGACGAGATCTTCGCCCGGTTCGAGGCATCCCTCGATCACGTCCTGGCGATGGACCCCGACATCGCCCTCGGCGCCTCGGTCATGGGGCAGGTGCAGTGGTCGACGAGGCCGGACGCCGCTGAGATCGAGGTCGCCGTCATGGACCGCTTCGGCGTCACCAACCAGGCGCACTTCCTCGAGACGTACGAGGCGATCGAGCACCAGCAGACGAAGTTCCAGCTGTACAAGAACGCCGGCGCGCTGCGTCCGGGCATGATGTTCGGGCACTTCATCCAGACGACGCCGCAGATCATCGCGGATGCCGCCGCGGGCGGGGCCGCGATGTCGTGGCAGCCGGCATCCAATGGGCGACTCGCGTCGGGTGTGGCGCACGTGCCCGAGATGCTCGACCTCGGCATGAAGGTCGGGATGGGGCTCGACGACCAGGCGTGCACCGACGTCGCCGACCCGTGGCAGAACATGCGCATGGGCATGTTCATGCAGCGCGCCCGCACCCACGACCCGCTGTCGATGATGCCCGAGCGCGTGCTGCGTCTGCACACCCTGGGCGGCGCCGAGATCATGGGCGTCGACGACCGCGTCGGCAGCCTCGAGGTGGGCAAGTTCGCCGACTTCGTCGTGGTCGACCCGAGGCTGCCGGACGTGGGTCCGCTGTGGAATCCCGTGCGCAGCTACGTGCTCGCGTGCGGCCTGCGGAACCTGAAGCAGGTGTACGTCGGCGGCAAGCTCGTGAACGAGAACGGCGTTTCGACGAACCCGCTCGCGGAAGAGGCGTCGCACGTGCTGCACACGCAGCTGCCCGCGCTCGCGGACGAGTTCGGCGTCATCCTGTAGCTCCGCCGCCGTTGACCCGCGAGACTTCATCGCGCATCGGCGTCGGATGCGCGCCGCACGGCGGATGTGCCACTCTGAGCCCATGCGAATGACCGTCGCGGGCCTCGATGTCCACACGTCACACGACGACGTCGCCGGACGCGACGTGCTGCTCTGGCACCACGGCTCACCGCAGACGGGGGCGATCCTGCCACCGGTGCAGGCCGCCGCAGACGCCCGCGGGCTCGCGGTCGTCTCGGTCGCCCGGCCCGCCTATGCCGGATCGCCGCGGATTCCCGGCCGCAGCGTCGCCGACGTGGCTGCGGGACTTCGTCCGGTGATGGAAGCACTGGGGGTGGCATCCGTCATCTCGGTGGGAGCTTCCGGCGGCGGGCCGCACGCGATCGCGTGCGCGGCGGCGATGCCCGGTCTCGTGCGCCGCGTGGTGACGTTCGCGTCGCCGGCGCCGTTCGACGGCAGCGACGAGTGGTTCGCGGGGATGCAGGCACCCCAGGCGCTCCGCGCCGCGGCCGAGGGCGAAGAGGCGCGGCGCCGGTTCGCCGAGATCGACGAGTTCGATCCCGCCTCGTTCGTGGATGCCGACTACGCGGCGCTCGACGGGGAGTGGGCCTCGCTCGGGGCCGATGTGGCGGCGTCCGAGTCGTACGGCATCGACGGGTTGCTCGACGACGACCTCGCGTTCGTCCGGCCCTGGGGTTTCGCGCTCGACGGCGTCGCGGCATCCGTGCTCCTCGTGCAGGGGGAGGAAGACCGGGTCATCCCTCCGCGGCACGCGCGGTTCCTTTCCGAGGCCCTGCCGCACGCGACGGTCGACCTGCGCCCCGGCGACGGGCACGTTTCGGTGCTCCGTCACCTGTCTGCCGTGCTGTAGGCATCTCGCGGGTCGGGGCCCGAGCGTCGGGTCAGTCGGGCGGCGGCGGCGCGAGCCGGTACAGGATGCGCGGACGTCCCCGTGCGCCGTAGCGGTGGGCGAGGTCGAGGACGCCGGCGGCGACGAGGTGCTCGAGGTAGCGCTGCGCCGTGGCGCGCGACAGTCCGCACGCGGCCGCGACATCGGATGCCGAGACGAGCGCGACCGGATCCAGCGCCGCCCGCACCCGCTCCAGGGTGACCGGCGCGAGGCCCTTGGGGAGCGCGGTCGGGGCCGTGCGGTCCGGCAGCCGGACGGTCCCGGTGCCGAGGAGCCGGTCGATGTCGCCCTGGCTGAGCGACCGGTCTCGGTCGGCATCCGCCCGTGCGCGCCGCTCGAGGCGGTACGTCTCGAGGCGCTGCCGCAGCGTCTCCTCGGTAAACGGCTTCACGAGGTAGCCGATGACGTGGGCCGCGAGGGCCTGCCGGACCGTCACCTGGTCCTGCGACGAGCTGATCACCAACACGTCGGTGCCCTCCGCGCCGAGGGTGCGGAGGCGATGCAGCACCTCGACCCCGCTGATGTCGGGCAGACGCATGTCGAGCAGCACGAGATCGACGCCGCTGAGCGCCTGTTCCACGGCGGACTCTCCGCTGCCCGCGGAGCCCACGACCACGAACCCCGGGACTCCCGCGACGTAGCGCCCGTGCAGGGCGCGCGCGGCCGCGTCGTCATCGACGACGAGCACACGGATCCGGTCGGTCATCGCGGCGCCGCCATCTCGAAAGCGAACCGCGTCCCGCCCCAGGCCGATCGCGAGACCAAGATTTCGCCGTCGCGCTCCGTGACCGCGCGACGCACGACGGCGAGTCCGATCCCGCGGCCCGTGCCGGTGGCGTCGGGCTTCGACGTGTACCCGCGGGTGAAGGCGCGCTCGATGTCGCGGGGATCCAGACCCGGTCCGTCGTCGTCGACGGCGCCGTGGAGCACGTCGCCGACGACGTCGAGGCTGCAGCGGACACGTGAGGCGCCCGCCTCGGCGGCATTCCGGCACAGGTTGGTCAGGATGAGCACGACCGTCTCGTCGATGGGGGTGTGGGGGTCGATCCGTACCTCCAGCTGCGCGCCACGCGCCGACACCTCCGCGCGGAGTGCCTCGATGCTGGCGCTCACGAGAGAGGCATCCAGTCGGGTGTCCGACGGCTCGCGCGGGGTCTGCCCGGGCATCGCGTCGGAGAGGTACGCGAGCGCATCGCGGGTGTCGCCGTGCGAGATCAGGCCGTGCAGCACGTGCAGGCGCGTGCCGAACTCGTGCGCCTGCTCTCGAAGAGCGCCCATCGTTCGTGCGGTCTGCTCCTGCTCGACGGCAAGAGCGTCCAGACGCCGGAACCGCCGCTCGATCGCCGCCGCCAGCACGGACGACGCCAGCGTGCCGACGATCAGCGCGCCGGCGGCCCAGGGGAGGAGGTCGCCGAGCGCCTCGTCGCGATCAGACAGGATGCTGGACTCGAGCACGCCGACCGCGACCATCCCGACGACCGCGCTGCCGTCGCGGATGGGAACCTTCGCGCGCAGCGAACTGCCCGACGGTCCGGTCTCGGTGCCCAGGAACGGCGTGCCCGCCAGGACGCTCGCGTTGGTGGTCTCGACCTGCCGTCCACGCTGCTCGGCGACGGGGTGGGTGATGCGCACGCCCTCGTCGTCGGTGATGACGACGTAGAAGACGCCGGTGGTCCGCTCGATCAGGTCGGCGAGCGGCTGCAGCGTCGTGGAGGCCTCGGCGAGGTCGCCGGCGTCGGCGAGCCGCGCGTCCGTGCCGACGGAGGACACGGATGCCACGGTGGTGCGCACGTCGTCGAGTGAGGCGAGGCTCGACGCGACGTCGTAGACCCGGTCGGCGGTGTCGTCGCGGATGTGACGCTCTTGCACGGCCGCGGCGATGAACGTCGTGATCCCCACCGCGGTGAGCACGATGAGGCTCGGCAGCACGAGGAGGGCGCGGCGGACCACCCGGGCGGGAACCGAGGGGGTGAGGTCGGGCATGGCAGGAACATTCTCTCGCGCGCAATATGAGCACAATGCGACCGGGGGGTGCGCCGCGCTCGTCCGCCTGCGAGCGTCGTGACGTTCTGCGAGACGACGACGTTCGCAAGGAGGAGCTGTGATGACGGAGCCTACGCCCCCCTCTGTCCCCGACCGTGTGTCAGCGCCCCCGGCTCGTCGGCGCCGATGGATCGGCCGCGCCGTCGGCGGAGCGGTCGCCGTGACGGCGATCGCGATCGCCGCGTACGGTTCGATCACCTCGGCCGCCGCCGGCGATGACATCCACGCGTCGATGACGATCATCGCCCCCGCCGCGGCGGGCGGTGGATGGGACGGTGTCGCCCGCGAGCTGCAGCAGGCGCAGAAAGCCAACGGCCTCGTCAACAACGTGCAGGTCGTGAACATGCCCGGTGCCGGTGGCACGATCGCGCTCGGCAACGTGTCGGTGCTGAACGGGCAGGCCAACAATCTCCTCGTGGGCGGTACCGGTCTGCTGGCAGCGACCGTGCAGTTCGACTCGGCCGCGACGCTCGACGACGTCACGCCCCTCGCCGTCATGGTGGAGGAGTACGACGTGATCGTCGTCCCGGCGGACTCACCGTTCCAGACGCTCGACGACCTGGTCCAGGCGTGGAAGTCCGACCCGCGCGCGCTGCCCTGGACCGGAGGCGGGTCCTTCGACCAGCTCGTGGTCGCCGATCTGGCGCTCGCCGCCGGCATCGCACCGTCGGACATGACCTACATCTCGTCCGACGGTGGTGGGGAGGCGATCCAGGCGCTGCTCAACGGCACGGCACAGGCGGCGGCGGGCGGCTACCCCGACAACATCGACCAGATCGAGTCGGGCCGCCTCCGCGCCCTCGCGCTCGTTGCCGAGCAGCCGCTCCACGGCGTCGACATCCCGACCGCCGCGGACCAGGGCTACGACGTCAACCTCACGAACTGGCGCATGCTCGCCGCCCCGAGCGGGCTGAGCGACGAGCAGGTCGGCGACCTGACCGACCTGGTGCTCGAATCGACGGCGACCCCCGAATGGGCCGATGCCCGCGCCCGCTACCACTGGACCGAGCGGCTCATCACGGGCGACGACCTCACGGCGTTCCTCGAGGAGGAACGTTCCCGCATCGAGCGACTGTACGAGGAGATGGGCCTGTGATGCCGTCGAACAACCCCACGTCGGTCTCGGCGGTCGTCGGCAACCGGCTGCGGTTCCGCCGCGGGCGCGGCGCGTCCGGGATCGCCAAGGCGCTCGTCATGCCGGCGGTGCTCGCGGCGTTCGCCACCTACCTCGTCTACGGCATCGTGACGATGAAGGTGCCGCCGGCGGCCGCCTTCCCCGGGCCGCAGTTCTTCCCCGGCCTCATCGCCACCGGGCTGTACGTCTTCGCGGTGGTTCTCGGCATCGGCGCCGTGCGTGCCCTCGCCGACAGCCCGGTGACGGATGCCGCGGACTCCGACGAACGCTCGGTCGGTGTCGACTGGCGATCGTTCGCCTGGGTCGTCGGGTCGTTCCTCGTCTTCGCGTTCCTGCTCGGCATCCTGGGCTGGATTATCGCCGCGGCGTTGCTGTTCGCGGGCATCGCGCGCGGCTTCGGGCACGCCCGGTGGCTGTTCGCTCTCCTCGTCGGAGTGACGATCAGCTCGCTCACCTACATCGCCTTCGACATGGGCTTGGGGCTGTCCCTGCCCTCCGGCATCCTGGGATGGAGCTTCTGACATGGATGTTCTCGCTCTGCTCGGCGAAGGATTCGCCGGCGCTCTCACGTGGCAGAACCTCATCTGGGTGCTCGTGGGCTGCGTGCTCGGCACGGCGGTCGGTGTCATGCCCGGTCTCGGCTCGTCGATGGCGGTGGCTCTGCTGCTGCCGGTGACGTTCTCGCTCGACCCGACCGCCGCTTTCATCATGTTCTCGGGCGTGTACTTCGGCGGGTTGTTCGGCGACTCGATCACCGGCATCCTGCTGAACACCCCGGGGCAGGCCTCGGCGATCGCGTCGACGTTCGAGGGCCACAAGATGGCGCTGAACGGGCGGGCGGCGCAGGCCCTCGCCACCGCCGCGATCGGTGCGTTCATCGGCGGCATCGTCGCCTCGATCCTCCTGGTGTTCTTCGCGCCCCTGCTGGCCGACCTGTCGAGCAGCTTCGGTCCGGCCGAGTTCTTCGCGCTCGCGATCTTCGCTTTCGCCGCGACGTCGTCCATCGTCACCGACAACGCCGTGAAGGGTCTCGCGTCGCTGTTCCTGGGCCTCGGGATCGCGGTCATCGGCGTCGACGGCGTCTCGGGCGCACCCCGATTCACGCTGGACTCGCCGAACCTGTTCGACGGGATCTCGCTCGTCACCGTGACCGTTGGCATCCTGGCCCTCGGCGAGGTCATCTACGTCGCGAGCCTCGAACGTCACATCTCGAACCGCACGGTCATCCGTCCCTCGGGGCGTCCCTGGCTGTCGCGGAAGGAACTCAAGGAGGCGGCCCCCGCGTGGCTGCGCGGTACCGCGGTCGGTCTGCCGTTCGGTGTGATCCCCGCCGGCGGCGCCGAGATCCCGACGTTCCTCGCCTACGGCATCGAGAAGCGCCTCGACGCGCGCAGGAAGAAGCCGCGCTTCGGCACGGGCGCGATCCGGGGCCTCGCCGCCCCGGAGGCGGCCGGGAACTCGACGACCGGTATGGCGATGGGGTCGCTCCTCGCGCTCGGCCTTCCGATCTCGGCGACCGCCGCCATCATGCTCGCGGCGTTCCGCCAGTACGGCCTGCAGCCGGGCCCGCTGCTGTTCGAGCGTGCACCCGACCTGGTGTGGGCGCTCATCGCGAGCTTCTTCCTCGCGATGGTCGTGCTGCTGATCCTCAACCTGCCGTTCGCGATGCTGTGGGCGAAGCTGCTGGTCATTCCGCGCCCGTACCTCTACGCCTCCATCGCGGTGTTCTGCGGGCTGGGCATCTACGCCACATCGGGGGCGACGTTCGACCTCCTCATGCTCCTCGGCATCGGGCTGCTCGGCTTCCTGCTGCGCACCAACGACTACCCGCTCGCGCCGCTCATCATCGGCATGGTGCTGGGCCCCCTGGCCGAGACGAGCCTGCGGGATGCCGCGATGAGCGCCAACGGCGACCTCACGACGCTCGTGCAGAGCCCGATCGCGCTGGCGATCTACGCGGTGCTCGTCGTGGTGCTGGTGTTCGCCGTCCGCAATCGCGTGGTGACGCGGCGGGCGACCGCGAAGGCCCCCGAGCGGGAGAGCGTCGACGCGGTGTGACGTGCCGCCGCGGCCGGGGTCGGGTTCTCGCGAGACTGCATTTGGCTGACGTTGCAGCGACATGATGCGGACGGGTCGTCACGCCGACGAAGTCTCGGCGATTCCCGTCAGCGCCGCACGACGCGCAGCAACGCCTCCCCCGACACGGCGATGACCGCCGCTGCCGCCAGGGCCACCGCGATCGTGATGAGGGCGGTCGCGGGGCCCGTGGCATCCAGGGCCGATCCGGCGATCACGCCACCGATCGGGACGCCCAGCGACATCGCCGCGGTCGGGTAGGCGAGCGTCTCGGTCACGCGGCCCTCGGGGGCGCGGGCGGATGCCACGAGGATCCCCGAGATCATCACGGGCGACAGCAGCAGCCCGAGGGCCAGGATCGCGAGGAACAGCACCGGGGTCGTGCCCTGCGTGAGCGGCAAGGCGAGAGCGGCGACCGCCGCCGCGACCGCGAAGCCGATGAACCTCGCGATCGGCGACAGCGTCCACGCGCGCGCCCCGGTGATCACGGATCCGACAGCGATCGCGAGCGCCAGAGCGCTGAACGCCGGTCCGGCGAGCCACGGCCGGCCGCCCACCTCGGCCCAGCCGACGAGGGTGACATCGAACGCCCCGAACACACCGCCCAGGGCGATGCACGCGACAGCGACCGGTACGACCCCGGCGGGCGGCCAGACGAAACGCGCACGCCCGGTCGCGCCGGTCGGCGTCGGTTGAGTGCCCCGTTGCGACGCCAGCCACACCCCGCCGATCACCCCGAGGCTGAGGGAACCCAGCACCGCGACCGTCGGGTTGATCGCCGCGGCGACGGCGGTGATGACCGGCGGTCCCGAGATGAACACCATCTGGTCGCCGATCGTCTCCAGGGCCAGGGCGTGGGTGCGTTGGGACTCCGGCGCGAGCACCGTCCAGCGGGCACGGACCGCGGACGTGAGGTCGGGGGTCGCAGCCCCGGTCGCGAACGCCGCGACGAGCCACGTCCAGAACGGCGCCTCCGCCAGCACGAGAGCGAGCAGCGCGGATGCCGCGAGCACCAGGCATCCGAGCGAGATCAGGATGACGCGAGCCTGGCCGTGCCGGTCCATGCGCGACGACCACAGGGGCGCGGCCACCGCCATGCCCACCACGAGCGGCGCGACGACGACCCCGGCCGCGCCGAAGCTGCCGGTCGCAGCGGAGACCAGCAGGATGATGCCGAGCGACAGCGTGGCGCGCGGGAACCGGGCCAGGATGCCGGCCGCGACGAACGTGCGGGCCCCCGGTAGACGCAGCACCTGCCCGTACGCGCGGACGCCGGTGGCTTCGGCTGCGGCGGTCACGCGGGGACTCCTTGCCGTGCAGAACTCCGGCGGATCGGTGGATGCCAGCGGGTGGGGGCGGTGTGGACGGGGGTGTGCCGGAGTTG
>NZ_JAKRNI010000037.1 GCF_022346945.1 Microbacterium sp. ACRRU | reverse complement strand
CGCCCACACGAACGACGGCGCCGCACCCCCGGGGGGATGCGGCGCCGGAGCAGAGCGGATGCCTCAGCTGATGAGCAGCAGCTGGTGGCCCGCCGACACGGTGGTGCCGGGGTTCGCGTCGATACCGGCGATGGTCCCGTCCTTGTGGGCCTGGATGGGCTGCTCCATCTTCATGGCCTCGAGCACGACGACGAGGTCGCCCTTGACAACCTGCTGCCCCTCTTCGACGGCGACCTTGACCACGGTCGCCTGCATCGGCGACTTCACCGCGTCGCCGGTGGCGCCGGCGGTCGGCGAGGCGGCATGCGAACGGCGCGACGGGGGAGCGGCGATCGGACGGCCGGGCTTCGCCGCGGGAGAGGCGATGCGGTCGGGAAGGCTCACCTCGAGACGCTTGCCGCCCACCTCCACGACGACGGTGTGTCGGCCGGGTGCTTCGCCGGGTGCCTCGAGCTCGCCATCCCACGCGGGGATGTCGTTGACGAACTCCGTCTCGATCCACCGGGTGTAGACGCCGAATCGGCCGTCCTCGGCCGTGAAGGCGGGGTCACGGACCACCTTGCGGTGGAAGGGGAGCACCGTCGGGAGCCCCGCGACCTCGAACTCGTCGAGGGCGCGACGCGCGCGTTCGAGCGCCTCGGCGCGATCGCGACCGGTCACGATGATCTTGGCCAGCAGCGAGTCGAACGCGCCCGAGACGCTGTCGCCCGCGGTCACGCCCGAGTCCAAGCGCAGCCCGGGGCCGCCGAAGGTCTTGAACACGTGGATGGGGCCGGGCTGGGGGAGGAAGTTGCGTCCCGGGTCCTCGCCGTTGATGCGGAACTCGATCGAGTGGCCCGAGGGTGCGGGGTCGTCGTAGCCGAGCTCCTCGCCCTCCGCGATGCGGAACTGCTCGCGCACGAGGTCGAGCCCGGTGACCTCCTCGGAGACGGGGTGCTCCACCTGAAGGCGGGTGTTGACCTCGAGGAACGAGATCGTGCCGTCGGCGCCGATGAGGAACTCGCACGTCCCCGCGCCGACATAGCCGACCTCGCGAAGGATAGCCTTGGATGCCGAGTACAGCACGGCGTTCTGCTCGTCGCTGAGGAAGGGGGCGGGCGCCTCTTCGACGAGCTTCTGGTGACGGCGCTGCAGCGAGCAGTCGCGTGTGGAGACGACCACGACGTTGCCGGCGGCATCCGCGAGGCACTGGGTCTCGACGTGACGCGGCTTGTCGAGGTACTTCTCGACGAAGCACTCGCCACGACCGAAAGCGGCGACGGCCTCGCGCGTGGCGGACTCGAACATCTCGGCGACCTCGTCGAGCTCGCGGGCGACCTTGAGTCCTCGTCCGCCCCCGCCGTACGCGGCCTTGATGGCGATGGGGAGGCCCACCTCCTCGGCGAAGGCGATCACCTCGTCGGCTCCGGAGACGGGGCCGGGGGTGCCGGGGGCAAGAGGGGCGCCGACCTTCTCGGCGACGTGGCGGGCGGTCACCTTGTCGCCGAGCGCTTCGATCGCTTCCGGCGAGGGACCGATCCAGACGAGCCCCGCGTCGATGACGGCGCGGGCGAAGTCGGCGTTCTCGGCGAGGAAGCCGTACCCGGGGTGAACGGCATCCGCCCCGGAACGGCGAGCGACGGACAGGATCTTGTCGATGGAGAGGTAGGTGTCGGCGCTGGTCGCGCCGTCGAGCGCGTAGGCCTCATCGGCGAGGCGGGTGTGCAGGGCGTCCCGGTCCTGGTCGGCGTAGACGGCGACGGAGGCCTTGCCCGAATCGCGTGCGGCGCGGATGACACGGACGGCGATTTCGCCGCGGTTGGCGACGAGAACCTTGGCGATCTTCGGCATCCTCCCAGCCTAGCGAGGGGCGGTGCCCCCCTTTTGACCCTCCTCCACAAGAAACGCCGGAAAACGTGTGGGGGAGTCTACTAACGGTTCCAGAGAGACGGCCAAGAACCGCCGAGCTCGCGGACCAGACGACGCACCGTCGACAGCGACATTCCGACCACGGTCGAGGGGTCCCCCTCCACCCGCTCGATGAAGGCGCCGCCGAGGCTGTCGACCGTGAAGGCTCCGGCGACGTGCAGCGGTTCGCCGCTGCCGACGTAGGCCGCGATCTCGTCGTCGTCCACGTCGGCGGCGAAGCTCACCGCGGCCTCGGCCACGTCGAACGCCTCCCGGGGCTCCTGGCCCGGGCTCAGACGGAAGACGCTGTGCCCGGAGTGCAGCACGCCGGTCTGTCCGCGCATGCTGTGCCACCGCACGGTCGCCGCCTCGGGGGTGTAGGGCTTGCCGAGGATCTCGTCGCCGAGCGCGAACATGGAGTCGCCGCCGATGACGAAACCGTCGAAAGCGGGGTCCTCCTCGTGCAGGCGCCGCGCGACGTCGGCCGCCTTGCGGCGTGCGAGCAGCAGAACGTGCTCCGTGGCGGGAAGGGTCCGCCCCTCGGCGGCTTCGGTCTCGGCGATCACCGCCTCTTCGTCGACCTGCGGCGCGCGCGCCTCCGGCTCGATACCGGCCTGCCGCAGAAGCATCAGGCGAGCGGGGGAGGTGGATGCCAGACACACGCGCATGCGTCCACGCTACAGACGACGCCGGCCCCCGCGGGCGCACGTGTGACAGGCTCGGAGGATGCACAACGGCGACCTCATCGATCTCGACATCACCGGAGTCGCCCACGGCGGCATCTTCGTGGGGCGGCACGAGGGTCGTGTGGTCTTCGTGCCCGACACCCTTCCCGGGGAACGCGTGCGCGTCCGCCTCACCGACACGCGCAAGAAGGCGTTCTGGCGGGCCGAGGCCGTCGAGGTGTTGGATGCCGCACCCGAGCGCCGCCCGCACGTGTGGGCCGCGGCGTCGATCGATCGAGCGCCCGAGGAGCGCGCGGGGGGTGCGGAGTTCGGGCACATCGCTCTCGACCATCAGCGGGCGGTGAAAGAGCGCGTCATCCGCGAGTCCCTCGAGCGTGTCGGTCGCCTGGAGCTTCCGGTCGAGGTGCGCTCCGCGGGTGCGGACGAGACCGCCGGCGGCACCGGTTGGCGTACGCGGGTGAGCCTGCACGTCGACGAAGCCGGCCGCGTCGGGCCTTTCGCCCCGCGCTCGCACCGTGTCATCGAGACGCCCGACCTGCCGCTGGCCACCGATGCCATCGCCCGTGTCGCCGCAGAGCTCCGGAGCGCGGCTCCCGGCCGCGTCGACCTCGTCCAACCCGCCGACGGGCGCGTCCGCGTCCTTCCGCGCCCGGATGGTGCCCGAACGAGCGGGACGGTCGAGGTCGTCGAAGAGCGCGTCGGCGACCGTGTTTTCCGCGTCGACGCGACCGGTTTCTGGCAGGTGCACCGGTTGGCTCCGGTCGCGTTGACGGAGGCTGTCGCCGCGCGCGTGGAGGCCACGGCGGGTGAATTGGACCCCGAGGCCCTGCACCTCGATCTCTACGGCGGGGTGGGGTTGTTCGCCGCGACGCTGGCCGATCTCGGCGGCGCGTCCACCCGCGTCGTCAGCGTCGAGAGCGACGCCCGAGCGACCGAGCACGCGGGCGAGAACCTGGCCGAGTGGGTGGGGGCGCGCGCTGAGACCGCACGCGTGGACCGCTACATCGGACGCCTCGCGGCAGACGCTTCGGCGCGCGAACGAGAGCGCTTGACGCGCGGCATCGTCGTGCTCGACCCGCCCCGGGCGGGCGCGGGGAGAGACGTCGTCGAGGGCATCGCGGCGATCGGACCGCGCGCGGTGGTCTACGTCGCGTGCGACCCCGTCGCGCTCGCGCGCGACCTCGCCACGTTCGCCGACCACGGGTACCGCGTCGACGGCGGCGTCCACGGTCTCGATCTCTTCCCGAACTCGCACCACGTCGAAGCGGTCGTCGCCTTGCGTCGATGACCCGCCGACCGGGGGTGTGGACACCGTATCCGGACGAGGTCGCGCCGTTACGATGAGGGAATGACGCGCGTCGCTCTCATCGATGACCACGAATCGGTCCGACTCGGTCTCGAGGCGGCGTTGGCCCAGACCGAGTCGTTTCATGTCGTCTCTTCGGGCGCGAACGTCGCCGCCTATCTCGACTGGCGCCGCAGCGCGGGCGAGGCCCCCGCCGACGTCGTGGTGCTCGATCTCACGCTCGGCGACGGAACGACCGTGTCCGAGAACGTTGACCGTGTCGTACGCGACGGATCGAGCGTCATCATCCACAGCGTCGCCGACCGCCCCGCCGCCGTGCGCGAGGCGCTCGCCGCGGGCGCGGCGGGCATCGTGAGCAAGTCCTCTCCCACCCATGAGGTGCTCGCCGCGATCGACACCGTCGCGCGGGGGGAGCTGCTGGACAACGTCGAGTGGGCCAGTGCGGTGGAGGGCGATCGTGCGTTCGCCGACGCGCAGCTGTCCGCGCGGGAGCGTGAAGTACTCCGGCTCTATGCCGCCGGGTTGCCGTTGAAGGCCGTGGCGGAGCGCCTGGGCGTGGCTTACTCGACCGCCAAAGAGAACATCACCCGCGTGCGCGTGAAGTACGTCGAAGTCGGGCGTCCTGCCCCGACGAAGGTCGATCTCCTGCGGCGCGCGATGGAGGACGGCATCCTCCACGAGACGCCCGAGACCCCCCGCGATGCCTGACGTCGCTCGCTCCGTTCTCGACGAGGCGTGGGGGCGTATCCCTCACACCCGCGAGACCAGCGACGACCCCGGGTCGTTCACGCAGAAGCGGATCGAGCGCGTCATCACGCTGCTGGTCGGTCCCGCCTGTCTGGTCCTGGGGGTTCAGGCCTTCATCGCCGCCTTCGGGCCGAGCGACGAGGCGCCGGGCTGGCACCTGCCGCTGGTGGTGGGCGTGTTCGTCCCGTTGGTGGCGATGGTGGTGGCGTGCGCCGTCAACCGCTTCGCGCGGGTCTTCTCTGGTCTGTTCGCCGTGCTGTTCATGGTCGCGCTTGCTCTGTGGCCCGTGGCGACGAGCGGAGGGCAGGCGCCCTCGCCGACCGAGAACCCGTGGATCTTCTACCTGATCAACGTCGCAACCGTGGCGACGGTCGTCGCCTTCCCCCTTCCGTTGCAGGTGGCGTGGACGGTCGCCGCCCCCCTGCTGTTCGGCGTCGTCCGGCTCCTCCAGGCGGGCGGACGGCCGGAGTTCCTGCTGCCCGTGGCGCTCGACGTGTCGTTCGCCCTCCTGCTCGGCAGTGTGCTGGTGACCCTGACCTGGATGTACCGGTCCATCGCGGCGAACGTCGACGAGACGCGGGCCCGCGCGGTCGCCAGTTACGCCGCAGCCGCGGCCACCGCCGCGACCGAGCACGAGCGTGTCGCGGTGGCGGCCCTCATGCACGACAGTGTGCTCGGTGCTCTGTTGGCCGCCGAGCGCGCGGCGACGCCCCGCGAGCGGACTCTCGCGGTGAGCATGGCGCGCGAAGCACTCACCCGGCTCGCCAATGCCGAGAAGGACGCGCTCGAGGGAAGCGACGAACCCATGGATGCCATGGCCCTCGCCGATGACATCGAGGCGTCGGCGCGCGACCTCGGCGCGGAGCTGACCGTCACGCGGAGGGTGCAGGAGGGGACGCCCCGAGTGCCGGGTCGGGTCGCCCGAGCCCTCGTGCTGGCCGCGATGCAGGCTGTCGCGAACGCCGTGCAGCACGCCGAGGCGCGAGCGCTCTCGGTCGAAGTCACCGGGTCGGCCGAGCCGGGCGGCGTGCTCATCCGCGTGCGTGATGCTGGTCGCGGATTCGACGTCAACGCGATTCCGGCGGACCGGCTCGGGATCCGCGGCTCGATCATCGCGCGCGTCACCGCCGTCGGCGGTCGGTCGATGGTGGACTCCTCGCCGGCCGGCACCACGGTGACCCTCGAGTGGGAGAGCGGGGACCGCTGGTGACCGTCCGCTCCATCCTCTCCGGCATCGCGCTGGCCTTCACGGCATATCTCTCGGCTCGGAGCCTCCTATGGACGCTCCCCGAGACCGTCGAGCGGGGATGGCTCCTCATCGCCGCCCTCGTGATCTACCTGCCCATCGCCTGGCTGTGGATCCTGCTTCCCACTCGGCGTCGCGTTGCGGGCCCGGACGGATCCGTCGTCGACAGGGGGATCGCTCCGCCCCGGTGGGCGGTGGCGCTCGCGCTGTTGGCGGCGGTCGTCGTGCCCAACGCCGCCTTCGCCGCGGTGGACGCGGTCGGCCGCGATCAGCCGTTCGTCACCTGGGTGATCGGCGGTGTCGGCGCGCTCATGACCATCGTGATGGTTCGCCGTCGCCCCATCGTGGCGTGGATCGGCACGGGTGTGCTCGTGCTGTCGGCGTCGGTCTGGCTCGGTCCTCTGACGGCCCTCTCCCTGGGACTCGTCGGCTCCCTTGTGTGGGTCGCCGCTGCTCAGCTGATCACCTTCGCGCTGGATCGAGTGGCTCGCGACGCCGAGCAGCTGTCGGAGCTCCAGCAGGCGGCGTCGGCGTGGCAGGCGTCGCAGAGCGGCCGACAGCGCGAGCGGCGCCTGCACGTGCAGCGCGCCCTGCACGTGGCCGGGCCCGTGCTCGGTCGCACGATCGAGACGGGCGGCAACCTTCGGCCGAGTGAGAAGCAGGCGGCCCGTCTGGCCGAGCAGAGCCTGCGAGACGAACTGCGCAGTCCCCGTCTCCTCGACGACGGAGTCCGGGCCGAGATTGACGCGGCACGACGGCGCGGCACGATCGTGATGCTCTTCGACGAGGGCGGCCTCGAGGGAGTCCCCGCGACGGCCCTCCATGCCATCCGCGCCGAGCTGGCCGGCATCCTGCGAGAGGCGACCTCCGAGCGCCTCATCATCCGTACGTCGCCCCACGACGAGGTGGCCGTGACCGTTGTCGGTCGGACGGGCACGGCCGGAGCGGGTGCCGACGAGGACGACGTCGATCTGTGGCGCGAGATCCGTCGGTCGAGCTGACCGGCGCCGGAGGGCCGAGCCGACGCCCTCCGCGGGTGGTGCGCTCAGCGATACGCCCGGGCGGTGACACACCCAGGCCCCCGGGGCGCGACGCCGCCGGGGGCCTTCTCGGGTATCTGCATCCGGGGAAGAGTGCGAAAAATGAGGGGTGAGGGGCGGCGATGCCTGCCCCTCACCCATGCGAACGGCTACCCGAAAACCGTTCGCGTGGCCGGAACCGGCTCAAAGGAGCGGACCGACCGAACGCGTGATGCGTTCCAGCTCCTCCAGTATTGGCGAGGGAGCGCTCGTCGTCTGTAGGTATTTCGGGGGACAGTTCAGCCCGTGAATCCGTACCAGCCGGCGTCGCGGTTCAGCGGGGCCCGCAGACTGCGCGCCGACAGCTCCCACCGCGACCGGGGTGTGGTCTCCGGGGCTGTGGCATCCGCCGTCTCACGCGCGTACGCCTCACCGACGACCACGATGGCCGCGGCGAGTTCCTCGGGGGTCGGGGTGCCGCGGACCACGCGCGCGACGGTCTCCGGCGAGTCCTCGGGGGAGGGGGCGTCGCTCACAGCGGGATGTTCCCGTGCTTCTTGGCGGGGAGGCTCGCCCGCTTGTTGCGGAGGGCGCGGAGCGCCTTGGCGATCGAGACGCGGGTCTGTGCGGGCTCGATGATGCCGTCGAGTTCGCCCCGCTCGGCCGCGAGGAAAGGTGACGCGACGTTGTAGGTGTACTCGTTCGCCAGCCGGGTGCGCACGGCCGCGACGTCCTCGCCCGCCTCCTCGGCGCGCTTGATCTCGCCGCGGTAGAGGATGTTGACCGCGCCCTGGCCTCCCATGACGGCGATCTCGGCGGTCGGCCAGGCGAGGTTGATGTCGGCGCCGAGCTGCTTGGAGCCCATGACGATGTACGCACCGCCGTAGGCCTTGCGCAGGATGACCGTGACCAGCGGCACGGTCGCCTCGGCGTAGGCGTACAGCAGTTTCGCGCCGCGACGGATGACTCCCGTCCACTCCTGGTCGGTGCCGGGGAGGTATCCGGGCACGTCGACGAGGGTCACGATGGGCACCGAGAAGGCGTCGCAGAATCGCACGAAGCGGCTGGCCTTCTCGCCGGCGTCGATGTTCAGCGTCCCGGCCATCTGCGAGGGCTGATTGGCGATGATGCCGACGGTGCGTCCTTCGATCCGACCGAAACCGATCACGATGTTCGGCGCGAACAGCGGCTGCACCTCGAGGAACTCGGCGCCGTCCACGATGCCGTCGATGACGGTGTGGATGTCGTAGGGCTGGTTCGGCGAGTCCGGGATCACGCTGTTCAGCGCGCGATCGGCATCCGTCGTCTCGAACTCGAACGGCGTCTCGTACAGCGGCAGCTCGGCGAGGTTGTTGTCGGGCAGGAACCCGATGAGGGTGCGGGCGTAGTCGAGCGCGTCGTCCTCGTCCTCGGCGAGATAGTGAGCGACACCCGAACGGGTGTTGTGCGTGTGCGCGCCGCCGAGCTCTTCCATTCCGACGTCTTCACCCGTGACGGTCTTGATGACGTCGGGCCCGGTCACGAACATCTGGCTGGTCTTGTCGACCATGATGACGAAGTCGGTGAGGGCGGGGGAGTAGACGGCACCGCCGGCGGCGGGTCCCATGATGATCGAGATCTGCGGGATGACACCCGAGGCGGCGGTGTTGAGGCGGAAGATCTCGCCGTACTTGCCGAGCGCGACCACACCCTCCTGGATGCGGGCGCCGCCGGAATCGAGCATGCCGATGATCGGGATGCCGCTGCGCAGCGCGAGTTCCATGACCTTGATGATCTTGTCGCCGGCGACCTCGCCGAGCGAACCGCCGAAGGTGGAGAAGTCCTGGGCGTAGACGGCGACGGTACGCCCGTGGATCGTGCCGGTGCCCGTGACGACGGAGTCGCCGTAGGGCCGTGCCTTGTCCATGCCGAACGCGGAGGTGCGGTGGCGGACGTATTCGTCGAGCTCGACGAACGAGCCCGGGTCGACCAGCATCTCGATGCGCTCGCGGGCGGTGAGCTTGCCCTTCGCGTGCTGCTTCGTCTGCGCGGCGGCTTCGGCGTCGACGACCGCCTCCTGGAACCTCGTGCGCAGGTCGGCGATCTTGCCGGCGGTCGTGGAGAGATCAGGCTGGTCGGTCACGCTTTCCACCCTAGCGACCGGTTCCCCGCCGATGTTGGAGGGTGCCCACAAGTGCGACGGCGTGACGCTGTGGCATCCATCCACCCCGGCGGCGGAACGCGTGTCGCGCAAAAGGCAAGCGGATGCCGAAGAACCCGCCGTTGCTTAGGGTGTGGGCATGCCGATCCCCTCTGCCGGATACCCGCTCACCGCCGCGATCAGCCCGCGGGTTCAGCTCGTCGAGACCACTGAATCCACCAACGCCGACGTCGTCGCGGCGGTCGTCGCCGACCCGGCCGGGTGGCCTCACCTGTCCCTGCTCGTCACCGACGATCAGCGCGCGGGTCGGGGGCGTCTCGACCGCACCTGGGTCGCTCCCGCGGGTACCGCGCTCGCCGTGTCGGTCGTCGTCGACGCCGGCCGCATACCCGTCTCGATGCGCGGGTGGATCCCTCTCGCGGCGGGCGCCGCCATGACCGGCGCGGTGAATGCCCGCCTGCGCGGCCACGGATCGACGGCCGAGCTGAAGTGGCCGAACGACGTGCTCGTCGACGGGGGGAAGATCTGCGGCATCCTGGCCGAGGCCGTGCCCGGCTCGCTCGACACGGTCGTCGTCGGGGCGGGGGTCAACACGCGCATGACCCGCGCCGACCTGCCGGTGGCTTCGGCGACGTCGTTCGCGGCGATCGGCGTCGACGTCGACGATGATCGTCTCCTGGCGGACTACCTGGAGGCGTTCGCGGGGCTCCTCACCGCCCTGTCGGACGGCGAGGCGGAGCGGGTGCATCGCGACATCGAGAAGCAGTGTGCCACCGTCGGGCGTGAGGTGTCGGTGGCGATGCCCGACGGCACGACCCTTCAGGGCCGCGCCGAACGACTCGATGCCGAGGGGCGGCTGGTCGTCGTATCCGGGACGATCCAGACCGTCGTCTCCGCCGGCGACGTCGTGCACGTACGCTGACCCGCTCGCCGCCCGCGTGTGCGGGAGGCGGTGGGGCCTTGCGCCCCGCAGAATGAGATCGTGACTCAGCCCACCAGCTACGGAGGCCGCCCGCGCACGCCGGCACCGGGTTCCGCGGCGCCCGAACGGCGCATCGCACGGCTCCGCGGCCACGCGCGACGGTTGTTCTGGTCGGCGCTGGTGCTCATCGCGGTGGCAGGCGCCACGACGTTCTTCTACGACAACCTTCCCGCGCCCTTCGAGAACTGGATGCTATTGACCGCTGCGGGCGCCGCCGTCGTGCTGCTCGTCCTGGTGCCCTACCTGTCATGGCTCTCGCGGACCTGGACCATCACGACGCGGCGCGTCATCGAGCGATCGGGCCTCTTCGGGTCGAGCAGCCGCGACATCTCGCACGTGCGCGGGTATGCGATCCAGATGCGTCGTGGCATCCTGCAGCGGTTGTGGGGTGCGGGCACCCTGACGCTGTCGAACGGGGTGGAGCCGCCGATGCGGCTGAAGAACGTGCCGCACGCCGTGCTGGTGCACGAGACGCTCGTGGATCAGGTCGAAGTGAACCAGATCCTGGCCCATCGCGATTCGCAAGCGAAGGCATCCGGCCCCGTCGACTGACCTTTCCCTCCTCCCGCGGGTCGGGCCGGCCGAAGTCGCGGGTCGAGGAACCGTCCTCCACAATGGACGGGACGGAAGGAGCGGCATGGCGCTGCGAGTCGGAGTGGTCGGTGGCGGACAGCTGGCGCGGATGATGATCGCGCCCGCCGAGGAACTCGGGATCGAGATCCGCGTCCTCGCCGAGACCGAGGGCATGTCGGCGGCGCTCGCGGCCACGGCCGTGGGAGATTATCGCGACGCCGACACCGTGCTCCGATTCGCCCGGGATGTCGACGTCCTCACCTTCGACCACGAGCACGTGCCCCAGGACGTGCTGTCCGCCCTCGTCGACGCCGGTGTCGCGGTGCACCCGGGCCCTGCGCCGCTCGCCGTCGCACAGGACAAGCTCGTCATGCGTGCGCGGATGGCCGAGCTCGGGATGCCGCAGCCCGACTGGGCAGCGGTGTCGGACCAGGCGGCCCTGCAGGAGTTCCTCGACGCGCACGGCGGCCGTGCCGTCGTGAAGACCCCGCGCGGCGGCTACGACGGCAAAGGCGTGCGGGTGGTGTCGGCCGCGACCGAGGCCGACGATTGGTTCACGGCGCTCGCCGAGGACGCCGGCGGCGGGGCGCTGCTGGTCGAGGAGCTCGTCGACTTCACGCGCGAGCTCGCCCAGCAGGTCGCTCGCCGCCCCTCCGGCGAGGTGCGTGCGTACCCGCTCGTGGCCACGACCCAGCGTGACGGTGTCTGCGCCGAAGTGATCGCGCCGGCCCCCCGCGCGGGGGAGCGGCTCGAGCGCGCGGCCGCTCAGATCGGAGTGGCGGTCGCCGAGGGACTCGGTGTCACCGGCATGCTCGCGGTGGAGCTGTTCGAGACCTCGGATGAGCGCATCCTCATCAACGAGCTGGCCATGCGCCCCCACAACAGCGGGCACTGGACCCAGGACGGCGCGGTCACCAGTCAGTTCGAGCAGCACCTTCGCGCGGTGCTCGACCTGCCCCTCGGTTCCACGGATGCCATCGCCCCGTGGAGCGTCATGATCAACATCCTGGGGGGACCGGCCGAAGGCGGTCTGACCGAGCGTTTCGCCCCCGCGATGGCGGCGCACCCGACGGCGAAGATCCACACGTACGGCAAGGACCCGCGTCCGGGCCGCAAGGTGGGGCACGTCAACGTCTCGGGGGACGACCTCGACGACGTCGTGTACGAGGGCCGCGCGGCGGCGGCCTTCTTCGCCTGAGCGTGCCGCTCCGGGATCTTCCAGCGGACCGCTCTAGCCTGGACCGGTGACCCGGCCGCTGCATTCCTCCGAGACGCCCGTGGTCGGCGTCGTCATGGGCTCCGACTCCGACTGGCGCGTGATGAGCGACGCATCGCAGGCGTTGACCGAGTTCGGCATCCCGCACGAGGTCGAGGTCGTGTCGGCCCACCGCACGCCCGACAAGCTCATCCGCTACGGGCGCGACGCCCGTGCCCGCGGACTGCGCGCGATCATCGCCGGCGCGGGAGGCGCGGCCCACCTTCCCGGAATGCTGGCCTCCGTCACCGCCCTGCCGGTCATCGGAGTCCCCGTGCAGCTGTCGACCCTCGACGGGCTGGACTCGCTGCTGAGCATCGTCCAGATGCCGGCCGGCATCCCCGTGGCGACCGTGTCGATCAACGGCGCCAAGAACGCCGGACTGTTGGCCGCTCGCCTCCTGGGGGCGACCGACACCGCCCTCGGCGATCGCGTGGAAGCGTACGCCGCTGATCTCCAGGCGCAGGTGGAGGAGAAGAACCGCCGGTTGAAGGACTCCCTGTGAGCGTGACGGCACCCCCGCGTCCGCGCACGCGCCAGCCTCTCGTCGAGTCGCGGCCCCTGCGCAACCCGGATGTCTCCTCCCGCCAGGTCATGACCCGTCGCGGCTGGTGGCTCGTACTGTTGAACTTCCTCGTTCCGGGGTCCGCTCAGGTGCTCGCCGGCAATCGCCGACTCGGCCGATTCGGCCTCGGCGCCACCCTGTTCCTGTGGACGGCGCTCCTTCTGGCCGGGCTGGGCGCGCTCCTCTGGCCGAGCGGATTGTTCGCCCTGGCCACGGGGTCGTTCATCCCCGACTTCCTGTCGTGGTTCCGGTGGCTGCCGCTGACGATCGTGCAGATCGTGATCGTGGGCTACGCCGTGCTCTGGATCGTCCTCACGATCGACACGCTGCGGCTGGTGCGGCTCGTGCGCACGGGTCCTCTCGCCCGCTTCGCGATCGCGTTCGTCTCGATCGCGCTGCTGGTGGTCTCGGGTTCGGGGGCCGCCTGGGCCGCGCAGGCGGCGGGCACGACCAGAGACGCCTTCGCGTCGATCTTCGCGGAGTCCGCGCCGGTGGTCCCCCCGTCGGACGGCTACTACAACATCCTGCTCCTGGGCGCCGACTCCGGCGAAGGGCGAGACTCGATGCGCTTCGACTCGATCTCGGTGGTCTCGGTCAACGCCACCTCCGGTGCCGTGACGATCACCGGCATCCCGCGCGACATGCCGCACTTCCCGTTCGCTCCCGGCCCCCTGCAGGACCAGTACCCCGACGGGCACACCGGATACGCCAACGCCACGTGCGGGTGGGGCAGCGGCATCAACCAGCTCCGGACCGAGGTGGAGATCTGCCAGGACGGCAACGCCCTCTACCCCGACGCGGAGTCGAACGGCTCCGAGCCGGGTATCGAGGCGACGAAGGATGCCGCGGAGGGCATCCTCGGCATCCAGATCCCGTACTACGTGCTCATCGACATGAAGGGTTTCGCCGACGTGGTGGACGCGCTCGGCGGTGTCGACATCACCGTCGACGAGCGACTGCCGAAGGGCGGCCCCGCCTACGACGGTCAACCGGTCGACGACTGGGCGTTCGGCTGGATCGAGGCCGGCCCTCAGCACATGGACGGCGACACCGCGCAGTGGTACGCCCGTTCGCGGTACACCACGAGCGATTTCGACCGCATGCGCCGTCAGCGGCAGCTGCAGGAGGCGATCCTCGCTCAAGCCACCCCGCAGACCGTGCTCACGCGCTTCCAGGAGGTCGCCGCCGCCGGCACGGCCATCGTGAAGACCGACCTCCCGCAGGGCCTCATCGCCCCCACGCTCGTCGACCTCGCGCTCAAGGCGAAGGATCAGCCCGTGAGCACCCTGGAGCTGACTCCGGAGGGCGGCATCGACGAGTTCGACCCCGACTACGCCCAGGTCCAGCAGATGGTGCGTGACACACTGCACCCGCCCACCGAGACGGAGGAACCTGCTCCGTGACCGTCACACTTCGTGTCGTCCTCGACCAGCTCGTCACGCCCACGTCCCGTGACCTTGCCGAGGCCTCGTCCTCGCTCGCGCAAGCGCTCGTGGACACCGCACCGCGCGGCTGCGACGTCGCCGCGATCGTGCCCTCGCCGGGGCTTCCCGACGACTCCGGGATCAGCGGACTGTCGGGCGAGACGCGGTTGTCGATGCGCCGCCGCGAGCTCGCGGCATCCTGGCAGCTCGGTGTCGCCCCCGGGATCGGGCGCGGCCTCATCCACTCGCCGACGCCCCTCGCGCCCCTCGTGCGCCACGATCGCGTCAACGAAACGCATCAGATCGTCGTCACGCTGTGGGACCTGCGCGCGTGGGAGACGCCCGACGAGCTTCCCAAGGCCGAGGTGCTCGCCCAGCGGGCTCTGCTGTCGCGCGTCGGCAAGCACGCGGATGCCGTCGTGGTCCCCACGCACGCGATGGCGCAGCGGTTGGCCGAGGTGGCCAAGGCGAAGCTGGTCTCCAAGGTCCGGGTGATCGGCGGGGCGCCCGTGACCGGGTTCCGCGCGCCGTCGGATGCCGTCGGGCGGCTGCGCGCCCTCGATCTGCCGACGTCGTTCCTAAGCATCGCCGGGGGTGCGGCCGCCTCGGACGGGCTTCCCGCGGCGTTCGCCGGCGTCGCCGCGGCGGGGTGGACCGGCGACGTCGTGGTCATCGACGTTCCCGAAGGGGAGGAGCCCGCCGTCGCGGACATCGCGTCGGCGGCAGGCATCTCCGAAGCCCGCGTCCACGCGCGCGGGTCGCTCGACCAGTGGGACCGTGCCGCCGTGCTCTCGCACGGCGCCGTCTTCATCGCCCCCAGCACTCGAACGGACTGGCCGTGGCGCGCCGTCGACGCCCTCGCCGTCGGTGTGCCGATCGTCGCCGTCAACACGGCGGTGCACCGGGAAGTTCTCGCCGACGCCGCCGTTTATGCCGAGGCCGACGAACTCGGGGGAGCGGTGGCCCGCGCCCTCGGGGAAGACGCCGAGCGGTTGCGCGTGCTCGCCGGCGACCGGGCCAAGGGCTTCGCGTGGCAGTCGTGCGCCGACCGGGTGTGGGCGCTGCACGCGGAGCTGTGAGCGCGCCCCTATGCTCGAAGCCATGACCGCGCGCGTCGGAATCGTCGTCCGTACACGCCGGCGTCCCGATTTTCTTCGACGCGCCCTGGATGACATCGCCGCCCAGACGTTCGCGGATCGACACGTCGTGGTGGTCAATGACGGGGGTGACCCCGGCGAAGTCGATCACGTCGTCGCCGCTGCGGATGTCGACGCCGAAGTCGTGCACCTCGTGCCGGGCGAAGGGGGCCGCTGTGTCGCCGCCAACACGGGGGTGCGCGCCGCGGGAACGGAATTCGTCGTGCTGCACGATGATGACGACCGTTGGCATCCGGAATTCCTCGCGCGCACCCTCGCCTGGTTCGACACCCACCCCGCTGATTTCGCAGTCTCGGTGACGACCGAGATCGTCTATGAGGAGCAACGCGACGGACACTGGCTGGAAGTGGGTCGTGCCCCGTTCTGGGCGGGTATGCAGCGCATCTCGCTTACGGAGATGATGAGCGTCAACCGGGCGGTCCCGATCTCCGTCCTCTACCGCTCCGCCGTGCACGACGAGGTCGGTTGGTACGACGAGTCGCTCGACGCCGTCGAGGACTGGGACTTCTACCTGCGGGTGCTCGCCCACGGCGGCTTCGGATTCCTGGCGGGGGAACCGCTGGCTTTCTGGACGCAACGACCGGATGCCACCGGCGTCGCCGCGAACAGCATGTTCGCCCTGGCGGAAGCACACCTCCACGATGACGCGGTCGTGCGGGATCGGGCGCTCGCGGAATGGACGAGGCGAGAGGGCGAGGGGCTTCCGCTGTACATCGCAGCCCTCCAGGAGCAGGTCCTCGCGCGGTTCGACGAGCGCATCGACGAACTCGCCGGACGCCTGCGCGACGAGATCCGCGAGGACGTCCGACGGGAGATCGATGCCCACCAGCCGGTGTGGTCGAGGCTCCGCCGGCTGCGCCGACGCGCAGACCGCGGCTGATAGCTCGCGGCGTGGCAGTCGACGATCCGGCTCGCCGCCCCGCACAATGATCGCGTGAGCCCCCTGAACGCCGCCCCGCGCCCACTCTCGACGAGGAGGATGCCGCTGTGGCTTCTTCCGGTGGCGGCGGTGCCGCTGCTAATGCTGGTCGGGTGCGCCACGCCGGTCGGAGGGGCCGCCTCGACGGCCGGCCCGAGCGCGTCGGCCTCCGTCTCACTCTCACCGACGCCGACGCCGACGGAATCCCCCGATGCGACGGTGGCTCCGAGTCCGACGGTCACGGCGTTCACGGGCGATGTCCTCATCGTCACCTCCGAAGTGCTGGACGGACAGCTCCAGGTGACGGCGATGGTGCCGGCGGTGTCGGAGGGTGACGGCACCTGCGTGCTCGAACTCGTCGGTACCGACCGCACGGTCTCGGTGACGGGCGCCGAGGGCAACGACGTCACCTACTGCGGGGTCATGTCGATGCCCGTCGACGGCGCCATGTCCGATGTGCAGTTCCGCGTGCGCTACGACTCGCCGTCGACGCGCGCCGAGTCGGCCGTGTCCACGGTCGAGCCGGCCCCGTGACCGCGCAGTCGCGGCCTCGCGCGGCCGTCGCCGTCCTCGCGGCGTGGGTCTGCGCGGTGGCGCTGCTCGTCGCGGTCCCGGTCGCCCTGCCTGCGACCGTGGCGCCGGTGGCATCCGCTTCCGCCGCCAACGCCGCGGACTGGAACCCCGGGAACATCATCGACGACGCCCTTTTCTACGACGGGGCGGTGATGGGATCCCCCGCGATCCAGGCGTTCATGGAACAGCGGGTCAAGCAGTGCCGGAGCGGGTACACCTGTCTGAAGGACTACCGCCAGAACACCGACAACCGGCCCGCCGACAAGTACTGCAACGGCTATTCCGGAGCCGCCAACGAGAGCGCGTCGACGATCATCGACAAGGTCGCCCGCTCGTGCGGCATCAGCCAGAAGGCGCTTCTGGTGCTCCTCGAGAAGGAGCAGTCGCTCGTCACGTCGACGGCGCCGTCCGCGTGGAGCTATTCGGCGGCGACCGGTCAGGGGTGTCCCGATACGGCTCCGTGCGACCCCCAGACCCAGGGCTTCTTCTACCAGGTCTACTACGCGGCCCGGCAGTTCGAGATCTACCGCCTCAACCCCACCTGGTGGGGCTATCAGTCCGGGCGCTGGAACAACATCCTCTACAACCCGACGACCAGCTGCGGCACGCAGCGCGTCTACATCGAGAACCAGGCGACGGCGGGGCTGTACATCTACACGCCGTACGTTCCCAACGCGGCGGCTCTCCGCAACCTGTACGGCACCGGTGACTCCTGCTCGGCCTACGGCAACCGCAACTTCTGGCGTCTATACACGGACTGGTTCGGTTCGACCCGGGCAGCAGGCCGACCCATCGGTGCCATCGACGCGGTCGATGCGTACCCGGGCGGCGTGCAGGTGCGGGGGTGGACGATCGATCCCGACACGGTTGACCCCATCCGGGTGCGTGTGGACATCGGCGGGGTCGCGACGACCGTGACAGCCGACGTCGACAGGCCTGATCTATTGGGTCCGTACCCCGCCAGCGGCAGTCGGCACGGGTTCGATGCCCGCATCCCCGTGACCCAGGGGGGAAGCGGGCAGGTCTGTCTGACGGCCCTCAACACGGGCAGCGGTCAAGACACGTCGATGGGATGTCGCGACGTTCCGTTCTACACCGGTTCGCCTGTCGGCGCGATCGACTCGGTCAAGGCGGTTTCGGGCTCCGTGACGGTGTCGGGCTGGGCTCTGGACCCTGATACGGCGTCATCCATCCCGGTGCACGCGTATGTCGACGGCGTGAGCACTGCGCTGCTCGCCGACCGTGACCGCCCCGACCTGGCTGCCCACTATCCGGTTCACGGCACCGCGCACGGCTACTCGGCCACGCTGAAGGTCCCGCTCGATGCGAAGCAGATCTGTCTGTACGGCGTCAACACCGGACGCGGCGAGAACACGACGCTGGGCTGTCGTAGCATCATGACGCCCGCTCCGAAAGACCTCGGGCGCGCGCCGATCGGTTATGTCGACGATGTCGAGGTCGCCGGTCTGACAGCCAGGGTGCGGGGGTGGGCGCTCGATCCTGACACCGCAGGGCGTATCCCCGTCCATATCTATGTCGCGGGGGCTGGCCGTGCCATCACCGCCGATCTCGCCCGTCCCGACGTTGCCGGAGCCTACCCTGCCTATGGCGAGCGCCACGGGTTCTCCGATGTCGTTGACCTCCCGGCTGGGCAGAGCACCGTCTGCGCGTACGCCATCAATACGTCGGGTGAGAACACGACGTTGGGATGCCGCACCGTCACGGGCGGTGACCAGGGGCGTGCACCCATCGGCAACTTCGAGTCGGCCGACGTGAGCGGTCGCACGGCCACCGTGGTCGGATGGGCGATCGATCCGGACACGATCCGCCCCATCGGCGTGCGCATCTCGGTCGATGACGTGAGCACGAAAGTGACAGCGCAAACTCAACGCCCCGATGTCGAGTACTTCTATCCCTTGTACGGGGCGGCACACGGATTCTCCCGTACCGTCGACATTCCCGTCGGCCCGTCCCGCATCTGCGTGTCCGCGGTCAACACGTCGGGCCCGGACACCGACCTGGGCTGCCGTGGGGTGGGGACCCGCGACGAAGGCAGGGCGCCCATCGGGAGCCTCGACGGGGTCACCGTTTCTGGAACCTCGGCGGCAATTCGAGGCTGGGCCATCGACCCGGACACGGCCCGGCCCATCCCGGTTCACGTGTACGTGGACGGGGCGGGCATCGCTCTCACCGCCGACACCTGGCGGCCGGATGTCGGCGCGGCCTACCCCCTGTACGGCTCCTCTCACGGGTTCGAAGGCTCGGTGCGCATCCCGGTGGGTCCGTCGCGACTGTGCGTCTACGCGATCAACACGTCGGGCCCGAACCCGACGATCGGATGCCGGGAGGTCACCGGCGTGGCGGGCGCACCCATCGGGAGGCTCGACGATGTGACCGCGTCTCCCGGCGCTCTGACGGTTCGCGGGTGGGCTTTCGACCCGGATGTCGTCGGTGCCGTCGACGTCCGCGTGGCCGTCGACGGGACCTCCTACACGGTGCGAGCCGGCTCTCCCCGTTCCGACGTCGCGGCAGCGTTCCCCCTTGCCGGTCCGAACCACGGGTTCGAACAACGCATCCCGATGGCCAAGGGGTCCTACAACGTCTGCGCGAGCGTCAGCGACAACACCGGTGGCTTGTCGGTACCGCTGGGATGCCGCGGAATCGTCGTTCCCTGAGCCGAGGGGAGAAGGGACGGCGGCGCACCGCGCCGCCGTCCCTTCCTGTCAGTGTCGGCTCGGAGCGGCCATGAGTCGCGCACCCTCGTTGCTCGAACGCGGACCGGTCAGCGTCGCCGTGAGCAGGAGGAGTCCCGCAAAGAACACGATCCCGAGAATGGGAACCGCCAGCGGCGGCGACCACTGCCAGGATGCGAAGAATCCGGCTGTTTCCCCGACGAGGTACCTGTGCGCGGCCCGCACCGCCGTAATCGTGGCCCCCGTGACGAAGTAGGCGGGGAGCAACCACCGCAGCATCCCGACGACGCGCCTCACCGAGGCGTCCGGGTTGTTCGCTTCGGGGCCGGCGTCGACCACGAGGGCGGCGATGACCAGGAGCGCCGCGACGAGCGGCATCGTGTAGCGCCCCTGCCAGCCGTATCCCGACCACTGCAGGCCGGCGAGCACGCCCGGAATGAGCGTGGCGGACGCGAAGGCGAGGAGAATCGCCCATCGCGCCCGCCGCGATGCGAGACCGAAACACAATACGAGCACGCCGCCCAGCAGCAGGACCCAGGCTGTGGAGAGGATGTTGGGACTGCGCAGGTCGAGCCAGCCGAGGTTGCCGTACATCTGGGTCACCTGTTCGTGGTAGTTCGAGTAGAAGACCGCGATGCCGTTGATTCCGTCGCGAAGCGTGGCCGGTTTCTCCACCCCGACATAGTTGGTGCCGTGTACGAGTACCCAGCCGACGCTGAAGGCGGTCACCGCGCCGATTCCGCCCGCGATTACCCACACGCGTCGATCGATCAGGAGAGCGCGCACGCGGTGTGGCCCGGCCACGAGGAGTAGGGCGACAGCGGTGACCGCAAGGAACAACGGGGAAAGGCCGCGGGTCACGACAAGGACGCAGGATGCGGCGAGGAGAAGAGCGTGCTCCTCTCGCCAACCGGTGGTGCGTGGTGCGCAGGCGACCGCGAATCCCGCCACCGTTGCCGCGAACAACGTCGCGATCTCCCAGGCGCTGGGGTTGAGCACCATGCCCACGTACAGCGTCATGGGCGTGAGGAAGAGCGAGGCGGCGAGCAGTGCCAGCGGCGACCGCGCGGTGCGCCACAGGAAGGACAGTCCCCACGCCAGGAAGAGCGCTGTCACGACCGCAGCCAGAGCTCGCGCGAGGTACAGCCCGTACTCGGTCGGGACGATGAGGCTTCCCAACCCCGTCCACGCGTAGAACACCGGGTTGTAGAGTCCCGCGTTCGTCTGCGACAGGGTCTCGGCCGTGGAGGCGATGCGCAACGGCCCCTGGCACGCCGCCGTGACGTCGGGTTGGAAGGCGATGCACGTCGCGAACTGGTGCGTGTTCGCCAGCCGAGCTGGAAGCGTCGGCTCCAGGAGCCCCGCCTGCCCGCGGACGACCGCCGCGGCGTAGACGTAGTGTGCAGCCTCGTCGGCGCCCGAGGCGATCGGCAGGAACACGGCGCCGGACAGAAGTATCGCAAGGACGGCAGCGAACACCGTGATGATGTGCGCGGTGCGTCCGCGAGGGAAACGGGGGAGGGAGAAAGGCATGTGCAGTGGTCTCTCTGGCCCCGTGTCCTCGGCACGGACGCGCGGGAGGCCTGTGCGATCCTATAAGCCGCCGCTCAGCGGTTACCGCACAGACCCGAATGCGACGCGGACCCGCTGATACGATGATGCCGATGTCTGCGGCACGGTCGAGCACTCTGGTCATCGTTCCCGCGTGGAACGAAGGCGAGAGCGTAGGCCCGACGGTTCGGGAGATACGGGAGCAGCCCGAGGGGTGGGACATTCTGGTCGTGGACGACGGCTCCGAGGATGACACCGCCCACCAGGCGCGTGAGGCGGGGGCGACCGTCCTTTCTCTGCCCTTCAACCTGGGGGTGGGCGGTGCGATGCGCGCAGGGTTTCACTACGCACAGCGGCACGGCTATGTCCGGGCGATCCAAGTGGATGCCGACGGTCAGCACAATCCGCGCGACATCGCCGCAGTTCTGGACGGGCTTCGGGACGCCGACATCTCGATCGGCGCACGTTTCGCCGAGGTCGGGGACTACTCGGCGCGCGGTCCCCGGCGGTGGGCGATGCGAATGCTGGCATCCGTTCTCTCTCGAATCGCCCGAACCCGGCTCACCGATGTGACGAGCGGTTTCCGGGCGGCGAACGCCCGAGCGATCGATCAGTATGTCTTGTACTACCCGGCGGAGTATCTCGGCGACACCGTGGACTCGCTGGTGAACGCCGTGCACGCGGGTCTCACGGTCGTACAGGTGCCTGTGGCCATGCGTCCGAGAAATGCTGGGCGACCGAGTCAGAATCCCCTCGGCGCATCCGTTTACCTGTTGCGCTCGGTGTTTGCGCTGTCCCTGGCGATGCTGCGCGGTGCCGCGGCGAAAACGGGGGTGCGCGCATGATCGTCTTCGCAGGCTTGGGTTTCGCTGTGCTCGTCCTGGTGATCATCGTCGTCATGCTCCTGCGACGGCAGCTTCGCGAAAAGTACGCGACACTATGGCTGCTGATCGGCCTCGCCCTGCTGGTCATATCGATCTTCCCCGGGCTCCTCGTGCAGCTCACCCACCTCCTCGGTGTGGAGGTGCCGGCGAATCTCATCTTCGCGTTGTCGATCGTGCTGCTCGTGGGCGTCGCGCTGCACTTGTCGTGGGAGCTGTCACGCGCGGAAGAAGAGATTCGTCGACTCGCCGAGGACTCGGCGATCAACCGTGCCGATGTCGAGGCGCTCACCCGCCGCATCGAGGCATTGGAAGGTCGGCGAGCCACCACGGGGGTCGAAGGGCCCGACAAGCCCTGACCTTGCTGAGAACGCCGTCACCGCCCGGGACGACTTCTCCTTGCGAAGATCCAGAAGCGGTAGGCGAAATAGTTCCAGACGGTCGTGGACACCACAGCGACGACCTTGCCGACGATCCACGGCAGCCCGAGTGCGGAACCGGCTGCCACGATGCCGGTCGTCGCGACGGTGTTGAAGGCGACCAAGGCGGTGTACTTGGCGGCACTGGTCGCGAGGCCTGCCTCCGTGCCGAATGTGAAGGTTCGCTGCAGCAGGAATGTCACGGCGAAGCTCAACAGAAAAGCAGTCGGAGTGGCCGCGACGAGGGGCACACCGAAGACGTCGTGAAGGAGAGCGAGGAGACCGACGTCGACAAGAAACGCGCCGCCACCGACGACGAGATACCGAACGGCGCTGTGTGACCAGAACCACCCCACGACGCGGTACCACCCGCCGCTGGACACAGATCGTCGAGGGCGGTTCACGCTTGCTCGAGGTAGGCGCGCAACCGATCGTCTTCTCTCCCGAGCGGAGCGCCGGACGAAGCCGTCGCGTCGAGGTCGAGGACGCTGTTGTGGGGGCGGGGGGCGATGGGGCCGGTGGTGTCGGCGTAGTAGTCGTCGGTGGTGACGCCGGTGATGCGGTCGGGGTCGTGTCCGGTGAGCTGGTAGACGTCGCGGGCGATGTCGTACCAGGTGCGGGGTTCGCCTTGGCTGGTGATGTTGTAGATGCCGTGGGGGGCGCCGGTTTCCAGCAGGGTGTGGATGGTGGCGGCGATGTCGGTGGTGAAGGTGAGGCGTCCGGTTTGGTCGTTGACGACGCGGGGGTTGATGCCGCGTTGGGCGAGGGTGGCCATGGTGCGGACGAAGTTGTTGCCGTCTCCGATGACCCAGCTGGTGCGGAGGATGTAGTGGTGGGGGACGGTGGAGACGATGGCGTCGCCGGCGGCTTTGGTTTGTCCGTAGACGCTGAGGGGGCTGACGGGGTCGGTGGGCTGTCTCT
>NZ_JAKRNI010000036.1 GCF_022346945.1 Microbacterium sp. ACRRU | reverse complement strand
CCGCAAGGGCGCGAGGGAGGGGCGGGCGCATAGGCTCGGGGGCATGAGTGTCGACCTCGAAAGCCTGTACACCGACCTGCACACGCATCCCGAGCTGTCGTTCCAGGAGACGCGGACCGCGGGCGTCATCGCCCGCCACCTCGCCGACCTGGGGCTCGAGGTCGAGGAGGGCGTCGGCCGGACCGGCGTGGTCACCAGGATCGACAACGGCCCCGGGCCCGTGGTGTGGCTGCGCGCCGACATGGACGGCCTGCCCGTCCAGGAGCAGACCGGCCTCCCGTACGCCAGCACCGCCCGCGGCACCGACCCCGCGGGCAACACCGTGCCCGTGATGCACGCGTGCGGACACGACATGCACGTCACGGCCCTGATCGGCGCACTCGAGCGCCTCGTCGCCACCACCGGCGAATGGTCGGGTACCGTCGTCGCGGTGTTCCAGCCCGCCGAGGAGTACGGCGCCGGATCGCAGGCGATGATCGCCGATGGCGTGCTCGACCGGTACCCGCGCCCCGACATCGTTCTCGGACAGCACGTCACGCCGCTCCCGGCCGGCACGATCGGGGTGCGCCCGGGAACGCAGATGGCCGCGTCCGATGGGCTCACGGTCGTCTTGCACGGACGCGGCGGCCACGGCTCGCGTCCGCACTCCACGATCGACCCGGTCGTCATGGCCGCCGCGACAGTCATGCGCCTGCAGACCGTGGTCTCGCGGGAGGTCGACCCTCGTGACGTCGCCGTCGTGACGGTGGGCTCGATCCACGCGGGCCTGAAGAACAACATCATCCCCGCCGAGGCGAAACTCGAGCTCAGCCTCCGTTACCCCGACGACGAGGCACGCGCGCGCGTGATGAGCAAGGTCGAGCGGATCGTCCGCGCCGAGGCCGAGGCATCCGGAGCCGAACAGACGCCGACGATCTCCGTCGATCATTCGCTGCCGCCGACGATCAACGACCCGGATGCCACCTCCCGCCTGACGGCCGCGTTCCGGCGGGCGTTCGGTGAGGCCGGCGTCGTCGATCCCGGCATGTTCACCGGGAGCGAGGACGTGTCGTGGTTCGCGCGGGAGTCGGGGGCGCCGCTGGTGTTCTGGTTCTGGGGCGGTGTGGACCCTCAGACGTTCGCGGATGCCGTGGCCGGCGGCACGGTCGAACGAGACATCCCGACCAACCACTCGCCGTTCTTCGCCCCCGTGATGCAGCCCACGATCGACCGCGGGGTCGAGAATCTCGTCGTCGCCGCGCGGGAGTTCCTGGACTGACTGTCGGCGCCTTAGGGGCGTGACCGGCTGACCCGCCGGTTTCAAGCCCCCTTCCCCGCGTGGCGCCGCGCGCTACCGTCGCGGTCGTGACGTTCAACGACAACGCCCGCGTGGGCGGGAACTCGGCCCGACGCCGGGGTGGCACGGTGGCCGCCGTCGGTGGCGGCGCGGTGGGTATCGGCGCGATCGCCGTGCTGCTGATCTCACTCTTCACCGGGACAGACCTGACCGGGCTCCTCGGCGGCGGCGGGGCCGCCGCCCCGCAGACCGGCGGGGAGCGCATCGCGAACTGCGAGACAGGCCAGGATGCCAACGCCGACGACGACTGTCGGCTCGCGGCCGCGTCGCTGAATCTCGACCAGTTCTGGGGCAGGACGCTCGAGGGGTATCGCGAACCGCAGCTCATCATCGTCGACGGGTCGACGTCGACGCAGTGCGGCACCGCGTCCAACGCCACCGGTCCCTTCTACTGCCCGCCCGAGGAGACGGTGTACGTCGACCCGACGTTCTTCGCGATCCTGCGCGAACAGTTCGACACCACCGCGGGTCCGCTCGCCCAGCTGTACGTGCTCGCGCACGAGTACGGCCACCACGTGCAGAACCTCATCGGAGTGATGGAGCAGTACCCCAACAACGGCACCGGTCCCGCGAGCAACGGTGTGCGAACCGAGCTGCAGGCGGACTGCTTCGCGGGCGCCTGGGTCACCGACGCCGAAGAACAGGTGGATGAGAACGGAACGCCCTACCTGGAGCCGCCCACGGCGCAGCAGATCGCGGATGCGCTGGCGGCGGCGGCGTCCGTCGGCGACGACCACATCCAGGCCGAGTCCGGCGGGGTCGTGAACCCCGAGAGCTGGACGCACGGATCGAGCGAGCAGCGCCAGCGCTGGTTCGACGCCGGGCGCACAGGGGGCGTCGAGGCGTGCGACACGTTCTCGGTGCCGGCGGAGAGCCTATAGTCCTCGACCGGCGTCGGCCCGCAGTGCCTCCCACGCGTCGTGCGCGGCGTCGGCGAACGCCTCCACGCCCGGCACCGCGGTCGGGTCGACGCAGAAGCCGACCCCCAGCCACCGGTCGTTCGAGATCGCGGCGACGCGGAGCGCGTGCCGAGGGGCCGGTTCGGACGACGTGTAGACGTGCGTGACGCGCCGACCCGACACCGCGACGGCGACTCGCGGCCCCGGCACGTTCGACACCGACAGCGCGAACGCGCGCGGACCGTCGGCGAAGCCGCGCACGGCCGCCCCGAACGGCCCCGCCGCGGCGAGCGCGTGGAACAGGTCGGCGAGCGACCGCGCGTCACGGTCTCGCTTGCGCTCCCGGGTCTGGGCGCTGAGCAGGTCGAGTCGAAGCGCATCGTCGGCTTCGTGCAGACACAGGTCGATGTCGACGAACGAGTCGCGGTTGCCCGCGGCGGCGGCATCCTCTCCCGCCTCGTGCAGGCTCACGGGAACCTGGGCGTTCAGGTGCGGCAGATGCCCGCGCGCGACGAGCACGCGGCGCACCGCCCCGCCGACGACCGCGAGCAGCACGTCGTTGATGGTCGCGTGGTCGGTCCGGGCGGCGCCGACCGCGTGGGCCTCGCGCAGCGGCACGTCAGCGAAGGCCAGTGCCCGCCGCGCCGTGATCGGTCGATCGAACGGCGACCGTGAGCCCGGGTGACCCAGTTCGCGCGCGAGGGTGCGCGGCATCCGTTCCCACTCCCGCCATCGCGAGGGCCGAGAATCGGGATCGCGGATGCCGACCTCGTGCGCCGGAGCGTCGTGCGGTTCGAAGACCACGGCGTCCAGGAAACGGACGGCCGTGATCCCATCGGCCATCGCGTGGTGCAGGCGGACGGCCAATGCCTCTCGACCGTCGGCGAGGGGCCCGACGAGGTCGATCGTCCACAGCGGACGGGCGCGGTCGAGCGGTTCGGACATGAGCCGTCCCACGACCGCCCGGAGTTCTCCGGGGTCGGCGGCGGGGAACTGCCGTACGTGCGCGGCGATGTCGAGCGCGGTGTCCTCCCACTGCGGCGAGGCGTGACCCACGACCCGCTGCCGCGCGCGAGGAAACCCGCCGAGGCGAGAGAGCACACCCGCGCGGACGGCCTCGAGATCCAGCGCCGCACCCGGCTCCAGCACCAGCAGCTTGAGCGCGTGCCCGCGGACCGCGTCGGACTCGAGCGCGATGATGCGCGCATCGTCGTCCGAGAGGGGCTCCCCCATGCCGACTACGGTAGCGGGCCGCCACTCAGCTCAGGGGGTAGACCTCGCAGGCCCCTGCGCTCGCCTCGATGCGCAGGTCGCCGCCCGCGGGGGTCAGGGCGGCGGTGAAGACCCCCGCGGGCGACGACAGCTCGAGCACGGGCCCGTCCACGATCACGCGGAGCGGACCCGACGCGGGGACGGTCCACTCCCGATCCCCGACGCGCACCGCGGCCTCACCGGTCCGGCGCTCGACCGTGGCGATCGTGCCGCCGCCGGAGGCGAAGGTGAGCGATCCGTCCGCATCCGACCACACCACGTCGGCCGCAAGACCCTCGACTCGTCCGTCGACGGCACAAGGCCCGCGGTGCGCCGCCACGTCCGGGTGCGGCTCGGCCGTGAGCACGGCACCGTCGCGGCCCAGGCGGTACGGCACGCTGTGCGCACCCTCCCAGCCCGCTTCGTGATCGCCGATGCCGCGGATCCAGAACTGGACGCACGGCTGCCCGTCGGCGTCGAAGAACAGTGAGGGGGCGTACAGACCCTCACCGTAGGTGAGCCGCCCCCACCCGTCGGCATCGAAGCGTTCGCCGTCGAAACCGCCGACCGCGTAACCGGCGTAGTGCAGCACATCGGCGTCCCACACCGACGAGATCATCACCTCGCGGCCGTCGATCGCGATGAACTGCGGACACTCCCACAGCGCGCCCATCCACACCGGCTCGGTGATCTCGGTGGACCGTTCGAGGACGACGCCGGCGTAGTGCCACATCTCGAGGTCGCGCGAGGTCCACGACAGCGCCATGGCCGTGCCGTCCCGACCGGCCGCCCCGACGAACATGCGCCAGCTCTCGCCCTCGCGCCGGATGAACGGGTCGCGGAAGGCGATGAGGTCCAGGTCCTCGGGGACGGTGACGAGCACGTCGCCCTTCCGCCACGATCCGTCGAGGCCCGCCTCGGGAAACGCCACCCGCACCCGCCCGATGCCGAAGTCGGGCTCGGTGATCGCGGTGTAGAAGATGCGCGCCTCCCCCGCGTCGTCGACGACAAGGCATCCGGTCCAGATCCCGTCGTCGCCGTCGCCCGGGTACAGCGCCACCGCCCGCTCGCGCAGCGAAAGCAGGTCGGGTCCGCTCGCGTGACCCCAGTGGCAGCTGGGGGCCCAGGACACCCGGTCCGGAACGTATTGGAAGAACGCGTGGTACTCGCCGTCACGGAAGGTGATGCCGTGCGGGTCGTTGATCCAGCCCGAGCGGGCGGTGAAGTGCAGGGAAGGGCGCATGAAGGGTCCTCGAAGGCAGGCTCCCCGGGGGGAGTGAGGCGGAAGGGTCAGGCGCGCGGAGCCGCGACGGACTCGCGCTCCACGAGCGGGCACGGCAACAGGGCCGGGGGGAGGGATGCCGTGCGCTCGGCGGAATCGTTGACGATCGCGTACAGAGCGTCGACCGCCCACGCGCCCATCTCGTAGTGCGGGAGCGCGACGGTCGTGAGAGGGGGGAACAGGCTCTCGGGGATCGGAGCCTGATCGTCGAAGCCGACGACGGACAGGTCGTTGGGGATCACCAGACCGCGGTCCCCCGCGGCGCGATAGGCCCCCATGGCCATGCGGTCGTTGTAGCAGAACAGCGCCGTGGGAGCGGCATCCAGGAGGGTGTTCGTCGCGGCGTATCCGCCGCGGGCGTCGGAGCTCCCCTCGACGACGAGTCCCTCGGTGGGCAGCCCCGCCTCGGCCATCGCCTCGAGGTAGCCGCGCAGTCGGCCGCGCGTAGCCGGCACGTCTTCGGCGCTCGCGGCGAACGCGATGCGGCGATGGCCGCGGCCGACGAGCATCTCGACGACCGCCCGCGCCCCGGCGCGCTCATCGGGGAGTACCGCGGGGATGGTGCCGGTGCGATCGCGCGCGCCGATGAGCACCGCGGGTCGAGCCGCGAGGTTCTCCGGCGCGACGATCTCGTCGTGGTAGACGGTCGCGTAGATGATGCCGTCGACCTGCCGGTCGAGGAACGCCTGCACCTGACCGGACGGGACCTCGGGATCGGGGTTGAGCTCGGAGTTGATGATCGCCAGCGTCAGGTTGTGGCGACTCGCCTCTTCCTGGGCGCCGAGGATGATGCGACCGGCGTGGGGGGTCGTGGCGATCTCTTCCGTGAGGAGCCCGATCATCTCGGATGCCTGGGTGCGCAGGCCGCGGGCGAGACGGTTGGGGCGGTAGCCGAGTTCCTCCGCGGCGGCACGCACACGGGCGGCGGTGTCCTCGCTGACCCGCGTGTGCGGGGTGGCGTTCAGCACGTGCGAGACCGTCGTCTGCGAGACGCCCGCGCGCGCGGCGACGTCACGGATCCCGGCCGTCTTCTCGGTCAGCCGCGTCTCGGACATCGTCACCCCCCTCACGTTCGTACCATTTTCTGCGCCGCGGTGGTGGTGTGCGAGGGCCGGATGGCGGGAGTGAAGCGGACGGCGTTGCGTTCGAGGTCGGCATCCACTTCGCCCTCGGTCCCGGAGTCGAGCACGGTGTTGCCATCGGCGCCGGCGTCGATGCGCACCGTCGTCACCGGCAACGGTCGAGCGTCGGCCGTGGACAGGAGCGCCTCCACCTGCGCTTCGAACGCCGAGTCCTGGGCCGCGGGATCCACGTCGGAGGCGACGACGTGGTTGTCGGAGATGCGGTTGCCCGTCCCCGCGGTCACCCGCACGATCACCGGCGGCGTCCCCGCGGGGCGCACGCGCGACGCGGCCACCACCTCGGAGAAGTGGTTGCCGATGATCGAGTTGCCGTCGCCGTGGACGTTCACGAGACCGAACGCGTCGTCGTGGCGCCCCTCGACGCCGAGGAAGGGGGTCCAGGGCTCGTGATCGCGCAGGAAGTGATTGGATGCCACGAGGTTCTCGGAGCTCCCGGCCGACAGCACCACGATCCCGGGGTAGAACGAGTGGAGGCGGTTGTTCGTCACGCTCGAGCGCGTCACCCCGTGCAAGTGCACGCTGCTCGCCCCCCGGGGGAAGACGTTGTTGGCCGTGATCAGCAGACCGCCGTGGTTCTCGGCGTAGATCGAGTGACCGGCGAACCCGGCGCCGATCAGGTTGTCGGTGATCTTGGACGCCTGCCCCCACCCGCGCAACTCGACGCAGCTCCCGCATTCGGCGATGAAGTTGTCGTGGATCGACAGGGCATCGGCGTGGTAGATCGTCAGGGCGTTCTCGAGGTACACGAAGCCCATCTCGTTGACGCGGAACGAGTCGTTGGCATCCTCGACGTAGATCCCGGTCTTGCCGTTGACGTACGAGTTCTCGGCGTTGTCATCAGGACCGGGCGCCGTGAAGTGCAGCCCGTCGATGCAGAACCCGCTGAACTCCACCGAGCTGATGCGCGGGCTGCCCTTCCGCCGCACGAGGAACGCTGCTCCGGATGCCTCGTCCCCCGCGTCGACGTCGGCGAGGTCGACCATGACGCGGCTCCCGCCGGGCCACAGCTCGTGCAGATCGGCCCATTCGGCCTCGGGCACGTTGAACCGGATGCTCGACGAGGTGAAGCCATGACCGGCGCCCTCGATCCGGAGGAAGCTGATGTCGATGACGACCTGCGTGCGCAGCCGGTAGTCGCCCGGCGGGATGTACACCACCGCGCCGGGGCGTCCGCCGTCTTCGACGTCGGTGGTGCGCTGACGTTCCTTGACGTCACGGAGGATGTCGTTGATGACCGCGCCGATGTCGTGCGCGGCGTCTCCGTGGGGCCACTGCGTCACGTCGTAGTGGTTGCTGCGATGAGCCATCGGGGAGTTCTCCAAATCTGCGGATGCCACGTCAGCCCTTGACGGCGCCCAGGGTGAGGCCGGCGACGATGTGCCGCTGCAGGAACAGGGTGAGCAGGATCACCGGCACCGAGTAGACGGTCGCGAGAGCCGTCATCCCGCCCCAATCGAGACCGAACTGCGTCTGGAAGTTCGCGATGACGACCGGGGTGGTCTGCGCGCGGACCGAGGTCAGCAGGAGGGCGAAGAGGAACTCGTTCCACGAGGCGAGGAACGCGAAGATCGCCGTCACCGCCAGCCCTCCCGAGACCACGGGGAGCACGACACGCACCATCGCCTGCAGGCGGGAGCAGCCGTCGACCTCGGCCGCCTCGCCCAGCTCGTCGGGCACGGCCTCGAAGAAGCTGGCCATGAGCCAGATCGACAGGGGCAGCGAGATGGTCGTGTGCGCGAGAGCGAGCCCCAGCGACGTGTCGGTCAGACCGATCGATCGCATGACCTCGATCAGCGGCGCCCCGACCGCGATGGTCGGGACCATGCGGGTCACCAGCGCCGCGAGGATGAACACGCGACCGCTCGGGGTGCGGAAGCGCGTGATCGCGTAGGCCGCGGGCACGGCGAGCACGAGGGACAGCGCCGTGGAGAGCACCGCGGTGACGACGCTGTTGATGAGCGCTGCCGGGACGCCCTCGCGCGACAGTGCCGAGACGTAGTTGTCGAGCGTCCACACACCGGGGAGCACCGTGGGCGGCACCGCGATGGCATCCAGGGGGGTCTTGAACGACGTCAGCAGCAGGTACAGGAAGGGGAAGCCGTACAGGACGACGGCGGCGACGAGCAGCGCCCACAGCACCACTCGGCTGCGGCCGACCGTTTCGAGGGGATTCATCGCGCGCTACCTCCCGGTCGCCAGATGAGCAGGACGGCCGCGATCGCGACGGCGAGCATGGCGACGAGGTACACCGTGCCCATGGCACTCGCCAGCCCCGGGTCGCCGAACCGCGTCATGGTGCGGTAGATGAGCAGACTGAGCGTCGTGGTGCTGTTCTGCGGCCCGCCGTCGGTCTGGATGAGGATGATGTCGAACGCGCGGGCCGCGTCGATCCCGCGGACGATGAGCGCGACGGCGATGACCGGGCGCAGCAGCGGCAGGATGATGCTGAACAGGATGCGGGGGTAGCGCGCCCCGTCGATCCGCGCCGCCTCGATCACGTCGCCCGGGATGTTTTGCAGCCCGGCGAAGAGCACCAGGGTGATGAACGAGGTCGTCAGCCAGATGTCGGGCACCGCGACCGAGAACAGGGCGATGCGCGGATCGCTCAACCACGCGATCTGGCTGGGGTCGGACAGGATGCCGGCACGGGCGAGGAGCTCGTTGACGATGCCGAAGTTGTCGATGAGGAGGAAGCGCCACAGGAGCCCCGCGACGACCGGGGCGATCATCAACGGATACATGAAGATCGTGCGGAACACCGCCGATCGACGGCCCAGCGCCGTGAAGAGGAGGGCGACGGCGAGACCGAGGACGAACTCGGCCGCCACCACCACGATCGTGTAGACCACCGTGCGCACCGACGCCGACTGGAACGTCTCGGATCCGAACGCCGCGGCGTAGTTGGCGAGCCCCACGAATGTGCGGCCGGCACCCGCGAACGGCGAGATCTCGAAGAAGCTGTCGTAGACGAAGCGCACGAGGGGCCACAGGACGAACGCGGCGAGGAACAGCGCGGCCGGGGCCATGAGGGCCAGGGCGAAGCGGCGGTCTCCGGCGTCTTTGCTGCGGCGGCGGCGCGCGGGCGGCGGCGCGCCCCGCGACGGGGCGGCCGGGGCCGCCCCGTCGCGGGCGGGAGGAGCGATGGTCTCCACGGGGTGCTTTCGAGCGGGATCGTCAGGGGACGATCGACTGGATCTGGGTCTTGGCGTCGGTGAGCAGCTGAGCGGTGTCGGCGCCCGGTTCGACGGCCTTCTGAAGCATCGGCACGAGCACCGAGTCGACGATCTCCTGCCACTCCGGCGTCGCGGGGCGGGGAGCGGATGCCGGCGCCTCGAGCGTCTCGACGAGAGCGGCGTAGTTCTCGAACCCGGGCACGTCGGCCTTGGACTCGAACGCGCTCTTGCGGGCGACGAGACCGAGCGACGTGTCGGCGGCGAGCTCGTTGTGCTCGTAGGCGAAGGCAACGAAGTCCTTCGCGGCATCCTGCTGGGTTCCCGAAGCGGGAACGGACAGGTACCACGCGCCGGGCACGCCGGCCACGCCGCCCGGGCCACCGATCATGGGGGCGACGCCGATGGCGTCCTTGATCGGCGAGTCGGCGGGGGTCTGACGGTACGCGTGGCCCCAGAACCGCATCATCGCGAGGTTGCCCTGGTAGAAGAGGTTCTGCGCCCCCGCCCAGTCGAGCTGAGCGGCACCGGACGGCGCGTACGGCAGCAGGCTGACGTAGAAGTCGAGCGCCTCTTTGTGCTGCGCGTCATCGATGGTCACGTCGCCGTTCGCCGGGTCGAGGACCATCTGCTCGGCGCCGGCCTGCGACACCGTGGCGAGCCACTCGGTCTCGACCGCGCCCTTCACGTCGGTGCCGTACAGGTCGACGGTGCCGTCTCCGTCGGTGTCGCGCGTGAAGAACTCGGCGACGTCGCGGTACTGCTCCCACGTGGTCGGAGCAGCGAGGGCGTAACCGTACTTCGCCTCGAAGTCGGCCTTGTTGGTGGCGTCCTCGAACAGGTCGGTCCGGTAGAAGAGGATCTCGGAGTTCGTCCACACCGGCATGCCGATGAACGTTCCGTCCACCTGCGCCTCACCGACGAGGCCGTCGAACAGGTCGGCCTGCACGTCGTCGGTGAACAGGTCGTCCAGCGGCGCAAGCCCCGGAGCGAAGGCGGGGAGCCAGATGGCATCCAGTGCCGCCACGTCGAACGACGGGGTGCCGGCCTGGAGCTCCGACTGGATGCGGTCGTACAGACCGTCGTACGGCAGCTCGACGAGGGTGACGGCGGTGCCCGTCTCTTCGGTGTAGAGGTCGGCGATCGGCTGGAGCTCGGCCTTGCCGCCCCCCTCGACGACGACCGTGAGCGAGGAACCGTCGTCGCCCGAGGCGGTACCGCCTCCGGCACCGCATCCGGTGAGCACGACGGCGGCGGCCGCCACGGCGGCGACCGGTCCCATCGCGCGCCGGACGCGACCGGCCTGTTGCTGCGTGCGAAGCTTCATCACTTCGACTCCTTCGTGAGTGATTCGGGAAAGTGTGGGCGGGAGTCTTCGCCAATACGTTTTGGCAAATCGTCTTGGCATGAAGCTAACGGCCTGTCCGGTCCCCGTCAAGCGCGGGGCGCCGCCAAAGTTTTTGGCGCTTGCCCCCTTGCGCGCCCTCGTCCTACTCTCGGCTCGATACCGGATGCCAAATCCATTTGGCTCAGAAAGGAACACATGTCCCATCTGCGACCGAAAGCGCCTCGCCCCCGCGGCGAGCGAGCGACGACGCCGTCGCCCTTCGCGCTGACCCGGCGTGGCTTCCTCGCTCTCTCGCTCGCGGCAGGCGCCGTCGGGGCGTGGGAGACGAAGACGCCCGCCGCCGCGGCTTCCCCCGTCGCCGACGCGGCCGCGTCCGCAGCCCGCCTCCCCGAGCGTCCCCACCGCACGCTGCTCGGCGTGCTCTGATCCCCCCAGCACAAGGCAAAGGAGCCGCCATGCCCTCGACGATCTACGACGTGACGACGTGGACCATCCCGTCCGCCCCCACCGTCACCGCCTTCACCGACATCGGCGCCGTGATCAACAGCATCATCGCCGACATCAAAACGAACCAGCCCTCCCAGGCATCCAAGCCCGGGGCTGTGATCTACATCCCGCCGGGCGACTACTCCCTCAAAACCCGCGCCGTCATCGACATCAGCTACCTGCAGATCAAGGGGTCGGGCCACGGCTTCACCTCCTCGAGCATCCGGTACAACGCCGGCAACACGTCCTCGTGGTGGGAGATCTTCCCCGGCGGCAGCCGCATCCGCGTCGAGAACACCGACGGCAACGCCGAAGCGTTCCTGATCCAGCGCTCGGGATCCCCCCGCCTCAGTTCGATCGAGTTCATCGACTTCTGCCTCGACGGCGTCTCCTTCACGCCGAACCAGAACAGCTACACCAACGGCAAGATCGGCATCCGCTCCACGACCGACACCGACTCGGTCCGCATCGCCGGCATGGGCATGGTCTACCTCCAGCGCGGCCTCGTCATCACGGGCGCGGACGCACTGGCGGTCACGAACAACTTCATCGCCGAGTGCGGCAGCTGCATCGAACTCGTCGGCTCGGGTCAAGCGAGCCTGGTCAGCGGCAACCTCATCGGCGCCGGCCCCACCGGCTTCTCGATCTTCGCGGAAGGACACTTCGGCCTGCTGATCTCGGGGAACAACGTCTTCCCGCGCGGCAAGAGCAGCGTGCACCTGAAGAACTGCTCGAACAACAACATCACCGGCAACCGCCTCCACAGCTTCTTCGCCGGGATGGTCACGACCGAGGGCGCCTTTGACAACAACCTCATCAGCGGCAACCACTTCCTGCGCAACCGCGAGAGCTTCCCGCCGTTCCAGGGGGTCCCCGCGCCGCAGGACGACCTGTTCGGCCTCATCCACGTGCGCGGCAGCGGCAACACCATCGTCGGCAACCACTTCTCGTTCGACGTCCCCCCGGCGAATGTGCTGCCGTCGGGCGCGACCCCGACGATGGTGCTGGTGAAGTCGGGTAGCAACAACTACCTCGCCATGAACCACCATGCCGCGAACGTGGGCGTCCGCTCCGCCGTGCTCGACGGGAGCACGACCAACACCAAGGTGCTCGACTCCGGCACGGCCGCCGAGTTCCAAGCGCTGGGCGCGGCGACCTACGGCTTCCGCGCGACACCCTGACGCCGCGCTGCCTCCCGGGGTCTCCCTACCCCCGGGAGGCGGCGTCCACCGTCGGGCTCACGACCCCGGCGCGGTCGTCGACGAGGCGCCGGCGGCCGATCCAGCCCGTCAGCCCGCGGCCATCCGGCCACGTGAACAGCAGCACCACGGTCGCCGCCACGAGCACGAACGCCGACAGCGACCACGGGGCGGGCAGGTCGTCCAGGACGATGTAGGCCCCCGCGCCCGTCAGGAAGCGCAGCGGGCGGGCCACCCACCCGGGCAGCACCCCGTCGGTGTAGCGCACGCGGGTCGCGATGTCGCCCACCGAGCGGCCCGTCACCAGGATCACCCCGAGCCACAGGGTCGCGGCGGCGATCGTTCCCACCAGCGACGACAGCGCTCCGGTGCGGTCGGGGTCGCCCGCTACCAGTTCGAGGAGGGCCTTCGTCGTCACCGAGACCGCGAACGCGACCAGCGAGACCCCCACCAGATCGCACAGGATGCCGAGCATCCGGCGCCCTCGCGTGACGGGGCGGGGGCGCTCGGCATCCGGTGCCTTGTCCGCACCCCGATGCTTCTTCGGGACGATGAAGGCGACGACCGACCCGATCAGCGCGCCGGAGGTGTTGGCGATGAGGTCGTCGACGTCGAAGACGCGGTAGGCGCACGGGAAGACACCCCACACACCGGTCAGCTGCGTCGTCTCGATGAGCCCGCTGACCCCGAGTCCCACCAGGCCCGCCACGAGGATGCCGCGCCCGCCCAGCACGCGGAGGAAGAAGCCGAGCGGAACGAACAGGAGGACGTTCAGCGCGACCTGCAGCACGACCGGATCCGTGAGGTACCGCCCCGAGACCGCGACAGCGGCGCGGATCTCGTCGACGAACTCGAACGGCCGGAGGTTCCTGCCGACGCACCGGTAATCGTCGCTCTGCGGTACGGGGACGAGCGTGTAGGTCCAGATCGCCCAGAAGTACACCGCCGCGCCCGCCCACAGCACGGTCCGGCCGAACGACAGGCCGCCCCGCCGGCGATAGCTGATCGCCACGAACGGCACGAAAGCCAGAAACGCCACGACAGCCCCGAGGACGACCGCCAGCAGCCCCGACCCGAAGATGTTGTGCACCCCGCGATCCTAGGGAAGTCGCGGCACCCTCACCGCGCAACATCACGGTCCGGGTACAAGGGATGAACGACATGCGCGTCAGATTGCGCGCGGCCCGCAGGGGGCGTAATGTCGCGCGCCGTGACTGACGAAAGTCGCGAGCCCGGCCAACAGACGCCGATGGCCAAGCGCATCCTGATCGGCGAGCCCCTGACGTCGGAGAAACTCGACGAACAGCTCCTCCCCAAGAAGATGGCCCTCCCCATCTTCGCCTCCGACGCCCTGTCGTCCGTGGCCTACGCCCCGCAGGAACTTCTGATGATCCTGCTCATCGGCGGGACGGCGCTGCTCACGTTCAGCCCGTGGGTCGCCGCGGCCGTCGTCGTGCTGCTGATCGTCGTCGTGCTGAGCTACCGGCAGCTGATCAAGGCGTACCCGTCGGGCGGCGGCGACTACGAGGTCGCCAGCAAGAACCTCGGCGAAGTCCCCGGGGTCGTGGTGGCGGCGGCCCTGCTGGTCGACTACGTCCTCACGGTCGCCGTGTCGGTGGCATCCGGGGTCGACAACATCATCTCGGCCCTGCCGGAGCTGAATCCGTTCCGCGTCGAGATCGCCGTCGGGTTCGTGATCCTCATCGTCATCGTCAACCTGCGCGGCGTGCGCGAGGCGTCCTCCGTCTTCGCCATTCCGACGTACATCTTCATCGGGTCGGTCGCGCTCATGATCGTCGTGGGGCTCGGCCGCGCGCTCCTCGGCGATGTACCCCGGGCCTCCAGCGCCGACTACGCGGTGCAGGCCGAGTCGCTCACACAGGCCGCGCTGATCCTGCTCGTGCTGCGCGCCTTCTCCAGCGGCTGCTCCGCCCTCACCGGCGTCGAAGCGGTCTCGAACGGCGTCCCCGCCTTCCGCAAGCCCAAGATCCGCAACGCCCAGACGACCCTGACCCTCATGGGCGGCATCGCGATCCTGCTGTTCGTCGGACTCACCGCCCTCGCGCTGCTCGCCGGGGTGCACTACGCCGAGAACCCCTGCAACCTGGTCGGCTTCGACTGCGCGAACAACCCGCAGCCGAGCCTCATGGCACAGGTGGCGGCGGCCACGTTCGGCATGAGCAGCATCCCGTTCTTCATCATTCAGGCCGCGACCGCGTGCGTGCTGCTCCTGGCGGCGAACACGGCGTTCAACGGCTTCCCGCTGCTCGGCGCGGTGCTCGCCCGTGACGGCTACGCACCCAAGGCCCTCAACACCCGCGGCGACCGGCTCGTGTACTCGAACGGCATGATCATCCTCGGCATCGTGGCCATCGGCGTGCTGATCGTCTACCAGGCCGATCTGACGACCCTCATCCAGCTGTACATCATCGGCGTCTTCGTGTCGTTCTCGCTGGGCCAGGTCGGCATGGTGCGGCACTGGCGTCGTACGCTCCGCGACATGCAGGCCCTCTCGCCCGCGGCGGCGCAGCAGGAGAGCGCGCGCTACGAACGCCGCTCGGCGGTCACGGGGCTGTGGATCAACTCCCTCGGTGCCTCGCTCACGGTTCTCGTGCTCATCATCGTGACGATCACGAAGTTCACGCACGGCGCGTGGCTGGTCTTCATCGCGATTCCGATCCTCGCGACCCTCATGCTCGGCGTGAACCGGTACTACCGCGACGTCGAGCACGAGATCCGCATGGATGACACCGTGCACTTCGGCTCGTCGGGCGACGTGGCGATCATCCTCGTGAACCGCCTGCAGAAGCCGGTGATGAAGGCGATCGACTACGCGCTGGCCGCCAAGCACGACAAGACCCTCGCGGTGCACGTGGCCATCTCGGAGGAGGATGCCGCGACCCTGCAGAGGGAGTGGGCCGAGCACGACATGCCCATCCCGCTGATCATCATCGAGTCGCCGTATCGCACCTACACCTCGCCGGTGACGTCGTTCATCAAGACGTACCGCGAGAAGCACGGGTCCTCGGTCGTGACGGTGTACCTGCCGCAGTTCATCGTCGGGCACTGGTGGGAGTCGATCCTCCACAACCGCCGCTCCCGCCGCCTCGCGCAGCAGCTCATGCTCGTGCACGGCGTCTCGATCACGCTCGTCCCGTGGCTGCTCGACTCCTCCGAGCTCATTTACGGCCGACGGTCGCGGCCGCTTCCCGGCCAGCAGCGCGGCGGCCAGCCGGTGGCCGAGGTGCCCGCACACCGGGGCAAGGCGCCGCACCCTCCGGCATCCTGATCCGCCCGCCGGTTCCTCGGCCGCGAGACGTCATCGCGCCGACATCTCCCTACGACCCGCGCGGGACTCGTCGGCGCCCCGCTGCCGCGCACCCCGGTTCAGTGACCAAGACACGCGGATGCCGGGCGACCCGGTCCGCGTGTCTTGGACACCGAAGCCGAGGTCAGCGCCCCGACCGCCGGAACAGCGCGGCCGCGACGAGCCACGCCACGACGAGGATCCCGGCACACCACGCCAGCGCGACCCACACGCTCGCGCCGACGGGCTGCTGTGCGAGCAGCGCGCGGATGGCATCCACGAGCGAGGTCACGGGCTGGTTCTCGGCGAACCACCGCACCGGCCCCGGCATGGTGTCGGTGGGGGCGAACGCGGAACTGACGAACGGCAGGAAGATCAGCGGGTAGCTGAAGGCGCTGGCGCCGTCGATGGTCTTGGCCGCGAGACCGGCGATCACCGCCACCCACGTCAGGGCGAGCGTGTACGACATCAGGATGCCGACGACCCCCGCCCACGCGAGGACCGAGGCGCCCGACCGGAAGCCGACGATCACCGCCACCCCGACGACGAGCGCGAGCGACACCGCATTCGCGACGAGCGACGTGAGCACGTGTCCCCATAGGACGCTCCCCGGCGCGATCGGCATCGAGCGGAGACGATCCACGATCCCTCCGCGAACGTCGAGGAACACCCGGTACGCGGTGTACGCGATCCCGGATGCGACGGTGATCAGCAGGATGCCGGGGAGCAGGAAGTCGACGTAGGACGTGCCGCCCGTGTCGACCGCGCCACCCAGAACGTAGACGAACAGCAGCATGATGGCGACCGGCATGACGGCCGTCGTCACGATGGTGTCGGGGCTGCGCAGGATGTGCCGCAGCGAACGGCCCGTGAGGACCGCGGTGTCGGACAGGGCGTGCGTGCTCATGACTCCTCCGTGTGACGCGGGTCGGCCGAGCCGACGATGGCGAGGAAGATCTCCTCGAGGGTGGGCTGCTTCTCGACGTACTCGACGGTCGCGGGCGGGAACAGGGCGCGCAGGTCGGCCAGCGTCCCCTCGGCGATGATCCGTCCGCCGTGCAGGATCGCGATGCGATCGGCGAGGGTCTCGGCCTCGTCGAGGTACTGGGTGGTGAGCAGCACCGTGGTGCCCGATGCGGCGAGGGAGCGCACGGCATCCCACACCTCCAGCCGCGCCTGGGGGTCGAGCCCGGTGGTCGGTTCGTCGAGGAAGACCACCGCGGGCTCCCCGACGAGGCTCATCGCGACATCGAGACGCCGGCGCATGCCGCCGGAGTACGTCGATGCCGCCCGGCGCGCGGCATCCGTCAGGGCGAAGCGCGCGAGCAGCTCGTCGGCGACACGTCCGGGATCCGGCAGGTGACGAAGGCGTGCGACGAGCATGAGGTTCTCGCGACCGGTGAGGACCTCGTCGACCGCGGCGAATTGCCCGGTGAGGCTGATGGATTCTCGTACCTTCGCCGCCTGGGCCGCGACGTCCACCCCGTCGACGACCGCTGTTCCGCCGTCGGCGCGAAGCAGGGTCGACAGGATGCGGACGGCGGTGGTCTTTCCGGCGCCGTTGGACCCGAGGAGCGCGACGATCGTGCCGCGCGCAACGTCGAGGTCGACGCCGTCCAGGACGCGGAGATCACCGTAGGACTTCGTGAGGTTCCGCACGTGGATGGCGGGACCGGTATCGATGGGAGACATGTTCTTCCTCTCGTGACGTTCCGGCCGCAGGGCGCACGAGGCCATCGCCCCCGGCCAGCCGGTTCCGGAGGACGCGTGCGGGTGAGGCGGGTCAGCCCTGCGAGCGGGCCGCCTCGTCGATCGAACGGGCGAGGCGCGCTCGTTCGCGTCCGATCCAACTGCCGTCGCCGTAGTTCGCCATGAACTCCTCGGCGAAGGCGGCCGGCTCCGGGCCGGTCAGATCGCGGATGGGGGTGTCGGCCGCGGCCGCCTGCTCCAGCAGGTCGGCCAGATCCGTCACCATGCGGATGAGCGCATCACTGTCTTCCGTCGGCCCGAGGTTGAGGACGTACCGCTCGAGAGCCCGGCCCGCCTGTCGATAGGGGGCGGGGAGGGCCTCCAGGCGCCGCCGATACTCGCGCCACTGCTTCTTGGCGCTCAGGTCGCCGATAATCTTCTCGTACCAGGCCATGTCAGTTCCCTTCGTCGCGGAGCTGCTCGAGCCGATCGGCGAGAAGACTCCAGGTGTTCCAGAATTCGGCGAGCTGCGCCCGCCCGGTGTCGTTGAGCGTGAAGACCTTGCGGGGCGGACCCTTCTCGGATGCCACCTTCTCGATGTCGACGAGACCCCGCTGCTCGATGCGGACGAGGATCGCGTAGACGGTGCCCTCGGCGAGGTCGGCGAAGCCCCGGTCGCGCAGGTCGGCGGTGATCTCGTACCCGTATGCCGGTCGCCGTGCCAGCACGGCGAGGACGACGCCCTCGAGCACCCCCTTGAGCATTTCGGTGTCCTGTCGACCCATGCGCTACTCCTCAATGTTGACTACCACAACAACGTAACACTGAGTACCGGTACATAGCAAGAGTGAGTAGCACCCTGCGCCGTGCTCCCCCCAACCTCCCTTGAGTGTCCAAGACACGCGGATGCCGGGCCGGGCGAACCGCGTGTCTTGGACACTCAGCGTTTCGGACGCGGCCCCCCGCCGCGCCCGACCGCGCGCGAGGCCATCGATGCCGGGGCGCGCGTAAGCGCGGCGTATGCGTGTGCGGGCGAACCGTAGGGAAAACGTAAGGACGGCGGGACGCCAGGGTGCGCGGGAGTTTCATCGACAGACGTGCCGCCCCGCGGCGCCCGCGTCACAGCAGTCGCGCGGAAGCTCCCGAACCTGGAGTCATCGTGCTCGATGTCGTCTACCTCGCCGCGATCCTCGCGCTTTTCGCGCTGGTCGCCCTCGTCGCCCAGGGGGTCGAGAAGCTGGGCCCGCAGCCCGGCGCTCCCTCCGCGCGCACCCCCGGCCGCGGCGCTCAGCCGCCTGCCCCCCCGGCTTCCGACGCCGCCGCGCCGCGAGGGGGCGACAACGCATGAGCGTTCTCGCCGCCCTCCTGGGGATCGCCGCCGTGGTGTACCTCGTGGTCGCCCTCGTCCGCCCCGAGAAGTTCTGATGGATGCCACAACCGCCTGGTCCCTCGCACTGACCAGCCTCACCCTCCTCGTCGCGCTCGGCCTGGCCTACCGTCCGGTCGGCGACTACATCGCCCGCATCTACACGGGCGACCGCGACCTCGCGGTCGAGCGGGTCATGTATCGCGCGATCGGCGTCGACCCCCGCGGCGCGCAGACCTGGCAGGCGTATCTGCGGTCGGTGCTGCTGTTCTCGGCCGTCGGTGTCGTGTTCGTCTACGCGCTCATGCGCCTGCAGCCCCTCCTGCCGTTCGCCCTCGGACTCGAGGCCCCCGGCGAAGCCCTGTCGTTCAACACCGCCGTGTCGTTCGTGACCAACACCAACTGGCAGTCGTACTCAGGCGAGACGACGCTCGGCTACACGGTGCAGTTCGCGGCCCTGACGGTGCAGAACTTCGTGTCGGCCGCCGTCGGCATCGCCGTCGCGGTGGCGCTGGTGCGCGGCTTCGCGTACCGCCGCAGCGGCGTGATCGGGAACTTCTGGGTCGACCTCGTCCGCGGCACGGTGCGTCTCCTCGCGCCTTTCGCGATCGTCGCCGCGGTCGTGCTGCTGGCGGGCGGCGTCATCCAGAACCTGAACGGATTCACGGATGCCACGACCCTCGCCGGCGCGGCCCAGTCGATCCCCGGCGGGCCGGTGGCATCCCAGGAGGCGATCAAGCTCCTGGGGACCAACGGCGGCGGTTTCTTCAACGTCAACTCCGCGCACCCGTTCGAGAACCCCGCGCCGTGGACGAACCTCTTCGAGATCTTCCTGATGCTGGTGATCCCGTTCTCGCTCCCTCGCGCGTTCGGTCGCATCGTCGGCGACGACCGTCAGGGCTACACGATCCTCGGCGTCATGGCCGCGATCTTCGTGGCATCCACTGCCCTGCTCACATGGGCCGAAACGGCCGGGGCGGGAACGGCGCCGCAGCTCGCCGGCGGCGCCATGGAGGGCAAGGAGGTGCGCTTCGGGATCTTCGGGTCGACGCTCTTCGGCTCGACGAGCACCCTCACCTCGACCGGCGCGGTCAACTCCATGCACGACAGCTACACGGCGCTCGGCGGCATGATGCCGATGATCAACATGATGCTCGGCGAGGTCGCGCCCGGCGGCGTCGGCTCGGGGCTGTACGGCATGCTGATCCTCGCCGTCATCGCGGTGTTCGTCGGCGGCCTGCTCATCGGCCGGACGCCCGAGTACCTCGGCAAGAAGATCGGGCCGCGCGAGATCAAACTGGCGAGCCTGTACATCCTGGTCACCCCCACGCTCGTGCTGGCGGGAACCGCGCTGAGCTTCGCGCTCCCCGGCATCCGGGACGATGTCGAGACGACCTCGATCTGGAACCCGGGGGTGCACGGCCTGAGCGAAGTGCTCTACGCCTTCACCTCGGCGGCCAACAACAACGGCTCGGCGTTCGCGGGGCTCACCGCGAACACCCCGTGGTTCAACACCGCGCTCGCGGTCGCGATGCTGCTGGGACGCTTCCTTCCGATCGTGTTCGTGCTGGCGTTGGCCGGTTCCCTCGCGGCACAGGATGCCGTCCCGGCCACGGCCGGCACTCTACCGACGCACCGCCCGCAGTTCGCGGGCCTCCTCGCCGGCGTCGCGGTGATCGTCACCGCTCTCACCTACTTCCCGGTCCTCACCCTGGGACCCCTGGCCGAAGGACTCGTCTGACCATGTCCACGCTCACGCACGCCCCGGCACCCGCCGAGGCCCCGACCCCGGCCGCTCCACGCCGCGCGTTCAGCGCCGCGCAGATCGTCGCCGCGCTCCCGGGCGCCGCGAAGAAGCTCAACCCCGCGTCGCAGTGGCGCAACCCCGTCATGTTCCTCGTGTGGGTGGGGGCGGCCCTGACCACCCTCATCGCGATCACCGAGCCGTTCCTCGGCGGCGGGGATACCTCCCTTCCGTTCGGATTCACGTGGGGCATCGCGATCTGGCTGTGGCTCACGGTCTTCTTCGCGAACATCGCCGAGTCGGTCGCCGAGGGCCGCGGCAAGGCGCAGGCGGCCACGCTCCGGAAGACCCGGACGACCACGACGGCTCGCCGCGTCGTCGCATACTCCGCCGCAGACCCTGTGGCATCCGCGGCCGCCACGGAAGACGTGCCCTCGGGCGACCTCAGAGTCGGCGACGTCGTGCTCGTCGAGGCGGGACAGCTGATCCCGGGCGACGGCGACATCATCGCGGGCATCGCGACAGTCGACGAGTCGGCGATCACGGGCGAGTCGGCCCCGGTCGTGCGCGAGTCCGGCGGCGACCGCAGCGCCGTCACCGGCGGCACGCGCGTCCTCAGCGACCGGATCGTCGTGCGCATCACCTCGAAGCCGGGAGAGACGTTCGTCGACCGCATGATCGCCCTGGTCGAAGGCGCGGCACGGCAGCGCACGCCGAACGAGATCGCGCTCAACATCCTGCTGGCGAGCCTGTCGATCGTGTTCGTCGTCGTGGTGCTCGTGCTGAACCCGATCGCCTCCTACGCCGCGTCGCCGGTGTCGATCCCGGTGCTCGTCGCGCTGCTGGTGTGCCTGATCCCGACGACGATCGGGGCGCTTCTGAGCGCGATCGGCATCGCCGGGATGGACCGGCTCGTGCAGCGCAACGTCTTGGCGATGTCGGGCCGCGCGGTCGAAGCGGCGGGCGACGTCACGACGCTGCTCCTCGACAAGACCGGCACCATCACCTACGGCAACCGCCGCGCGTCGGCCTTCGTCCCTCTCCACGGCGTCGGTGGGCCCCTCCTCGCGGAGTACGCCTCCTTGTCGTCGCAGGCAGACCCCACTCCCGAGGGCACGTCGGTGGTCGCCCTCGCCGCCGCGCAGGGGATCGTCGCCGACATGCCGCAGGGCGCCGAGCCGGTGCCGTTCACCGCCCAGACCCGCATGAGCGGCCTCGACCTCGCCGACGGCACGCGGGTGCGCAAGGGCGCCGCATCGGCCGTCACGGCCTGGCTCTCGGCATCCGGATCGCCCGTTCCCGCCGAGCTGCGCGCCCAGCTGACGCGCGAAACGGATGCCATCGCCCAATCCGGCGGCACCCCGCTGGTGGTCGCGACCCTGTCGCCCGCGGGAGAGGGACGTGTGCTGGGCGTGATCCACCTCAAGGACGTCGTGAAGGACGGCCTGCGGGAGCGCTTCGGCGAGCTGCGGGCCATGGGCATCCGCACCGTGATGATCACGGGCGACAACCCGCTCACGGCGAAGGCCATCGCGGCCGAGGCGGGCGTCGACGACTACCTCGCCGAGGCCACGCCCGAGGACAAGCTCGCCCTCATCCGCCGCGAGCAGGAGGGCGGCAACCTCGTCGCGATGACCGGTGACGGCACGAACGACGCCCCCGCCCTCGCACAGGCCGACGTCGGCGTCGCGATGAACACCGGCACGTCGGCCGCTAAGGAGGCCGGCAACATGGTCGACCTCGACAGCGACCCGACCAAGCTGATCGACATCGTGCGCATCGGCAAGCAGCTGCTGATCACGCGCGGCGCGCTCACGACGTTCTCGCTCGCGAACGACATCGCGAAGTACTTCGCGATCATCCCCGCGATGTTCATGGGAGTCTTCCCGGGTCTCGCGGTGCTCAACGTGATGCAGCTGTCATCGCCGGCATCCGCGGTGCTCAGCGCCATCATCTTCAACGCGATCGTCATCGTCGTGCTGATCCCGCTCGCGCTGCGTGGCGTGAAGTACCGCGCGGCGAGCGCCTCGAGCATCCTCAGCCGCAACCTGCTCGTGTACGGGCTCGGCGGCATCCTCGTCCCCTTCGTCGGGATCAAGCTCATCGACCTCGTCGTGAGCCTGCTCCCGGGATTCTGAAAGGCCCCGTCATGCGCACCACTCTGCGTACCGCCGGCGTCGCCGTCCGCGCGATGCTCGTCTTCACCGCGCTGCTCGGCGTCGGTTACATGCTGCTGATCACCGGGATCGGCCAGCTCGCCCTGCCAGGCCAGGCCAACGGGTCGCTCGTGCGTTCCGCCGACGGCACCGTGGTGGGCTCGTCGCTGATCGGGCAGTCGTTCCAGGATGCCGACGGCCAGGCGCTCCCGGAGTACTTCCAGTCGCGTCCGTCGGCCGCATCGTGGGATGCCGCCGCCTCGAGCGGCTCCAACTTCGGCCCCGAGAACACGGACCTGATCGCGTCGATCTCGTCGAACCGTGCGGCGTTCGAGGCGCTGAACGGCCCGGGCGCGATCCCCGCCGACGCGGTCACCGCCTCGGCCTCGGGCCTCGACCCGGACATCTCCGTCGCCCACGCGGAACGCCAGGCCGCGCGGGTCGCCGAGGCCCGTGGCATCCCGGTCTCCGACGTCGAGGCGCTCGTCGCCGCCCACACCCGCGACCGTGACCTGGGATTCCTCGGCGAGCCCCGCGTCAACGTGCTCGAGCTCAACCGCGCGCTGGACGCCCGATGACGCGCGAGAATCGCTGACATGCGTCTCCTCCCGGCCTCCGGCGTCGCCCTTCCCGGGCGGCGGCGGTCCGCCGCGTTCGCGTCCGCCCCCGGTGCGGTGTCTCACGCCATGTCCGCCCACGCGCCCGCC